>NZ_JAOWEE010000055.1:0-234686 GCF_030334295.1 Citrobacter sp. Cf088
CACGGGCGCGCAGGCGCTCATCGCCTGCATAATGGCCTGCGCGCCTTGCGCTACGTCGGCTTCACCGCCACGCTTTTCACCACGGATAAAGATCTTACCCGCCGGGATCACTCTTGATTGCACATCGCCCTGCGGGGTTTTCAGCACCACGGCGGAACGGTTGCCAATCAGCGCTCTGGCGATGGGGACGATAGTTTGCGTTTCCTCGGGCGTCAGGGCAAAGAAGGTCGCAATGCCGTAAGGGTTCGACAGCACCCGCACCACCTGTCCTGGGGCCGCCACTTCCACCGCCGCCAGAACACCTTCCGGTACCTTCTCCAGCAGAGTGACTTCATCAACCACCGGCATTGGCCGATGCAGGCGATTATTCACCAGCACGCCATCATCTTTTTTCAGGATGGCCGCCACCACATTGACGCCGCGATCCAGCGCTTCATTGATAAACCAAACCGCCTCAAGGAAATCCATCTCCTCACCTACCAACGGGATCCAGCCCTGGGCAAATCGATCCTCGCTCAACGCCGCCAACTTCTCCACGGCGATGGTGGTTCCCATGCCCACGCCAACGCCACCGGGCGTTTGCGGGTTATGACCAATCATCGTCGATTCGGTAATGATGGTTTCAGTGATGGTTTCCATCGCCACATCGCCAATCACCGGTGCGGCCTCGTTGATGCAAATTTTTGCTACGTCCTGCAGCGACCACGGCGTGTTATTCAGCGCCTGCTGCAGGGACGCGACTACCCCGGCGATATTATCCCGCGTGCCTTTCATACCGGTCGTGGCGACAATCCCGCTGCCGATAAACCGGCCATCCTGCGCCAACGCCACTTCGGTGGTGGCGTTGCCGATATCGATCCCTGCAATTAACGGCATGCTGCCTCCGTCACTGGCTGCCTTTACGCAGCTTATTTCTCTGCTGATATACCTCTGCCGATTCGCGGACAAACCCGGCGTTCACCGTGGCATGCCATGTGTGTTCCAGTTCATCGGCAATGGCCTGCAACTCGGCGAAAGAAGAACGAAACGGTCGCAGCGCGTTGTAGATCTCCAGAATGCGGGCATCCGGAATCGCAATCAGTTCTGCCGCACGACGAAAATTGCGCGCCACGGCATGACGCTGCATCTGCTCGGCAATCTGCGCCTGGTACTCCAGCGTTTGCTGAGAAATACGCACATCCTGCGGTCCTACGCGGCCCGCCAGCACATTCTCAAGAGTAATGTCGGTTAGCGGCTTGCCGGTAGGCGTCTGGATTTTCTCCGGGCAGCGGGTCGCTAATGGGTAATCCTGCGCAGTCATGATGTTGTCGTTCATGGTCATTCCCTTACCAGTGCAATATGCAACGTGACAGGCGCAGCATCCTGCACCACGTGTTTGGTTTCTTTGATATGAAACAGCGCGGCCTTGGCCATAAATTTAGGGCGCACCATCTGGTCATTGACCACTGGCACCGGCGAAGGCGACTCTTTGCGTGCATATCGCGCGGCGTTTTTACCAATCTGACGATAGGTTTCCAGCGTCAGCAGCGGAGCCTGAGAGAACAGCTCGAGGTTGCTTAACGGCAGCAGATCGCGCTGATGAATCACCGTGGTTCCTTTCGACTGGATGCCAATCCCGATGCCTGAGCCGCTGAGGTTTGCCGCATCCCATGCCATAAAAGAAACATCCGAGGTGCGCAGGATCCTCACTACCCGCGCATGTAATCCCTCTTCTTCGATGCCAGCAACCAGCTCTTTCAGAATCGCGTTGTGAGGCATATCAATCAGGGTTTTATGCTGGTGCTTGCCAAAGGCCGGGCCGACGCCAATCACCACTTCATCCACGCGTTCATCCGCGTTAGCCGCCTCGCCTTCGCTCACTTGTAAGGTGAAAACCGGCTTACGTTCAGTTGTGCATTCCACAGTGTTCCGCCTTATTCGATCGAGCCGGGCTGAACCACGCCCGCAATATTTTTAATTTCCGCCCAGCGTTCGGCACTGATGCGATAGCCGGTACCAGGTCCCTGATAATCATTGATGTCGTTGACGGCGCTGACGACGTCGAACTGGCGATCCAGAATGGCCGACGTTTGCAGGTAATCACCAGTAACACGCTGTCTCAGCATATTGAGGATATTGCTGGCGATATCTTCAAAACCGCTGCAACTCAACGCGCCGACGATATCCAGCCCGGTGATATTACGCTTCATCATCTCTTCCACGGCCGCCAGATCCTCCACTACATTGCGCGCAGGCATATCTTTGCTGCCGTGAGCATAAGTAGCGGCTTCCACTTCTTCATCGCTAATCAGCGGCAGGCCCAGTTCGCGGAACACCGCCTGAATGGCGCGTGCAGCCTTATTGCGTATAGCGATGGTTTCTTCTTCAGTCACCGGACGCAGACCGCCGTCAACCATCAGATCGCGTTGCAGGATGTTGTAATCATCGAAGTCTTCAGCGTCGAAGTTCGACCCGGCAAACATGTTGTCGTAGTTGGGTACCGCGCTGTAACCAGAGAAAATAAAGTCGGTACCCGGCAGCATCTGCATCAGGGTGCGGGCAGTACGGCGAATATCGGAGTGAGAAAAGGTCTGGTCATTGGCGGAGGCCACTTCAAGGTCGAGCATTGAGGCAATCAGGTTTTCCGCCAGCACCGCGCGGATCCCCGAAGGCACGGCGCCGGTCATGCCGATGCAGCTGACCGCACCGTTTTGCAGCCCCTGTACGCCCGCGCCTTTAGTGATAAAAATGCAGCGCGACTCCAGATATAGCATCGATTTACTTTCGGAATAGCCCATCAGCGCTTCCGAGCCAGTGCCGGAGGTGTAGCGCATCTTCAGGCCACGCGATGCATAAGCCGAGGCGAGAAACGCTTTGGACCACGGAGTGTCATCACCGTCGGTAAACACCGATTCTGTGCCATACACCGACACAGTTTCGGCATAACTGGTTAGCCCACGCATGCCCAGCTCCAGCTCCGTGGCCTCTTCAACAGAACATTGCGTCAGCACACCAGGACGACCGCACTGGGAACCCACCAGCAGCGCCAGGGCGTTAAACGGCGCGTAGCGGGCGATGCCAACCGTCGTTTCCTGCTCGGAAAAGCCACGGATCCCCGCTTCAGCAGCGTCGGCGGCAATCTGTACCGGGTTATCTTTCAGGTTGGTCACGTGGCACTGGTTGGAGGGCGTGCGTCTGGCACGCATTTTTTGCAGCGCCATCATCATCTCCACCACGTTCATTTGCGCCATCACTTCCACCGCTTTCGCCGGGGTGATGGCAGTGGTAATGGCAATAATATCTTCCCGACTGACGTGGATATCCACCAGCATTCTGGCGATCTCCAGCGCGTCGAGCTGCATGGCGTGCTCGGCCTCAGCCACGTTAATGGCGTAGTCGGCAATGAAACGGTCGATCATGTCGAACTCGGCGCGGCTCTTACCGTCCAGCTCAACAATACGACCATTTTCCACCTTCACCGACGACGCTGGATCGTAGGGGCTTTCCATGGCGATCAGCCCCTCTTCAGGCCATTCGCCAATCAGCCCATCCTGATTTACAGGCCGCTTCGCAAGTACTTCGAATCGTTTTGATCTTCTCATGATTTATTGACTCAAAAGATAAAAAATAGGGACGCCGGGCCGCATTGCCGGGGACACAACACCCGTCATTCGCCTTTCATCAGCAATGGTCGAACTCTAAATGAGCAGAACAATAAAAAAATAAAATTAATTTCGTTCCAATTTGGTACCTAATAAAAACGCATCGTTTCATATTGAAACGCAATTCAGGAATATCCATCGTGAATTGTGACGAGGTTAAATGATCATTATCAATAAACGCAAAACCGGGAAGGTGAATTTAATATCTTTGAAATTTTCGCCCTATTGACTTAATAACGTGCGGCGAGAAAATAAGGTAAAGCCAATGATAAAAATAGCTGTTGCGCGATATGTTTCGTGACCTCAGCCCTACAACATTTTCAGGAGAAACTGTGAATAAGAGCCAACAAATTGCCACCATTACGCTGGCGGCTGCAAAAAAAATGGCGCAGGCCGTTGAGGCTAAAGCGCTTGAGATCAGCGTTCCGGTGGTCTTTTCCGTGGTGGATCGCGGTGGGAATACGCTGCTAATGCAACGCATGGACGATGCGTTTGTCACCAGCTGTGATATCTCTCTTAATAAAGCGTATACCGCCTGCTGCCTGCGCCAGGGTACCCATGAAATTACCGATGCGGTACAACCTGGTGCTTCGCTATATGGTTTGCAGCTTACCAACCAACAGCGCATTGTTATTTTCGGCGGCGGTTTACCTGTCATATTAAACGGTAAATTAATTGGTGCCGTTGGCGTTAGCGGCGGCACCGTGGAACAAGACAGATTATTAGCAGAAACCGCACTGAATTGTTTCTCTGAATTATAATTTAAATCTAAGAAGGTATATTATGAGCTATCGTATGTTTGATTACCTGGTGCCAAATGTGAACTTCTTTGGCCCCAATGCTATTTCCGTTGTCGGCGAACGCTGCAAACTGTTAGGCGGTAAAAAAGCGCTGCTGGTTACTGATAAAGGTCTGCGGGCCATTAAAGACGGCGCGGTAGATAAAACCCTCGCCCATTTACGTGAAGCGGGCATTGACGTGGTGGTTTTTGATAGCGTTGAACCTAACCCCAAAGACACCAACGTGCGTGACGGTCTGGAAGTCTTTCGCAAAGAGCATTGCGATATCATCGTTACCGTCGGTGGCGGTAGCCCGCATGACTGCGGTAAAGGCATCGGTATCGCAGCAACTCACGAAGGCGATCTCTACAGCTATGCCGGGATTGAAACCCTGACCAACCCGCTGCCGCCGATCGTTGCGGTGAATACCACTGCCGGTACCGCCAGCGAAGTCACCCGCCACTGCGTGCTGACCAATACCAAGACCAAAGTGAAGTTTGTGATTGTCAGTTGGCGTAACCTGCCGTCGGTCTCCATTAACGATCCGCTGCTGATGCTTGGCAAACCCGCCCCGCTGACCGCCGCGACGGGTATGGACGCCCTGACCCACGCCGTGGAAGCCTATATTTCCAAAGATGCCAACCCGGTCACCGACGCTGCCGCTATTCAGGCTATTCGCCTGATCGCACGCAACTTGCGTCAGGCCGTAGCGCTGGGCAGCAACCTGAAAGCTCGCGAGAACATGGCCTACGCCTCCCTGCTGGCAGGTATGGCTTTCAACAACGCCAACCTCGGCTACGTTCACGCGATGGCGCATCAGCTTGGCGGTCTGTACGACATGCCGCACGGCGTGGCGAATGCCGTACTGCTGCCGCACGTGGCGCGCTATAACCTGATCGCTAACCCGGAAAAATTTGCCGACATTGCAGAGTTTATGGGCGAAAACACTGACGGACTTTCCACCATGGATGCCGCCGAACTGGCTATTCACGCCATTGCCCGTCTCTCTGCTGACATCGGCATTCCGCAGCATCTGCGCGATCTGGGTGTCAAAGAAGCCGATTTCCCGTACATGGCGGAAATGGCGCTGAAGGACGGCAACGCCTTCTCTAACCCGCGCAAAGGGAACGAGAAAGAAATTGCCGAGATCTTCCGTCAGGCATTCTGATAGTACAGGGGGCGCAATGTCACTTTCATCACCGGGCGTACATCTGTTTTATCACTCACGCTGGCAGGATACTCGCGTGCTTGATGAGCTGTGCTGGGGACTGGAAGAGCAAGGCGTCCCTTGCCGGGCAATCTGTTGCGACGAGCATGACTGCGCACTGGCATTGAGCAAACTTGCGGCCAAAAGCTCAACGCTACGTGTCGGTCTGGGTCTTAACGCCACGGGTGATATTGCGTTAACCCACGCCCAGTTGCCCGAGGATCGGGCGCTGATCCGTGGTCATATCCGCGCCGGTGCAGCCCGGCTCCGCGTCCTCGGTGCTAATGCTGGTCAACTGGTCAAAGTGCTTCCCTTCAGCGAGATAAAATAAATGTACCGCATCTACACCCGAACCGGCGATAAAGGCACGACCGCACTGTTTGGCGGCAGCCGTATCGACAAAGACGACATCCGCGTTGAGGCCTATGGCACGGTGGATGAACTGATTTCCCAACTTGGCGTCTGCTATGCCAGCACGCGTCAGGCCGGGCTACGCCAGGATCTGCACGCCATACAGAAAATGCTGTTTGTTCTGGGTGCGGAACTCGCCAGCGATGAGAAAGGACTCGCTCGCTTACAACAGCGTATTGGTGAAGAGGATACTCAGGCGCTGGAGCAGCTTATTGACCGTAATATGGCGCAAAGCGGCCCGCTCAAAGAGTTTGTTATTCCGGGGAAAAATCTCGCATCGGCACAGCTACACGTTGCGCGAACCCTGACGCGCCGACTGGAGCGGGTCCTCATCGCGATGAGCAGATCGCTAACGTTACGCGATGAACCCAGGCGTTATATCAACCGACTGTCAGACGCGCTGTTCTCGATGGCGAGAATTGAAGAAACTAGTCCAGATGCTTGCGCTTAAACTGGCTGGCATCAATGTCGTACTGCTTCATCTTGCGCCACAAGGTAGTGCGACCGATATTCAACAGTTGCGACATCTCCTGCACGCGCCCGCTGGTGACGCGGGCAGCATGGATAATCGCCTCTTTTTCGATAGCGGTAAACGTCAGACTAGCAGGCAGCAGTGAAGACGCCGTCTCCAGACCTGGACGTTCGGCAAACAAATAATCCGGTAGATTGCTCAGCCGAATATGGCCGTTATCACTGCTGATGGCGATGTTTTCGATAATGCTGTTCAGCTCAAAGTCATTGCCCGGCCACGAATAGGCCACCAGTTGCGCCAGCGCGTCGTCGTCGATCTTCAAACTGTATGAAAAGCGTTTTTTCAGGCTATTCAGCCGCGTATAAATCAGCGAGGGAATACTACTGCGCCGCGCCCGCAGCGGTGGGATCACTATCTCAAAAGAGTGCAGCGCATAATACAGCTGACGGCTAAAGCGGTTTTGCTCCACCAGATTGGCGAGATCAACCGTGGTGGTGGCGATCACTTTGACATCCACCGGAATCAGCCGACGGGCATCCAGGCGGGTTAACACCCCCTGTTTGATCACCTGTAACAGCGCGGATTGCAGCTCCGGTGCCAGATATTCAATTTTTTCCAGAAACAGCGTGCCGCCGTTCGCCAGTTCAAGACGGCTCAACCGGCCATTTTCATCGTCGGTGGGCGCACTGCCCATAAAATCCTGCCCCAGTACGCTGTTGGCATACAACTGACAGTTCACGGCGATATACGGCCCGCTGGCGCGCTCGCTTTCATTGTGAATGGCCTGACTCAGCAGTTCTTTACCAACACCCTCTTCCCCACACAGCAGGATCGGGAAACTCCCCCTCGCTGCCTGGCGTCCAAAATGGATCAAGCGGCGGGTTTCCGGATCGTCAGTCGACATCTGCTCAAAGGTGTGGCTCACCTTGCCGAGCTGGCTGGTCATCAGTTGGCGCATTTGTTCCACTGGATGCAGCAGCAGAATAAAGCTGTTGCCCTGCTCCTCAACAATCGGCTTCAGGGTAATGACGGCATCAACAAACTGATGCTGGCTTTCAAAGGTAACTTCGACGTGATTCAGACCGCGGGCATGTTTGATCGCCCGGCGCAGCAGCATGGGGAGATTGAGCAGATCGTGAATGTTTTTCCCCTGACTGGCCTGCGCATCGAGATGCAAAAGCAGCGCCGCTCGCGCATTGATGAACTGCAATACGCCCTGTTCGTTCCAGGCCATCACACCATCATCCATACTCTCCAGCAGCCCGTACATCTGGTTCAGATGGCGGTTGGATTCAGCCAGCAGGCTGTCGGTCAGCAAAGAGTTGCCGACTTCTCTGGCAATCGCCAGCGTCAGGGATAAATCAGAAACGCACTCATGCTCCACCAGACAACATAGCGAGATGGAGCCGAACAGTCGACCATGGTTATCGAAGACCGGCGTCGAGCAGAACGACCACGGATGCAGCGCCTGTTTAAAATGCTGCTCGCCAGAGGTTTTTGTCGGCTGGCCCGGCATCGTCGCCAGCGACAGGGCACAACTGCCAATGATGCTTTCTGCACAGTAGCTGCCGTCACGAAACCCAAGCTCCGCCAGCTGTTCTACCGTCTGCGGATCGCCGCAACGGCTGAGAATACAGGCTGATTCATCCAGAATCAGCAGCGCGCACGGGCGGCCGTCCATAAACTCCCAGGCATCTTCCAGCGCAGCCTGAGCAATCGTCAGCAACGCCGTCTTGCGACGACAAATCGACTCAAAGGTCAGTCCCTGCGCCTGATGCGGCGCCTGCCAGGTTTCCCGCTGCATAAACTTGCTGCAACGATGCCATGACTGGGCAATGACTGAAGAGACTTCCTTCCCGATGCTATGCGTGTGCGCCGTCATATCCCTTTCCGCTGTTTAACCATAGACAACCCCTCCGGCAGAAACTGTCAGAGGGGGAGAAGATGCCGGATAAAAACCTACCGACGACTGATTAACGCGCCAGCCACTGCTGTCCCAGCAGATCTGCCGTCAAGATAGCGGCATGTACGCTTTCAGGCGTTACCGGGAACGGCATATTGTGGATGGTTTCACCTTCTGCGCAGGTCGCTTTCGCCACGGCCATGATCTTGCCGTCAACGTCTTCTTTCACGCCCATTTCCGCTAACGTTACCGGCAGGCCGACTTTCTGACAGAAATTCAGCACGGTTTCGATCTCTTCCATCGGGCTGTTTTGCAGCACCAGTTGCGCCAGCGTACCAAAGGCGACTTTTTCACCGTGGTACAAATGGTGGCACTCTTCCAGAATCGTAAAGCCGTTGTGGATCGCATGCGCCCCTGCAAGACCGCTGCTTTCAAAGCCGATGCCGCTGAGGTAAGTGTTAGCTTCGACAATACGCTCCAGCGCATCGGTCACCACGCCAGCCTGCGCAGCAAAGCGTGCCTTCTCGCCTTCCGCCAGCAGGGTATCATAGCACAAGCGCGCCAGGCTCAGCGCCGCCACGGTGGACTGTCCGCCCGCCATGCTGGTCGCTCTGGCGTCATAACAGGCTTTCGCTTCAAACCAGGTCGAGAGCGCATCGCCCATCCCGGCCACCAGCAGACGTACCGGCGCTTTGGCAATGATCGCAGTGTCCATCACCACCATATCCGGGTTTTTCGGGTAGATCAGATACTCTTCAAACTCACCGGCTTCGGTATAGATAACGGACAGCGCGCTGGTTGGCGCATCGGTAGACGCGATAGTCGGGATCACCACCACCGGCAGCTTCTGGTAGTAACCAATCGCTTTGGCGGTATCCAGCGTTTTCCCGCCGCCAATCCCAACCACGCCGCGACAACCGTGCTGTTTCAGAATGGCAATCAGTCGATTAATTTCAACATGGCTACATTCACCGTTAAAGCGTTCCGCATGGCAGCTAATGTCGTGGCTGTGCAGGCCGTTGAGTACTTTCTCTCCCGCCAGCTTCATCACGAAGTCATCCGCAATCACAAAAAAGCTGTCCGCCAGATTTTTAGCGTATTGACCAAACAAGGTGGAAGCGTCAGGACCCTGGAGATATTTGGCTGGAGATTGAATAACTTTTAGCATTCCTTTCATCCTCAAATAAGTACATGTTTTTACATGGTGAGCCCTGGCGTTAACCTGTTTGGCCTGATGCAGACGGCGAAAACGGGAGGTACCGGAGCGATGCAATAACTGTATGGCGAGGCGTGCACAAAAAAATCTTTCGTCTTTTTGTTCTGATATGAAACAGATAAAAACGGAGTACGTTCCATATTGGAACGCTTATCCACAAAAATGATAAGGTTTGCGATCCCGATCCGCTCATTTGCCACCAAATCTCCGGCACAGACGAATCTCACTTTCTTTTTTACCCACTCACTTGCCAAAAAACCGGCAAAAAAAAGCCGACAGTGCCGTATCAGCTGCATTCATCGCGAGAGAAAAAAGTCGAGCGAGCTCGCATTGTGATCGTTCCTCGTTCTTTTCAGTTTCATTATGGAACAAAAAACAATACCAACGTTCCGTAATGAAACTCATTTTAACGTTGTTTTTTTCCGCGCTGACTTCGCCAGAATCTCTCTATCGCCTCCGTACCATGACCATGCTTCCGGGGGTTTGTCTTACACTCAACCTCAAGGAGCCGTTATGTCTCAATTCTTTTTTAATCAACGCACCCATCTCGTGAGCGACGTCATCGACGGTACGATTATCGCCAGCCCGTGGAATAACCTGGCGCGTCTGGAAAGCGATCCGGCCATTCGCATCGTGGTCCGTCGTGACCTCAACAAAAATAACGTGGCGGTAATTTCCGGCGGTGGTTCAGGGCACGAACCCGCGCACGTTGGGTTTATCGGTAAAGGTATGCTAACCGCTGCGGTTTGCGGCGACGTTTTCGCTTCCCCGAGCGTGGATGCGGTACTGACCGCCATCCAGGCGGTAACCGGTGAGGCGGGCTGTTTATTGATCGTGAAAAATTACACCGGTGACCGTCTTAATTTCGGTCTCGCCGCCGAGAAAGCCCGTCGCCTTGGTTACAACGTTGAAATGCTGATTGTTGGCGACGACATCTCCCTGCCTGATAACAAACACCCACGCGGCATTGCGGGAACCATCCTGGTGCATAAAATCGCAGGCTATTTTGCCGAACGCGGCTACAACCTCGCCACCGTCCTGCGTGAAGCGCAGTACGCGGCCAATAACACCTTCAGCCTGGGCGTTGCGCTTTCCAGCTGTCATCTGCCGCAAGAAGCCGACGCCGCCCCGCGTCATCATCCGGGCCACGCGGAACTGGGCATGGGCATTCACGGCGAACCAGGCGCATCGGTTATCGACACCCAGAACAGTGCGCAGGTGGTGAACCTGATGGTGGATAAACTGATGGCAGCCCTGCCTGAAACCGGCCGTCTGGCGGTGATGATTAACAATCTTGGCGGCGTTTCTGTTGCCGAAATGGCCATCATTACCCGCGAACTGGCCAGCAGCCCGCTGCACCCACGTATCGACTGGCTGATTGGCCCGGCCTCACTGGTCACCGCTCTGGATATGAAAGGCTTTTCACTGACGGCCATCGTGCTGGAAGAGAGCATCGAAAAAGCGTTACTCACCGAGGTGGAAACCAGCAACTGGCCGACGCCGGTCCCGCCGCGTGAAATCAGTTGTGTACCATCATCTCAGCGTAGCGCACGCGTGGAATTCCAGCCTTCGGCGAACGCCCTGGTGGCCGGGATTGTGGAACTAGTCACCACAACCCTTTCCGATCTGGAGACTCATCTTAATGCGCTGGACGCCAAAGTCGGCGATGGCGATACCGGTTCGACCTTTGCCGCTGGCGCGCGTGAAATTGCCAGTCTGTTGCATCGCCAGCAGTTGCCGCTGGATAACCTTGCCACGCTGTTCGCGCTGATTGGCGAACGTCTGACCGTAGTGATGGGTGGTTCCAGCGGTGTGCTGATGTCTATTTTCTTTACCGCTGCGGGGCAGAAACTGGAACAGGGAGCTAGCGTTGCCGAATCCCTGAATACGGGACTGGCGCAGATGAAGTTCTACGGCGGCGCAGACGAAGGCGATCGCACCATGATTGATGCGCTGCAACCGGCCCTGACTTCGCTGCTCACGCAGCCGCAAAATCTGCAGGCCGCATTCGACGCCGCGCAAGCGGGAGCCGAACGAACCTGTTTGTCGAGCAAAGCCAATGCCGGTCGCGCATCGTATCTCAGCAGCGAAAGCCTGCTCGGAAATATGGACCCCGGCGCGCACGCCGTAGCGATGGTGTTTAAAGCGCTGGCAGAGAGTGAGCTGGGATAAGCCATAAGTGCCTGATGCGCTGCGCTTATCAGGCCTACGAGTGCAAAGCTTTGTAGGCCGGATAAGGCAACGCCGACATCCGGCGGACGTTAACGATAAACGCGGATCCCGCCCTCTACGCCGCGGCTAAACAGCACCTGCCAAAGCTCAATATCTCTGGCGCGGAAAGCCCCTGCGCACGCGCATAAATAGTAATTAAACATTCTTCTGAAGGTGGCGGAATAACGTGATGACAGCTCCGGCCATGCCTGATTAAAGCGCTCATGCCAGGCCATCAGCGTTTTATCGTAATCGCTGCCGAAGTTATGCCAGTCTTCCATCACAAACCGTGATTCGCTGGCCTCGGCAATATGGGAAATCGCCGGTAAGCAGCCATTTGGGAAAATGTATTTATTGATCCACGGATCGACGCTCATCCCTTTTTTATTGCTACCAATGGTATGCAGCAGGAACAGTCCGTCTGGTTTTAAACAACGGTCGGCGATACTGAAATAGGTGTCGTAGTTTTTCGGCCCGACATGTTCAAACATCCCCACGGAGACAATGCGATCGTAGTGTTTATTAAGATCGCGATAATCCTGCAGCAGAATGTTAACGTCCAACCCTTCACAGCGCTGCTGCGCCATTTTCTGCTGCTCTTTGGAAATGGTAACGCCTTCTACTGCTACGCCATAATGACGCGCCGCATATTCCGCCAGCCCGCCCCAGCCACAACCGATATCGAGTAAACGCATACCCGGTTTAAGCTGCAGCTTCTCGCAGATCATTTTTAATTTGGCATTTTGCGCATCGTTTAATGTGGTTGCATCTTTCCAGTAACCGCAGGAATATTGCATATGCGGATCAAGCATCAGCGCAAAGAGATCGTTACCAATATCATAATGCTCTTTACCGACGATCCATGCACGGCTACGTGACTGAAAATTAAACAGGCGCGCGCTGGCAATGCGTAAAATATCTTTCAGATTACCTGGCATCTGCTGGTCGAGTTTTGCTTTCAGGATTTTGCAGAACAGAATATCGAGCCGTTCGCAGTCCCACCAGCCTTCCATATAGCTTTCGCCAAGCCCTAATGAGCCTTGCTGCAATACTCGTTTAAAGAAACCGGTATGATGAAGTTGAATGTCCCAGGCGCGTGAGCCATTAATTCTGATATCCGCTTGTGAAAGCAGCTCTTTTCCCATTCGGGTCCAGTTATCATTTGTTTCATTGACGATGACAGCATCTGAACAAAGCGAGTTCATGGTATTTACCAAAAGTGGGCTAAAAATTATTACGCAAGATTATTATGGAAAAAAGAGTGTATGTATTATGATCCGCGGACAAGATCTATCGAACAGCGGACACATCATCGGGAGTATTGACGATTCATTTATGGAAACTCTGGCGCAAAAACAGTGGAACTCCTTCCCGGATAACTCCATGACCGAACTGCCGCAGGATGTATTCTTTCGCTCTTATGTCCTGGAAGCCAACCACCATGTACCGCAGCATTCACACTCTTTTATGCAATTTCATTTCGCCCGCAAAGGCAGCATGCGCATTGATGTTGCCGGTAAGTGCTGGATAATCCCGGCGCATTATGGCATCTGGATCCCCAATAATACTGAGCATGCAGTTTGGGCATTGGATGATGTGTATTTAGAAAATCTGGATATTAAACCGGGCTTTCTTGAAGAGAGCATCAATGAATGCAAAGTTGTGGCTATCAGTGATTTCGCCAGAGAGTTTATTCATTACGCCACGAATTCAATTTCAGGTCATTATGATAGCCAGTCAAAAGAGGGCAAACTGGTTAGCGTACTGGTCGATATTATTCTGCAACTCCCGGAAGTCGCCTTTGTATTACCCTGGCCGCAGGATCGCGAATTAACCAAAGTATGCCGAACCATACAAGAATCCCCCGCCCTGGAGCATTCAGTTGAATACTGGGCGCATCATCTGGGTATGTCTGCCCGTACCTTTTCACGCCATTTCAAAAAAGAAACCGGATTGCCTTTCAGCGTCTGGAAACAAAAAATGCGTATTCTGGAATCCGTATTAATGCTGAAAAAAAATAAAAGCGTGACCGCCGTGGCGCTCGACGTAGGATATTCAAGCACCGCGGCATTTAGCTATGCCTTCCGCCAGGCGTTTGGCGTTCCGCCATCTAATTATTAATCTGCCGCTTTACGCTGATGCCAGTAGGCTGCCGCACGCACCCGTTGAGGGTCAAACGCCTCGGTTTCAAAGCGAGCACTCAGGTTTTTTACCACCTTGCCTTCGCCAGTGATCCAGACGTAATAATCATCTGCGGGCACGGTTAGTCGCGATAAGCGTTCATTCACCGCCTGCGCGTCATGGCCGATAAACCACTCAATAGTAAACCCGTCGAGATGGGCAAGATAATCCTGGTACGCCGCATCCTGCACGCTGACCAGCGCCGTGACGTTTGGACGTACCGCTAAACGGCTGAGCGACTCCAGGCGTCGGCGTAGCGCGGGCATTCCCGACTCATCGCACACATAAACCTGATACGCATAATCCTCTGGCACCACCAAAGAACCGCGCGGCCCGCCGATTGTCAGTTTGTCGCCCTCGCGGGCATTCATCGCCCACGTACTCGCCACGCCGCCATCATGAATATAGAAATCGAGCGCCAGCTCATGGCGCGCTTCGTCATACAACGGTGTGTAGTCACGGGAAAGCGGACGCACACCGTCAGCCCAGACAATGCCTTCATCGGTGACGACAGGCGGCACAAAGTGGCTGCCCGGTTCAGGGAAAAAGACCTTGGTATGGTCGTCAAAGCCGTGTGAGCTAAAACCGTCCAGAGCGTCCCCGCCCAGTACAATGCGCTGAAAGCCCGCACTAATACGCTCTACGCGCAGGACGGTAAGTTCCCGAAAACGCAGTTCATTGCGAACGCGCTGCGGGTAGCGTGAGGTGTTTTTTGTCATGTTTTCGCCTTCGTGAAAATAATAAGATATATCTAAATTCATTTTTAAATGATAATGATTGCTAATCAAGAAGATTGCAAGCACTTTTTTGATATAGTTACCGTCTGATTAAACAGCTATCAAAAACCAATAAAAACACTAAATAATCATAAACTTAAACAACATATAATTTGTAGACTTGCAAAATAATAGTTTTTAGATATAAATTAGATATATCTAAACAACATCAGGAGACGATGATGCAAAACCATCATGAAGGTTGCTGCAAAAATACAGAGCACCAACACGAAGGCTGCTGCAAGGGTGAAGGACATCACCACGAAGGCCGCCACAACGAGCACCATGCAGGTTGCTGCAAAGGTGAAGAACATCGCCATGAAGGCTGTAACAAAGATCACCACCACGAGCACGGCTGCGGGCACCGCCACGGTCGCGGCGGCGGTGGTCGTCGCCAACGCTTCTTCGGTCACGGAGAATTACGCCTGGTCATTCTGGATATCTTGACCCGCGACGCCAGCCACGGCTATGAGCTGATAAAAGCGATTGAAACCCTGACTCAGGGTAACTATACCCCGAGCCCGGGCGTTATCTATCCGACGTTGGATTTCTTGCAGGATCAGGCACTGATCACCGTCAGCGACGAGGAAGGTGGGCGTAAACAGATTGCGATCACGACTCAGGGCCAGCAATGGCTAGATGAAAACCGTGAGCATCTGGAACATATCCACGAACGGATCAAAGCCCGCTGCGTGGGTTTTGAATTACGCAAAAATCCACAGATGAAACGCGCGCTGGAAAACTTCAAAGCCGTGTTGGATCTACGCGTTAATCATGGTGATACCAGCGATGCGCAGATCAAAAAAATCATCGGTATTATCGATCGCGCTGCGCTGGATATTACTCAGCTGGATTAATCTGCACAGCAGGCGGAACCCGTTTGCCCGACGTTCCGCCTGTATTATTAGTATTAATGCAGCACCGTGACCGCATCTTCCAGACGACCCGCGCGATGCTTCACCATTGCGGAAATCTGCGCACTCTCTTCAACCAGTTCGGCGTTTTTCTGCGTAATGTTGCTCAGCTCATTCACCGCGCGGGTCAGGCTGGAAAGACCATCCGACTGTTCCAGCGTTGAGTGGCTGATTTGGGCGATCAGCTGAGTGACGTTTTGCACCTGCGCCACAATATCGTCCATCGTGCGTCCTGCGGCGTGAACCTGGTCGGATCCGGACTGCACTTTGTCGGCGCTGGCATCAATCAGCTTGCGGATATCATTGGCCGCACTGGCGCTGCGGCTGGCAAGATGACGCACTTCTCCCGCCACCACGGCGAACCCTTTCCCCTGCTCGCCCGCCCGCGCGGCTTCAACAGCAGCGTTCAAAGCCAGAATGTTGGTCTGGAAGGCAATATCGTTAATCAGCGTGGTAATGGTGCCGATCCGCTGGGTGCTGTTGGCGATATCGTCCATGGTTTTGATGACGGTATCCATCGCCTCACCGCCGTGCGTTGCCGCGCTGCTGGCGGCAATAGAGAGCTTATCAGCCGCCGCGGCGGTCTCTGAGTTTTGTTTTACCGATGCCGCCATCTGATTCATGGTGGTCACCGTTTCCTGCACGTTCTCAACGGTCTGCTGCGTATGCTTATTTAAATCATCGCTACCTTTTGCCAGCGTTTCGCTGTCGCTGCGCACGCAACTCACCTGGCTGGAGACATCATGAATAAGCCAGCGACACATTAATCCCAGTTGGCCCACTGCTCGCAGCATCAGTCCCAGTTCATCGCTGCGGTTAAGATGCGACACGCTGTTCCGCTCACCGGTCGCCACTTTCAGCGCCTGACGGGTGACATTCTCAATAGGACGCACAATCTGCCATTCGAAAATAGCCGTTCCTAAAAGCATCACCAATGCACTCATCAACAGTAACGGCCATTCAGCACCCATTTGCTGCAATGCGACCGCTAGCAGGACAAACATGAATGCCATCACGCTGCGTACCCGCCAGCGAATCGGCATCGCCGGCAGTCTACCCAGCCAGCCTTTGCGTACCACCAACCCCTTATGGATACGCCGGTTGCAACGTCCTTCGTTCAGCGCTTTATATAAAGGCTCTACCGCTGCAATTTCCTCGTCAGTTGCCCGGGTACGAATCGACATATACCCGGTCACGCGTCCTTCCCGCACCATCGGCACCGCATTGGCCCTCACCCAGTAGTGATCGCCATTCTTACGCCGGTTTTTCACAATCCCGCTCCATGGCTCGCCCTGCTTCAGGGTGTACCACATATCCGCAAACGCCGCTTTTGGCATGTCCGGATGACGAACCAGATTGTGCGGCTTTTCGAGCAACTCATTCAGTTGATAGCCGCTGACCTGAACGAAGGTGTCGTTCGCATGGGTGATATAGCTTTGCAAATCGGTGGTCGACATGAGGGTGATATCATCATCCAGCGGTGTATTTTGCTGACTAACGTAGGGATGAGAAGACATGATTGCGTCCTGTGCAGGTTATCTGGTTGTTAACTCTTTCGGCTTATGTTATTTCGGCGATAATTTTTTTATCTTTAGTTGTTAAATTTGATTTAGATCGCAATTTGCGATTAAACCTCAAAAACTGTACGCATTCTAATCCATTGATTTAAAATACTTTCATCCAGTAACTATTCAATATTACTTCTACCAGCGCACTGTCACAGTGCAAATATTGCCCATTTTTAGAGCAAATTTGCGTTTATTCGATCTGTTTTCAGGCTCCTGACTTGGGCAAAATGCCAGCAAATGTTAAATAATGGCATTAAATGTTGCGTAAATAAGATGTTTCCTGGTGTTTATCCCGATTTTTGCTAAGCGCGCCGGAATGGCGCAATCCCTGCAATACTTAAATCAGTATCATGTGATACGCGAGCTCCGGGAGCATATTTTGAACAGGTTACCTTCCAGCGCATCGGCCCTGGCCTGCAGCGCACACGCACTGAATCTCATCGAAAAGCGCACGCTTGATCATGAGGAAATGAAATCGTTAAACCGAGAGGTGATTGAGTACTTCAAGGAGCATGTCAATCCGGGGTTCTTAGAGTATCGAAAATCTGTAACTGCAGGCGGGGATTACGGAGCCGTAGAGTGGCAAGCGGGAAGCCTCAATACGCTTGTCGACACCCAGGGGCAGGAGTTCGTCGATTGCCTGGGTGGTTTTGGAATTTTCAACGTGGGGCACCGTAATCCAGTCGTGGTTTCCGCCGTACAGAATCAACTCGCGAAACAACCTCTGCACAGCCAGGAGTTACTTGACCCTCTGCGGGCCATGCTGGCAAAAACTCTCGCCGCACTGGCGCCCGGTAAACTGAAATACAGTTTCTTCTGTAACAGCGGGACCGAGTCGGTTGAAGCCGCCCTGAAGCTGGCGAAAGCGTATCAATCACCGCGCGGTAAATTTACGTTTATTGCCACCAGCGGCGCATTCCACGGTAAATCACTGGGCGCGCTGTCCGCCACGGCTAAATCTACCTTCCGCAAACCCTTTATGCCGCTGCTGCCGGGCTTCCGTCATGTGCCGTTTGGCGATGTTAACGCGATGCGCACCATGCTCAGCGAGTGTAAAAAGACCGGTGACGATGTCGCAGCCGTGATCCTCGAACCCATCCAGGGCGAAGGGGGGGTGATCCTGCCGCCACAAGGCTATTTAACCGCTGTTCGTAAACTTTGCGATGAGTTCGGCGCACTGATGATCCTTGACGAAGTGCAGACCGGGATGGGGCGTACCGGCAAGATGTTCGCCTGTGAGCACGAAAATGTGCAGCCCGACATTATGTGTCTTGCCAAAGCGTTAGGCGGCGGCGTGATGCCCATTGGCGCAACCATTGCCACCGAAGAGGTGTTCTCCGTCCTGTTCGACAATCCTTTCCTGCATACCACCACGTTTGGTGGCAACCCGCTCGCTTGTGCGGCTGCGCTGGCCACCATTAACGTCCTGCTGGAGCAAAATTTACCGGCTCAGGCGGAGCAGAAAGGCGATATGTTGCTGGATGGTTTCCGTCAGCTTGCGCGGGAATACCCGGACCTGGTACATGATGTACGCGGCAAAGGCATGCTGATGGCGATTGAGTTTGTCGATAATGAAATCGGCTATAACTTTGCCAGTGAGATGTTCCGCCAGCGGGTACTGGTCGCCGGGACGCTGAACAATGCCAAGACGATCCGCATCGAACCGCCGCTAACGTTAACGATCGAGCAATGCGATCTGGTGTTGCGATCAACACGCAAAGCCCTGGCAGCATTACGGGTGAGCGTGGAGCAGATGTAACAGATGTCTGTCCGGCCTGCGTGAGCAAACGTAGGCCGGATAAGGCGTAGCCGCCATCCGGCATCAGCACAATTTAAACAATCCGCACGCCTGCAGGCATCACCCGTTCTGGCGTTAACAGCACGCTTTCGCTGCCATCGTCAGTCTCAGCGCACAGCAGCATACACTCTGATGTTTCACCGCGCATTTTGGCCTTTTGCAGATTACACAGCACCACCACCGTTTTCCCCATCAGCTCCTCTTCGCTGTAATAAGGCACCAGGCTGGTCACGGTTTGCAGCGTTCGCTCTCCCACATCAACCTGTACGATATACAGCTTATCGGCATTGTCATGGCGCTTAACCTGTGCGATTTTTCCAACACGTATTTCCATGCGGGCAAAATCAGCAAATGCGACAGTATCCATTGTTTTCTCCTTTGGTAAAATTTTACTAAATACTAGCAAACTATTTTCCGGGCATTGTTCTCAAAAGCGGGGAAATGACGTATCCATCACACTCTGCAAGCCCAGTTTTACCCCGAGCATGTCAATTAAACGTGCTTTTTTTACTGAAAACAGATGAATAGATAAGCACTTCATTTACAATGCGCAGGTAACTCAGGGAAAAGGCAAACATGGCAACACTTAAAGACATCGCAATCGAAGCTGGCGTGTCCCTGGCGACAGTGTCCCGGGTTTTAAACGATGACCCCACGCTGAATGTAAAAGAAGAGACCAAGCATCGCATTCTGGAGATCGCGGAAAAGCTGGAGTACAAAACCAGCAGCGCCCGTAAGAACCAGACCAGCGCACTCGGCCCCCAGCATATTCTGGCGCTCTACAGCTATCAGCAGGATTTGGAAATCAACGATCCTTACTATCTCGCGATCCGCCATGGGATTGAAACCCAGTGCGAGAAGCTGGGGATTGAACTGACCAACTGCTATGAGCACAGTGGGTTGCCGGAGAGCAAAAACATTACCGGCATTCTTATTGTCGGCAAACCTTCTCCTGCGCTGCGCGAGGCGGCAACAGCGCTTACCGACAACATCTGCTTTATCGATTTTCATGAACCCGGCAGCGAATATGACGCTGTCGATATCGATCTGGCCCGCATCAGTAAAGAGAGCATCGACTACTTCATCGCCCAGGGCGTGACCCGCATTGGCTTCATCGGCGGCGAAGATCAGCCTGGCAAGGCTGATATCCGTGAAGCCGCGTTTGTCGAATACGGTCGCCTGCAGCAGGTCGTTTCAGAACAGGATATTTATCGCGGCGGCTTCTCCAGTTCATCAGGCTATGAACTGGCCAAAAAAATGCTGGCGAAAGCCGACTATCCCAGCGCCCTGTTTGTGGCTTCTGACTCGATTGCTATTGGCGTTCTGCGCGCCATTCACGAGCGTGGACTGAACATTCCGCAGGATATTTCGCTGATTAGCGTTAATGATATCCCGACGGCGCGCTTCACCTTTCCTCCGCTTTCCACCGTACGCATCCATTCAGAAATGATGGGCAGTCAGGGCGTCAACCTGCTGTTTGAGAAAGCCCGCGACGGACGTGCACTTCCCCTGCTGGTTTTTGTTCCCAGCAAGCTGAAACTGCGCGGCACCACCCGCTAAAATCCCCCGTTAATCCGTCCGGTTTCTGCTGAAGCCGGGCGCGCATTGTCATGCATTTTTTTCTGCGCCCGAATTATTTTCGTGATCCAGTTAAAGTAAATCACCTCACTCGCTATATTTTAGTAAAACTTTTACTAAAATCACCATCAATTACACTTACTCACCATTAAAATGAATGGTTCCGATTTTTCTCCACCGGGAGGCCTTATGAATCGCTGGGAAAACATTCAGCTCACCCACGAAAATCGACTGGCGCCACGCGCATATTTTTTCTCTTACGACTCCGTTGCGCAGGCTCGCTCGTTTGCCCGCGAAACCAGCAGCCTCTTTCAGTTGCTGAGCGGTCAGTGGAATTTCCAGTTCTTTGAGCATCCGCTGCAGGTGCCGGAAGCCTTTACATCGCAGTTTATGAGCGACTGGGGCAACATCACCGTCCCCGGTATGTGGCAGATGGAAGGGCACGGCAAGCTGCAGTATACCGACGAAGGTTTTCCTTTCCCGATTGATGTCCCCTACGTGCCGACCAATAACCCCACCGGAGCCTACCAGCGTATTTTCTCTCTCAGCGAAGGCTGGCAGGGCAAACAGACGCTGATTAAATTTGATGGCGTAGAAACCTACTTCGAAGTTTACGTGAATGGTCAGTACGTTGGCTTCAGCAAAGGCAGTCGCCTGACGGCCGAGTTTGATATCAGCGCGGTGGTGAAAACCGGTGACAACCTGCTGTGCGTTCGCGTCATGCAATGGGCTGATTCCACCTACGTTGAAGACCAGGATATGTGGTGGTCAGCGGGAATTTTCCGCGACGTCTATCTGGTCGGCAAACAGGCGACCCATATCCAGGATTTTACCGTTCGTACCGATTTCGATGATGACTATCGCGATGCCACCCTCTCCTGCGACATCGTGCTGGAAAACATCGCCTCCACGCCAACGATGGCATCGCTCGAATACACTTTGTTTGACGGTGAGCAGACACTGCATAGCGGCGTGATTAACGCTCTGACAGTGGATAAACTCACCCGCACCGCGTTCAATTTCAAGGTCAGCGCACCACAGCAGTGGTCGGCGGAATCGCCGTATCTCTATCATCTGGTGATGACCCTGAAAGATGCCAGCGGCAACATCCTTGAGGTTGTGCCGCAGCGCGTCGGATTCCGCGATATCAACGTTCGCAACGGTCTGTTTTACATCAATAACCGCTATGTCATGTTGCATGGCGTCAACCGTCATGACAACGATCATCTCAAGGGCCGCGCGGTTGGTATGGATCGCGTAGAAAAAGATCTGCTGTTAATGAAGCAGCACAACATCAACTCCGTACGCACCGCCCATTACCCGAACGATCCACGTTTCTATGAATTGTGCGATATCTACGGTTTGTTCGTCATGGCCGAAACCGACGTTGAATCTCACGGCTTCGCTAATATCGGCGATATCAGCCGGATCACCGACGATCCGCTGTGGGAAAATGTCTACGTTGAGCGCATCGTACGCCATGTCCACGCGCAGAAAAACCACCCGTCGATCGTCATCTGGTCGCTCGGCAATGAATCCGGCTACGGCTGTAATATTCGCGCCATGTACCACGCGGCAAAAGCGCTGGATGACACGCGTCTGATCCACTACGAAGAAGATCGTGACGCCGAAGTGGTGGATATCATTTCCACCATGTACACCCGCGTACCGTTGATGAATGAGTTTGGTGAATACCCACATCCTAAACCGCGCATCATCTGCGAATATGCTCACGCAATGGGCAACGGCCCCGGCGGGCTAACGGAATATCAGAACGTCTTCTATCAGCATGATTGCATTCAGGGACACTATGTCTGGGAGTGGTGCGATCACGGGATTCAGGCCAAAGATAACGACGGTAACGTCTGGTACAACTATGGCGGTGACTACGGCGACTACCCGAACAACTACAACTTCTGCCTTGATGGCCTGATTTATTCCGATCAAACCCCAGGCCCGGGTCTGCAAGAGTACAAGCAGGTAATTGCACCAGTGAAAGTGCGCGCGCAGGATCTGGCTCGCGGCGAGCTGCGGGTAGAAAACAAACTGTGGTTTACCACGCTTGACGACTACACCTTGCATATTGAGGTTCGCGCCGAAGGAGATACGCTCTCTGCTCAGCAGATAAAACTGCGCGACGTTCCTCCCAACAGCGATACGCTGCTGCAATGCACGCTGCCGGAGCTGGATGCGCGCGAGACGTTCCTCAACGTCACCGTGACGAAAGATTCCCGCACGTTATACAGCGAAGCCGGGCATCACATCGCGACTTATCAGTTCCCGCTGAAAGCCAGAACGGCGACTGCCGTACCGTTCAGTCTGCAAAACGCCACCCCTTTGACGCTGGAAGAGAACCGCCAGAGCTGCACCGTTCGCGGTTATAACTTCCATCTGACGTTCTCAAAGCTGACCGGTAAACCCATTAGCTGGAACGTCAATGGTGAAGAGCTGATTACCCGCGAGCCGAAGATTAATTTCTTCAAACCAACCATAGATAACCACAAGCAAGAGTTCGAAGGCCTCTGGCAGCCAAATCATATACAGATAATGCAGGAGCATCTGCGCGACTTTACCTTTGAGCAAACCGAAGATGCGCTGCTCATCACCAGCCAAACGATTATCGCCCCGCCGGTATTTGATTTCGGTATGCGCTGCACCTATCGCTGGCGGATTGCCGCAGACGGTCAGTTGAATGTGGAGCTTTCCGGCCAGCCTTACGGCGAGTACCGGGACATTATTCCGTGCATCGGCTTCACGATGGGCATCAGCGGTGATTTGGGACAGGTGGCCTGGTACGGACGTGGTCCTGGTGAAAACTATGCCGATAGTCAGCAGGCCAACATCATCGACATTTGGCGCAGCAGCGTGGATGAGATGTTCGAGAATTATCCGTTCCCGCAAAACAACGGCAATCGTCAGGACGTGCGTTGGGCAACGCTAACCAATCGTCACGGTAACGGTTTGCTAGTGATTCCGCAGCGCCCTGTCAACCTGAGCGCCTGGCGCTATACGCCAGAAAATATCTTTGCCGCACAGCACTGTAATGAGCTGCAGCACAGCGATGACATCACCCTTAATCTGGACCATCAGCTACTGGGCTTAGGTTCTAACTCGTGGGGAAGCGAGGTACTTGATTCCTGGCGCGTCTGGTTTACGTCATTCAGCTACGGCTTCACGTTGTTGCCGGTTTCCGGCAGTGAGTCTGGCGCTCAAACCACCGCCAACCGTGCCTTTGGCACCGGGTTCTTTTCCACGAATATGCACAGCGAGAATACAAAATGAGGATCATCGACAACTTAGAGCAGTTCCAGCAACGCTATGCTTCGGGTCGGAAATGGCAACGCTGCGTCGAGGCCATTGAAAATATTGACAATATTCAGCCAGGCGTCGCTCACTCTATCGGTGATTCTCTGAGCTACCGTGTAGAGACGGACTCTGCAACCGATGCGCTGTTTACCGGCCATCGTCGTTATTTTGAGATCCACTACTACCTGCAAGGACAGCAAAAAATAGAGTATGCCGCCAAAGAGGATCTCCAGGTGGTTGAATATTATCGCGATGAAACCGACCGCGAATATTTGAAAGGCTGCGGAAAAACCGTAGAAGTGCACGAAGGACAAATGGTTATTTGTGACAACCATGAAGCCTATCGTTTTATCTGTAATAGCGTAGTGAAGAAAGTCGTACTCAAAGTCACCATCGAAGATGGTTATTTTCATAATAAATAAAAAACACAGGCGGCGCCGACGTTGCGCCGCCAGTACCCTATAATAATCAGGAATCGGAGATGTGCTATGTCTGATACCAAACGTAATACCATCGGCAAGTTCGGCTTACTTTCACTCACCTTTGCCGCGGTTTATAGTTTTAATAACGTTATCAACAATAATATTGAGCTTGGTCTGGCATCCGCACCGATGTTTTTCCTCGCGACAATTTTCTACTTTATTCCATTCTGCTTAATCATCGCCGAATTTGTTTCGCTGAATAAAAACTCCGAAGCCGGTGTCTACGCATGGGTGAAAAGCTCGCTGGGCGGGCGCTGGGCCTTTATTACCGCCTACACCTACTGGTTCGTTAACCTGTTCTTTTTTACCTCGTTACTCCCGCGCGTTATCGCCTATGCCTCGTACGCATTTTTAGGCTACGAATACATTCTGACGCCGTTCGCCACAACCGTGTTAAGTATGGTGCTGTTTGCCTTCTCGACCTGGGTTTCGACCAACGGCGCAAAAATGCTGGGGCCGATTACCTCCGTCACCTCCACGTTAATGCTGCTGCTGACGCTGTCTTACATTTTACTGGCGGGTACTGCGTTGGTGGGCGGCGTGCAGCCTGCTGACCCCATCACCGTTGATGCAATGATCCCGAATTTTAACTGGGCGTTCCTCGGTATTACCACCTGGATATTCATGGCGGCAGGCGGCGCGGAGTCCGTGGCGGTATATGTCAACGACGTCAAGGGCGGGTCAAAATCGTTCGTGAAGGTCATTATCATTGCCGGGATTTTTATCGGCGTGCTTTATTCCATCTCCTCGGTGCTGATCAACGTCTTCGTCAGCAGCAAAGAGCTGAAGTTTACCGGTGGATCGGTGCAGGTATTCCACGGTCTGGCGGCATACTTTGGTCTGCCGGAACTCATCGTTAACCGCTTTGTCGGCCTGGTCTCCTTTACCGCGATGTTCGGCTCTCTGCTGATGTGGACCGCAACGCCGGTGAAGATCTTCTTCTCTGAAATTCCGGCGGGTATTTTCGGTAAAAAAACCGTCGAACTGAATGAAAACGGCGTACCGGCCCGCGCAGCGTGGATCCAGTTTCTGATCGTTATTCCGCTGATGATTATCCCAACGCTCGGTTCCAATACCGTGCAAGACTTAATGAACACCATCATCAACATGACCGCCGCCGCATCGATGCTGCCGCCGCTGTTTATTATGCTGGCCTACCTGAATCTGCGCGCAAAACTGGACCACTTACCGCGCGACTTCCGTATGGGTTCGCAAAAAACCGGCATTATTGTGGTATCAATGCTGATCGTCCTGTTCACTATCGGATTTATTGCCTCTACCTTCCCGAGCGGCGGAAATATCATAACCATTATTTTCTATAACGTCGGTGGGATTGTTATTTTCCTCGGTTTTGCCTGGTGGAAATACAGTAAATACATCAAAGGGCTAACTAAAGAAGAAAAAGCTATTGAGGCTGCTCCCGCTTCAAATATCAATTAATGACTAAAACATAATAACAATAAACAATATTCTCCAAGGCTATAACCAAAATAATTCGAGTTGCATGAAGGCGGCAAGTGAGTGAATTCCCAGGAGCATAGATAACTATGTGACTGGGGTGAACGAACGTAGCTAACGCACATGCAGCTTGAAGGATGAAGGGTATATAACAATAAAAATTATATTTTATTTGCTTAGGATCGAAGCATGAATAACATTAGCCATTATTGCAGGGCAATTATTGCCCTGCCCTTTTTCTGCGTCTCTTCTGTGGGTGCAGAAGAAGTTCGCCCTGCTGAACACGACGATACGAAAACACCTGCTATAACCTCCCCCTCTTTTCGTTTTTATGGCGAATTGGGCATGGGTGGATATATGGATTTAGAAGGAAAAGATAAGCATAAATACAGCGACGGTACTTACATTGAAGGTGGCCTGGAGATAAAACACGGTTCATGGTTTGGTCTGATCTACGGCGAGGGCTGGACCGTGCAGGCCGACCATCAAGGCAATGCCTGGGTTCCTGACCATAGCTGGGGCGGATTCGAAGGCGGGATCAACCGCTTTTACGGTGGTTACCGTACCGATGCAGGAACAGAGGTGATGCTCAGCCTGCGCCAGGACTCCTCGCTGGATGACCTGCAGTGGTGGGGGGATTTCACGCCAGACCTGGGCTACGTTATTCCGAATACCCGAGACATCATGACCGCCATTAAGGTGCAAAACCTGACCGGCCCTTTGCGCTATAGCGTGACCGCTACACCCGCCGGACATCACGATGAAAGCAAAGCCTGGTTGCACTTTGGTAAATACGATCGCTACGACGATAAATATACCTATCCGGCCATGATGAACGGTTACATCCAGTACGACCTGACTGAAGGCGTAACCTGGATGAACGGTCTGGAGATAACGGACGGTACCGGACAGCTGTTCCTGACCGGCATCCTCTCGCCCAACTTCGCCGCCCGCGCGTGGCACCACACAGGTCGCGCCGACGGGCTGGATGTGTCCGGCACCGAGACCGGCTATATGGTCAGCGCGATGTATGAAGCGCTAAAAGGCGTTTACCTCTCCACCGCATATAGCTACGCCAAACACCGACCAGATCGCGCCGAGGAAGAAACCACGTCCTTTATGCAGTTCGGTATCTGGTATGAATACGGCGGCGGACGTTTCGCTACCGCCTTCGACAGCCGGTTCTATATGCAGAATGCATCTGGTGACCCGAGCGACCAAATCTTCCTGATGCAATATTTCTATTGGTAACAAGGACCGGAACCCATGAATATCAAACCTCTTCTTACGCCGCTGGCCTGCCTCCTGCTGATGAACGTCTCTGCGCATGCCGCCAGCGTTAATGACTTCAAAAACATCATTAATCGCACCGGTGCGCCGGACTACATGCATGACTACGATCACGACGACCACCAGCGTTTTAATCCCTTTTTCGACCTCGGCTCATGGCACGGGCATCTGTTGCCAGATGGCCCCGCAACAATGGGCGGCTTTCCTGGCGTCGCACTGCTGACCGAAGAGTACATCAACTTTATGGCCAATAATTTTGACCGGCTGACGGTGTATCAGCACGGTAAAAAGGTCGATTTTGCCCTCGAGGCTTACAGCATTCCCGGGGCGCTGGTACAGAAATTGTCATCAAAAGATGTACAGGTAGAGATGACGCTACGCTTCGCCAGTCCGCGCACTTCGCTGCTGGAAACCAAAATCACCAGCAACTCGCCGCTGGATCTGGTGTGGGACGGCGAACTGCTGGAAAAACTGGAGGCAAAAGAGGGAAAAGCCCTGTCGGATAAAACCATTGATGGCGAGTTCCCTGGCTATCAGCGCAAAATCACCGCCACGCACGACGGCCTGAAAGTCACCTTCGGCAAGGTACGTTCAACCTGGGATCTGCTCACCTCCGGCGAGTCGGAGTATCAGGTGCATAAATCTGTCGCCATGAAAACCACGGTTAATGGTCATCGCTTCACGGGGAAGACCCATATCAACGGTTCGACGACGATTTACACCACCTGGTCTCATCTGCTTACCGCCGAAGATGTGGCAAAAGAGCAACCGCAGATCCGCGATATTCTGGCGCGTCCTTCTTCTTACATGCTCGCCTCACAGCAGCGCTGGGACGACTATCTCAAGAAAGGCTTAAACAACCCGGACGCCACGCCAGAACAAACCCGAGTGGCGGTGAAGGCGATCGAAACGCTGAACGGTAACTGGCGCTCGCCGGGCGGTGCGGTAAAACACAATACCGTGACACCGTCGGTTACCGGCCGTTGGTTCTCCGGCAACCAGACCTGGCCGTGGGATACCTGGAAGCAGGCCTTCGCCATGGCGCACTTTAACCCGGAGATCGCCAAAGAGAACATCCGCGCCGTCTTTTCATGGCAGATTAAACCCGGCGATCCCGTTCGCCCGCAAGACGCCGGATTCATTCCCGACCTGATTGCCTGGAACCTTAGCCCCGAGCGCGGCGGCGACGGCGGCAACTGGAACGAGCGTAACACCAAGCCAAGCCTGGCTGCCTGGTCGGTAATGGAAGTCTACAACGTCACCAAGGATAAGGCCTGGCTCGAAGAGATGTATCCAAAGCTGGTTGCATATCACGACTGGTGGCTGCGAAACCGCGATCATAACGGCAACGGCGTACCGGAATACGGCGCGACCCGCGATAAAGCCCACAATACCGACAGCGGTGAAATGCTGTTTACGGTGAAAAATGGCGACAAGGAAGAAACCCTTTCCGGACTGAAAAACTACGCCAACATCACCAGTAAAGGGCAGTATGACAGCCTCGAGATCCCAGCACAGGTTGCTGCTTCCTGGGAATCCGGGCGTGACGATGCGGCAGTCTTTGGTTTTATCGACAAAGAGCAACTGGATAAATACGTCGCTAACGGTGGGAAACGCAGCGACTGGGTAGTGAAATTTGCCGAAAACCGCAGTAACGACGGTAAGTTGCTGGGTTACTCGCTGCTGCAGGAATCGGTCGATCAGGCCAGCTATATGTACAGCGACAACCATTATCTGGCGGAGATGGCGACCCTGCTCGGTAAACACAAAGAAGCGCAGCGCTACCGCCAGTTGGCGCAAAAACTGGCGGATTACATCAATACCTGCATGTTCGACCCAGACACCCGATTCTTCTATGACGTGAGGATCGAAGATACCCCGTTGACCAACGGCTGTGCGGGTAAACCAATCGTCGAACGTGGCAAAGGGCCGGAAGGCTGGTCGCCGCTGTTTAACGGGGCGGCAACGCAGCCCCATGCGGATGCGGTGGTTAAGGTGATGCTCGATCCCAACGAGTTCAACACCTTTGTCCCACTTGGTACTGCAGCGCTGACCAACCCCGCCTTCGGCGCGGACATCTACTGGCGCGGGCGCGTCTGGGTGGATCAGTTCTGGTTTGGGCTAAAAGGGATGGAGCGTTATGGCTATCGCGATGACGCGTTAAAACTGGCGGATACCTTCTTCAGCCACGCCAAAGGCCTTACAGCAGATGGTCCGATTCAGGAAAACTATAACCCATTGACCGGTGCACAGCAGGGCGCGCCAAACTTCTCCTGGAGCGCGGCACATCTTTATATGCTGTATAACGATTTTCTAAAACAGCAGTAATCGTCGATTGGCTCTCCTGAAAAGGAGAGCCTCTTTTTTGAATCCCATCACAATCACGGCATTCCCCTTTTCCCTTTTACGCGGCGACGGCTAAATTAGAACTCATCCGACCACATAACAATAATTTTACATACTGGACACCTTTATGAGCTATTCGTCGCTGTTCGCCCCGCTCGATTTAGGCTTCACCACGCTTAAAAACCGCGTGCTGATGGGTTCAATGCATACCGGGCTGGAGGAGTATCCCGACGGTGCAGAACGGCTGGCCGCGTTCTACGCCGAGCGCGCTCGTCACGGCGTAGCGTTAATTGTGAGCGGAGGCATTGCGCCTGCGCTTTCCGGCGTGGGGATGGAAGGCGGCGCGATGCTCAACGACAGCAGCCAGCTTGCACACCATCGCGTCATTACCGATGCCGTGCATGACGAAGGCGGTAAAATCGCCCTGCAAATCCTGCACACCGGGCGTTACAGCTACCAGCCGCATCTGGTGGCCCCATCTGCTATTCAGGCCCCCATTAACCGCTTTACGCCACATGAGCTGACGCACGATGAAGTGCTGCAGTTGATTGAAGATTTTGCCCATTGCGCCCAACTGGCGCGGGAAGCGGGCTACGATGGCGTAGAAGTGATGGGGTCGGAAGGGTATCTCATCAACGAATTCCTGACTCTGCGTACCAACCAGCGCGATGACCAATGGGGTGGTGAGTATGCCAACCGCATGCGTTTTGCCGTTGAGGTGGTGCGAGCGGTACGTCAGCGTGCCGGTAATGACTTTATAATTATCTTCCGCCTGTCGATGCTCGATCTGGTAGAAAACGGCGGAACCTTCGACGAAACCGTCCAGCTGGCGCAGGCTATAGAAGCCGCCGGGGCCACCATTATTAACACCGGTATTGGCTGGCATGAGGCGCGTATTCCCACTATCGCGACCCCGGTACCGCGCGGCGCGTTTAGTTGGGTGACGCGTAAGCTGAAAGGGCATGTGACAATCCCACTGGTCACCACCAACCGCATTAACGATCCCCAGGTCGCCGATGACATTCTGGCCCGTGGCGATGCCGATATGGTGTCGATGGCCCGTCCGTTCCTCGCCGATGCCGAACTGCTGTCAAAAGCGCAAACCGGACGAGCGGATGAGATTAACACCTGTATCGGCTGTAACCAGGCCTGTCTGGATCAGATCTTTGTCGGCAAAGTCACCTCTTGCCTGGTGAATCCGCGCGCATGCCATGAAACCAAAATGCCGATCGTTGCGGCAGCTGTGCCGAAGAATCTGGCGGTTGTCGGTGCGGGTCCTGCGGGCCTCGCCTTCGCCATTAATGCCGCCGCACGCGGACATCACGTCACGCTGTTTGACGCGCATGGCGAAATTGGCGGGCAGTTTAATATCGCCAAACAGATCCCCGGCAAAGAAGAATTCTATGAAACCCTGCGCTACTACCGCCGGATGATCGACGTGACTGGCGTGACCCTGAAGCTGAATCATTTTGTCAGCGCACACGATCTGCACACTTTCGACGAAGTGATCCTTGCCAGCGGGATCGAGCCACGTATGCCGCCGATCGAGGGGATCGAACATCCAAAAGTGCTGAGCTATCTCGACGTCCTGCGCGATAAAACGCCAGTGGGCAAACGCGTAGCGATCGTTGGCTGCGGCGGGATTGGTTTCGATACAGCCATGTATCTGAGTCAACCCGGTGAAGCCACCAGCCAGAACATTGCGGAGTTCTGCGTGGAATGGGGGATCGACACCAGCCTGCAACAGCCTGGCGGCTTACGCCCGGAAGGTCCGCACTTATCCCGCAGCCCGCGCCAGATAGTGATGTTGCAGCGTAAAGCCAGCAAACCGGGGCAAGGTTTAGGTAAAACGACGGGCTGGATCCATCGCGCCACCCTGCTCTCACGCGGCGTGAAAATGATCCCGGCAGTCAGCTACCAGAAGATTGATGATGATGGGTTACACGTCGTGTTGAACGGCGAACCGGTGATCTTTAACGTGGATAACGTGGTGATTTGCGCCGGACAAGAGCCACGCCGTGAACTGGTCGATCCGCTGCACGCGGCAGGTAAAACGGTGCATCTGATCGGCGGCTGCGATGTGGCGATGGAACTGGATGCCCGACGCGCTATTGCGCAGGGGACCCGCTTAGCGCTGGAGATTTAACACGTTGTATCCCGTAGGTCGGATAAGGCAACTGCGCACATCTTTGCCTGATGGCGCTACGCTTATCAGGCCTACGATGCAGCTCGTGTAGGCCGGATAAGGCGTTAGCCGCTATCCGGCACAAGGGCTTAACGACGGCGACCGGTTTTGACCGCTTTTAGCACCACGAATTTATTATTGGTGGCGATGGTTACGCAGTTGCCGAAAATCTTCTTCAACTTGTGGAAGTAGTCGAGGTGACGGTTAGCCACAATGTACAGCTCACCGTTGATTTTCAGGCAGCGGCGGGCGTGGTGGAACATCTCCCAGGCGATATTATCGGTCAGCGCATGCTTCTGGTGGAACGGAGGGTTGCAGAACACCGCGTTGAAGCGGAACGGTTCTACGCCGGAGAGCGCGTTATTAATCATAAATTCGCTGCGATCCAGCGCGTCCGGCAGGTTGGTTTCCACGTTCAGACGGCTGGAAGCGACCGCCATCGGTGATTCATCAACAAACACCACGCTGGCTTCTGGGTTCTTCGCCAGCAGCGTCATGCCCAGCACGCCGTTACCGCAGCCGAGATCGACAATCTCGCCTTCCAGGTTTTCCGGCAGATGTTCCATAAAGAAACGTGCGCCGATGTCCAGCCCGGTACGGGAGAAGACGTTGGCGTGGTTGTGGATGGTCCAGTCGGTGCCTTCCAGCTTCCAGCTCAGGGTCTGGGCGGTATCGGCCAGCGCCGGTTTGGTAAAGGTGCCGTTGATCAGGCGCGCCTTTTTCCATGCCAGCGTGGTGGTGGTTGGTCCCAGCACTTTCTCAAACAGCTCCAGCGTAGAGGTGTGGATATCACGCGCTTTTGCACCGGCGATGATACGCGTCTGAGGCGTGACCACTTCACGCAGGGCGCGCAGTTGCTGCTCCAGCAGCGCCATGGTTTTTGGCAGCTTAATCAGCACCACGCCCGGCGCCTGCGGATAGTCAGCGGTACTGTCGAGGAACTTGACGCTCGACTCGGCAATATCGTTGTGACGCAGGTTCTCACGTGTGGCAAGCTCGCTGAGATAGGAGTCGCCAATGCTGTACGGCGTATGTTCCGCCAGCGCACAGCCCAGCGCACCGAAGGTATCATTCAGGATCAGCACCGGGCCGCTAATCTCGGTATCGTCCAGCTGTTGCAGCAGATATTCATCTGCAGCTTCCCACGCCAGCAGCGGGTTAACGTCATCCGTTTCCGGGAAACGTTTAAGTGACAGCGAACGGAAACCGTTGTCTATGTGGCTCATCGGCCCTCCTGAATGGTAAAATTTCGGCGTATCCCTGAAAAGGGTGCGTGAGTATACACTTTTTATACTTTATATGGGGCACTAATGAGTCAGTTGATCTATCTGCAAGGATATCCGGAGAATTTACTTTCTCAGGTGAGAACGCTGATTGCTGAGCAACGCCTGGGCGCAGTGCTGGAGAAGCGCTATCCGGGTACGCATGACTTCGCGACCGACAAAGCGCTCTGGCAATATACTCAGGATCTGAAAAATCAGTTTCTGCGTAACGCCCCGCCGCTGAATAAAGTCATGTATGACAGCAAGATCCACGTTCTGAAGAATGCGCTGGGACTGCATACCGCCGTATCTCGCGTGCAGGGCGGAAAGCTCAAGGCTAAAGCGGAGATCCGCGTGGCGACCGTTTTTCGCAATGCCCCCGAACCCTTTTTGCGTATGATTGTCGTTCATGAACTGGCGCATCTGAAAGAAAAAGAACACGACAAAGCGTTTTACCAGCTGTGCTGTCATATGGAGCCTCAGTATCACCAACTGGAGTTCGATACCCGCCTGTGGTTAACGCAACAATCGTTAAAGCAAACTGCGTAGTCGCGCACTGGCTTTGTCTTCAGGGCATGCTAAATTGACGAAAGAATCCCTTTTCGCAGCCTGAAGGCCTTTATGATACGTTTCGCAGTAATTGGCACAAACTGGATCACCCGCCAGTTTGTCGATGCCGCCCATGAAACCGGCAAGTATAAGTTAACCGCAGTCTATTCTCGTAGCCTTGAGCAGGCACAGACCTTCGCCAACGATTATCCCGTCGAGCATCTGTTTACTTCGCTGGAAGCGATGGCGCAAAGCGAGGCGATCGACGCCGTCTACATCGCCAGTCCAAACTCCCTGCACTTCCCGCAGACCGAGCTGTTTTTGCGGCACAAAAAGCATGTTATTTGCGAAAAGCCACTGGCCTCCAACCTGGCGCAAGCCGAAGCCGCTATCGCCTGCGCACGTGAAAACCAGGTCGTGCTGTTTGAAGCGTTTAAAACCGCCAGCCTGCCTAACTTCCTGCTGTTACAGCAATCGCTCCCAAAAGTTGGAAAAATCAGGAAGGCATTTATCAATTACTGCCAGTACTCCTCGCGTTACCAGCGCTATCTGGATGGTGAAAATCCGAACACGTTTAATCCGGCGTTCTCCAATGGCTCGATTATGGATATCGGTTTTTACTGCCTGGCCTCGGCGGTTGCGCTGTGGGGCGAACCACAGAGCGTTCAGGCCAGCGCCAGCCTGCTGGAAAGCGGCGTGGATGCCCACGGTGTGGTGGTGCTGAATTACGGTGATTTCAGCGTTACGCTCCAGCACTCAAAAGTAAGCGATTCAGTATTAGCCAGTGAAATTCAGGGCGAGTCGGGATCGCTGGTCATCGAGCATATTTCCGAATGCCAAAAGGTGTGCTTCGTTCCACGCGGGGGAAAAACGCAGGATCTGACGACGCCTCAACACATCAATACTATGCTGTATGAGGCAGAGGCTTTTGCCCATTTGGTTGAATCCGGCGAAGTGGATCACCCGGCACTGGCCGTCAGCCGTATCACCGCTAAACTGCAAACGGAGATTCGCCGCCAGACCGGCGTGGTTTTCCCTGCAGACGAAACGGTAACCTCGCTGACTGCGTAAAAGTGTGTAAATGGAATGTTGCAGGCCATTGACTGAATGCATGGCCTGTAATATTTTGTAACCCGCAAAGGGGAGTAACTTCGTTGTCGGTTGATCGTCATTACGATGTGTGAAAAACCACATCCGGTCACCGGGCGATAACAAAGGAATACGCCATCGTATTCCTTTGTTGTTGTAAGTGAGACCTTGCCGAATGGCAAGGTCTATGCATAAAAAGCAGCGGCTAACGTCATTCGGCGTTGGCCGTTTTTTTTATGCATGGGGAAATACAATGAATACTGTCGGCACACCGTTGTTATGGGGTGGCTTCGCTGTCGTAGTGGTAATTATGCTGGCCATCGACCTGCTGTTGCAGGGTCGTCGTGGCGCACATACGATGTCGATGAAACAGGCTGCGGCCTGGTCAATCGTCTGGGTAACGCTGTCGCTACTGTTTAACGCCGCCTTCTGGTGGTACCTGGCGGAAACCCAGGGCCGCGCCGTTGCCGACCCACAGGCACTGGCGTTCCTGACCGGCTATCTGATCGAAAAATCGCTGGCAGTAGATAACGTCTTTGTCTGGTTGATGCTCTTCAGCTACTTCTCAGTGCCGCCTGCGTTGCAGCGCCGGGTATTGGTGTATGGCGTGCTGGGAGCAATTGTTCTGCGTACGATCATGATCTTCGCCGGCAGCTGGCTTATCACCCAGTTTGAGTGGCTGCTGTACGTGTTCGGCGCGTTCCTGCTGTTTACCGGCGTGAAGATGGCGCTGGCGAAAGAAGATGCCTCCGGTATCGGCGACAGACCGTTAGTACGCTGGCTGCGCGGCCATTTGCGCATGACCGATACCATCGAAGATGAAAAATTCTTCGTGCGTAAAAACGGTCTGCTGTTTGTCACGCCGCTGATGTTGGTGTTGATTCTGGTTGAGCTGAGCGACGTGATTTTCGCCGTCGACAGTATTCCGGCTATCTTTGCGGTTACCACCGACCCGTTCATCGTGTTGACCTCGAACCTGTTTGCTATTTTGGGGCTGCGTGCGATGTACTTCCTGCTGGCGGGCGTGGCAGAACGTTTCTCCATGCTGAAGTACGGCTTGTCAGTCATTCTGGTGTTTATCGGTATTAAGATGCTGATCGTCGATTTCTACCATATCCCGATCGCTATCTCGTTAGGCGTGGTATTTGGCATTCTGTTTGTGACGCTGATTGTTAACGCATGGGTCAACCACCAGCACGATAAAAAGCAGCAAATACAGTAAGTTTCATCTGCTAGCTGAAAAGCCCGACAGCACACTGCGTGCGTCGGGCTTTTTGTCTATCATGTCAAAAAAATGTTAACTCAAGGTTATAAAATATGATCTCAGCGCGGAATCCAGTATATTTCGCTTCCAGAACCCCGTTCTTTCCTTATACTCAGCCATGCAAACATTTGCCCCATCCTGAAAGATGCGTCAACAGAACGCACAAAGGTAAGGCAACAACACAATGAAAGGATCACTACATGACTACGCAACGTTCATCGGGGCTACTCTCGCGTTTGGCGCAAGGGAGCCTGGTTAAACAAATTTTGATCGGTTTGGTACTGGGGATTTTACTGGCACTGGTGTCAAAACCTGCGGCAGAAGCCGTTGGTTTACTGGGTACGCTGTTCGTCGGCGCATTAAAAGCTGTCGCGCCAATTCTGGTTCTGATGCTGGTCATGGCCTCTATCGCCAACCACCAGCACGGGCAAAAAACCAATATCCGCCCCATTCTGTTCCTTTACCTGCTCGGAACATTTTCAGCGGCATTAGCCGCCGTTGTCTTCAGCTTTGCTTTCCCATCAACACTGCATCTTTCCAGCAGCGCCAGCGATATTGTGCCACCGTCCGGCATCGTTGAAGTAATGCGTAGCCTGCTGATGAGCATGGTTTCTAACCCAATTGATGCCCTGCTTAACGCTAACTATATCGGTATTCTGGTCTGGGCCGTTGGTCTGGGCTTTGCACTGCGCCACGGTAATGAAACGACCAAAAATCTGGTCAATGATATGTCCAACGCCGTCACCTTTATGGTAAAGCTGGTGATTCGTTTCGCGCCAATCGGTATCTTTGGTCTGGTCTCATCCACGCTGGCAACCACCGGTTTTGCCACGCTGTGGGGCTACGCTCAACTGCTGACCGTGCTGGTAGGCTGTATGCTGCTGGTGGCGTTTGTGGTCAACCCACTGCTGGTCTTCTGGAAAATTCGCCGTAACCCGTATCCGCTGGTGCTGGCCTGTCTGCGCGAAAGCGGCGTGTACGCTTTCTTTACCCGCAGCTCTGCCGCCAACATTCCGGTGAATATGGCGCTATGTGAGAAGCTGAATCTGGATCGTGATACCTACTCGGTATCTATCCCGCTGGGCGCCACCATCAATATGGCGGGTGCGGCGATCACCATTACCGTGCTGACGCTGGCGGCGGTGAACACGCTGGGTATTCCGGTCGATTTACCGACGGCGCTATTACTGAGCGTGGTGGCTTCGCTTTGCGCCTGTGGCGCATCTGGCGTGGCGGGTGGATCTCTGCTGCTGATCCCACTGGCGTGTAATATGTTCGGTATCCCGAATGATATCGCCATGCAGGTAGTTGCCGTCGGCTTTATCATCGGCGTATTGCAGGATTCCTGTGAAACGGCGCTGAACTCTTCTACAGATGTCTTGTTTACCGCGGCAGCCTGCCAGGCTGAAGACGAGCGTCTGGCAAACAACGCCCTGCGCGGCTAATCCCTGCGCCCCTCCGTTATCGGGCGGAGGGGCTCTTTTCTTGTACGCTTTTTTCAATTTTGAACGGATCAATTCCGCGTTTTTGCATCCGCCGGAAGCGAATAATGTTCAGGCCATTCATCACCAGAAAACTCCCTTCGATCATCGTCCCGCCAATCGATCCCAGCCAGAAATTATGGATAACCCAACAGGCGGTTGCGCACCACATTACGCAACGCACGGTTAACCCTTTGCAGCGAAACAGCGCCCAGGTGCTGGCCAGCGTGCCAATTATCGGTAACAGCTCCATCGCATGCTGTAATTTCGCCAGACCGAGAACCAGGGTGAGGATAATAAAAACGGTCATCACCCACAGTTTGCGGGTATGCATTGAGACAAGTGTGCGGATGGTGTTGAGTTCTGCGCTCATTCCCGCGGGCCAGGCGCCCATCAGAAAAAAATGCACGCCAATGGTGGCGCTATAGACAGCAAGTTGCAGCCGGAAGCGGCGCTCATCGCGATTGAAAAAGGTGGTAATGCCGATCAGAAAGGCGATGACACCTACGCCCTGGGCCAGCCAATACGCGGTCATGAATGATCCTTGTCAGGTAATGCAAAAACAAACGGCGCTCCATATTATGAAACGCCGTTTTTAGATTCCACCATAAACAAACTTACCCAAAAGATTTTGTGCTACAGCAAGGCGGCAAGTTCGCACATCCCCGAGAGCTTACATGAGTAAGTGACCGGGGTGGGCGAACGCAGCCAACACAGCTGTGGTGCAAAAGATGAAGGGTAATTACAACGTTACGCCGCTTTTAAAGATAGCCAGTTCCCGGAAATCGTTGCGCTCGTTGCAGGTTTGCTTACCGTTGGCGAACTCAACGATCGTATCGACAAACTCGCTCAGCAGTTGAGGCATCGCTTTACCGTGGATCAACTGTCCAGCGTCAAAATCGATCCAGTGCTTTTTCTTCGCTGCCAGCTCGCTGTTGGTGGCAATTTTCACCGTCGGTACAAAACCACCGTACGGCGTACCGCGACCGGTACTGAACAACACCATATGACAGCCCGCGCCCGCCAGCGCGCTGGTGGCGACGGCATCGTTGCCCGGTGCGCTCAGCAGGTTCAGGCCGTGGGTTTTCAGACGCTCGCCGTAGCGCAGCACGTCCACCACCTGACTGGAGCCTGCTTTTTGCGTGCAGCCCAGAGATTTATCTTCCAGCGTGGTAATACCGCCCGCTTTGTTGCCCGGCGATGGGTTCTCGTAGATCGGCTGGTCGTGGGCAATGAAATACTGCTTGAAGTCATTAACCATGGTGACCAGCTTGCCAAACGTTTCTTCATCGCGGCAGTGGTCCATCAGCAGCTGCTCGGCGCCGAACATTTCCGGTACTTCGGTCAGCACTGTAGTTCCGCCGTTAGCAATCACGTAGTCGGAGAAACGGCCCAGCATCGGGTTGGCGGTAATACCGGAGAGGCCGTCAGAGCCACCGCATTCCAGACCAAACTTCAGCTCGCCCAGCTTACCCGGTTCACGCTTATCGTTACGCATCACGTTGTACAGCTGGTGAAGATGTTCAATCCCCGCTTCCACTTCGTCTTCCTGATGCTGGCAGACCATGAAGTGAACGCGATCAGGATCGTACTCGCCTAAGGTTTCGCGGAAAGCATCCACCTGATTGTTTTCACAGCCCAGACCAACCACCAGCACCGCACCCGCATTCGGATGGCGCACCATGTTTTGCAGCATGGTGCGAGTATTAATGTGGTCGTCGCCGAGCTGTGAACAGCCGTAGGTGTGGCTGAAGAGATGCACGCCGTCGATTCCTTCGGCGTCGTTAGTCTCTTTCAGAAAACGGTTCTGCATCTGGCGCGCCATGGCATTAACGCAGCCTACCGTCGGTAGGATCCACAGTTCGTTGCGCACCCCAACGTCACCGTTCGCGCGTCGATAAATCTGCACATCGCGATCCGCCGGTTGTGCAACTTCCGCCTGAAAATCAGGTTGGTAGCGATACGTATCCAGGTCGCTCAGATTGGTACGCGTGTTGTGAGCATGAATATGCTCACCCGCCGCAACATCCACCAGCATATGGCCAATTGGCAAACCGTATTTAATGACGTTTTCGCCTTTCGCAATATCGCATAAGGCGAATTTATGGCCACGAGAGACCGCCTGGCGCAGGATTACCGCCTGCCCATCAACGGTGACTTCGTTTCCTTCAGCCAAATCAGCAAGCGCAACCGCGACGTTATCCAGCGCATGGATCTTGATGTATTGCATACCTTCACCCAGGCCTTAGTTCAGTTCAATGGCGAAATAATCGCGCGCATTGTTGAAGCAAATATTTCTGACCATTTCACCCAGCAGCTGGATATCTGCCGGTGCTTCACCTGCAGCAACCCAACGGCCAATCATCTGACACAGAATGCGACGGAAGTATTCATGACGGGTGTATGACAGGAAGCTACGGCTATCGGTCAGCATACCGACGAAACGGCTCAGCAAACCGAGCTGGGCCAGCTGCGTCATCTGACGTTCCATCCCGTCTTTCTGATCGTTGAACCACCAGCCGGAACCGAACTGCATTTTGCCCGGCATACCTTCGCCCTGGAAGTTACCGATCATAGTCCCAAGCACTTCGTTATCGCGCGGGTTCAGACAGTACAGAATGGTTTTCGGCAGCAGGTTTTGTTCATTCTGCTTGCTCAGCAGTTTGGACAGCTCTTCCGCCATCGGACGGTCGTTGATGGAGTCGAAGCCGACGTCCGCGCCGAGCAGTTTGAACTGACGCAGGTTGTTATTACGCAGCGCGCCGATATGGTACTGCTGTACCCATTCGCGACGGGCGTATTCAGCGCCGAGGAACACCAGAACGGCGGTTTTGAACTGCGCCACTTCATGTTCACTCAGGGTTTCACCCGCCAGGCGACGCGCCAGAATGCTATCCAGCTCAGATTCGTTAGATTCGGCAAACAGCACCACATCCAGCGCATGGTCAGAGACTTTACAGCCGTGAGCTGCGAAGTGATCAAGACGTTTGGTCAGTGCAGCTTGCAGGTCGCTGAAGCGGCGGATATCCGTGTCAGACACTTCACCGAGCTTCGCCATGTAGTCATTAAAGGTCGCCAGCTCAATGTTAAAGGCTTTATCCGGACGCCAGCTCGGCAGCACTTTCACATCAAAGCTTCCGTCTTTAGCAACGGCCGCATGGTGCTCCAGAGAGTCGATCGGATCATCGGTAGTGCCGACCATTTTCACATTCATCTGCTGCATGATTCCGCGCGCAGAGAATTTATCCTGCGCCAGCAGCTCGTTGCACTGGTTCCAGATTTCGTCAGCCGTTGCCGGAGACAGCAGCTTACCTGTAATACCAAACGGACGACGTAATTCGAGGTGGGTCCAGTGGTACAGCGGGTTACCGATGGTGTGCGGAACCGTGGCGGCCCATGCGTCAAACTTCTCGCGATCGGACGCATCGCCGGTACACAAGCGCTCAGCGACGCCATTGGTACGCATCGCACGCCATTTGTAGTGATCACCCTTCAGCCAGATGTCATACAGGTTATTAAAACGGTAGTTTTCAGCGATTTGTTGCGGTGGTAAATGGCAGTGGTAATCGAAGATCGGCTGGTCTTTGGCGTAATCATGGTACAGACGGCGGGCAAATTCGGTGTCCAGCAGGAAATCTTCAGTCATAAACGGGGTCATTATCGTCTTCCTCTCAACGAGTGCGTCAGATTGCTTATGTTTTGATGTTGACAAAGTTATCACACCAATTTCCATACACTGAAGATATTTTCGTGAGTTAGATCAACAAATGGTGACAAAAAAATTACTCTCAAAGAGGTAAATCACGCGTCAAGCCGCGCCAGTTCTGGCTTTGCTGAATCGAAATAATGACCACACGAAGATTCACGCTTTTGTGATGGCACTCACCTTTTAAAGCTGTATGACAAGTTATCTTTTGGCCGTCGCGATACATAAGCCGACGGAATGCAAATTACCGATGGATATCCATCGGATTGACCGGTACGGAAACCGAATTAGCACAATTATTGACATGGCAAAGTTCGGGGTGTACCGGCTTTTTTTCGGTCCCCCCTCGTAAAAGAACATCCTCCGCCCTGAACTGGAAGATGACCGCTCGTTCGCGGACATAACAAAACGATGAGGTTTTACATGCGTAAAATTAAAGGGTTACGTTGGTACATGATTGCACTGGTGACACTTGGCACCGTGCTGGGTTACCTGACACGTAACACTGTGGCGGCAGCTGCGCCAACTCTGATGGAAGAGTTACACATCTCCACTCAACAGTATTCCTATATCATCGCAGCGTATTCTGCTGCTTACACCGTAATGCAACCCGTTGCCGGCTACGTGCTCGATGTGCTCGGCACAAAAGTGGGTTATGCGATGTTCGCCGTTCTGTGGGCCGTCTTCTGTGGTGCGACCGCACTGGCTGGCAGTTGGGGTGGACTGGCGCTGGCGCGTGGCGCGGTAGGTGCCGCTGAAGCCGCAATGATCCCTGCGGGTCTGAAAGCCAGTTCTGAATGGTTCCCGGCAAAAGAGCGTTCAATTGCCGTAGGTTACTTTAACGTCGGCTCTTCTATCGGCGCGATGATTGCTCCACCGCTGGTGGTCTGGGCCATCGTCATGCACAGCTGGCAGATGGCATTCATTATTTCCGGTGCGCTGAGCTTCATCTGGGCGATGTGCTGGCTTGTGTTCTACAAACACCCGCGCGACCAGAAAAAACTGTCTGATGAAGAACGTGATTACATTCTGAATGGTCAGGAATCACAGCATAAAAACGCGACCTCGAAAAAAATGTCGCTCGGTCAGATCCTGCGTAACCGCCAGTTCTGGGGCATCGCGCTGCCGCGTTTCCTGGCAGAACCGGCATGGGGGACCTTCAACGCCTGGATCCCGCTGTTCATGTTTAAAGTCTACGGCTTTAACCTGAAAGAAATTGCGATGTTTGCCTGGATGCCGATGCTGTTTGCTGACCTGGGCTGTATCGTTGGGGGTTACTTACCGCCGCTGTTCCAGCGCTGGTTCGGCGTTAACCTGATCGTTTCGCGTAAAATGGTCGTCACCATGGGTGCATTGCTGATGATTGGCCCAGGGATGATTGGTCTGTTCACCAGCCCATACATTGCTATCGCCCTGCTGTGCGTCGGTGGCTTTGCTCACCAGGCGCTGTCCGGTGCGCTGATTACACTCTCTTCTGACGTGTTTGGTCGTAATGAAGTGGCAACGGCGAACGGTCTGACCGGTATGTCCGCCTGGCTTGCAAGTACGCTGTTTGCGCTGGTCGTCGGCGCACTGGCTGACACCATCGGCTTTAGCCCACTGTTTGCCGTACTGGCGGTATTCGACCTCCTCGGCGCGTTAGTCATCTGGACAGTATTGCAGAACAAATCGGCCAGCGAGGTAGAGTCAGAGTCGCAAACTGGCGATCCCGCTGCGCAAAGTTAACCGGACAAGATTTAACAAGGTTTTGCCATGCTAAGCCGCCAGTTATCTGGCGGCTTTTTTGACGTCGCGAGTGGAGCCGTAATCGTAAAAGTGGTATAACAAATAGAGTCTGCCGTATCATGCCTGGAGCGCATATGGAAATCACTGAACCACGACGTTTGTACCAACAACTTGCCGCTGATCTGAAAGAACGCATTGAGCAGGGCGTCTATCTGGTGGGTGAAAAACTCCCCGCAGAACGCTTTATCGCCGATGAAAAAAATGTCAGCCGTACCGTGGTTCGTGAAGCGATTATCATGCTCGAAGTTGAGGGCTATGTAGAAGTGCGCAAAGGTTCTGGCATTCATGTCATTTCGAACCAGGCCCGTCACCAGCAGGCCACCGACGAATCGCTTGAATTCGCCAATTATGGTCCTTTCGAGCTGCTTCAGGCTCGTCAGTTGATTGAAAGCAATATCGCTGAATTTGCTGCTACGCAGGTTACCAAGCAAGACATCATGAAACTGATGGACATTCAAGAGCATGCGCGGAATGAAAAATGCTTCCGCGATTCCGAATGGGATCTGCAGTTTCATATTCAGGTCGCGCTAGCCACGCAGAACTCAGCGCTGGCCGCCATTGTGGAAAAAATGTGGACCCAGCGCAGCCACAACCCGTACTGGAAAAAACTGCACGAACATATCGACGCACGTACCGTCGATAACTGGTGTGATGACCATGATCAAATTCTCAAAGCGCTGATCCGTAAAGATCCGAACGCGGCAAAACTGGCGATGTGGCAACACCTGGAGAATACCAAAATCATGTTGTTCAACGAGACCAGCGATGATTTTGAGTTCAACGCCGATCGTTATCTTTTTGCAGAAAATCCGGTCGTTCATCTCGATACGGCAGTTAACAGCGCTAAATAAGCAATCTTTTCGATGCAGGCGCGACAAAGCGCCTGTTTCTCCTGCTTGGTAAGCATTAGGTATAAAGTGTCAGCCTGTGTAAATCCTCTCGCCTCCCTCCATTGCGATAAGCAAAATCACAGTTCAACAACCGTAATTTCTATAACGGACAACGTTGACCTTTGTTACAATTAGATGCTATTTGAATTTTTGTGTTTGAGAGCTTGCTTACTTCACAACTTTACAGGGAATAGTTCAGGCCGTGAATTTGTGTCAGACCGCGATCCATGTAAAAAACACCAATAAAATTGCGGCGTTACAAACTCCAGAAAACCGGCATGACGACAACCGATTCTCCAGGAATATTGAATGGAACTACTGACTCAATTACTGAATGCTTTATGGGCTCAGGATTTTGAAACGCTGGCCAATCCTTCCATGATTGGCATGCTCTATTTCGTACTATTTACCATTTTGTTTCTGGAAAACGGACTGCTGCCAGCGGCCTTTTTACCTGGCGACAGTCTACTGGTGCTGGTCGGCGTACTTATCGCCAAAGGCGCGATGGGTTTCCCGCAAACGGTACTGCTGCTCACTACCGCAGCCAGCCTGGGTTGCTGGCTTAGCTATATCCAGGGGCGATGGCTGGGGAATACCCGCACAGTACAAAACTGGCTATCTCATCTGCCCGCGCATTACCATCAGCGCGCGCATCATCTGTTCCATAAGCATGGTTTGTCTGCGCTGCTGGTCGGTCGCTTCATCGCGTTTGTCAGAACATTACTGCCGACCATCGCAGGATTGTCCGGCCTGAACAATGCGCGCTTTCAGTTCTTCAACTGGATGAGTGGACTGCTTTGGGTTTTGATTCTCACAACACTTGGTTATCTGCTGGGCAAAACGCCGGTGTTTCTCAAGTATGAAGATCAGCTGATGTCTTGTCTGATGCTGCTTCCTGTGGTGTTACTGGTGTTTGGTCTGGCAGGTTCACTGGTTGTTCTTTGGAAGAAGAAATACGGGAACCGAGGATAAATTATGCTGAAATCATGCATAACGCTCCGACGACTTGCCTGGTCCACCACTTTTATGTTGTTCATTGGCGCGTTGCTCCTGACCTGGTCTGTCATTCGCCAGCAGGAATCAACGCTTGCCATTCGTGCCGTAAACCAGGGAGCCAGCATGCCTGATGGCTTCTCTATCTGGCATCACCTGGATGCCAACGGCATTCGTTTTAAAAGCATCACTCCGCAAAATGACGCACTGCTGATTACCTTTGATTCCAGCGCGCAGAGCGCAGCCGCAAAGGTCGTGCTGGACCGAACGTTACCGCACGGTTTCGTTATTGCTCAGCAGGATGATGATAATCAGGCGGTGCAGTGGTTATCCCGCTTACGTGATACTCCACACCGCTTTGGTTAATTTCCAGGAATCTGAATTAGATCACTCACTTTGGTGATTTCACCGTTTAGCGCCTATGATTAATAAACTGGGCTTATGACCCAACGTTTTATTATTCTGGAGCATCGACCCTAAACGACGAGGTCGAATCACAATGGAAGGTTCAAGAATGAAATACCGCATCGCTTTGGCAATTAGCCTTTTCGCTCTAAGTGCCGGCAGCTACGCCAACACCCTCTGTCAGGAAAAAGAACAAGACATTCAGCGGGAGATTAGCTATGCCGAAAAACACAATAATCAGAGCCGCATCAATGGGCTGAACAAAGCGCTGAGCGAAGTCAGGGCAAACTGTACTGACAGCAAACTGCGCGCCAACCATCAGAAAAAAATCGCCGAGCAGAAAAATGAGATTGCCGAGCGTCAACGTGACTTAGCCGAAGCTAAGCAAAAAGGCGATGCGGATAAGGTCGCAAAGCGCGAACACAAGCTTGCTGAAGCTCAGAAAGAGCTAAAAGAACTCGAGACCCGCGATTACTAAGTACGGTAACTAGCCACTCAACTGGAGAAAACTATGTCGAAAGATAATGCTACGGAAAACCTGCGCGCTGAGCTGAAATCTCTTGCGGATACGCTTGAAGAAGTACTTAGCTCTTCTGGCGATAAGTCGAAGGAAGAGATGAGTAAAATTCGCAGCAAAGCCGAACATGCGCTGCGCGAGAGCCGCCATCGTCTGAGTGAAACCAGCGATGTGATTGCCAAACAGACCCGTGAGGCCGCGGCTAAAGCCGATAACTACGTGCGCGAAAACCCATGGACAGGCGTCGGCATTGGCGCTGCAGTCGGTGTGGTGCTTGGTGTACTGCTGTCGCGCCGTTAACAATGGCTGATTCTCAACACGCACAAGGTCCAGGCAAAGGCGTACTGGGTATTGGACAGCGGATCCTGACGATTCTCGTTGAGATCGTAGAGACGCGGCTGCGGCTGGCCGTCGTTGAGCTGGAAGAGGAAAAAGCCAACCTCATCCAGATCCTGCTGATGCTTGGGCTGACTATGCTGTTCGCGGCGTTTGGCCTGATGAGCCTGATGGTACTTATCATCTGGGCCATTGACCCTCAATACCGCCTGAACGCCATGATTGCCACCACCGTAGTGCTGTTGCTGTTAGCGCTGATTGGCGGGATATGGACGCTGCGTAAAGCGCGTAAAACAACGCTGCTACGCCATACGCGCAATGAACTCGCGAACGACAGGCGGGCTCTGGAGGATGACGCATAATGAGCAGTAAAGTCGAACGTCAACAACGTAAGGCGCAACTGCTTGGACAGATCCAGCAGCAACGGCTGGATCTGTCTGCTACTCGCCGCGACTGGCTGGAAGCCACCGAGGTCTACGATCGTGGCTGGAAGACGCTGTTGAACCTGCGCGGCTGGGTGTTAGTCGGGAGCAGTATTATGGCGGTTCGCACCATCCGTAACCCAAATCTGCTGGTCCGCTGGGCCAAACGCGGCTTTAGCGTCTGGAGCATCTGGCGTCTGGTGAAATCGACCATCAGACAGCAGCAACTGCGCGGCTAATCCCTTCCCTACTCCCAACCTCAAAATTTTTGAAAAATACTGACAGTTTTCCTTGCTAACAATTCTCATTAGCCACGTTTATTATTCTCTTCATCGACAGCAACGACGCGCTCAGCAGCGTCGTTGCACAAAAAACACAATAAGCCGCCTGAGTGGTTTCCTGGAGAGTATGATGAAGAAATTAGAAGATGTTGGTGTACTGGTAGCGCGCATTCTGATGCCAATCCTGTTTATTACCGCAGGTTGGGGAAAAATCACCGGATATGCAGGTACCCAACAGTACATGGAAGCCATGGGCGTCCCAGGATTTATGCTGCCGCTGGTGATTCTGCTTGAGTTTGGCGGCGGTCTGGCAATTCTGTTCGGTTTCCTGACCCGTACTACCGCGCTGTTCACCGCAGGCTTCACGCTGCTGACGGCGTTCCTCTTCCACAGTAACTTTGCGGAAGGTGTGAACTCTCTGATGTTTATGAAAAACCTGACCATCGCAGGCGGCTTCCTGCTGCTGGCTATCACCGGTCCGGGCGCATTCAGTATTGACCGCGTACTGAATAAAAAGTGGTAAGCAAACTATACTGAACACATCAAAAAGCGAGGAGATATCTCCTCGCTTTTGCTATCTGAGGAGACGAAAATCATGGGACAACTGATTGACGGCGTCTGGCATGACACTTGGTACGACACCAAATCAACCGGTGGGAAATTTCAACGTTCTGCATCGGCTTTCCGTAACTGGCTCACCGCAGATGGCACGCCTGGCCAGACCGGTGAAGGTGGCTTTGCTGCCGAAAAAGACCGTTATCATCTGTACGTTTCTCTGGCCTGTCCGTGGGCGCATCGCACATTGATTTTGCGTAAACTTAAAGGGCTGGAACCGTTTATTTCCGTTTCCGTTGTGCATCCGCTAATGCTGGAAAACGGCTGGACCTTTGACGACAACTTCCCAGCGGCAACCGGCGATACCCTGTATCAGCACGAATTTCTTTATCAGCTCTATTTACACGCCGATCCTCACTACAGCGGTCGGGTGACCGTTCCGGTACTGTGGGACAAAAAAAACCACACTATTGTCAGCAACGAATCTGCAGAAATCATCCGCATGTTTAACACTGCGTTTGATGCGCTGGGTGCGAAAGCCGGGGATTACTATCCACCTGCCCTGCAAAGCAAAATCGACGAGCTGAACGGCTGGATTTATGACAACGTCAATAACGGCGTGTATAAAGCGGGATTTGCCACCAGCCAGGAAGCCTACGACGATGCCGTGGAAAAAGTCTTTCAATCTCTGGCACGACTGGAGCAGATCCTGGGTCAGCATCGCTTCCTGACCGGTGACCAGCTAACTGAGGCCGATATTCGCCTGTGGACCACGCTGGTGCGCTTTGATCCGGTTTATGTCACCCACTTCAAGTGCGACAAACACCGCATCAGTGATTACCTGAATCTGTACGGTTTTCTGCGCGATATCTACCAGATGCCGGGCATTGCGGAGACCGTCAACTTTGACCATATCCGTCATCACTACTTCCGTAGCCACAAAACAATCAACCCGACCGGTATTATTTCAATCGGCCCGTGGCAGGATCTCAGCGAACCTCAAGGGCGTGACGAGCGTTTCGCCTGATTTACACTGGCCTCCGCTTATTCCTCCAGGCTACCGGGTCGGGCGCGAGGAAACGTCCCTGTAAAACGCGCCCTGAACCCGCATCCATGCGGGTTCTCCCGGCCTTACGGAAACACGTCGGCAATTTTCAGCCGGACCAGCCCACACCTGACCATCTGCGTTTTTTTTGAATATATCTGAACAGCAAATCAGATTTAACTGGAAGTCAGAGCATTACAGCGATGACCCCGGTCCGGCTGAAAATCGATGAGGCGTTGACGGCTGACCGGGGCTGCCCGCAGGGATGCGGGCAGAGGGGACGGCCTGCATGGACGCAGGCTCGGCCCCGACCCGACAGGCAGACGGAATAAGACGAATACATCGCGCAGCGACGATTTTCCCGCCGGGAGCCTGGGTTGCAAGGGAGGCGGCGGTGAGCCTCCCTTGCCCGTTCACGGGTATAAAGATATCAGAGAAGCAACGCACATGAGGTGAACGGAACCCTGAGCAAGAATCACATGTTCACCATACATGCTTAACTGATCGGCATTGCCCGTTTGGAGGCCAAATAATTAACAACACAAATATTTACCAGCATTCCATTCGCAGCTATTCTTAATTTGATTGCTTTAAAAACAAGTAATTGAACGCAGAACGAGGCAAAAATGGATTGGTATTTAAACGTATTAAAGAACTACTTTGGGTTTGGTGGCCGCGCGCGTCGTAAAGAATACTGGATGTTTGTGCTGGTCAACATCATCTTCACGTTCGTGCTGGGCATTCTGGACAGAATGCTTGGCTGGGAACGCGCCGGAGGAGAAGGCATATTAACGACGATTTACGGGGTTCTGGTCTTTATCCCGTGGTGGGCGGTACAGTTCCGGCGTTTGCATGACACCGATCGTTCAGCCTGGTGGCTGCTGGTGCTATTGATCCCGATCGTCGGCTGGTTAATCATCATTATTTTCAACTGTCAAAACGGCACTCCGGGGAGTAACCGCTTCGGCGCTGACCCCAAACAGTTATCCTGAATTTAAATACGCCCCTTCCGTTGGAGGGGCGTATTTCTTATTTACCCGCAAACAGCTTGGGAATTTCTCGCAGACACCAGGATTTCGCCTCGCCCATGCTGTCACGACGCCAGGCCATAATAATATCTATCTCGCTTGTCGATTCCGGACTAACGACCCGCAGTCGACCAGCTGCAATATCCTCTTCCACCAGCGGGTACGGCATTGTCGCTACGCCCAATCCGGCCAGCAGCGCCTGACGTTTATCTTCTATCGTACTCACCGTCAGACGCGGCTGTTTATCCAGCAGTTGAACGGTCAGCACCGGACGTTCACGGGCGGTATCCGCCACAGCGATCCCACGGTATTTCACACGGGTGACTTCCGATAACGGTTCCGGCTCCTGATGGATAGGATGATCCGGTGCTGCCACATACACGTTCATCAGTGAGTACAGCTTGCGCGAGTTGATTTCGGAAGATGAGCGAAAATGCATATCCGGCGCAATCACGATATCCGCCCGCCCCTGCTCAAGACGCTCCCACGCCCCGGCCAGAACTTCGGTAATAACGGAAAGCTGGGTATTGGCCTTCCCGGCCAGTCTGTCGATCAGCGGGAAAAACGCCGCCGTTGGCACCAGTGCTTCGGTAACGATAGTCAAATGCGTTTCCCATCCGCGAGCCAACGCTTCGGCATCAGTAGTCAGCTTATCCGCAGCTTCCAGCAGTACGCGCCCACGCTCCAGCAGCATACGCCCGACGTTAGTGAATTTTGTGCGGTGGCCTGAACGGTCAAACAGCACTACGTCCAGCTCTTCCTCCAGCTTCTGCATGGTATAGCTAAGTGCGGAAGGCACGCGCCCCAGTTCGTCTGCTGCGGCGGCAAAGCTGCCGCGCCTGTCTATTGCGTCCATGACGCGTAACGCCTCAAGCGTTAAAGCCCTTTCTTTAGCCATCTCGTTCTCATTCAGGAAATTTGAACATACCAGGCAGAATATCTGGCTAACAATGCAGCGTCTAGCCATTTAACATAAAAGGAAGTAAAGAGAGGTCAAGAACTATGATTACTACCCGTACAGCCAAACAATGCGGGCAAGCAGACTACGGCTGGCTGCAGGCCCGTTATACCTTCTCCTTTGGACACTATTTTGATCCTAAACTGCTGGGTTATGCCTCGCTGCGTGTTCTGAACCAGGAAGTTCTGGCACCGGGGGCCTCTTTCCAGCCACGGACCTATCCGAAGGTGGATATCGTCAATCTGATCCTTGAAGGGGAAGCAGAGTACCGAGACAGCGAAGGCAACCATATCAAGGCCAAAGCAGGCGAAGTTTTACTGCTCGCGACACAGCCCGGGATTAGCTATAGCGAACACAATATCAGCAAAGACAAACCGTTAACGCGGATGCAGCTCTGGCTGGACGCCTGCCCGCAGCGTGAAAACGCCTGCGTACAGAAAGCCACGCTGGGTACCGGTAAGCATCAGCTGCTGGCCTCGCCGGACGGTGAACAAGGCAGCCTGCATCTGCGCCAACAGGTATGGGTGCACCACGTTGAACTGCAGCAAGGTGAATCGCTGAGTTTTCAGTTACATGGGCCACGCGCTTATTTACAGTCGATTCACGGCAGATTCCATGCGGTGACGTCTGGCGCCGAAAAAGAAGCGCTCACCTGTGGCGATGGGGCATTTATTCGTGACGAAACTAACATAACGTTAGTCGCCGATACCCCGCTGCGCGCTTTGCTGATAGATTTGCCCGTATAGTCAGGGAAAACAATGGAGTACGACTATTGAGCAAGAAATCATCAAAAAAACGCCAGCCGCAGGTTGAGCTGAAAAAACAGGAAACAGTTGCCTTCGGCTATGAAGAAATGCTGACAGAGCTGGAAGCGATTGTGGCCGATGCCGAGCTACGGCTGGAAGACGAAGAAGCCGCCTGAAAAGGCGGCTTAGACTTATGCCGGGTGGCGGCAACGCCTTACCCGACCTGGAGATTAATGCGCCTTACTGGCCATGATCTCAATGATCTGCTTGTCGGTTTCCTGCATCGACCGACACGCCAGTGCACACAGGTTAGCGATAGATTGTTCCACGTTATGCGCCACAATCCCTTCGTTTCCGGTTACGGCAGTATCATCCAGTGCCATCAGTACCGCTTTCCACGCCGCAGATGCGCTGGTTGAGACTTTCATCGCGCAGCTGTTTGAAGCGCCATCGCAAATCATTCCGCTCACGTCGCCAATCATGCTGCTGATCGCCATCGCGATGGTGTTGTAGCGGCCATCCACGATCCATGCCATCCCCGCTGCTGCGCCCATCGCCGCCGTAGTTGCCGCGCATAGCGCAGACAAACGCGGAAGCTGATGATGGATGTAAATAGCGCTCAGGTGAGACAACATCAGCGCCCGCGCCAGTTTCTCCTCATCCGCGCCAAAGTGCTCGGCCACCACCATGACCGGAACTGTCGCGGTAATACCCTGATTGCCGGATCCGGAGTTGCTCATGGCCGGCAGCGTCGCCCCGCCCATTCGCGCATCCGATGCCGCACTGGTACGGATCAAAATAGAGGTGGAGAGATCGTTCGCCAGCAGGCCACGCGCGCACTGCTTCTCAAGCGTGGTTCCGATGTGCAAGCCCCAGTTACCGCGCAGCCCTTCCTGAGACAGCGCACCGTTCAGCTTTGCCGCATCAAGAATAAAGCGGATCGACTCAAACGGTACCGCGTTCACGAACGCCAGAATCTCTTCCAGCGAGGTGTGAGACAATACCGCCAGCGGCGACTCCAGCTCCTCTTCCTGAGTATTCTGTTCTGTGGTGAACACTACACCCTTATTGGTCTCGATGTGGACGATGTTGGTATGACCGCCCACAATCGTCACGCACGCCCATCCTTCAGCGCTGTAAACCTTCGCGCGGGAAAAGAGGATATCCTCGCAAGGTTCCTGCAGCATCACCGCAACCTTGCCAGCGCTCAACATCGCTTTCGCATCAGCGATTGCTTGGGGCGACGCATCTTTCAGTACCTCTAAACCAGCACGGGCATTTCCCCCCAGCGCACCCAGCGCCGCCGCGACAGGTAACCCGACCATTCCAGTACCCGGCACGGTAACGCCCATGCCGTTTTTCATCAGGTTCGGTGAGACCCACGCATCGATACGTTCAACCGCGCCGTCCAGCTCAGAGGATGCGACCGCTGCCGCCAGCGCCAGAGAGATAGGTTCCGTACAACCCAGCGCAGGCTTAACCTCTTCCTGTACCGCGCGGATAAAACTATCCCATAATGGATTCAATGTAGTCTCAAACATAACAACAACCTTTGCTCAGATAACTCAGGAAAATGCCAGGAACGGAGAAACGCACAGCAGCAGGCCCGTGATAATAATCAGATACAGGGAAGCGCCTTTGTATTTGTGCAGTGAAGGAACTTTGTAGACCAGCCAGGCCGGGATCAGACAACCCACCATGCCGAAGATAGGACTACAAATAGAGGTGAAGCTCAGTACCGGCGCATTGAGCACAATTGCACTCCAGGCCAGCAGGATGGCAAAAACCATAATGCCGCGCTGAACCAGGGTTTCGTTGATTTTCTCGGCTGGCATTTTGCGGCGCAGCACGTTCATTACGATCCCCTGAGTCGCTTCACGGAAACCTAAGTAGACGCCGAAGAATGCGGTCATAACGGCAAAGATGTTCAAAACTACGCTGACGATTTTCACCCAACCAGCACCCGCACCGCTGATAAACTGCGCGGCAATCGCCAGAGCGGAAATATTCTGCTCATAAGCTTTAACCGCTTCGTCATGGCCCATCGCCAACGTGAAGGAAACGGCGTAGAAAAAGACGGTCACGAACAGAATGCCGAACGCGATATTCATCGCTCGCAGGGCTTTATGGCGCGCCACTTCAATGGATTTGTTGCGAGAACGATACGAGATAACCATCGGGCTTAATGTCTGAATAAACAGAATTGAGGTCAGCGTAAATGGCAACGTTATGATCGCGTTTTTGATCAGCAGCGCCATCGGCGGCAGTAAACCTACGTTATACAAATGCCACATCCCAACCATCGATACGCCAAGCGCTGCCACTACCAGCAGCTTGGTCAGCACCATGCCGGTGGAGATTTTAAACAGCAGTTTTTCCCCGCGTGACGAGATGGCCACCAGGATGCAAATCAGCACCAGGCCATAGAACGGGCTGTCGGACAGTAAACCTTCAGTAACGCCAAACGTGTGCAGATAAGAGGCGCTATCGTTGGTGATGGCGGTGGAATAGACAAACATCCAGATAACCAGCATCACAAAATACAACGCACCTAACAGGATGCCCCAGTTCTTACCCAGATAGCCGCTGATCACGCTCGGGTAGTCTTTACATTCTGGGGACTCAGCCAGCGTATTGATAAACAGACGCTGGAACAGATACATGGCTGGGTAGCCAATGATAGAGGACAGCAAGAACACCCACAGCCCCATTAACCCGACCTGGACAGGAAGAAAAACAATCCCCGCGCCAATTGCCATACCGATACTCATAATGACCCAGCCAGTGTCCATGCTGTCGAATTTAATGGCTTCACGCCATTCACTTTCGGTCATCCCCGCCCGACGCGCCGGAGCAGATGCGTCGAGTATTACGCTGTTATTCGTTGCCGTTTCCATAAAAATCTCGCTCAAAATGTAGGGTAAGGTTTTATTATTTTTCCGTTCCGCATCAATGCGATACGCGGTACGAGTCGTGCAGGCGAGTTCGTTAGAATGGAGAAATCATACGCCGAGGGTCAGAGAAAAACTTCACATAAATACCCACTCATTTCATAATGTTTAATAAAATTTTTCTATTTTATATTTACAAAATGGGATTAATTTCCCTTTTTGAAGCGGATCACAACAAAAAAAGGGCGCACTCAAGTGCGCCCAAAGGAGAAATAAACACAAATTTAGTTAAGTGCAAATCACTTTGATAGCCAGACCACCACGTGACGTTTCACGGTATTTGTCGTTCATGTCTTTGCCCGTCTCATACATGGTCTCGATCACTTTATCGAGCGAAACGCGTGGTTCTGACGTCCTACGTAGCGCCATACGCGCGGCGTTGACGGCTTTTACCGCGTTGATCGCATTGCGCTCAATACACGGTATTTGTACCTGTCCGGCGACCGGATCGCAGGTCAGTCCCAGGTTATGCTCCATGGCGATTTCCGCCGCAATACACACCTGAGACGGGCTACCGCCGAGCAACTCGGTCAGCCCAGCTGCTGCCATTGAACAAGCAACGCCAATCTCACCCTGACAGCCCACTTCGGCACCCGAAATCGAGGCGTTCATCTTATACAGCGCACCTATCGCCCCCGCGGCCAGTAAGTAGCGGGCAATGGAGTTTGCATTCACCGGGCGGCGGAACTTGTCGTAATAAGCCAGGACAGCAGGGATAATCCCACATGCTCCATTGGTCGGTGCCGTCACAACCCGGCATCCGGCGGCGTTTTCTTCGCTCACGGCCAGCGCAAACATGTTGATCCAGTCGATAACGTTCATCGGGTCGCTGGACAGGTTATCGCTGGAAACCAGCAACCGACGTAATGCCACGGCGCGGCGCGGGACGTTCAGTGGACCCGGCAGAACGCCTTCGGTGTTCATGCCGCGCTCAATTCCAGCGTGCATAACGTCCCAAATGGCAGCAAAGCCAGCATCGATTTCTTCTTTGCTGCGCATCGCCAGTTCGTTTTGCATCATCAGGCCGGAAACAGACAGCCCGTTGCGCTCGCACAATTTCAGCAGTTCGCTGGCGGAATGAAAATTGTAGGGCACGTGTGCTTCAACATCATGCGCCTGACCAAATTGCTCCTCTTCAACGATAAAACCACCGCCGATGGAGTAATAGGTTTTGCTTAATAGCGTCTCGGTGCCGTTCCATGCGGTGATACGCATGCCATTTTCATGGCGCGGCAGCGTTTCGGTATGAAAGAGAATATTTTCGTCTGGAATGAAATTGACAACATGCGTGCCCCCTGCAACCGGTAAACGTCCGGTACGGGCCACTTCCTGAGTAAAACCAGCGATAGAATCTATATTAACATTTTGTGGACTGTTACCGGCCAGTCCCATCATGATGGCGACATCTGTCGCATGACCTTTTCCGGTCAAGGAAAGCGATCCATAAAGATCGACCACAATATGCGTAGCTTTGGGGAGTTCCCCGCTGCTGACCAACAGATCGATAAAGCTTTTACCTGCGTTCATTGGCCCCACGGTATGGGAGCTGGAAGGTCCAATGCCAATCTTGAAAATATCGAATGCGCTAATCATATCCACACCCTCGGATTGCCGTTCAGTGAAGACCAGGTTTCACACTCATTAAGGATCGGGGCGATCCTGAGATCGCCCCGCAAGGGATTACAGCGTGTCGCCACGTACGGCGATGGCTTCAATCTCCAGCTTCACATCCTTTGGTAAGCGGGCGACCTGCACGCAGCTGCGCGTAGGGTAGATTGCCTTATGCTCATCAAAGAACTGCTGGTACACCTGATTGATGGTGGCGAAGTCGTTCAGGTCGGAAACGAAAACGGTGGTCTTGACGATATCGCTCACTTTCAAACCTGCAGACTCGACAATCGCTTTCACGTTTTCCAGGCTTTGACGCGCCTGATCGGATACGTTTTCAGCCACTTCACCGGTCTGTGGACACACCGGGATTTGACCTGACGTCAACACCATGCTGCCCAGATCCACACCCTGTACGTAAGGCCCAATCGCCCCTGGCGCACATTCGGTTGCAATAACTTTTCTCATAGTCCCTCCGGCATCAGAGCGCCTGGGTGAAAGTACGTGAAATAACATCCTGCTGCTGTTCACGGGTCAGCGCGTTGAAGCGCACCGCATAGCCAGACACGCGGATCGTCAGGTTCGGATAGTTTTCCGGGTGCTCAATGGCATCCATCAACATTTCACGGTTCATAACGTTAACGTTCAGATGCTGCCCACCTTCCACATGCGCTTCATGGTGGAAGTAACCGTCCAGCAGACCGACCAGGTTGGTTTTACGCACTCCATCCTCTTTGCCCAGCGCTGCCGGTACAATGGAGAAGGTGTACGAGATACCGTCTTTGGCATAGGTGAACGGCAGTTTGGCGACCGAGGTTAACGACGCCACCGCACCTTTACGATCGCGGCCGTGCATCGGGTTTGCCCCTGGCGCAAACGGCGTACCCGCGCGACGTCCGTCCGGCGTGTTACCAGTTTTCTGTCCGTACACCACGTTGGAGGTGATGGTCAGAATGGACTGCGTCGGCACCGCGTTACGGTAGGTTGGCAACACCTTAATTTTCTTCATAAAGCGTTCGACCAGGTCGCAGGCAATGCTGTCCACGCGCTCGTCGTTGTTGCCGTATTGCGGATAGTCGCCTTCGATTTCGAAATCAATTGCCAGGCCGTTTTCATCGCGAATCGGTTTCACGCGAGCGTATTTGATAGCCGACAGAGAATCCGCCGCCACGGACAGACCCGCCATACCACAGGCCATTGTGCGATAGACATCACGATCGTGCAGCGCCATCAGCGAAGCTTCGTAGCTGTACTTGTCGTGCATGTAGTGGATGATGTTCAGTGCGCTGATGTACTGCACGGCCAGCCAGTCCATAAAGTGGTCCAGGCTCTCCATCACCGTGTCGTAGTCCAGCACGTCATCCATCAGTGGTGCCGTTTTCGGCCCGACCTGGATTTTCAGCTTCTCATCCACGCCGCCGTTGATTGCGTACAGCAACGTTTTAGCGAGGTTGGCACGCGCCCCGAAGAACTGCATTTGTTTGCCGATAACCATCGGGCTGACGCAGCAGGCAATGGCATAGTCATCGCTGTCAAAGTCGGCACGCATCAAATCGTCGTTTTCATACTGCAAAGACGAGGTGATGATAGACACCTGGGCAGCGTACTTTTTAAAGGCGATTGGTAGCTGTTCAGACCACAGCACCGTCAGGTTCGGCTCTGGTGCCGGGCCCATGGTGTGCAGCGTATGCAGATAGCGGAACGAGTTCTTCGTCACCAGCGTGCGACCATCAAGCCCCATACCACCGATAACTTCGGTCGCCCAGATAGGGTCGCCTGAGAACAGGGTGTCGAATTCCGGCGTACGCAGGAAGCGCACCATACGGATCTTCATAATGAAGTGGTCGATCAGCTCCTGCGCCTGCTGCTCGTTTAAAATCCCCGCTTTGAAATCGCGCTCAATGTAGATGTCTAGGAACGATGCGGTACGGCCCAGCGACATCGCGCCGCCGTTCTGCGATTTCACCGCAGCCAGGTAAGCAAAGTACACCCACTGCACCGCTTCTTGCGCATTACGCGCCGGGCGGGAGATATCGCAGCCATACTTCGCAGCCATTTCCTGCATTTGCAGCAGAGCGCGACGGTGCTCAGACAGCTCTTCACGCAGACGAATCGTGGCTTCAAGATTCTGGCCCCACTCCAGGTTCGACTGGAGATCGGCAAACTGCAGTTCACGCTCGCGCACCAGGTAGCGAATACCGTACAGCGCCACGCGGCGATAGTCACCGATGATACGGCCACGACCATAGCCGTCCGGCAGACCGGTCAGCACGCCGGATTTACGGCAGCGCAGCATATCCGGAGAGTAGGCGTCGAATACGCCCTGGTTATGGGTTTTACGCAGTTCAGTAAACTGGTATTCAAAATCAGCATCCATCTCACGACCATAAGCATCAAAAGAGCTTTTGATCATGTTGATGCCACCAAACGGATGCAGAGCGCGCTTGAGCGGCTTATCCGTTTGCAGACCAACGATTTTTTCCAGTTCTTGTTCAATATAACCCGCATCATGCGCGGTTATCGTGGTAGCAATATTAGTATCGAAATCAACCGGCGCGTGCGTCGAGTTTTCAATACGGATGCCCGCCATCACTTTTTCCCACAATGCAGTGGTCGCAGGCGTTGCTTCGGCGAGGAAAGATTCATCCCCTTCATAAGGCGTATAGTTGTGCTGAATAAAATCACGGACATTAATTTCTTCTTTCCAGTCCGTACCTTTAAAGCCATTCCAGGCTTCGGCATACAGCATATCGCTGGTATCGATATTTACCTTCATGAAAAATAATCTCTCTGCTGAAAATTAATTATGCAAATGCTACTGGAGTATTAATTTTGCCTAACGCAATGGCATCACGTGCAATCATTTTCTCTTCATTTGTGGGAATAACCGCACAAATAACACGAGCATCTTTATTTGAGATAATTCTTTCACCATGGGAATTTGGCAGACTATTCATTTCGTTGTCGATATTCACGCCTAAAACGGCAAGGTGCTCAATAACCAGACGACGAATTAATACCGAGTTCTCACCTATTCCACCAGTGAAAATAATCCCATCAAGACGATGCAACGATGCGGCATGCCCGGCGATATGACGCGCGATACGATGCACAAACGTTTTAATCGCCAGCTGCGCACGCTCATGTCCCTCGTGCCAGGCTTTTTCTAACGTACGTAAGTCAGAGGACAAACCGGAAATACCCAGTAAACCGGACTCTTTATTCACTACGCGCTCAAGGTCGCTCAGCGTCTGGTTGGTTTCGCTGGCAATCCACGCCATCGCGCCGAAATCGACGTCGCCGCTGCGTGTCCCCATCATCAACCCTTCCAGCGGCGTCATGCCCATTGAGGTATCAACGCTCTGCCCGTTACGCACCGCACAGATTGACGCACCGTTCCCCAAGTGAGCCACAACCAGACCCGAGTCATCACTCTGCAGGTCAAGAAGGTTATGCGCTTGCTGAGAAACATAGCGATGCGACGTGCCGTGGAAGCCGTAACGACGAACGCCCAACTCTTCGAAATATTTCCACGGTAAACCGTACAAATAGGCTTCAGGGGCCATCGTCTGGTGGAAGCTGGTATCAAATACCGCGACCTGCTGTCGGCCAGGGAAAAGGTGCTGAGCAGATTCGATCCCACTCAGGTTCGCATAATTATGTAACGGAGCTAAAGGCGATACCCGGCGGATATTATCGATAACTTCGTCAGTAATAATTGCTGATTCGGTAAAGATATTTCCGCCGTGGGCAATGCGGTGGCCAATTAAGGCCACGCTGTCCATTAAATTACGTTTCTCTAGTTCAACGGCAATTGCTTTTAATGCGTCTTCGTAGCTGTGGTGAGCCAGCTTAGCTGGCTCTCCTCCATTAATTGCTATGAACGCATTTTCAGAGTTAATACCGTCCGCGATTCCCGCCATTAAAACTTCACAGTTAGCTGCATCCAGCACTGAGAATTTAATGGAAGACGAACCACAGTTAATAACCAGTACTACCGGAAACTCATTCATTTCACTACTCCGCTCATCCTGAGCTTAAGGATTAAAACAGTTTGTAGACAATGTTCAGGATGGTCAGCAGACCAATCACGGTAACAAACACGTTATCCAGACGGCCACGGTATTTCGCCAGTGATGGCGCTTTACGGATGGCATACATCGGCAGCAGGCAGAGCAGAGAGGCAATAATCGGCGCGCCCATTGCTTCAATAAGGTCCAGGATGTTCGGGTTGGCGTAAGCCACAACCCAGGTGGAGCCCATGATGAAGATCATGCTGATGGTGTTCAGTTTGCCGGCGGAAACTTTGGTCTTATCGCCTTTGTAACCAAACTTCAGCACCAGACCGTTCAGACCTTCCAGCGTACCCAGGTAGTGGCCGAAGAACGATTTGAAGATAGCAACCAGGGCGATAATAGAAGCACCGTATTCCAGAACGGTCGCGAAGGTGGACTTCGTCCCGGACAGTGAAGCGAAGTGGTTCGCCAGATAAGACAGTACTGGAATGTTCTGCGCTTTCGCATCCGCCATGTTTGCCGGAGACAGCGTGAACAGGCAGCTAAAGGCGAAGAACATTACCACCGCAACCATCAGCATACTGGCGCGGGAGATGATTTTAGAACATTTCTGCTCGGTAAATTCGCGACCGAAATCTTTCTCATACTCTTCGCGTTTAGAGACCACGAAGGAAGAAACGATTGGCGAGAAGTTGAAAGAGAACACCATGATGGAAATACCCAGCCATACGGTAACCAGGATGCCGTCATGGCCAGTCAGAGCGATATTGCTGATATCAACCTGATCGATAACCGCTGAGTTCCAGTAAGGAATCAGTGACAGAGAGATAAGCACCAGGCTGGCAATGAACGGCCATACCAGGTAGCTCATCACTTTAACCATCAGATCTTTACCAAACCAGATGACGAATGCCATCAGCAGCAACAGGAACAGCGCCACGAAGCCACGGTTCAATGCTGGCATTTGCAGCTGGTTTTCCCAGAAGGTCATAAAGGTGTTGGTGATGGTGACGCCATAAATCCACAGCAGCGGACAAATCGCAAAGAAGTAGAGGAACGTGATAACCACGCCGCCCGTTTTACCAAAGTGCTCTTCAACCGTTTCTGTGATGTTACCGGAAGGATTAGAACCGGAAAGACACAGGCGTGCCAGCGCACGGTGGCAATAGAACGCGATGGGGTATGCTAACACCAGCATGATCAGAATGGGGATCAGTCCGCCAAAACCTGCGCGGATAGGGAAGAACAGCACCCCAGCGCCGATGGCTGTACCAAATAAACCCAGTGTCCAGGTGGTGTCCGATTTGCGCCAGGACGACTGTTTTGTCTGGCTGGATACAATGCTATCAGTAGTACTCATATCCTATCCTCAACGAAGTATATTAAGCGTCAACTAAACCAGTAATTTGAGATACACGAGAAAGGTCGATATTACCGCCAGAAATAATGCTGACTGTTTTTCTGTTCTGGATATAGCTATCTAATTTCCCGCTTAATAATGCTGCGCATGCCAGCGCACCGGCACCTTCAGTTACAACTTTATTTCGCTGAATTAATGCCACCATGCTGTTGCGAATTTCATCTTCGCTGACCAGGACAATGTCATCCACCAACTCACGAACGATTTCATACGTTAAAGTACCCGGGCGAGAGACGTCACAACCATCTGCCAGGGTGCCGGTCGTTCGGTGCGTGGTTATTTCTCCAGCGTGGAAAGAAGCCGCCATGCCGTGAACGTTTTCAGACTGCACGCCAATAATTTTAATGGTCGGGTTAATAGATTTAATTGCCACCGCAATACCCGCAATCAGTCCACCACCGCCAATTGGCACAATCACGTTATCGACATCGTACAGATCTTCCAGAATTTCCAGACCAATAGTGCCCTGACCAGCAATAACTTTCGGGTCATCATATGGTGGAATAAAGATACGGCCTTCCGTTTCCACAATCTCGCTAACCTTAGCGATGGTGTCGTTGAAGTTGTCGCCATGCAGCACAACTTCCGCGGAATAATCGCAGGTTGCCGCTACTTTAGACTTCGGTGCGCCTTTCGGCATCACCACTTTGCCGTCGATACCGAGCATAGCGCAGGAGAGAGAAACCCCTTGCGCATGGTTACCTGCAGAGCAAGCCACCACGCCCTTCATTCTTTCGGCTTCTGTTAAGGAACTGAGCTTGTTAAAAGCGCCACGGATTTTAAATGAACCGGTACGCTGCATGTTTTCAAACTTGAGGAAAATTTCCCCTTTGCAACGTTCACTAAAATAGTTAGAGCGAGGCATTCCCGTTTTATAAATTTTCCCCGCCAGTCTTTTTTTCGCTTCGAGGATATCTTCAATTGCAACTGGGAGATCGTATGTAATGTGCATTAGAACCTCTTACTAGGGTATTAAAGTAAATAGATAGCCGTGACCATTGTCAGATATAGACAGATGGCGTTTATTTTTTGTTAAAACAATTTCAATCTTTAATCAATTTCAATTAATTGCCTTCGTCTCCGACAATTATATGATGAATACTCTTTGGCTAATTCCACCAAAATAGATGCTGCTTTTTTAATTCGATAATTTTTCGACCACACGGCGGCATAACGCGCGACGGGTAAAGTTTCTTGTACCGGGATAGTAATAAACTGGTTTGAGCCAAACGGTGTGGTCATATCGCAGGGAATTACTGTTAAGAAATCAGCATTGAGAACAAGATTATAAATGGTGACGACGGAGTCAGTATTAACGATGTTTTCACTGCTGATGCCATTATTCTGTAACGTGGTAAGAAGTTCGCTGTAGTACCCCATATTCGTTTGTGGCAACACCCACTGTTCGTTTTTCAACGCGCTCAGCGAGGTGATGCCGGTGCATGTTCGGGACTTGCTGGCAACCAGGATAAAGTCTGACTCAAAGAGCGGCTCCACATGCAGATCGTGCAATTTCATCTCATCGCTCAGCGTACCGATGGCAAAATCCAGACGCCCGTCACGGATTGCCGGTAAGAACGAGGAGAGCTGAGCTTCATACATAGAAACCTGTGCTTTCGGGAATACCTCTTTGAATTTTTTAATCATGCCGGACATGATGGTGAAGGCAATCAGTGAAGGAAAACCAAACGACACATCAACGACCGCATTGCTCGTCATGCTGTTCATCTCATCAACCATGTTTTTCATTTCACGGGTAATTGATTCAGACCATGAGAGCATCACCTGACCTGCCTGAGTCAATGTCACACCAGTATTTTTACGCACAACTAACTCAATACCAAAATAAGCCTCAACATCGTTGATGATTTTACTGACAGCGGGTTGAGTTAAACCTAATTCTTTTGCAGCTGAGCCGATAGAACCGCTTCTAATGACTTCCTGAAAGACCACTAAGTGCTGTGTTTTAGGGAGTGTAATAGTATTCATATCGACCTGCGTTAATTACTTTGTTGACGGCAGGAAGTGTATCAAATTAAGCAAACAAGGATATGTGCTACCCCTCACAAATCCCCTTGACTTACATTTTGTAAGACTATTATGAGAATTGAAATCCTTTATTAATCAGATAGATATTAAATACCAATCTCACTTTACCCTGACTTTAATCAAAAAAAGATGGGGGGATAACGATTTTTTATGGCTATAACATCGCCATTTTATCTGTTATTTCTAAAAACCAGGAAAGGCTATATTTCAATCAATTACAGCGCAATTATCGGGCAGAATGACACTTAAATTTAATGAGTAATTTATCAAATATAATTATATTTTACCGTTTGTGGTGATTAAATAACGCCATGCATCACATTTTTTCGCCATATTTGTTTGTAAAGAAACATTGCGTTTATTAAAATTCAATCTATATAATACAAATAATTATCATATGCAACATCATATTAACACTAATTTTGTACACTTTATTAGCGCGTAATTTTGTGATGGCGATCGATTGCGTTCGATTATTCTCGATAAAAACGTATCGCGCAGCGTTTTGTGCTAGTCATCACAAAACCAGAAATCTCTTTTAGAGACCTATATACCATTTGTATCCAAATCGTCTCAATTATCATCTTCCGGCAGTAGTTACTCAAAAAAGAAAGCTACCAGGAAATGAGTGCGGAATAGAGTCACGAGAAAATTTCCATGTCAGTTAACATGCGCACCTGACGACGCTAACGGTGATGGAGGGGTATGGCTAATTGGCGAGTGTTTCTTTACGGCAACAGAGGGTTCCCCCCATCGGATAATCGTTAGTCCCTCGCCCCTTTACTGATACTCGCAAGAAGACAAAGTTTGCTCAAGTCAATGCTTTTTAAAGTCATTTTCTTTACATGGATAAAATACCTCTATAGGGGGATATACATTCTAATTTTTAAGTGTTCTAAAAATTCATTTCACACATTTCCTTTTTAGCTAAGTTTTTGAAATTCGCATCTGCTATTATTTATTTAGGGAGACAACTGAATAATAAAATATTGAATATGATTTATTCAGCAAATGATTCATCCCTATCAGTTGCTATGCCGATTTTAGCGGTTATCCGCATTTATATTTTATAAGGATTAAGATTAATGAAACTTGTCAAATCAATTAACAATATTCACTTAGGAAAGGATTTCAAATTAAAGTTTGGTGAAAACGATCTGACACTGGATCAAGGTTTCATGTCCGTAGGCGGTAAACTGCCAGCAGCACACGATCTGGTGACTCCAGAACTGGATGTTTTTAAATTACCGAAAGGTGTTAGGAAGATTATTTACACCGTACCATCACTAGATACACCAGTTTGTGAAACCCAAATAAAACAACTCAGTGAGTCTCTAACTCATGAGGATATTAGTACTACAAAATATTATGTCATTAGCATCGATACTCCATTTGCTCAAAGTCGATTTATCAAAGAGAACAATATCAGTCCGAAAATCCAATTTGTCTCGGATTATGCAAACCATCGCTTTATGATTGAAACAGGATTGCGGATTATTGAATTAAATCTTTTCGCCCGCTCAGTGATTGAGTGTGATGAAACCGATACAGTTCTGAACGTCACAATCCCTGTCGACATCACCCATATCCCTTAAGTTATTTGCGTACTCCTGGTTGTACAACGCCCGACGACGCATCATAAGACGGTTGAATTCATTTTGAATTTCAGGTTCAACGATATTACCGGGCCTGATCGGGCGTTTTTTAATCGCATGTATCTTTTTTACTCTGTATGCATGGCTTCCATCACTCATAAAATCCCCTCACACCATTCAGAAGATATCTTTCGTTGATCGTGCTTTTTTATGACAACTGAGATGGCCATAACTCAAATATTGAGGTTTTAGTTAATGCAATACTACAGCACCAACTCTGCATATTAATATCAGCTGTAATTTTTTCACTATCAGACCAACCCTCTCAAATAACCATAGAAAAAATCATTACTTGATAATATGTATATTAACCACATAAAAACAAAGGTGCTGCAATGCAAAATTCGATGAACCAAAGAAAATGTTCAGACATGGTCAATTGTAAACAACAAAGTGTGAGTAATAGTAACTATTATCAATCAACCGAAGGCGTAGTTTTAAATCATCTCTACGTTGCCAATACAACACTCATCAAATTAAGCAAGGGAGAACTCACCATTAACTCCAGCAATAATGATATGCTGAAATGCACTGGAGAAAGCCTTATTCTTATCGAGAAAAACCAAACAATTAACATAAAGTGCAGTGATATCGATAATCATTTAGAATTCAAACTAATCGATATTTCATATGAGTTAATGAGTAAAATGTACTCATTGCTGATCACCGGTAACAAACTGGAATATATGTCAGGCGCGCACAAAAGCATAAGCTCGCGCATGCTTTGTTCACCGTTGCGTCCAGGGATGAATGAAGCCTTTGACAATGTTTTTGGCTGCCTGCAAAAATCAGAGCGCAGTGAGTGTGGGCATTGCACACGCTGTGACACCGGAACTGAAGGTTCACCGCTGGATTTTACGTTAATGTTTCTGCTTTCGGCCTTTACCGTTCACGAGGACGGTATTGGCATACTAACTCGTACGGTTAAATCAAGCCTGAGAGAAAAAGTATATAATATGGTGAAAAATGCTCCATCCAAATCATGGAGCCTGGACGATGTTGCAGCCAGGCTGTATATGAGCCGTTCCACACTAAAACGTAAACTTGCGATAGAACAAACATCCTTCAGCGAGATCTATCTCGATGCCAGGATGTGTATGGCTGCAAGGCTACTACGTACAGGCGATTATAATATTACTCAGGTTTCGGTAATGTGTGGATACAACCATACGTCTTATTTTATCACCACATTCAAGAAATACTTCCAGATGACCCCTTATACTTTTATGAGTCTGGTAAACCACTGAAAGTACGCTTCACTATCAATACAATGGCAAACGTTAATCTAGTAGAATTGTCTTCATCAAGACCCTTGACCTTTCCATTCCTACAGTAACTAAGCACCCTCATCATAGCCAGAACCCCGTTAATAATTATACTTTAGCGGGACGAGGGCATTCGCCACCTTCTCCTTCATTATTGGCTCCAGACCAACTAAACAGGCAATAGATAAATCGACGCACTTTCATGTCGATGCTCATTACCCTATCAACTACAGATTCTCACATTTTCTATTTGTCAATCTGGTAAGCCTTATAAGCTAAGGAGGTTAATATCTTCAGTGCTCATACTATTAAAAATAACATACCAGAATGAAACGCAAAATATTACACATTTAGCCCAATCCTCTGTTGAGCCATTGTCATTCACCATTCAAAAGATAATATGACCACATCCCTTAAGTGCGCTGATTAGCACTTACAGGTAATCACAAAAAGTTAATCCCTGGAGTTAAAATGAAAAAACTATTTATTCTTGGAGCACTGGCTTCGGCGGTAGCATTCTCTTCTGTCGCATCAGCAAACAGCGGTACAATTAATTTTACCGGTACGATTACCTCTGCAACCTGTACGGTAAGTCCGGTTGTGGGAGGTGGTGTAGCAAGCTCAATCGATTTGGGAACACCGGGCACGGATTTAACCGCAGCCAAAACCGTCCAATTTTCACTGACGCCAGCAGGCCCTTCTGCCGCCGACTGTCTGGCTAAAACCGCTGCTGACGTGAGCTGGAGCGCACCAAACATGGATGCAGCAGGACTGGGTAACAGCGGCGGTTCGGCAACCGGCGTATCCCTGCAGCTAAAAGCCAAGAATGCCGCTACAGCTGACGAACTGGTGACCGACACCAACCGTACTATTGCATATGCAGGTACTGGCACCCCAGCCACACCTTTGACAACGTTTGACTATGAAGCTCAGTTGGTTAAAACGGTTAAAAGCGGTACGGTCAAGGCCGGTAGTTTTGCCACTTCAGCATCCTATACCGTAGCCTATAAATAATCGTATTACCCTCATGCGCCTTTGGGCTGCATAAAATATGCAGCCCGTTTATTTTACAGTTGAAATAATATATAACATGCTTAAAAATAAAATATTATTGCTACTGATTTGCTCTGCATTACAGCCTGTATTTACTGTAATGGCAGATGACGAATTTAACATGAGTTTTATTCGTGGTGGTGCACAGGATGAATTACCAGAAGTCTTTGATAAAAACGTTAACTTTGTTCCTGGTGAATATCTGGTTGACGTTGAGGTTAATGGCGAAAAGGTCGGTAGCGGTTTTATTACCGTTACCGACAGCGAAAAGCAAGCTCTTTGCCTGGCAAACGAATGGTTAAGCGAACAAGGCGTTTTTATCAAGGAGGACTTTTATGCACAGGAATTCGACGCAACCCGAAAGTGTTATGTATTAAGCAATAATAAAACAACAAAAGTTGAGCTGGATAATAGTACACAAACGCTGAAATTACGTATTCCTCAGGCAGCCTTGTTGTCTGGTGAACGTAGTCAACGCCCTTGGGATTATGGCAATTCCGGATTTCAATTAGCATACAACGCGAACACCAGTAAAAGCTCAGGGCAACAGCGTACTAACTATCTGGGTGTGAATGGTAATGCGAACATTGGCAAATGGGTGCTTTCATTTACCGCAAATGCCACCGATGAAAGTGGTTTTAACACCAGCGATCTACGTTTAACCCGTGCGCTGGAATCCATTAAGGCCGATCTAAGCATTGGGCAGGCACAGAGTACCTATAGCCCGTTAATGAATGGTTTTGGTTTTCGCGGGATTCAGTTGACCTCGAATGCGAACATGTCGTCATGGTTAAGCAGAACCTATGCACCTAAATTGCAGGGAATTGCAACCAGTAATGCCAGGGTGACCGTAGAGCAAAATGGGCGCGTATTAGAATCTATTGTTGTCCCCCCGGGGCCGTTTGAAATTAACAATCTGGGCGCAATCAATAGCGGGGATCTGATTATGACCATTACGGAGGAAAATGGCAGTAAAAGAACAGAACATTTTCCTGTAACCATAATGGGTAACCTCCTGCGCCCCGGTGCCATGGATTATGGTTTGGCCGTGGGTAAAAAAATGGCGGGCAATAATAAAAGTTCCGCCGATGGTACCTTCGGGCTGGGCAGCCTGGATTACGGCTTCAACTATGCAACGTTTAACTCAGCATTGTTGTTGAGTCAGAACTATCAAAACATGGGCATTGGTAGCACCCATTCGCTCGGATGGTTTGGCGCATTATCGACCAGTTTGAACCTGTCAAAAGCCAGGTTTAAACAGAAAGATGAACAGAAAGGGTATAGCGCTTCCGTTAAGTATGCTCGCTCACTAACCGATACGACAGATTTACAGTTAATCGGCTACCGGTTTACGGACCGCGGATATGTCGAGTATGCCAATTATGATTACCTGAGCTACAGCACGGATGAGTTTAAGTCAAAAAATCGCTATGAGGCGATCCTGGCTCACCGTATACCGGAACAAAATATTTATCTCAGTATGAACGGATGGATGCAGCAATATTGGGATAAGCCACAGGAGAGTGGAGTGAATTTTATGCTCAGCAAGTCATTTAGCCGCTTTTCGGCCTCGCTGAGTGGAAGCTACAGTAAGAGAGGGGAGAATGGCGGAGAATATATGACCAGCCTCTCCTTTAACATCCCGTTCAGTGCATTCGATGTGATGCATTATAGTAATACCTCGATGACCTATACCCGTGAAGGCGGAATGAGTTATATGGCGGGTAGCTCTGCAAATCTTAACGATCGACTGAGTTACAACGTTAGTATGAATCGAGACAATAACGGAAATAATATTTCGTTATCCACTGGCTATGCTTCGGATTATGCCCAATTAAACAGCATGTATTCGAAAGGTTCTACCAGCCAAAACCTGAGCTTGCAGATGAGCGGATCAGTACTGGGGGTTTATGGTGGTGGGCTGATGTTATCACAGAATAGTAATGGTACGCTGGCAGTGATTGACATGGATGGAATTAGTGGTGCGGTAATTAATGGCGGCCTTCCGACAGACAGCAACGGGAGAGCGGTGATCTCTCTGGCGAGTTATTCACCGAACTCTATTAATATCGATGTCGATAAGTTGCCAACAGATATTGAAATACAGGGCAATGTGATTAATGTTATACCAACCGAGAAAGCTATTATCTACAGGAAGATAAAGTATCGTCGTGTTCATCACTATATATTACGCATTTTTAGTAAAAATAAGTACGTCATTCCTATGGGAACAATTGCAAAGGATGATGCAGGCAAGGAAGTGGGTTTTGTCAGTAATGGTGGCGTATTGTTACTTAACGTTGATAGTAAAGTAAAAAATATCACACTCGATCAGTGTGTCATTAATTTAGAAAAATTGAGTCCAACCAAGAGAACAATTCAAGATGTTTACTGTAAATAACAAAATCAAAGCTTTTATTGCTGTTGCCATGCTATCTGTAAGCCTGAGCAGTAATGCCGCGTTTAGCCTTAATGGGACTCGCTATGTTTATGAAGGTGGGAAAAAAAGCCTGTCCGTAATGGTCTCTAATGAAAGCGAGCAAAAATATGCCGGACAGGTATGGATTGATAATGACAACGAAAAAGATAAAGACGTTTACTTCACAACCAGTCCAACATTTTTTAAAGTAGACCCGAAAAGCAGACAGACGATCAGGATTCTGGATATCAACCCTAATCTGCCGCAAGATCGTGAGACGTTAACTTGGCTTAATGTACAGGAGATCCCACCGGCCCCTAAATCAGGTGGAAATGTTCTGGCTATTGCGTTGAACACTCGCGTTAAGTTGATTTATCGCCCACAAACGCTGGTCGATGGACGTAAAGAAGCAGAAAAGCAGGTCAGGCTGTTAAAGACTGATGGAAAATATTTTCTTGAAAACCCCACTCCCTACTATTTTGCTATTACCGGGATAAAAGTGAATGGTAATGAGGTAAAGCTCACTAAAAATGAAGGGGCACAGCTAGCCAAATTTGCGCCGTTTAGCAAAGTACAGATCAGCAACTCATTAACCGGAAATGTGTCGGTGAACGCGATTGATGATTACGGCGCAAATAATCAATATCAGGTTAAGTAAATGAGAAAAATATATTTTTGGGTTTTCTTGCTATCAATACTAGCAGCACCTTCAGCATATGCAGGGTGTTTTGCGGCGGGCAATGCAGCTTACTATTGGGGATCGCCTTCTAGCAAAATAGAGGTTTCTTACTCGCAAAGCACCCTCACGACAGAGACTGCTGCGGGTACAAGGATAGGAACAATGAAGGTAACCTTTAGCTGCCCATATTATGTCGGACCAAATTCCTGGCAAATTGATCAGTACTTAGGAGGTTCCGCAGGATATATATATGTACCACTTCCAGAATTTAACTTTATCAATAATAATAGATTAGAGCATAACAGTGGATGGATATATTTAGCGCCAGAAGGAATAGCATCTTCTAAAGCTAAATTCTTTGATAGAAATGGTAACTCTTGGAATTTCCCAAATATTTTCTTAGGATTTTCAGATGCTCTGGGTGGAAACCCAAGAAACAATACTGGTCCGACATTTACTTATGGCATATATACCAACAGAAGTATTGGAGGTAATGTCGCATCCAATAGTAAAATTATATCAATGATGACTTCAGCTACCGGAAACCAAATAACCTACAGATCAGGCGGGCTTATCCCAGGTAATAGATCCGTAACACCTACAGTAACAAATAATAGTGTTACGCTGAATTATACAAATACAGTAACATGCTCTATCACAAGTAATACAAACAACCTGAATTTAGGAGTGGTTAATATTCATGGTGATTTAAACACACCATTGGCGACTATTGTTTTGACGATGAAATGTGGCTTGGGGCCTAGTGGTGGGAATATGACATCAAATTATCCATCATTCATTATTGCAGGGTCTGCCAGAATGAATTCAGTCACACCAAAAAATGCCACTAGTGAGTGGCTGGCAGCATCAAATAGTGTTGGTCTTCGCTTAGGGAATGGATGGGGGCTACGATTTAGAACAGGGGATGCTGTAAATATCAATAGCTTAAATAAGATCTCAATACCTGTTTATCCGTATAAATACGGTTCGACTCAAGGAAATAGTGTTGACTGGAATGGCGCTGTGAGCTTTGAAATTGCCTATAACTAAACGGAGATACTGTAATGCGCGTAATACTTGTTTTACTATCTTTACTATGCATCATCACCATCGAGGCATCCGCTAAAGTAACAAGTACTACGGTTGCTCTCTCGGTTAAATTCCGAGAATTTACATGCAATATAGCCTCCAGCAGAGGGAATAATTTAAGCTTTGGTGATGTTAATATTACAACCTTAACACTTACTGAAGGACCGGAAATCGAAGCCGATTTGACGTTAACGTGTCGTCTTGATAGCGCCACGCCAGAGTTAACCGGGAATAACGCAGTCACAGCTTTGCAATCGGCGAATTTGCGTTTCACCTCCCCCGTAAGTACCGGGGGGTCAGGAGGCGCTTTTTTAGATGCCGGGCATAATGTTGCGATCCTTCCCTTTTTCAATAATTCCCGGATGCAGTTTAACTCCGATTATAATTTAAAAGCATTGAGTGGTTCGGGTTATAAATTAAAATTTAAACTTGTTAAAAAAAGTAGCAGTGGAACGATATCTTCAGGTTCGGTATCCGTCGTACTTAACGCTGAGCTGACTTATACATAGAGTGCAAATATGACAAGAGTATTCCTGTTTACACTGCTGCTATGCGGTCATAGCGTCTCGGCCAAGACCAGCACATTAAGCATAACCGTAGGGGCAAGCCTAATTATTCCGACCTGTACATTAACTGCCCCTGCGGTGATTAATTTTGGGGATATTAACAGAAATGATTTTTTAAATGGTAATCCAGATTTACGAATCAGGAATTTTGATATTACCGCATCTTGCCACAATGCTTCACGGGTCGAGTTAATGTTTATTCCACGAAATGGCATAGTAAGCGGTAGAAATGATGCAGCATTAACCAGTAACGCCAGTGTAATGTATACAGTTTCATTGACAGCCCTGGGGGTTAATAATGTTAACTTTAACAGTAATATAGTTTGGCCATCACCAGGGACGACATCTGTCAGGATGCTCTTGGGTGCAAATGGTGCGATAACCAAAGGGGTTTTTAACACCTCAATGACAATTCAGTTAACTTATATCTAATATAAGGATGAAATATGAAAAAAGTAATTCCGGTCGTTTTTCTGCTGGGTATATCTCCTTATTCTTATGCCAAAACGGCGGATACAACTGTCGCAATTAAAGCCAGCGTAACAGGCGCTACCTGTAATATTGTACCAACGCCTACTGAAATTAACTTTAATACCCTGACCGCAGGAGATATCGGCAATAACAGAATTGCCGCCAAAGAGGTAAGTCTTGCCCTGGACTGTGACTGGATTGCTAAAAATGTAAAAGTGACATTTACCCCTACGGAAGGTACCGTTACCGGCAACACCAGCGTAATGCGCTCGGGTAAAACGGGTTTAGGATTCAAGCTCCAATTTGCTAATACTGCGGGAGGTACATTAACTGATACCCCCTTTGGCGTAGAGCAAACCTGGGCAAGTACGACGACAACAGCATCACCTTACAATTTAGGTGGTAAAATTGCGCTTAAACCATTCTATATCAGCGGCGAGGATATCGCAGCCGGTAATGTTGATACCAACCTGGCCATTAGTGTTCAGTATGATTAAGGAAGAATATGAAAAGAATAGGAATGATAATTTCCCTTTTTTCATCCTCTGTATTTGCATCTACGGCAACGGTAAATGTCCCTGTGAAAGGTACCATAACGTCTACCACCTGTACCTTCACAGCAGACTCAGAGGTTAATTTTGGTTCTATTACCGCATTAAATGTTAATAACAATACCGTTCCAGAGAAAGATATTAATATGACGGTAAACTGTGACTGGACGGCAACCAATATTAAACTTACTTTTATTCCAGGTGCAATCGTGACGGGTGATCCGAAAATAATGAAATCCGGATTAGCGGGTGTTGGATTTAAATTGCCTACTATGGGTAGCATTAGCAATTTATCATTTAATACTGAACATATCTGGTCTTCCGTGGGGATCCCAAACGGCGGTCAACGCTCGATGCCGGTCAAAATTAAACCGGTAAAAATACCTTCAGAGGATATTGCTGCTGGTAATATTGATACGACTTTAATCATACGCCTGTCTTACGATTAGTGATAACCCTGGCAAGGAATTTAAGCAATGCCATTCAGAGTATATTTCTTTGTTGCATTTTTTTTTGCTTGTCTCGCTAACGCACAGCAAACGGATACAGTTGTTAATATAAATGGTGCAATTACCGAAGCTACCTGTTCCATTAGTATCTCTTCTGAGGTTAATTTTGGCTCTGTTTCTGCACATGATCTACTTGCTGGAAAGGTAGAAAAGTCAATTAAATTCACACGTAACTGTGATTTGGCCGAGGCAAATACTAAGATGAGGTTTGTTCCCGCACAAGGGATCGTATCAGGTCAAACAAATTTCGGGAAATCAATAATGAAATCAGGGCTGAATGGTATTGGTATTGGTGTAATGAAAATGGGGTTGTATGGTGCCCTAAATTTTAATGAGGATTATCCTTATCATGAAAAAACTATTGACCTTAAATTCAAGTTATTACCAATAACGGCTGAACAGATGGCAGCTGGAAATATTGATACGTCTGTTATTTTAAGGCTGAGTTATGATTAAACAGGTGCTGTTACTATGCTCGATAATTTTATTGTCATCACTATGCTCATCAACTGCGATCGCTGGTAACAGCACATCCAGTATCGGGGTAAAAATGAAAATCACCCATGCTAATTGTACTGTTAATGGCGGAAAAGGTATTTCTGGAGCATATAACTTGCCGCTAATGAACGAAAGCGGTAACGTCACTGATCGCGTTAGCGCTACTGATGTACCGCTCATTATCGACTGCAGCAAAGGCGTCAAGCCCAGCGCACTCACGATTTCTTTTACTGCCGCGACCCCTGGTTTTCAGAATGCAGCGAAAGGTTTGGTGAATACCACAATGGCAAACATTGCTCTCCTTACCCGTTGGAAACGTAATGGTGCAAGCGTGATTGATTTGTCCACTGCTACAGATATATTGTCAGTTAAAGATGCTGAGATTCAACCCAGCATATATGATAGCTCGTTTAAAGTATATCCAACTGTTATCAATACTGCTTCTGCATCATTAACTCCGGGCCGCTACCAGGCTGATTTGACAATTAACATCACCTATTACTAAACATTGTTCTGTTTACGGGGAACTAAATGCAAATGTCATTTCATAGCAATGATTCAATTGACAGTTATATCCATAAAATGGACAAACTATTAAATAAAGAAATCAACAAGGAATGGCGAGTCATTGAATCAGTGTGTGTTGATGAGGGAGAATATCTTCTTATCCTTGAAAGTAACATGCAAAAAATCATGGCGCGGGTATTATCAACTCACGCACCTAATCCCATGGATATTTTATCACCAACATCGAGGAAACTATATACTATTAACAACATTAGCCAGCAGATGCTCAGATTTATTAGTGCAATAGAGTTAAATTATAATGAATGGTGCACATTAACGCGATGACTAATTATATATTATTAGGCTATGAATTTTAACGAAAGTCTGAAACCGTTCGACTTGAGATAATATGAACAGACAACATTTTATGTGCCCTATTATTTTTGGCACAATGATACTGCTTTCCGGATGTACGATATTGCCAGGACAAGGGCTCCCTGTTCAGGGGAAAAATGGCACTGGTTTGCCGCACAATCGTGATGCACTGAATGACAGGATCAATATTATTATGCTGACTCCCGGACTTGTCGACACACTGCGTCCGGCTAATATCGTTTCTCGTCCAAACCCTCAATTAGAAAAACAGTTGCTGTCTTATAACTATCGTATCGGTGTGGGTGATGTCTTAATGGTTACCGTCTGGGATCATCCGGAGCTGACTACGCCAGCGGGCCAATATCGTAGTGCCAGTGATACTGGCAACTGGGTCAGTGCTGACGGCACTATTTTTTATCCTTACGTCGGGCGCCTGCATGTGGCAGGTAAAACCTTAAATGAAGTTCGCGACGCCATATCTACCCGCCTGAATGCATTTATCGAGAACCCACAGGTAGATGTCAGTATTGCCGCCTTCCGCTCACAGAAAATATACGTTACAGGCGAAGTGATGCGTTCAGGTGTGCTACCTGTTACCAATATTCCACTTACGGTAATGGATGCAGTCAACGCTGCAGGTGGTCTGACTGCAGACGCCGACTGGCGAAATGTCACTCTCACCCATAATGGACAGAAATCTCACCTTTCTTTATATGCACTATTACAGCGCGGTGATCTGACGCAAAACCGTCTGCTTCATCCTGGTGACATTTTATTTATACCCCGTAATGATGATTTGAAAGTTTTTGTCATGGGTGAGGTCGGCAGACAAGCCACCCTCAAAATGGACAGAAGTGGAATGACGCTGGCAGAAGCGCTGGGAAATGCCGAAGGTATGAAGCAAGAGAGCTCAGATGCAACCGGTATTTTCGTGATTCGGGCGTTGAAAGGAAAGCCCGATGGCAAAATAGCCAACATTTATCAACTGGATGCTCAGGATGCTTCCGCAATGGTACTCAGTACCGAATTCCAGTTGGAACCATACGATATCGTCTACGTAACGACAGCGCCTCTGGCACGCTGGAATCGGGTTATATCACAGTTACTGCCCACCATTGTTGGTGTGCGCGATTTGACTGAAACCACGCGGTATATCAGAACATGGGCCCGATAAATTTCACATCGATATTGGTGCTGTGTACTGGGAACATTTGCCGTTCGGTCATTGCAGAACGCTTACTATGCCAATTTTTGCCACCAACAATTTCTGTCACCTCTGCCGGGATCCATGCCCATCATGGGCATCCGGCGGAAAACATGAGCGCGGCAGTGGCGTTCGAACATGGCGTGTCACTGAGCGGACACATCGCGAGAAATGTCACCCTGGAAATGCTACGTGACTCCGGGCTTATCCTGGCGATGGAACCAAAGCATATTACGTTTGTTACATCAATGGCGCCAGAAGCCAGAGGCAAAACATTATTATTCAGCTATTGGTCCAGTAAACAAGCAATCCCCGACCCTTATCGAAAAAGTCATGATGTTTATGAGTATGTGTTTCAACAACTGGAACTGGGTGCACAAAGATGGGCCCAACATCTGGTGTAAAAAAGGACAGTTTAATCTTGAATGAGAATTCGAAATATCCGCGCACTTCCTCGGCGGAAAAAGAATTGGATCTTATCCAGCTACTGCATATTTTATTTTTGCAATGGAAAATAATCCTCTGCATAACCATCGCCTTTACCCTGGCTGCATCACTATACACTTTTTTATCTCCCACAGTGTATCAAGCAGATGCCCTAATTCAGGTTGAGCAAAAGCAAAATCAGGCATTTTTGAACCGCTTGAAGAATATTTTACCAACCGACACATCTGCTGTATCAGCTGAAATTGAGTTGCTTAAATCACGAATGATTCTGGGAAAAACAGTTGATGACCTTAATCTAAGAATACAATCGGAACAAATTTATTTTCCTGTCACAGGATACCTCTGGGCTAAGCTGAAGGGAGAATCATCAGCAGAAATTACAATACAAGATCTCAGTTTGCCGCAGACTAACGATCAAAACTCGGAGGTTATTCTTACAGTGCAAGAGAAGGGATTATTTCATCTACAAGGAACAAACTTTTCTTTAGAAGGTAAGGTTGGAGAGCGACTGAAGAAAGAGAATATCATCATTGAAGTTAGCAACATACATGCTGTCCCTGGCTCTCGATTCAAGCTCCGTAAAATAAGTAAACTGGAAGCTATTAGCAATTTGCAACTGCAAATTGACGTGTCCCAACAGGGTAAAGAGAGCGGAATGATCGCACTTCGTATCACGGGACATAACCCAAATGAAATCGCACGCATTCTCGATACGGTAATGAACAACTACGTTCAGCAGAATATCAATCGTCAGGCGGCCCGCGACGCCAACAGCCTGGCTTTTTTACAACGCCAGTTGCCGAAAGTGCAGTCTGAACTGGATGATGCTGAAAGCAAACTTAACGTTTACCGACAGCAACAGGATTCTGTTGATCTCAATTTGGAAGCAAAAACGGTACTTGAACAGATGGTGAACGTAGAGAACCAACTCAACGCGTTAACCTTCCGGGAAGCAGAGATCTCGCAACTTTATAAGAAAAGCCACCCAGCCTACCGCGCATTACTCGATAAACGCCAAACGTTGGTGCAGGAAAAGGACAAACTTAACCAGCGTATATCTGCAATGCCATCCACTCAACAAGAAGTTCTGAAGTTGAGCCGTGATGTTGAAACAGGAAGAGAGATCTATTTACAGCTTCTAAGCCGTCAGCAGGAACTCAACATCTCCCGCTCCAGCAACGTGGGGAATGTACGCATTATCGATCCCGCAGTGACCTGGCCTTCACCTGTCAAACCTAAAAAAGCATTGATTATCATGCTTGGGACGATGCTTGGTCTGATCAGTTCATCGGGTCTGGCTATTGCTCGCGTAGCCCTGCGTCGTGGGATCGAATCATCAGAAACATTAGAAAATGCGGGAGTTCATGTGCTGGCAACTGTGCCGGTGTCTAAATCTCTGGAAAAAAAATATCGGCATCAGCAAAGGTCTTCAATCGTTAACTTCTTCCGACGAGATACGTCGCCACGATTTTGTCTGGCATTTGAAGAACCAGCTGATATTTCCATAGAAGCTGTTCGCGGATTGCGTACCACACTGCATTTTATCATGAAGGAGACACCGAACAGAGTGCTGATGATTTCTGGCGCAACAATGGGATGTGGTAAAACATTTATCAGCAGCAGCCTTGCGGCTGTTATTGCTCAGTCCGGCCAGCGCGTACTTTTTATTGATGCCGATATGCGGCGTGGATACACCCATATTTTATTCAACGTTGAGAACAAAAATGGCCTCTCTGATTTTCTAAGTGGAAACACAACATTAACGGAAAGTATTCAATATTGCCTGAAAGGCCAATTCGACATACTTACCCGTGGAACATTACTTTCTAGTCCTGTGGATCTTCTGGCGAACGAGCGATTTAAGCAGCTATTGAAATGGGCAAACAATGAATATGACATGGTGATCGTCGACAGCCCTCCAGTTCTCGCGGTTGCGGATGCAATCATCGCTGGGTACGAGGCAGGAACTTGTCTGGTAGTTACGCGCGCAAATCAGGATAGCTTGCAACAGGTGAACCGATGCCTGCGAAAATTTGAGCAAAATGGAATAAACGTGAAAGGCGTTATTCTTAATGGTATCACACGGGAAGATGCAAATTACTACGCATATGAATACACCACATCTTAGTGCCGTCTCAATAGAAATATGCTGTTCGTTCTAATGCAAAATCTATTATTTTCACACATTTATACTAACGATATGAGAGCAAACATGATACAAAAAATATTATCCTTTGTTGTTCTGGCATTCTGTACCTTTAGCGTTAGCGCTTTTCCTGTAGCGGAAGGTCAACAATATTCACGAATGGGAAGACCAGTTAAAGAAGCACCTATGGTAGTCGAGTTTTTTTCGTTCTATTGTCCACCCTGCATGGCATTTTCTCGTGAATATAAAGTGAGTGAGGCCATAAACCAGGTACTACCTGAAGGGACAAAAGTTGAAAAGTACCATGTTGGCGCAATGGGTAGTCTGGGACAAAATCTGACAACAGCGTGGTCGGTTGCAATGGCATTAGGAGTAACAGATAAGGTTGAGCATCCTCTATTTATTGCCGTACAGGATAAAAAATCTTTGCGCAATGAAGAAGATATTCGCCAGGTATTTATTGACGCAGGAATTTCAGCCACAGAATACGATGCAGCAAAAGACAGTTTTGTGGTTAAAGCGCTAACACAAAAACAGATACACGCCGCCCAAAGTTTTGAGGTTCAAGGCACACCATCATTCTATGTTAATGGTAAATACATTTTAAATAACAATGGGACAGGAGAAACGTCTCCAGGTAAGTATGGCGCTACCGTTGCTCAAATCGTGAAGGCTTTGCTTTTGGGCAAAGAATAGTGATAACAAAAGATACGACAGATTTGCAATTCTATGTTGTATCTTTTTGCTAACCCTGATCAATCTGCAACAAAACTGTATTAGTCGAAAGAGAAAAATTCATGTCCACACCGAAGCTATAATATTATAGCTCTTATGACTAATTCTATAGCTCAAACTTAACCCCCCTTAATTTTGCATGTATTATAATAACCATCAAATCTCGAATTTATATTAATCAATCATCAATTAACAATGAATAAATTAGCAGGCGAGCTCATGGCTGTATTATTTATATCACACTTTACATTGCGTAAAACAGCAAGAAAAAAATCATACTGGACGAAAGTTCGTTAATAATCGCATCTAATACTATGAGCATCAATAATTGGAAAAATCTAATCAATACTCACACCCGTCATTTATTACTGAATAAATTTCAAGAAAAATTTTATTTTTGGCATTATTTAAATTAAGATTTGTTTAGCCAGGAGCCTATGAAAAAGAAATTGCTTGCTGATATCATCCATTGGATCGAGGATAACATCGACGAAAAGATCTGTAGCTCAACACTTGAGAATATTAGTGGATATACTATTAGACACTTATCAAACATATTTATGCAGTATACAAACTTAACTCCAGCAAAATATATTAGACAACGAAAACTTTGTCGCGCTGCTTTTTTACTACGATTAACAAACCTCAAGATAATGGATATCGCATATCAATTGAAATTCGATTCACAGCAATCCTTCAGCAGAGAGTTCAGTAAATTATTCGGATATTCACCTCGCCAGTATCGAAAATCCAGAGAGTGGGATTTTAAATCTTTACAACTTCCAATTCAGCCAGAAAATGTACCTGATATAAAATTCGAGTATTGCATTTTAGAATCAAAAAAATATCATGGATACCGCTTTAGCTTTGAGCAGCAAATGTATTTCATTAGAGAAAAGGAAACCATCATCAGATATCAAAAGATCATTGATATCATGATGAAATATCATTCAGATTTATTTATAAGCAGCACTTTTTCTCCTCACGCTCAGAAAGATCGCCATTTGATCGTTAACTCATTCTTAGGTTTTCACGCTAAAAATGATCTTTTGATATCAACCGATGAGGAATTCACATCTGAAGATGGTAAGTATATAAAATTTTCATTTAATGGCAGCCTCAATGAATATATATATTTCCCAAGGAGCGTTTATTATTATTTACTTCCTAAACTTAGATTGAAAAGACGAGAGGGATCAGACATTGAGATTTTAAAATATATAGATACAGCATGTCCAGGTACAATATTTTGTGATTATTTTATTCCTGTAGTATAGCTAAAAATAGAAGAGGTTATTTAATGCATAAACAATACATTATGGATATTGTCAGAAACTATGGTTTTATAGAATGTGCTGATATATTATTCTTTTTGAAATATCTGAATAATGAAAAAGTTGAGCAAACATCTTTATCATGGATTTCATCGAAACTCAATGAATGTCTGGTTAATCATGATGATGGTAAAGATTATTTTATAGCATTACGGAAACTTAGAAACGATATAATTAATTTAACACATCACACTTAATTAAGTGTGAAAAATTAAGTTAGAAAAGGGAGATTATTTATTGTCGTACCAAATTACTATTATACAAAATAAAAAACTACCGAAGCGGGGTTTTATAAAGAGTGAAGCTGACCGATAAGCCGCGTTCTTTTGAGTATAGCGTCGTGGACAGTCATTCATCTGGCCTATCCGGAAAGCAAAAAACCCGCCGAAGCGGGGTTTCATAAAGAGTGGAGCTGACCGATAAGCCGCGTTCTTTTGAGCATAGCGTCGTGGACAGTCATTCATCTGGCTTATCCGGAAAGCAAAAACCCCGCCGAAGCGGGGTTTTATAAAGAGTGAAGCTGACCGATAAGCCGGGTTCTGTCGTGGACAGTCATTCATCTAGGCCAGCAATCGCTCACTGGCTCAAGCAGCCTACCCGGGTTCAGTACGGGCCGTACCTTGTGAACCCCTATTTGGCCTTGCTCCGGGTGGAGTTTACCGTGCCACGGACTGTTACCAGCCGCGCGGTGCGCTCTTACCGCACCCTTTCACCCTTACCTGATCCCACTTGCGTGGGCCATCGGCGGTTTGCTCTCTGTTGCACTGGTCGTGGGTTTCCCCCCCAGGCGTTACCTGGCACCCTGCCCTATGGAGCCCGGACTTTCCTCCCCTCCGCCCGTCTCCCCCGAAGAGGACGACGACGAAGCGGCGACTGTCTGGTCAGCTTCGGCGCGCAGTATAGAGGGTTTGCGGGGTAATGTCACCCCGCACTGCGCATTCCTATCGCTAACGTGGCGGCGATGTTTCTTGAAGCGCGATAAATATTATCAAATGCCCCACGGAAGGCCTCTTCCAGCGTGCTGATGCTGGTCAATACGCTAAACACCGCATCGATACCATATTGATGCACCACTTCCACATCGCGCGTCAGGCTGCCGCCAATACCAATTACCGGTTTGTAGTATTTCTTCGCGACATTCGCCACGCCAACCGGCACTTTGCCGTGAATACTCTGGCTGTCGATGCGTCCTTCGCCGGTCACCACCAGCGTACAGTCGTGAATATGCTCTTCCAGATTGAGGGCCTGAGTCACAATCTCTATCCCACTGCGCAGCTCCGCGCCTAAAAATGCCATTAACGCGGCGCCCATACCACCGGCAGCCCCCGCCCCGGGAACATCCTTCACGTCTACCCGCAGCGATTTTTTAATGATGTCGGCGTAGTGAGAAAGATTGCGGTCCAGTTCGAGAATGCGTTCTTCCGTCGCCCCTTTCTGCGGGCCGAAGATGCGCGAAGCGCCAGTATCACCTGTGAGCGGATTGGTCACATCGCAGGCCACGCGAATGGAGCAGGTTTTTAATCGCGGATCCAAACCGGAAATGTCGATGCTGTTGAGGCTCATCAGACTACCGCCCCCGTAGCCAATCTCTGTCCCGTTAGCGTCGCAAAGTTTCGCGCCCAGAGCCTGCACCATACCCGCGCCACCATCGTTGGTTGCACTACCGCCAATGCCGATAATAATGCTCTGCGCCCCGCTATCCAGCGCCTGCAAAATCAATTCCCCGGTACCACGTGACGTGGTGACTAACGGGTTACGCTTATCAGGAGGTACTAACGCCAGACCACTGGCTGCCGCCATTTCGATAAACGCAGTTTTACCATCTCCGGACATGCCCCAGCAGGCATTCACTTTTTCGCCCAGCGGCCCCGTTACCCACGCGGAATATTCACTCCCTTGCGTGGCGGCAATCATGGCTTCGACCGTTCCTTCGCCGCCGTCGGCCACCGGAACTGAAACATATTGCGCATCGGGAAATATTTCCCGAAATCCTTTTTCTATTGCCTGAGCGACCTCAGTGGCAGATAGACTTTCTTTATAAGAGTCTGGGGCAATTACGATTTTCATAGTTATGTAGCCTGACTGTGCCGCGCAAGGCAAGAAATACAGGGCGCACATCCGCGCCCTTCTTGTTAGCGTGTGACTTCCACTTTCGCCAGTTTTTCGTAGTAGCATGCGAGCGCGCTGTGATCGGCGGTGCCCAGCCCATCTGCGCGAAGTGCCTGCATCATCTCCATGACTGCAGCAGTCAGCGGCAACTGCGCGCCGACCCCATGAGAAGTGTCCAGCGCATTCGCCAAATCTTTGATATGCAGGTCAATACGGAAACCTGGCTTAAAGTTGCGGTCCATGACCATCGGCGCTTTCGCGTCCAGTACGGTGCTTCCCGCCAGCCCGCCACGGATCGCCTGATACACCAGATCCGGGTTCACACCCGCCTTGGTCGCCAGCGTCAGCGCTTCAGACATCGCCGCAATGTTCAGCGCCACAATCACCTGGTTCGCCAGCTTAGTGACGTTACCCGCGCCAATGTCACCGGTATGTACCACTGAACCAGCCATCGCTTTCAGCAAATCGTAGTACTTGTCGAAAATCGCTTTATCACCGCCAACCATCACCGACAACGTACCATCAATCGCTTTTGGCTCGCCGCCGCTGACCGGCGCATCCAGCATATCCACGCCTTTCGCTTTCAGCGCCTCGCTAATTTCACGGCTGGCCAACGGTGCAATGGAGCTCATGTCGATCAGCACAGTGCCCGGTTTCGCACCTTCAATAATTCCGCCTTCACCCAGCGCCACTTCCTTAACATGCGGAGAGTTCGGCAGCATGGTGATGATCACGTCGCACTGCTCAGCAATATCTTTCGCCGTGGCGGCGGTTTCTGCACCTGCGGCAATGACTTCCGCAATGGATTCCGGGTTACGGTCAGCAACCACCAACGAGTAACCTGCCTTGAGGAGGTTTTTACTCATTGGTTTACCCATGATACCGAGGCCAATAAAACCAACTTTCATTGTCATGTCTTTATCTCTCTCTACTGTCGATGGTGGTTATTTCTTAAAAGAATCAGCCAGTTTCTGCGTGGCTGAACGGAACACGCCAAGGTCGCTGCCAACGGCAACAAAGGTCGCGCCCCACTCCAGATAACGACGCGCATCCGCCTCTACCGGGGCCAGAATTCCGCTTGGTTTGCCATGTGCTTTCGCGCGGGCAAAAATGTGCTGGATAGCTTTCTGCACATCAGGATGTGACGCATTGCCGAGGTGGCCTAGCGCCGCAGCCAGATCGCTTGGGCCGACGAAGACACCGTCTACGCCTTCGGTCGCCGCGATGGCGTCAACGTTATCAACCCCCTGCTGACTTTCGATCTGCACGATGATGGTGATGTTCTTATTCGATTGCGCAAAGTAGTCCGGTACGGTGCCAAACATATTGGCGCGATGGGAGACGGACACGCCGCGAATACCTTCAGGCGGATAGCGGGTCGACGCCACGGCGTTTACCGCCTCTTCTTGTGTCTCAACGAACGGGATCAGGAAGTTGTAAAACCCAATATCCAGCAGGCGCTTGATAATCACCGGCTCGTTGGTCGGTACGCGTACGACCGGCGCGCTGGCGCTGCCTTTCAGCGCCATCAATTGCGGGATAAACGTCGAGATATCGTTCGGCGCGTGTTCGCCGTCCAGTACCAGCCAGTCAAAACCCGCCAGGCCTAAAACTTCGGTACTGATTGGGCTGGCCAATGCAGACCAGCAGCCAATCTGAATCTGTTGCGCCGCGAGGGCCGCTTTAAACTTATTCGGGAAAATCGTGTTATTCATCGCCTATACCTTTGTTTATTTCTGCAATTCCATACGTTTAATGTCACCGACAATAAACAGGTAGCAAACCATTGCCATCAGCGCCGAACACCCTACAAACATCAGCGCAGCATTAAATGAGTGCAGCTCACTCACCAGATAACCAATCACCAGCGGAGTGACGATAGAGGCTACGTTGCCAAATACGTTAAATACCCCACCGCACAGACCGACTATTTCTTTCGGTGCGGTATCGGAGATCACCGGCCAACCCAGCGCGCCGAATCCTTTGCCGAAGAACGCCAGCGCCATCAGCGCAACCACCAGAGTGGTGTTATCGGTGTAGTTACACAGAATAATGGTCGACGCGAGCAACATTCCGAGCACAATCGGCAGCTTACGTGCCAAAGTGATGCTGAAGCCACGTTTAATCAGATAATCAGAGAACACACCGCCGAGTACACCACCGGCAAATCCGCACAGCGCAGGAATCGACGCCACCAGACCGACTTTCAGGATCGACATGCCTTTTTCCTGTACCAGGTAAATCGGGAACCAGGTAAGGAAAAACCAGGTGATGGTGTTGATAAAATACTGTCCGAAGAACACGCCAAGCATCATGCGGTTGGTCAGCAACTGCTTGATATAATGCAGTTTAGGACCACCTGATTTCACATCGCCGGGCTTTTGATGGTCCATATCCACGACCGCGCCGTTTTCAGAGATAAACTTCAGCTCTTCCTGCGACATACGCGGGTGATCGGTTGGGTTATGAATAAACTTTACCCACAGGCCGGTGAGCACAAAACCGATCACGCCCATCACGGTAAAGACGTGCTCCCAGCCCCAGGCAAAGGTCAGCCAGCCCAGCAGCGGCGAAAACAGCGCCAGGGAGAAATATTGTGCGGAGTTAAAAATCGCAGATGCCGTACCGCGCTCTTTCGTCGGGAACCAGGCGGCCACAATACGGGCGTTCGCCGGGAAGGACGGTGCTTCCGAGAAGCCCAGCATAAAACGCATGATGAACATTGAAATACCCGCCCAGGCCAGCGGGAACATATCGACAAAACCCTGCAGAAAGGTGAACAGCGACCAGAAGAACAGACTGTAAGTGTAGACTTTCTTCGAACCGAACTTATCCAGCAGCCAGCCGCCAGGGATTTGCATCAACAGGTAAGCCCAACCGAAGGCGGAGAAAATGTAACCCATTGAGATAGCACTGAGCTGCAACTCTTTCGCCACTTCCGTGCCAGCAATAGATAGCGTGGCACGGTCCGCGTAGTTAACGGCGGTAACAATAAATATTATTAGCAATATTAAGTAACGGGTGTGCGTACCTTTCTTTTTCTCGACAACTGTATCCAGTATCATTCTAATTACCTCGGGTACATAAAAGTTTTTATTATTATTTGGCAGATATCCCTGGTGATAAATCACCGATAATAAAAACGTATAATAATTTATCAGACGCAATGAAACCGTGATTTAGTATAATCAGCAGTGCAACGTTAATCATTGTGCAAGCGCTCATTAAACATGCGTCATGAAAATAATTTTTTGGGCATATGCACACATGCATGGGCGCTAATCCACACATTTACGTATTGCTACCCCTGCTGGTGCGGTCTTGCTGAGTTTAAGTGATCATTGTCACATTCTTCACGATAAACTCCTGACATTCTTATTTCACGATACCGAATCTTTATTACTGACAATGAGATTCAAAATATAAATATCCACACTATTATCACCACTTGTTGGAGAATACTGGACAATGGCCGACATCGAAATTAGACAAGAATCGCCAACGGCGTTTTATATTAAAGTTCACGAAACAGATAATGTGGCGATAATTGTCAATGACAATGGTCTGAAAGCCGGAACGCGTTTTCCGGACGGACTGGAACTCATTGAACATATTCCCCAGGGTCATAAAGTGGCGCTCGTGGATATTCCTGTTCATGGCGAAATCGTGCGTTATGGCGAAGTGATAGGCTATGCCGTTCGCGATATCCCACGCGGCAGTTGGATTGATGAATCAATGGTTGAGCTGCCCAAGGCTCCGCCGCTGGAGACGCTGCCGCTGGCAACTAAAGTGCCTGAGCCGCTGCCGCCTCTCGAGGGTTATACCTTCGAAGGTTACCGCAATGCTGACGGTAGCGTTGGCACCAAGAACCTGCTCGGCATCTCCACCAGCGTGCACTGCGTGGCGGGCGTGGTGGACTATGTGGTGAAAATCATTGAACGCGATCTGCTGCCCAAATACCCGAATGTTGACGGTGTGGTGGGGCTCAATCATCTGTACGGTTGCGGCGTGGCGATTAACGCTCCAGCCGCCATCGTGCCCATTCGAACTATTCATAATATTGCGCTGAACCCTAACTTTGGCGGTGAGGTAATGATCATTGGCCTCGGCTGTGAAAAACTGCAGCCAGAGCGCCTACTGGAAGGTACGCACGATGTAAAAAGCATTCCGGTCGACAGCGCCAGCATCGTCAGCCTGCAGGATGAAAAACACGTCGGCTTTCAATCGATGGTTGCCGATATTTTGCAGGTGGCCGAACGCCATCTGGCAAAGCTCAATCAGCGCCAGCGTGAAACCTGCCCGGCATCAGAACTGGTGGTCGGCATGCAGTGCGGCGGCAGCGATGCGTTTTCCGGCGTGACGGCCAACCCAGCGGTAGGTTATGCCTCCGACCTGTTAGTACGTTGCGGCGCGACAGTGATGTTCTCCGAAGTAACTGAAGTGCGCGATGCCATCCACCTTCTGACCCCGCGCGCGATTAACGAAGAGGTGGGTAAACGCCTGCTCGAAGAGATGGCCTGGTACGATAACTACCTGGATATGGGCAAGACTGACCGGAGCGCCAACCCATCACCGGGCAACAAGAAAGGCGGTCTGGCAAACGTGGTAGAAAAAGCGCTGGGTTCTATTGCGAAGTCGGGCAAGAGCGCGATTGTCGAAGTCTTGTCGCCGGGCCAGCGTCCAACCAAACGTGGCCTGATTTACGCTGCCACCCCCGCCAGCGATTTTGTCTGCGGTACGCAACAGGTTGCTTCCGGGATCACAGTACAAGTCTTTACCACCGGTCGCGGTACGCCGTATGGCCTGATGGCCGTGCCGGTGATTAAAATGGCGACACGCACCGAGCTGGCCAATCGTTGGTTTGACCTGATGGACATCAACGCCGGTACCATCGCTACCGGAGAAGAAACCATTGAAGACGTGGGTCTGAAACTGTTCGAGTTTATTCTCGACGTCGCCAGCGGACGTAAGAAAACCTTCTCAGATCAGTGGGGACTGCATAACCAGCTGGCGGTGTTTAACCCGGCGCCAGTGACCTGATTATCGAAACGAAAGCCAACGAAAAAACGGGGATTTGTCCCCGTTTTTGATGTCGATGCTTCAACAAATATAGTGATAACGTTCGCATTTTAAGAGGTTTTTTTAAACATCTATTTTTTTCGATTCAAACCTACCAAATGAACCTAACGACATGAAATTAAAAGAAATAATACCACCATTGTTTTACGTTATATTTTCGTTTTGATAAAAGAGAAACCTACCGAAAGACGACCTTGTTTTAATGCGATAATCCCCTCTTTTTTACTGCTTTGACTTTCTCCGGTGTAAAACAGATTATTCATAGGCTCCTGTAATTTACCTCATAAGCATTCTGACCTGAATAAAGAGGGAAGTTATGTATACCCTGAATAAAAATAATGTCGCATTGGCTTGTCTTATTTCCTGTTTACTGGCAACTCCTGTCTTCGCGAGTGCTGGAGGCCAGTCGGACGCAAAGCCTGTTAAATTACGCTACACGTTATGGGACCGTAATCAACTCCCTGGCGAACAACAGCTCGTTAATGAATTTGAAAAAGACAACCCCGGAATTAAGGTCGAAATTGAACTAACTCCTTATGACCAGTATTTTATCAAACTCAGTTCAGCAGTCGGTGGAAATGTAGCACCGGATGTATTCTGGATGAACATGCCTAATTTCCAGCAATATGTGAAAAATGGCATGCTGGAACCACTAAGTAGTTATCTGAAAGATAAATCAGCGCCGAAACTGGATGATTTTGTTAAAAGCTCAGTCGATGCCTACCAATACCAGTCGCAACAATATGCCATCCCAAGGGATATTGATGCAATTGCCGTCTGGTACAACAAAAAAATGTTCGATCAGGCTGGTGTGAGTTATCCCGATAAAAACTGGACGTGGAACGATCTAAAACAAAAATCAGATCAGTTACGTAAAGGGCTGGATAAACAGTCTTATCCACTGGCAATGGAATTCAGCAGCGGACAGGATAGTTACTTTAACCTGCTATTACAGGCCGGGGATAAGATTGTACTACCTGAGGGCAAAACGGATGTTGCCAATGACAAAGCTATCGCCGTCTATCGCGATGTTCAAGGCATGCTGAACGCGGGACTAATCCAACCGCCAGGCGAGATGGAAGCCTCAGACGTCTTCCAGTCAAACCGGGTAGCCATGGTCTACGCAGGCTCATGGTGGGCATTACCCTTCTCTCAAAACGAGTTGATTAAAGATCACATCGGCGTAGTGCCAATGCCAAAAATGGCAGAGCAGGCAGGTGTATCCCATAGTCTGGCATTTGCTATGTCAGCCAAAAGTCAGCATAAAGATGCGGCGTGGAAGTTCATTGAGTTCATGAGTTCTGAGCATGCGCAGCAGACTCTGGCTACGGGAAAAGTCGTGATCCCCGCTAACCAAAAAGTGGCCAAAGAGTGGGCTGAAGGCTTTAAGGATATTGATGTTTCAGCCTATATCGATTCGTTGGCTTTCTCACATAAATATCCAACCGCGGGCTCCAATACCGCTAAGTGGAACAGCATTCTGAATGATGGCTTGAAAAAAGTGTGGACGGGTACTGACCCAGAGAAAGTCATGCCTGGTGTTGCTAAACGCGTTGAACGAGAAATGCAGAAATAATCCTGAGGGAGCCATGCTCCCTCTCGCTTTCGCCCGCGCAATATATTTTGGTTGCACAGTGAGTACCCCGGAGTCTGTATGAGCTATTCAGATGAAGCTGCATCCCCACAATTACCGGCCAGAGAAGTGCAAAAAAAATCCCTGACCAAGCTGGAAAAAGAAGAACGCTTCTGGGGATGGATAATGATTATGCCGTTACTGGCGGGGTTAATTGTTTTTTACTTTACTCCATTCTTCCAGAACGTTTTTTATAGTTTCACTGACCTGGGAGAGTTTCAGATCTGGACGACGATCAGCTTAGATAACTATATTAATTTATTCAGCGATGATGAGTTTCGTTCAGCAATATATAACACCTTGGCCTATGTTTTTATTTGCGTACCAATAATCACCGTTTTGTCATTACTGCTCGCAATTGGCCTGAATCAGGCGATTCGCGGTCAGTGGTTGTTTCGCACGCTGTTATTTCTGCCCGCTGTCACTATGCCTGCGGCTATTGCTATGGTCTGGCAGTGGTTGATGAACCGAAACTTCGGCTTAATTAATCAGATCCTGGCCTTTTTCGATCTTCCGGCCATCGGTTGGTTATCCGATCCCGATGTCGTCCGCCTGAGCGCCTCGTTGGTTATCATCTGGTCGGCTATTGCGCTGAAGATGATCATTCTGCTCGCTGGATTGCAGGGGATCCCCAAACAAATTTATGAAGCGATGTCGCTGGATGGCATCAGCAAATTGCGTGGATTCTGGTCTATTACCTTACCGCTAATGATCCCCACGTTGTTTTTCGTACTGGTGATCTCTTTTATCGAAACGCTGCAAATTTTCGATGTGGTTTATCTGCTGTTTGGCAGTTCATCCATGGTGGACGATCAGACGATGACTATCGCCTATCTCTTCTATAAATACGCCTTTATCTACCATGAAAAAGGGTATGCCTCAGCGATCGCCGTGGTGATTTTCGTTATCACGATGGTCCTGACGCTGCTGCAAATATGGATTGGTAAACGACTTAAAGCACAGTGAGGCAACCACGATGTTCATGACTAAACGTGAAAAATGGCTAATTTACGGCTTGATGATCCTCGCGACGCTGGTAACTGTGGTTCCCTTCATCTGGATGATCATCACCTCTTTTAAAACCCAGGCAGAAAGCATCGCCTTTCCGCCGATCCTGCTACCTGCCAACCCAGGGTTTCAGGCTTACGGTAAAATCTTGCATGAAATGCCTTTTGGCAGCTTTTACTTTAACTCGATCGTCTCCACGTTGGTCATCGTCATTTTGCAGACGCTGATTGCGGCAATGGCAGCGTACGGTTTCTCCCGACTGCGTTTTAAAGGGCGAGATGTCCTGTTTATGCTGTGTATTTCAATTCTGATGGTGCCCGGTCAGATCTTTTTAATCCCACAGTTTTTAACCGTTGAAAAAATCGGTTTGCTGAACTCAATTCCTGGACTGGTGCTACCGGGTTTATTCAGCATATATAGCGCCTTTTTATTGCGTCAGTTTTTTCTGTCAGTACCTAAAGAACTGGAAGAGGCAGCCATTATGGATGGGTATAACCATCTGACTATTTTCTTCAAAATTATGCTGCCATTAATTAAACCAGGGCTGATTGCCTGCGTCATTATTAACGGATTGTGGAGCTGGAATAACTTAATGTGGCCGCTGATCGTCAACACCTCCATGGATAAAATGACATTACCGGTGGGGTTAGCCTCACTTTCCGGACGCTCAGGCGTGGAATATCCGATGTTAATGGCGGGCGCATTGCTGGCGATTATCCCGATGTTGTTACTTTATATCTTCTTCCAGCGCTATTTTATTCGCGGCATCGCTGGTGCCGGAATTAAAGGATAAGGGGCAGTGTTATGTCAGGTATTCAATTACAGGCAGTAAGCAAAGTCTATCCCAATGGCTTCCAGGCGATCCATGGCGTTGATCTTGAAATCCACGATGGCGAATTCATGGTGTTTGTCGGGCCATCAGGCTGCGCCAAATCAACGCTGCTGCGCATGATTGCAGGTCTGGAAGATATCACTCATGGTCATATCGCAATCGGAGAGAAGTGCGTCAACGACCTGCTACCAAAGGAGCGAGGCGTTGCCATGGTCTTCCAAAATTATGCCCTCTATCCCCACATGACGATTTATAAAAATATGGCATTCAGTCTGTTAGGGAAAATGAGCAAAGAAGAGATTGATATCCGCGTACGGGAAGCTGCACACAAGCTGGAAATAGAGACATTACTCGATAAAAAGCCCGGCCAACTTTCGGGCGGTCAATGTCAGCGCGTTGCCGTTGGCAGGGCCATCGTGCGTAAGCCAGACGTTTTTTTGTTTGATGAGCCACTTTCCAACCTGGATGCAAAGCTGCGTGTTTCAATGCGCGTGCGGCTGACAGAACTGCATCGACAACTGCGTCACGAAGGCGTGAGCGCAACCATGGTGTACGTCACGCACGATCAGATTGAAGCGATGACGATGGGAGACAGGATTTGCGTTCTTAATGGCGGTCGTATTATGCAGGTGGATACCCCAGGAAATATCTACCATCACCCCAGGAATAAATTTGTTGCTGGTTTTATTGGTAATCCGGCAATGAATATTATGCTGCTTGATATTGAACCCGGCACTCGTGGTCTGCGCCTGGCTGATAATTTAATCCTGCCATTAAATACACGCTTGAGTAACCTACTGGAGCAATATCCGCACTCCAGCGTCTGGTTCGGCATCCGGTCAGAGGCCATTCAGTTAGCCTCGCAGCATGACGTCTCTGCGTTCGATGCGCACATTACCAACGTAGAAAGGATGGGCAACGAAGACCTTCTGCATTTTGATATTGGTGAGCAACATATGATCTTACGTATTAACTCCTCACCCGACTGGGCCCCTCTGCCCGGCGAATCTATCAAAGTGAAATTTAATCTGGAAGCCGCCTTTTTGTTTGATAAAAAAAATGAAGAAAATTTGGCCTGACCGTTATTCAGGCTAAGTGAAAAATGAGAGGTTTATATGTGTGCGAATAAAGTGACCGTATTAGTTGTAGGAGCCGGTGCGCGCGGAGAAATATATGCTCGCTATGCGCTTGAACACCCAGACAGAATGCAGGTAGTAGGCGTTGCTGAGCCCAGAGAGGCGTATCGCCAGCAGTTTGTCGCACAGCATAAGATTGCCCCAAATAACGTATTTTGCGACTGGCAAGAGGCTGCGGCCCAACCCAAAATGGCCGACGTAGTACTTATTTGTACGCAGGATAATATGCACAAAGATCCTGCCGTGGCGTTTGCCAATCTCGGCTATCACATTCTGCTGGAAAAACCGCTCGCCCCTACGCCAGAAGATTGCCGGATCATTATTGATGCGGTTAAACGCAACAACGTATTACTGGCCGTCGCGCACGTCCTGCGGTACACGCGCTATACGCAAAAGCTGAAATCACTGCTTGATGATGGCGTAATTGGCGATATTGTCAGTATGCAGCATCTCGAACCCGTAGGTTACTGGCATCAGGCGCACTCGTTTGTACGTGGTAACTGGCGCAATGAAGCAGAATCGTCATTTATGTTATTACAGAAATCCTGTCATGATTTGGACTGGATCCGCTACATCATGGGCGACAACTGCAAGGACGTAGGATCATTTGGCAGCCTGAGCCACTTTGTGAAAGAGAATCAGCCTGCTGGCGCCGCCGACCGCTGCCTTGATTGTCAGGTTGAAGCAACCTGCCCCTGGTCTGCCTGCAAAATTTATCTGGGTGAAAACCACAAATGCACTCCTCACTTCCGTCGGGTGCTGACTGCAGATCCCAGCGAAGAAAATGTCCGCCAGGCGCTGCGCGATGGGCCTTATGGTCGCTGCGTTTATCGTTGTGATAATGATGTGGTGGATCATCAGGTTGTTAACTTACGTTTTGCCCACCAGCAGACGGTGACCTTTACCATGACCGCATTTACCAAAATGGAAGATCGAAAAACGCGCCTGTTTGGCACCAGAGGTTATCTGGAAGGCGATGGCGAGCAGATCCGGGTGTTTGATTTCCTGACAGACAAAGAAACAGTGCATCAGATCGAGGAGATCGCCGCTGGAACACAAACCCAGATGGGGGGACATGGTGGTGGCGATTACTACCTGATGGATCGTTTTATCCATGCAGTGATGGCCAACGATCAAAATATGATCCTTTCTGGCCCGGATGAGTCACTGGAAAGTCACTTAATGGTCTTTGCCGCAGAACGCGCTCGCAAGGAAAACAGTCTGGTTACGCTGTGAAGCCGGAGGAGATGAGGCATGTTTTACGGTGTTGATATTGGTGGAACCAAAACTGAAATTGTCGCTTTTGATAAGGAAATGCAGGTTTGCTGGCGTAAGCGCGTTGCCACGCCAGTTCAGGATTATGAACTCTTTCTTTCGACCTTTACTTCACTTATTGATACCGCCGACTGGGCGACAGGAACGCAAGGAAAAATTGGCATCGGCATGCCCGGTCTTATGGACAGACATACCGGAAAACTACTGTCATCTAACGTGCCTTGCCTTACTGGACGCCAGGTGATGAACGATCTGGCCCACCGCCTCAATCGTTCGGTTGAACTGGACAATGATTGCTGCTGTTTTGCACTCTCGGAAGCCCATACCCAGCAGGCTCGCCAGTTCTCCAGAATTTTTGGTGCCATTATTGGCACCGGCATGGGTGGAGGGTTAGTCATTGACGGTCAGCTGTATCGGGGTCGCAACCGAATGGCCAGTGAATTTGGCCATTTACCGCTTCCGGCAACGTTTATGCGTCGTTATCATTTACCGGAACTGAAGTGCGGTTGTGGCTTACAAGGGTGTCTGGAACGCTATCAATCCGGCCCCGGTTTACTGTGGCTCCACAAACACTTCAGCGGAGAACAACTCAAAATGGAGACCCTGCTGGAGCATTATCGTCATGGCAATGCCAGCGCCGTTACTACCATAGAAGCATGGATTGATATGTTGGGTTGTACGCTGGCGCAATTGCAGTTGATTCTGGATGTCGATGCTTTTGTTCTCGGCGGTGGGGTTTCCAACATCGAAGAGATTTATACGTTGCTGCCGCAGGCCATGTCACGTTATTTGTTCCCGGGATTAGAACCTGCCCGCGTATTCCCGGCCATCCATGGCGCATCCAGCGGGGTTCGCGGTGCCGCATTGCTGCTGGTTGAACAGGGTACGCAGACCCACTAAAAAACTGCTGGCGGGGGAAACTCGCCAGCAATTTCAGTTATTCATCCGCAATCACCACATCCACCCCAAGCTGGATTAACGTCCGGTGGTAATTTTCTGGGATCCCGCTGTCGGTAATCACCCGGTCAATCCCGCTGATTTCGCTAATCATACAGAAACTTTTGCGGCCAAACTTGCTGGAGTCAGCGACCACCGTGACCTCCTGCGCAACTTCACACATTACCTGATTCAAATGTGCTTCTCCCGGATGTGGCGTGGTAATACCCGCTTCCAGGCAGAATCCGTCAACGCCTAAGAAAAGCTTATCAAACCGGTATTGTCTAAGCTGGTGTTCTGCTGAAGGGCCATACAATGAATAGACGCTTTGCCTGACATTCCCTCCCAGAATCATGACGTCTACGCGCTCAAAATTCGCCAGTTCCCATGCAATGTTGAGCGCATTGGTCATCACCACCAGATCGCGGCGATTTTTTAACATAGGAGGAATGAGCGTGGTGGTCGAACCGGAATCGAGGATTAACGTGTCACCATCTTTCACAAAGCTGGCCGCTTTTTCGGCAATACGCGTTTTCACATCGCGATTCAGCCGGTCCTTATCCTGCAAAGGCCGGTCAAGGGCAAAGTGCTGATTGAGAACCGCCCCGCCGTAGGAGCGCATGACACATCCCTTCTGTTCCAGATAACGTAAGTCGTTGCGGATCGTAACCGATGACACACCAAAATGGACGCTCAGTGGCTCGACACGAACGCTACCCTGATCGCATAGCAGATCAATTATTTGCTCGCGACGTCTTAAGTTATCCAGCATTTCTATTGCTCCATCAAATATTCATGTTGTTTTGTTTTAGCGCTTTAGCACTTTCGTTTTCTTTTGAATATATTACATCAGAAGCAATAAGGTGAATTTGTGCGCACTGGCCCAGCGTTGAATTTAACAAAAATTGACTATTTTCTTTCGTTTTAGCAAATCGAAACGAAGAAAACCGAAAAAATGAAAAGACTCAAAATGGGTAAGATGCGAGAAAGAGGCGGGAAGCATGCGAAAAAACGAAAGCGAGCTACTAAAAAAGCTCGCTTATGGTTTGTTTTTGTTTAATTGAAAGGGATCACATTTTTGAATTTTAGAGCGGGACTACTCAACAATGATCACTTCAACACCGCTGCGGCGTAGTTCCTGCAAGCTCTCCTCAGGGATGCCTTCATCAACAATGATGGTATGGATCCTCTGGGTATCAATGATCTTATGCAGGCTGGAGCGGTTAAACTTCGTCGAGTCGGTAACGACAATGATACGTTCAGCCACTTCACACATCCGGCGGTTGAGACGCGCCTCATCTTCGTTGTGCGTGCTAACACCACGCTCTAAATCGATAGCATCAACGCCAAGAAACAGCATGTCGAAGTGATAATTTTGTAGCGACTGCTCAGCCTGATCGCCATAAAACGATTGTGACTGACGACGCAAATGACCGCCGGTCATCAGCAGCTCAACCCCTTCGGCTTCCAATAACGCATTGGCGACATTCATACCGTTGGTCATAGCAATGACATTAGTATGCTGGCGCATCAGGCGGGCAATTTCATAGGTCGTGGTGCCGGAGTCAAGGATCACGCGGTGTCCCGGTTGAATTAACTCTGCGGCGGCTCTGGCAATACTGCGTTTTACTGCCGTATTAAGTGAACTCTTATCTTCTACAGAAGGCTCCACAACAGGCGCATTGCTCTCGCATATTAGCGCTCCGCCATAGGCACGTACCGCAATCCCCTGCTTTTCCAGAAAGGCGAGGTCGTTGCGAATAGTGACCGTGGAGACGCCAAAAAATAAGGAAAGATCGTTAACCTGAACGCTTCCCTGCTGCCGTAACCGCTGGATGATCTGCTCACGTCTTTCGCTGGTGCCAATAACGCGCTTGTCTGCAGAGGACTCGGTGTTACTCATAAGAAATCCTTTAGTTGAACCTTTCGTTTTATTTCGTTTTGTCTATTAACGCCTTTCTTTTGCGCGAATGCAAGCCCCGCAAGCAGCGAAGAGCCGGACGAACTTACGCTGAAACCTTTCATTGTGTTTCTTTTGTGAAACAGATCGGAAAACTATTATCTTTCGTTTTATTTTTATAACACCATGATGCAGTATTAAATGAAACAAAACGAAAGATTGATGTCGCAGTAATCTGACCTGGAGAGGAAAGTGAAACATCTAACTAAAATGGTCGAACAGCATAAACGGGGGAAGGCAAACGGGATTTATGCCGTTTGTTCCGCGCATCCAATCGTATTGGAAGCCGCAATACGCTACGCCCATGCAAACCATACACCGCTGTTGATCGAAGCAACCTCTAATCAGGTTGACCAGTTTGGCGGCTATACGGGTATGACACCAGCCGATTTTCGCAGTTTTGTCTGCCGTTTAGCCGACTCGCTTGATTTTTCTCAGGATATGCTGATTCTCGGCGGAGACCATCTCGGGCCAAACCGTTGGCAAAATCTGCCTGCGGAACAGGCAATGGCCAATGCAGACGATCTGATCAAGAGCTATGTCGCCGCAGGCTTTAAAAAAATCCACCTCGATTGCAGCATGTCTTGTGCTAACGACCCGGTTCCACTGACGGATGAAATTGTCGCTGAGCGCGCCGCACGCCTGGCAAAAGTCGCCGAAGAAACCTGTATGGCACATTTTGGCGAGTCTGACCTGGTCTATGTGATTGGTACAGAAGTTCCGGTTCCTGGTGGTGCCCATGAAGCGTTAACCGAACTGGCGGTAACAACGCCCGATGCCGCACGCGCAACGCTTCAGGCCCACTATCACGCCTTTGAAAAGCGCGGGCTGGAAGGTATCTGGCCGCGTATTATCGCCCTGGTGGTGCAACCTGGCGTTGAATTCGACCACACGCACATCATTGATTATCAACCGCAGAAAGCCGTGGCGCTCAGCAAAATGGTGGAAGACTACGACACGCTGGTTTTTGAAGCGCATTCTACCGATTACCAAACGCCACAGTCCTTGCGCCAACTGGTGATAGATCACTTCGCTATCCTGAAAGTGGGACCTGCGTTGACCTTCGCTCTGCGTGAAGCACTGTTTTCACTGGCCGCGATTGAAGAAGAATTACTGCCTGCAAAAGCTTGTTCAGGCCTACGACATGTGCTGGAAAGCGTGATGCTTGATCGCCCAGAGTACTGGCAGAGCCACTATCACGGTGATGGCAACGCACGCCGTCTGGCTCGCGGATACAGCTACTCCGATCGTGTTCGTTACTACTGGCCGGACAGCCAGATTGATGAAGCATTCGAACGTCTGGTACGTAACCTGGCGGATGACCCCATTCCACTGCCGCTGATTAGCCAGTATTTACCCTTGCAGTACGTAAAAGTGCGCGAGGGAGATCTCAGCGCCACGCCGCGAGAACTCATCATTAACCATATTCAGGACATACTGCAGCAATATCACTGCGCCTGCCTGGGTGCTCCAGCTCGTAACGCATAACAAAAAAGAGAAAAATACCATGCCAAACATTGTATTAAGTCGCATTGATGAACGTCTGATTCACGGTCAGGTTGGTGTGCAATGGGTCGGGTTTGCGGGGGCAAACCTGGTGCTGGTCGCTAATGATGAGGTGGCTGAAGATCCAGTGCAGCAAAACCTGATGGAAATGGTACTGGCAGAAGGGATCGCCGTACGCTTCTGGTCACTACAAAAAGTGATCGACAATATTCACCGTGCCGCCGATCGCCAGAAAATTCTGCTGGTCTGCAAATCGCCTGCGGATTTCTTCCGTCTGGTCGAAGGCGGTGTTCCTGTTAACCGTATCAACGTTGGCAATATGCACTACGCCAACGGCAAACAACAAATCGCCAAAACGGTTTCTGTAGACGCTGCCGATATTACGGCGTTCAACGGGCTCAAAGCCGCTGGAGTGGAATGCTTCGTTCAGGGCGTTCCAACAGAACCCGCCCAGGACCTCTATAAACTTCTCTGAGGGATTCACAATGGAAATCAGTCTGTTGCAGGCTTTTGCGTTGGGTATTCTCGCCTTTATTGCAGGCCTGGATATGTTCAACGGGTTAACGCACATGCACCGCCCGGTTGTTCTCGGGCCGCTGGTCGGCCTGATTCTGGGCGATCTGCATACTGGTATTTTAACAGGTGGTACGCTGGAACTGGTGTGGATGGGTCTGGCCCCACTGGCAGGAGCTCAGCCGCCAAACGTGATTATCGGCACTATCGTGGGAACCACGTTTGCCATAACGACCGGAGTGAAACCTGAAGTTGCCGTAGGTGTGGCGGTACCGTTCGCCGTAGCAGTACAGATGGGGATTACCTTCCTGTTCTCTGTGATGTCCGGGGTGATGGCTCGCTGCGATCGCATGGCAGCGAATGCCGATACAGCCGGGATTGAGCGGGTCAACTATCTGGCGTTGCTCGCGCTGGGGACCTTCTACTTTTTATGCGCGTTCCTGCCAATTTACTTTGGCGCGGAACATGCCAAAACCGCGATAGATGTTCTGCCGACGCGTCTGATTGACGGCCTCGGCGTGGCAGGCGGCATCATGCCAGCTATCGGCTTCGCCGTACTGCTGAAAATCATGATGAAAAACGTCTATATCCCCTACTTCATCCTGGGTTTTGTCGCCGCAGCCTGGCTCAAACTCCCTGTGCTGGCAATCGCCGCCGCAGCACTGGCAATGGCGCTGATCGATTTTCTGCGTAAATCACCTGAACCTACAGCTCCCGCAGCACAAAAAGAGGAATTCGAAGATGGCATCTAATCAAACGGCTCTGCCGAACGTTTCCGAAACCGAAGAAACGCTGCTGTCCGGCACCAATGAAAACGTCTACGAAGACCAGAATATCGGTGCCGAGCTGACGAAAAAAGATATCAACCGTGTTGCCTGGCGTTCAATGCTGTTGCAGGCCTCTTTTAACTACGAACGTATGCAGGCATCAGGATGGCTGTACGGCCTGTTACCTGCTCTGAAAAAGATCCACACCAATAAGCGCGATCTGGCGCGTTCGATGAAAGGCCATATGGGCTTCTTCAACACGCACCCATTCCTGGTCACGTTTGTTATCGGGATTATCCTGGCGATGGAACGCTCCAAGCAGGATGTGAACAGTATTCAAAGCACCAAGATTGCCGTGGGTGCGCCACTTGGCGGTATCGGTGATGCCATGTTCTGGTTAACGTTACTGCCTATTTGCGGCGGTATCGGGGCCAGCCTGGCGCTGCAAGGCTCTATTCTTGGCGCTGTTGTCTTTATTGTTATGTTCAACGTGGTTCATCTTGGTCTGCGCTTTGGGCTGGCACACTATGCTTATCGAATGGGCGTTGCTGCCATCCCGCTGATTAAAGCTAACACCAAAAAGGTTGGACATGCGGCATCCATCGTTGGGATGACGGTGATCGGCGCGCTGGTAGCGACCTATGTTCGCCTGAGCACTACGCTGGAAATCACTGCTGGCGATGCAGTGGTGAAACTGCAAACAGATGTGATAGACAAGCTGATGCCTGCTTTTTTACCGCTGGTCTACACATTAACCATGTTCTGGCTGGTCCGCCGTGGCTGGAGTCCTCTGCGCCTTATCGCCATTACCGTGGTGCTCGGCGTCGTAGGTAAGTTCTGTCACTTCCTGTAAACATAAGGGGTTGTAGATGTTAGGTATTATTTTGACGGGTCATGGCGGGTTTGCCAGCGGAATGGAAAAAGCGATGAAACAGATTCTGGGTGAACAATCACAGTTCATCGCCATCGACTTTCCGGAAACCTCAACCACCGCCTTACTCACATCGCAGCTTGAACAGGCGGTGAGTGAACTGGATGCGCAGCAAGACATCGTGTTTCTGACAGACCTGTTAGGCGGGACACCATTTCGCGTCGCTTCCACCCTGGCCATGCAAAGGCAAGGCACCGAGGTGATCACCGGCACTAATCTGCAACTACTGCTGGAAATGGTGCTGGAGCGCGATGGCCTGACCAGCGAAGCATTTCGCTTGCAGGCGCTGGAGTGCGGGCACCGTGGTTTAACTAGCCTGGTGGACGAACTGGGACGCTGTCGTGAGGAAAAGCCCGTTGAGGAAGGGATATGAGACAGCTACTTCGCGCCAGACGTCTACTGACCGAACGAGGCTGGCTGGACGATCATCAAATACACATTGAAGACGGCATCATTGCAGAAATAGAGCCAATCCCCTCTGGCGTTATGGTCCACGATGCAGAGCTGCTTTGTCCGGCTTACATTGATATCCACGTGCACGGCGGTGCGGGCGTCGATGTGATGGATGAAGCACCGGATACGCTCGACAAACTGGCGATGCACAAAGCACGTGAAGGGGTAGCCAACTGGCTACCCACTACCGTCACCGCTCCACTACCAGATATTCGCAAGGCGCTTGAGCGTATCGCCCATCGTTACCATTCCGGAGGGCCCGGCGCACAGGTGCTGGGCAGTTATCTTGAAGGCCCGTACTTTACGCCGCAGAACAAAGGGGCGCACCCGCCTGAGCTTTTCAGGGAACTGGAACTCAGTGAACTGGATGAACTGATTGCGATTTCCCAGCAAACATTGCGCGTCGTTGCGCTGGCACCAGAAAAACCCGGTGCATTACAGGCCATCGAACATCTGAAGCAGCGCAACGTACGGGTGATGCTGGGACACAGCGCTGCTACCTGGGAACAAACCCACGCGGCCTTTGACGCCGGTGCTGACGGACTGGTGCACTGCTATAACGGTATGACCGGCTTACATCATCGGGAGCCAGGAATGGTTGGCGCAGGGTTAACCGACCCTCGCGCCTGGCTGGAACTTATCGCTGACGGACACCATGTCCACCCAGCGGCCATGAAGCTCTGCTGCTGTTGCGCCAAAGACAGGCTGGTGCTGATCACCGATGCCATGCAGGCTGCAGGAATGCCAGACGGGCGCTATACGCTCTGCGGTGAGGAAGTGGAAATGCACAGTGGTATTGTGCGTACCGCTTCCGGTGGTCTGGCTGGTAGCACGCTCTCGGTTGATGCCGCCGTACGTAATATGGTCGAGCTCACCGGGATAACGGCAGAAGAGGCAATTCATATGGCCTCTCTCCACCCCGCACGTCTGTTGGGTATCGATCGCCACCTGGGATCGTTAGCAGTGGGAAAACGTGCCGACGCGATCGCGCTTAATAGCGGGCTGCATTTACAACAGATCTGGATTCAGGGTCAGGCTCTCCCCCTTTGACCTTTCATTTTGTCTCGTGTTGGCCTGCGGTCTTCGATCGCAAGGCCTTTCTTTTCCTTTCGCTTGAGTAAATACCTAACCATCATACAACAAGCGTACTTCTTATAGATCAATAAGATAATCATTCCTTTCGTTCTCACGATCACAAATTTCGTTTTATTTCATTTTGGATCATTGCTCTTTCGATTTCTTTCATATAAATTTTAATCAATCGACAAGATGAACAAGTGAAACGAAACGAAAGATAGCGACATTCTTGCCAGCGTCTTATGTGGAATTTACAAGACTAAGGACTTAAGTTATGCCAGAAACCTATACCCCTGTTACCGCGGTAACGGGCACCTGGACCGAAGAAGAGATCCGTCAACAACCTGCCAGTTGGATCCGTTCCCTTACGAATATCGACAACATTCGCTCTGCCATTGACAGCTTTCTCGCACCATTACTGCGCAAAAACGATCTGCGGATCATACTGACCGGGGCCGGAACATCAGCATTCATTGGCGACATCATCGCCCCCTGGCTGGCAAGCTATACCGGTAAAAACATCAGTGCTGTGCCAACCACCGATCTGGTCACTAATCCGATGGATTACCTGAATCCCGCACATCCGCTGCTGCTCATTTCTTTCGCTCGCTCAGGAAACAGCCCTGAAAGTGTTGCGGCAGTGGAACTGGCTAATCAGTTTGTACCTGAGTGCTATCACCTGCCAATCACCTGCAACGAAGCAGGTAGCCTCTATCAAAATGCAGTCGCAAGCGACAATGCCTTTGCTCTGTTGATGCCCGCAGAGACACATGACCGTGGTTTCGCCATGACCAGCAGCATTACCACCATGATGGCCAGCTGCCTGGCAGTATTCGCCCCGGAAAAAATCAACAGTCAGACCTTCCGCGACGTGGCCGATCGGTGCCAGGCGATTCTGACTTCACTGGGTGATTTCAGCGACGGCGTATTTGGCAATGAACCCTGGAAACGGATCGTTTACCTCGGTAGCGGTGGATTACAGGGAGCTGCGCGGGAATCGGCACTGAAAGTCCTGGAACTGACAGCAGGCAAACTGGCCGCATTCTATGACTCCCCTACAGGCTTTCGTCACGGTCCAAAGTCGCTGGTTGATAATGAAACGCTGGTAGTGGTCTTTGTTTCCAGCCATCCCTATACACGTCAATACGATCTCGATCTGCTGGCAGAGTTACGCCGCGATCGGCAGGCATTGCGGGTTGTCGCGATTGCCGCACAAACCCATGAGACGATTGAAGCTGGCCCACATATTCTGCTGCCACCAGCACGCTCTTTCATCGATATGGAATTGGCATTCTGCTTCCTGATCTACGCCCAGGTCTTTGCTTTGACGCAATCCATCAATATCGGCAATACACCGGATACGCCTTCTGCCAGCGGCACTGTGAACCGCGTTGTACAGGGCGTTGTTATTCATCCCTGGAACGCCTAAAAGGATCGTTTTATGAGCATTATTTCCACGAAATACCTCCTGCTGGATGCCCAAAAAAAGGGTTATGCCGTACCCGCCTTTAACATTCATAACGCCGAGACGATCCAGGCGATCCTTGAGGTGTGCTATGAAATGCAATCGCCGGTGATCCTTGCCGGAACACCGGGCACCTTTAAGCATATCGCGCTGGAAGAGATCTACGCGCTGTGCAGCGCTTATTCCACCAGCTACGGTATACCGCTGGCGCTGCACCTCGATCACCATGAGTCGCTGGACGATATCCGTCGTAAAGTGAATGCAGGAGTGCGCAGCGCAATGATCGACGGCAGTCACTTTCCGTTTGAAGAAAACGTGAAGCTGGTGAAATCCGTTGTGGATTTTTGCCATGCCAAAGATTGCAGCGTGGAAGCTGAGCTGGGCCGCCTCGGTGGCGTAGAAGATGATATGAGCGTGGATGCAGAAAGCGCCTTCCTTACCGATCCACAAGAAGCTAAACGGTTTGTTGAGCGTACCGGCGTAGACAGCCTTGCCGTAGCCATCGGCACTGCACACGGGTTGTATACCAAAACGCCCAAAATCGATTTCCAACGGCTGGGTGAAATTCGTGAAGTGGTGGATATTCCGCTGGTACTACATGGCGCAAGCGATGTTCCTGACGAATACGTCCGCCGCACGATCGAGCTTGGCGTGTGCAAAGTTAACGTCGCTACTGAACTGAAAATCGCTTTTGCCGATGCGGTCAAGGCGTGGTTTGCGGAGAATCCGCAGGGCAACGATCCTCGCTATTACATGCGGGTCGGTATGGATGCGATGAAAGAAGTGGTGCGTAGCAAAATCACTGTATGCGGGTCAGCAAACAAATTGGTGGCCACCTGCGAATTATCGTGACCGTCGTTAGATTTCAATTTTTATTCACGAGTGCTATCTGCGTAATATCAGGTAGTGCTCATTGTTCAAATAAAATAGATGTATGATTTTTAAATCACGCTGAATAAATTTATGAAGTTGATGCTGCAACAATAATATATTTCAATAATCTATGTCATTCAATCTTTTTATGGTGAGGATTTAAATATGAGCAGTCCAAATATTCTATTAACCCGCATTGATAACAGATTAGTCCATGGGCAGGTTGGCGTGACATGGACATCAACAATTGGTGCTAACTTGTTAGTCGTTGTTGATGATGACGTTGCTCAGGATGAGATTCAGCAAAAATTAATGGGTATCACTGCCGAAACCTACGGTTTTGGCATCCGCTTTTTTTCCATAGAAAAAACAATCAACGTTATCGGTAAGGCCGCACCACATCAGAAAATCTTCCTGATTTGCCGGACGCCACAAACGGTAAGAAGATTGCTTGAAGGCGGTATTAAGCTGAACGACGTCAACGTAGGCAATATGCATTTTTCTGAAGGCAAAAAACAAATCAGTAGCAAAGTTTATGTTAACGATCAGGATCTTGAAAATCTTCAGTTTATTAAGAAACAAGGCGTTAATATTTTTATTCAGGATGTCCCTGGTGATCAAAAAGAACAGATTCCTGAGTAAGGAATAAATCAGATTTTTCATAATAAAAGGATTTATTTATTTGAGGTATCCGACATGCATGAAATAACACTACTTCAGGGTATATCCCTGGCTGCATTAGTCTTCTTCCTTGGAATAGATTTTTGGCTGGAAGCCTTGTTTTTATTCCGGCCAATCATTGTATGTACGCTAACCGGCGCTATTCTCGGCGATATTCATATTGGCCTGATAACAGGTGGTCTGACAGAACTGGCTTTTGCCGGTTTGACACCTGCAGGTGGTGTACAGCCACCTAATCCAATCATGGCTGGTTTAATGACCACGGTAATCGCATGGTCTACCGGTGTGGATGCTAAAACAGCTATCGGTCTTGGCTTACCTTTCAGCCTCTTGATGCAGTACGTCATATTGTTTTTTTACTCAGCCTTCTCATTGTTCATGGCAAAAGCCGATAATTGTGCGAAAGAAGCAAACACAGGCGCATTTACGCGTCTGAACTGGCTGACAACGCTGATTGTTGCTTCTTCTTACGCCATCATCGCCTTCCTGTGTACGTATCTGGCACAAGGTGCTATGCAGTCACTGGTAAAAGCCATGCCCGCCTGGTTAACACATGGATTTGAAGTGGCCGGGGGCATTTTACCCGCAGTCGGTTTTGGTTTGTTGCTCCGCGTGATGTTCAAAGCACAGTACATTCCATACCTGATTGCTGGCTTCCTTTTCGTTTGCTACATCCAGGTTAATAACCTTCTGCCCGTCGCCGTATTAGGCGCAGGCTTCGCCGTATATGAGTTTTTCAATGCGAAAGCCAAACAGCAGGCTCAACCTCAGCCTGTCGCCAATAAGAACAATGAAGAAGAGGACTACAGCAATGGGATCTGAAATCAGTAAAAAAGACATTACTCGCCTGGGGTTTCGATCATCCCTTCTTCAGGCTAGCTTTAACTATGAGAGGATGCAGGCGGGAGGTTTTACCTGGGCGATGCTCCCGATCCTGAGAAAAATCTATAAAGATGATAAAGCCGGTCTGAGCGCGGCGATGAAAGATCATTTGGAATTTATCAATACCCACCCAAACCTGGTTGGCTTCCTGATGGGACTACTAATCTCAATGGAAGAGAAGGGAGAAAATCGCGACACGATTAAGGGCTTGAAAGTGGCGTTGTTCGGACCCATCGCCGGGATCGGCGATGCCATTTTCTGGTTCACCTTGCTGCCCATTATGGCGGGGATCTGCTCTTCTTTCGCCAGTCAGGGGAACATCCTGGGGCCAATTCTGTTTTTCGCCGTTTATTTGATGATCTTTTTTCTGCGTGTCGGCTGGACGCACGTTGGTTATTCGGTCGGGGTTAAGGCTATCGATAAAGTGCGGGAAAACTCGCAGATGATCGCCCGCTCAGCAACGATCCTCGGGATAACCGTTATCGGTGGGCTCATCGCCTCCTATGTGCATATCAATGTTGTAACTTCCTTCGCGATCGACAGTACCCACAGCGTGGCGTTACAACAGGATTTTTTCGATAAAGTATTCCCGAATATTTTACCGATGGGCTACACGCTGCTGATGTACTACCTTTTGCGGGTGAAAAAAGCACATCCAGTATTGTTAATCGGCGTAACGTTTGTACTGTCAATTATCTCGTCAGCACTTGGCATTCTTTAAACGAAAAGAGGATGAAGCGGCCTGCAACATCCTCCTTCAAAAGGACTCGAAAAATGCAATATACCCAGTACTGCGACAATTATGACGTATTGAGCGATCGCGCCAGCGAGCAGTTAATTACGCTGATTCAAAAGAAGCCTGATGCCACCATCTGTCTGGCAACAGGAGGCACGCCGCTTCTCACCTATAGCTACTTTGTCGAGAAAATTAACCAGCGTCAGATCAATATTGAGCAGGTAGTTTTCGTAAAACTGGATGAGTGGGTTGGCATTCCCCTGAACTCTCCAGCAACGTGCGAATATTTCCTGCAACAACACATCGTTCAACCATTGGGTTTACGAGCAGAACAGCTGGTCGGTTTTCAATCTGAAAATGTTAACGAGCAGGAATGCGAACGCATCACAGAGATTATTGCCAGCCGGGGCGGCCTCGATTTATGTCTGCTCGGAATCGGCAAAAATGGCCATTTGGGGTTGAATGAACCCGCGGAGTTACTGGAACCGTTTTGCCATATCAGCGTACTTGATGAGAAAACGCGCCATCATGACATGTTAAAAACGGCCGCTAATCCTGTAACTCGCGGCATTACGCTCGGGCTGAAGGACATTCTGAATGCAAAAGAGATCTTGTTGCTGATAGCAGGTGAAGGGAAGCATGATGCGGTAGAAAAATACCTGGCGGCCACCGTTACAACAGCCATTCCTGCTTCATTTTTATGGCTACACTGCAATGTGGGTTGCCTGATTGACGGCTCACAATACTCTGATAAATAAAACTTACAGCACCCGCCACATCCCTCCTTTCGTCGAGCCAACACGTTGCAGTTTACCTTTTAGCTGCAACGCTTTCAGATAGCGTTCAACTGTTCGGGGTGAGATTTCACACTCATCAGCAATACTTTTGGCGGTTCTGCCTGGTTGGTTCGACAAAATCTGTAGAATGCGCTTTTCCATATCCAGTAAATCAGACGGCATTTCTTCCGACATTTCTTCCGACATTTCTTCCGACAGGGTCGATGATTGTCCTAATCCCTCTTGCAAAGCAGAGATAATGTTTTCCAGAATAAATTCTATAAATGGCGTACAGCTGCTTTGCCGATCGCACACTCCTAGCACCTGGTAATAGCGATCCTGCTGGTAGTGGATCAGCGTTTCCACCGGCAACCAGGCTAATTCTGAACGCCACTCACTCAGGATTAATGTCTGCCACAATCGCCCCATCCGTCCATTGCCGTCGGCAAAAGGATGAATAAATTCGAACTCATAATGGAATACAGCACCAGCGATAAGCGGGTGAAGTTCTGTCGTTTTTAACCAGTCCAGTAAGTCATTCATCAAGCGAAGAACTTGTGAGACCGGCGGGGCCATATGAATCAGCTGTTTTTCCCTGTAAACACCGACATTGCCAGATCGCAATTGGCCCGGGTTATCGACAAGCCCCATCATCAGGACTTGATGTGCCTGTAAAAGATCGGAGAGTTTTTCACTTTTCCACTCCGACATTTTTTCATATGCCAGAATCGCATTTCTGACTTCCTGTATATCTTTAGCCGGAGCCAAAATACGCTTACCGTCCATCAGGGCTGTAACCTGATCCTTCGTCAACGAATTATGCTCAATCGCTAAAGAAGCCTGGATAGTACGAATACGGTTCTCTTTGCGCAAAAGAGGAGATATCCTGCCCGCCATCGCCGCCCAATGCCCCATCAGCTCACCAATCTCAATGACTTGATTGAGGATCAATGGCGTAACGGTAAAAGGCGGTTGGTAGGTGCTCACGTCTACTCCCCCTGCTGTTCCAGTGCGTGCTTATACAGTGCATTCTTTTTCACGCCGTGGATTTCAGCGGCCAGCGCGGCGGCCTTTTTCAGCGGCAGTTCTGCCTGTAATAAAGCCAACGTACGCAGCGCATCGGCAGGGAGATCGTCTTCCTGCGCTTTATGCCCTTCGACAATCAGCACCATTTCACCTTTACGACGGTTTTCATCTTCCTTGACCCACGCAAGCAGTTCGCCGACCGGTGCGCCGTGAATGGTTTCCCAGGTTTTGGTCAGCTCGCGCGCCAGCACCACGTAACGGGATTCGCCCCAGACGGCAACCATGTCTTCCAGGCTATCCAGCAAGCGGTGGGTTGATTCATAAAAAATAAGCGTACGCGGCTCTGCCTCAATGGCTTTCATCGCATCACGACGCCCTTTCGATTTGGCAGGCAGAAAACCTTCATAGCAAAAGCGGTCTGAAGGCAAACCAGCAGCGCTCAGGGCAGCAATCGCCGCACAAGGACCTGGCAGCGGAACAACGCGGATCCCCGCTTCGCGACAGGTGCGCACCAGATGGTAGCCAGGATCGTTAATCAGCGGCGTTCCGGCATCGGAAACCAGCGCAATGTTTTGCCCTTCTTTGAGCTTCGCCACCAGCGTTTCCGCTTTTTGTTGCTCATTGTGATCGTGTAACGCGAACAAACGGGCGTTAATCGCGAAATGTTGTAACAATAATCCTGTATGACGAGTGTCTTCAGCGGCAATCAAATCAACGACTTGTAAAACTTCGAGCGCTCGTTGGGTAATATCAGCCAAATTTCCTATAGGAGTAGGTACAATAAAGAGTTGGCCTTGAGAATTATCCGCCGATTCGTGTTGTTTCATTGTGTCGTCCGTATTGCCGATTTAATATTGAGCATTGAGTAAAAAAATATCACTGGATACAGTATGGTACCCTCAACATTTTCTCGTTTGAAAGCCGCGCGCGCGCTACCAGTCATTCTGGCAGCACTGATTTTCGCAGGCTGTGGCACCCAGGCGCCAGACCAGAGTGCAGCCCATATGCAGGGCACTGCACAGGCTGATTCCGGCTTTTATCTGCAACAAATGCAGCAAAGCTCAGATGATAGCAAGACCAACTGGCAATTACTCGCCATTCGTGCACTGCTGAAAGAAGGCAAGAGCCAGCAGGCTAGCGAGCTGTTCAACCAGCTGCCGCAGAAACTAAACGACACTCAGCGTCGTGAGCAGTCTCTGCTGGCCGTCGAGATCAAGCTCGCACAGAAAGATATCGCTGGCGCTCAGGCCCTGCTGGATAAACTCACTCCTGCCGATTTCGATCAAAACCAGCAGGCCAGATACTGGCAGGCGCAAATCGACGTCAACCAGGGTCGCCCATCGTTGACACTACTGCGCGCCCTGATCGCTCAGGAACCGCTGCTGTCCGCGAATGCTAAGCAGAAAAACATCGATGCCACCTGGCAGGCGCTGTCATCCATGACCCAGGAGCAAGCACAGGCACTGGTCATCAATGCGGATGAAAACGTGCTGCAAGGCTGGTTGGATCTCCAGCGCGTCTGGTTCGATAACCGTAACGATCCAGACATGATGAAAGCCGGTATTGCGGACTGGCAGAAACGTTATCCGCAAAACCCGGGCGCAAAAATACTGCCAACGCAGTTGGTTAACGTCCAGAGCTTTAAGCCCGCCTCCACCAGCAAAATTGCGCTGCTGCTGCCGCTGAACGGTCAGGCCGCTGTATTTGGCCGGACTATTCAGCAAGGCTTTGAAGCGGCAAAAAATATGGGTACTCAACCCGTAGCGGCCCCTGCTGTAGCTGCGCCTGCGGTGGATACAACATCTGCGACGACCACAGAACAGCCGCAAACGACTGACGGCGTTGCCAGCCCTTCTCAGGCGTCAGTCAGCGATCTGACTAACGAGACGCCAGCACAGCCGGAAACACCTGCTGCGCAGCCCGCAGCACCCGCTCAGCCAACAACCGCCAGCGCACCGGCGAATCCATCAGCAGAGCTGAAAATCTACGACACTTCATCACAGCCTCTGAACCAAATTCTGACTCAGGTTCAGCAGGATGGTGCCAGCATCGTGGTTGGTCCGCTGTTGAAAAACAATGTTGAAGAGCTGATGAAAAGCAATACGCCATTAAACGTGCTGGCACTTAATCAGCCGGAGTCGGTGAAAAACCTGCCGAACGTCTGCTACTTCGCTTTGTCGCCAGAAGATGAAGCGCGCGACGCCGCGCGTCACATCCGCGATCAAGGAAAACAGACGCCGCTGTTGTTGATCCCTCGGAGTTCATTAGGCGATCGCGTTGCCAACGCCTTTGCACAGGAATGGCAAAAGCTGGGCGGCGGCGTAGTGTTGCAGCAGAAGTTTGGCTCCACCGCCGAGCTGAAAATGGGCGTCAACGGCGGCTCGGGAATTTCCCTGACGGGCAGCCCGGTGGCCTCCTCTGTACCTGCGCAACCTGGCGTGACGATTGGCGGCCTGACGATTCCGGCTGCGCCCACCGATGCGCAGATCACCGGCGGCAGCGGCCGTGTTGATGCCGTGTATATTCTGGCGACGCCGGAAGAAATTGCCTTTATTAAGCCGATGATCGCTATGCGCAACGGCAGCCAGAGCGGAGCGACGCTGTACGCCAGCTCCCGTAGCGCGCAGGGAACTGCTGGCCCGGATTTCCGTCTGGAGATGGAAGGCTTGCAGTACAGCGAAATACCGATGCTTGCAGGTGCTAACGCTCCTCTCATGCAGCAGGCGCTTGGCGCGGTTCGTAACGACTACTCACTGGCACGTATGTATGCGATGGGCGTCGATGCCTGGTCACTTGCCAACCACTTCTCGCAAATGCGTCAGGTACAGGGTTTCGAAATTAACGGCAACACCGGGGCCTTAACCGCAACGCCGGATTGTGTGATTAACAGGAAGTTATCATGGCTCAAATACCAGCAAGGACAAGTCGTCCCCGCCAGTTAACGAGTAAACAGACCGGTGACGCGTGGGAATCCACCGCGCGTGACTGGCTGCAAAGCAAGGGACTGCATTTTATCGCCGCCAACGTGCGTGAACGTGGCGGCGAAATCGACCTGATAATGCGTGAAGGCAGCACCACCGTCTTTGTTGAAGTCCGCTATCGGCGCTCGGCCCAGTTTGGCGGCGCAGCGGCGAGTGTGACCCGGAGCAAACAACACAAATTATTACAGACCGGCCGCTTGTGGCTTGCGCGCCACAATGGGAGTTTTGATACTGTGGATTGCCGGTTCGATGTGTTAGCCTTCACCGGAAATGATGTTGAGTGGTTTAAGGACGCGTTCAACAACCGCTCATAGTTGAAGATTCAGAGCCTGGTTCTTAAGGATTAGCGTGTTAGATAGAATTAAAGTCTGCTTTACTGAAAGCATTCAAACTCAGATAGCTGCGGCTGAAGCACTTCCGGATGCGATCTCCCGTGCCGCCATGACGCTGGTTCAGTCCCTGCTCAATGGCAACAAAATTCTCTGTTGTGGTAATGGGACGTCCGCTGCCAACGCACAGCATTTTGCTGCCAGCATGATCAATCGTTTTGAAACAGAACGCCCAAGTTTACCTGCGATTGCACTAAATACTGATAATGTGGTCTTAACTGCGATTGCCAACGATCGCCTGCACGACGAAGTTTATGCAAAACAAGTCCGTGCGCTGGGACATGCAGGAGATGTTCTGCTGGCAATCTCTACGCGTGGTAATAGCCGCGATATCGTAAAAGCCGTTGAAGCCGCCGTGACACGCGACATGACAATCGTCGCGCTGACCGGGTATGACGGAGGGGAACTGGCCGGATTACTGGGGCCGCAGGATGTTGAAATCCGTATCCCCTCACACCACAGCGCCCGCGTTCAGGAAATGCACATGCTGACGGTCAACTGCCTTTGCGATCTCATCGATAACACGCTTTTCCCTCACCAGGATGATTAAGGAGTACACATGAAGGCATTTTCGCCGCTTGCTGTGATTATCGCTGCACTGCTGCTGCAAGGCTGTGTCGCTGCTGCCGTTGTCGGAACTGCTGCTGTCGGCACCAAAGCCGCGACGGATCCTCGCAGCGTCGGCACCCAAGTAGATGATGGAACCCTGGAATTACGCGTCAATACGGCGTTGTCGAAAGATGCCCAGATCAAGAAAGAAGCGCGAATCAACGTGAGCGCATATCAGGGTAAAGTGCTGCTGGTCGGTCAGTCGCCAAATAGCGAACTGTCTGCACGAGCAAAACAGATTGCGATGGGCGTAGAAGGTACGACTGAGGTCTTTAATGAGATCCGTCAGGGCCAGCCAATCGGTCTGGGCGATGCGTCCAACGATACCTGGATAACCACCAAAGTACGTTCCCAGTTACTGACCAGCGATCAGGTGAAATCCTCTAACGTGAAAGTCACGACCGAGAATGGAGAAGTGTTCCTGTTAGGTCTGGTGACCGAACGCGAAGCGAAGGCGGCGGCAGACATCGCCAGCCGGGTAAGCGGCGTGAAACGCGTCACGACGGCCTTTACGTTTATTAAGTAATACTGATGCCGGATAGCGACGCCTGAGCGTCTCATCCGGCCTACAGGACGTTATCGTTTGTAGGTCGGATAAGCGTCAGCGCCATCCGGCATTTTATTTAGCCCTTTCGCGTAACTCGGAAGAGGTCAGGATCGAAACCCCTTCATGCCCAGGCGCCAGCGCTTCTGCCAACATTGCCCGCGCAACATCGCGCGCTTCAATCGACTTCCAGTTACCCGGCAGCAGCCTGAACAACGGCGCTAAAAACATCTCATTCGCCCGCTGTTTGTCCCTATCACCCAGTAGCATTGAAGGCCGGGCAATGGTCAGCCGAGGCCAATTCTGCGCAATCAGCGCCTGCTCCATTTCACCTTTCACCCGGTTATAAAAAAACGGTGAATTGGCATTAGCGCCCATCGAACTCACCACCAGCATATGCTGTGCCCCCAGCCGACGCCCCGTCAGAGCTGTATCCACTACCAGCGTATAGTCAGCGTGGATAAATGCTTCTTTGCTGCCCGCTTCACGTCGGGTCGTTCCCAGACAACAAAAGACAATATCGACCGGATCGGTAACCTGCGCCAGAGCATCGGTTAGCTGCGGATCGTGGGGATTATAGATGCCAACCGTATCAGCCAGCGGTCGACGCGTCGGCGCCGTAATGGCATTGATCCGGGGTTCATTCAGTAGCATCCGCAATAAATGTCCACCCACCAGACCCGTTGCACCGGTTATTAACACCTGACTCATCGTTTATTTTCCCCTGACGCTTCAATCACTCTTTTAACTATAGATCACGTAGCCAGTGCATCTTTTTACCGAAGCCCAGCGTGTTGTCCGTAAATTTGACTTCATCCAGTCGAATCTCCCACACGGGCGCTGGCAACATTCTGGCGACGGGGAAACGGCGGTTGTAGGCGTTACGCGCGGCTTCACTCTCCTGCCCTTCAAGACGGCGAATCTCCCCCTTAAACTGCACGCCACGAATCAGGGCGACAGTTTTGGGCTGACCATTTACCGTGCCGGCAATCGGTGCACACGGTCCCGACATCTGCGCATGGCGCGTTTTATCTTCGGTCAGCACATAGAATGCCATCTTCTGCGCATCAAACAGGTAAAACGCATTGGCGCACCACAATTCACCTTCGTGGTGTACGCACCAGGTCACGACGTGCTGTTTTGCCAGCCAGCGAGACACTGCAGTCAGTGTTTCCATTTCTGTTCTCTTTTATACTGTAGGCCTGAAAATTATCATGTCGATGGTGACAATGACACCCTGGTATCTGTACCTGATCCGTACCGCTGACAACGCCTTATACACCGGAATAACCACCGATGTGCAGCGCCGCTATAAGCAGCATCAAAGTGGGAAAGGCGCGAAGGCGCTACGTGGAAAGGGGGAACTCACGTTGGCATTTGCGGCGCAAGTTGGCGACCGTTCGCTGGCCCTGCGCATAGAGTATCGCGTCAAACAGCTCACAAAGCGTCAGAAAGAGCGCCTTGTAGAAGGCGAAGGGCTTGAGGCTCTACTGAACAGCCTGCAAGCCCCGGATGTTAAAAACGATTGAAGTGGTCGTGGTATTCCACCAGGCCCGTCACGCCCTCCAGCGCATCGTCCGCCAGGCGATGAACCTGGAACGCGCTTTCGGTGCCCGGCCAGCGGCAACGCAGGTCATGATGCGCTGCCAGCTCAAAGCCAAAGCGGCTGTACAGTGCCGGATCGCCCAGCGTAACCACCGCGGCGTAGCCAAACTCGTTCAGGGAATCGAGTCCTTCATAGACCAGTTGACGCGCCAGGCCCTGCCCCCGGTAGTTTTCATCCACCGCGAGCGGCGCCATGCCGACCCATTGCAGATCTTCACCCTGAACATCGACAGGGCTGAACGCGACGTAACCCACTACCTGACCTTCATCATCGGTAGCAACCAAACCCAGCGTTAAGAAACCATCTTCACGCAGGTCGTGCACTAATTTTGCTTCCGCATCGCTCTCAAATGAACGGCGCAGCAACGCATCAATACCAGGGGCATCAATGGGAATCTCAACTCGAATCAGCATGGCTCACCTACCGAGGTCTGTTTGGTTTCTGGCGACGTTTTCATCCCCGCCTCAACAAAATCCGCCAACTGCATCAGCATGACGCGCAACGCTTTAGGCATCTGCTCCAGTTCGATGGCATCCATCAGATTTTTTACGTATAGCCCTAATTCTGTATCACCTTCAATCACCAGGCGACGCTGGAAGAAAAGCGTATCCGGATCCTGCTTGCGGGCCACGATCATCAGGAGATCGCTGGCATCGGCGCTAAAACTCACATCCGCATCTGCATTCTGGCTGACGATAAGTTTATCGTTTTCAACAGAGGTATACCATTTGAGGTCAATGTCACGCACATGAATGCTCAGCCAGCGACCTTCGAGAAACTCCAGCTCCCCATCGGCCAGCGCCTGACTAAACTGCCAGCTCAGGACCTGCTCCAGAACCTGGCGCTTCAGCGCAAAGGGCGTCAGTTTAACCGGTACACTCATCAGAGAAGGACCTAAATGTACTAAGCGTGAACGCAGTTTATCCAACACGAGCTTTACTCCCTGTTTCAATAGTCCTGCTATTTTGCCATATCAAATAAACGACATAGCGGCATAAATCAACAATTCGCTACGAAATTGTTACCTCTTTATTGGTGTCACCAATACGACTTTAACTGCCTCAAATCAAAAATTGTCTCAGCAAGGTTAACTAAAATCCCTCTTCGTTAACATTTCTGCGCCCTACATGGCGCAACGTTCAGGATAAATTATGGAGCTGCTCTGCCCTGCCGGAAACCTCCCGGCGCTTAAGGCGGCCATCGAGAACGGCGCTGATGCTGTCTACATCGGGCTGAAAGATGATACCAACGCCCGTCATTTCGCCGGCCTTAATTTTACCGAGAAAAAATTGCAGGAAGCGGTGGGTTTCGTTCATCAACATCGCCGTAAGCTGCACATTGCGATTAACACCTTTGCGCACCCGGATGGTTACGCGCGCTGGCAGCGTGCCGTTGATATGGCTGCGCAACTGGGTGCAGACGCGCTGATCCTCGCCGACCTCGCCATGCTTGAGTATGCCGCAGAGCGCTACCCGCATATTGAGCGCCATGTCTCTGTTCAGGCATCTGCAACCAATGAAGAGGCGATTAATTTCTACCATCGCAACTTTGACGTCGCCCGCGTGGTTCTGCCGCGCGTGCTGTCTATTCATCAGGTGAAGCAGCTTGCTCGCGTCACGCCAGTTCCTCTGGAAGTGTTCGCCTTTGGCAGCCTGTGCATTATGGCGGAAGGCCGCTGCTATCTTTCGTCTTACCTGACGGGCGAATCTCCTAATACCGTCGGTGCCTGCTCCCCTGCCCGTTTTGTTCGCTGGCAGCAGACCCAACAAGGGCTGGAATCCCGTCTTAATGAAGTGCTGATCGACCGCTATCAGGATGGAGAAAATGCCGGTTATCCGACGTTATGCAAAGGCCGCTATCTGGTTGATGGCGAGCGCTACCATGCGCTGGAAGAACCCACCAGCCTGAATACGCTAGAGCTGCTGCCGGAACTGCTGGCAGCCAATATTGCCTCGGTGAAAATCGAGGGACGTCAGCGCAGCCCGGCCTATGTCAGCCAGGTGGCGAAAGTGTGGCGTCAGGCAATCGACCGCTGTATGGCCGACCCGCAAAACTACGTCCCGCAGGCCGCGTGGATGGAAACGCTCGGTTCAATGTCCGAAGGCACACAGACCACACTTGGCGCGTATCACCGTAAATGGCAGTGAGAGAAGCAATGAAATATTCCTTAGGGCCGGTGCTATGGTACTGGCCGAAAGAAACGTTGGAAGATTTTTATCAGCAGGCCGCCGTAAGCCAGGCCGACATTATCTATCTTGGCGAAGCGGTATGCAGTAAACGCCGTGCCACCAAAGTAAGCGACTGGCTGGATATGGCGAAATCACTCGCTGGCAGCGGTAAACAGGTAGTGCTGTCGACGCTGGCGCTGGTGCAGGCCTCTTCTGAGCTGGGAGAACTGAAGCGCTATGTTGAAAACGGCGACTTCCTGCTGGAAGCCAGCGATCTCGGGGTGGTAAACATGTGCGCCGAGCGTAAGCTGCCGTTTGTCGCCGGGCATGCGCTCAACTGCTACAACGCAGTAACCCTGCGTTTGCTGCTCAAGCAGGGCATGACGCGCTGGTGTATGCCGGTAGAGTTATCCCGCGACTGGCTGGTAAACCTGCTCAACCAGTGTGATGAGCTGGGTATTCGCAATCAGTTTGAAGTCGAGGTGCTGAGCTACGGGCATCTGCCGCTGGCATACTCCGCCCGCTGCTTTACCGCACGCTCTGAAGATCGTCCAAAAGACGAATGTGAAACCTGCTGCATCAAATACCCGAACGGACGCGATGTGCTGTCGCAGGAGAATCAGCAGGTCTTTGTGCTCAACGGGATCCAGACCATGAGCGGCTACGTTTACAACCTCGGCAACGAGCTGACATCGATGCAGGGTCTGGTTGATATTGTGCGCCTGTCCCCCTCGGGCAGCGAAACATTCGCCATGCTTGATGCGTTCCGCGCCAATGAAAATGGCAGTGCTCCATTACCGCTTGCCGCCCACAGTGACTGCAACGGCTACTGGAAGCGACTGGCTGGTCTGGAGCTGCAGGCGTAAAAAAGCTCACTTTGTTAACAACGGTAATCAAATTTTAATGCAGTATTAAAAGATTAACCGGTAACAAAGTGAGCCGTTATGACTGACAAAACTATTCCGTTCTCGGTGCTGGATCTGGCGCCAATCCCTGAAGGGTCTTCGGCAAAAGAGGCCTTCACGCACTCGCTTGATCTCGCCCGACTGGCCGAAAAGCGCGGCTACCACCGCTACTGGCTGGCAGAACATCACAACATGGTCGGTATCGCCAGCGCGGCAACTTCAGTGCTGATTGGCTATCTGGCTGCCAATACCACCACGCTGCATCTCGGTTCCGGTGGCGTGATGCTGCCCAACCATTCGCCGCTGGTGATCGCCGAGCAGTTCGGTACCCTGAATACGCTGTATCCGGGACGCATCGATCTTGGGCTTGGCCGCGCGCCGGGGAGCGATCAGCCAACGATGCGTGCGCTGCGCCGCCATATGAGCGGTGATATAGATAACTTCCCACGCGACGTCGCTGAACTGGTGGACTGGTTCGACGCCCACGATCCTAATCCCCATGTACGCCCGGTTCCCGGCTACGGCGAACAGATCCCGGTCTGGTTATTAGGCTCCAGCCTGTACAGCGCACAGCTGGCGGCCCAGCTCGGCCTGCCGTTTGCCTTCGCCTCGCATTTTGCTCCGGATATGCTGCATCAGGCGCTGCATCTGTATCGCACCCAGTTCAAACCCTCAGCGCGGCTGGCAAAGCCGTATGCGATGGTGTGCATCAACATCATTGCCGCTGACAGCAATCGCGATGCCGAGTTTCTTTTCACCTCGATGCAGCAGGCGTTTGTGAAACTGCGTCGTGGCGAAACCGGCCAGCTACCACCGCCGGTAGAGAATATGCATCAGCTGTGGTCCGCTTCTGAACAGTACGGCGTACAACAGGCGCTGAGCATGTCGCTGGTTGGTGATAAGGCAAAAGTGCGTCACGGTCTTGATGCCATTTTGCGTGAAACCCAGGCCGATGAAATTATGGTTAACGGCCAGATTTTTGATCATCAGGCACGTCTTCATTCGTTTGATTTGGCGATGGATGTGAAGCAGGAATTGTTGGGGTAGCGCGCTTTGTGCCGGATGGCGGCTACGCCTTATCCGGCCTACACGGTACTGTAGGCCGGATAAGCGTAGCGCTACCGGGCAACGGTTTTACTGATAGACCGGTAACAGATCCACGCTCGACAGAATATGGATAACCGCGTTGCCGATACCGAACACCAGGATCAGCGCAATCATCGGCTTACCGCCCCAGACACGGAATTTCGGGCTACCGAAACGCTCGCGGGATTTACGTGCCAGCAGCGCCGGAACAATGGCAGCCCAGATGGTTGCTGCGAGTCCTGCATAGCCAATGGCGTACAGGAAACCGTTCGGCCACAGCAGGCCACCGATAATTGGCGGGACAAACGTCAGCAATGCCGTTTTGAAACGTCCCATTGCCGAGTCATCAAAGCCAAACAGATCCGCCAGATAGTCAAACAGACCGAGCGTAACGCCGAGGAATGAACTCGCCACCGCAAAGTTGGAGAACACCACCAGCAGCAGATCCAGACTGCGGCTGTTTAGTACGCCGCTCAGCGCCTGTACCAGCACATCAATGTTACCGCCCTGTTGCGCAATACCGATAAATTCTGGACGCGGAATGTTGCCCATCGTTCCCAGCAACCATACGGTATACAGCACCAGCGCCAGCAGCGTGCCGTACACCAGACACTTAACGATGGTCTTCGGATCTTTGCCGTAGTACTTCATCAGGCTCGGAACGTTGCCGTGATAGCCGAATGAGGCCAGACAAAACGGCAGCGTCATCAGCAGGTACGGCGTATAAGAAGCATTGCTTTCCGCCACGTTAAACAACGTTGTGGGCTGAACGTGTCCCAATAAACTGCCGAAGGTCAGGAAAAAGGTAATTACCTTCGCACCCAGCACAATCGCCGTCATGCGGCTAACCGCTTTGGTGCTTAACCACACCACAAATGCCACCAGCAGCGCAAAGCCAAGACCCGCCGCGCGCGCCGGAACATTCAGCGACATCTCCGAGAAGGTGTGATGCAGAATCGACCCGCTCGCTGAGATATAGGCGTAGGTCAGGATATAGAGAACGAAGGCGATCGAGATGCCGTTCACTACGTTCCAGCCTTTACCCAGCAGATCTTTCGTGATGGTGTCAAAGCTGGAACCAATGCGGTAATTGAGGTTAGCTTCGAGGATCATCAGTCCGGAATGCAGCATGCAGAACCAGGTGAAGATCAGCGCCGCCATTGACCAGAAAAACCACGCCCCGGACATGACCACTGGCAGAGAAAACATCCCCGCGCCAATAATGGTGCCGCCGATAATCACCACGCCGCCGAGCAGCGAAGGTGACGTTTGGGTGGTGGTTAGTGTTGCCATTTAGCCATCTCTCCAGTCATTTATATTGTGACTACATCTCAATGTGCTGCACTGTACCAGTACACGAGTACAAATGAAATAAAAAAAGCCCCGATTGTTGAGATCGGGGCTGTATATATTACTTTACGCTTTTATACCGTGAGGCTTATGCGTCACCGCCGAAACGACGACGACCAGCGGAGTCATCACGACGCGGAGCAGAAGAATCGTCACGACGCGGACCACGGTTGCCTTCACGACGTTCGCCGCTAAAACGACGACCATCGCCACGACCGCCTTCACGACGTTCACCGCTAAAGCCACGACCTTCACCGCGACCGCCTTCACGACGCTCACCGCTGAAACGGCCACCGCCACGACGCTCACCACCGGTGTGCGGAACTGCATCGCCAACCAACTGCATGTTCATCGGCTTGTTCAGGATGCGAGTACGGGTAAAGTGCTGCAGCACGTCGCCCGGCATACCTTTCGGCAGCTCGATGGTGGAGTGGGAAGCAAACAGCTTGATGTTACCGATGTAACGGCTGCTGATATCGCCTTCGTTAGCAATCGCGCCAACGATATGACGAACTTCAACACCGTCATCACGGCCCACTTCAATGCGGTACAGCTGCATGTCACCAACGTCACGACGTTCACGACGCGGACGATCTTCACCACCACGGTCATTACGGTCACGAGGGCCACGATCGTTACGATCGCGCGGACCACGGTCATCACGATCGCGGAATTCGCGTTTCGGACGCATCGGCGCATCTGGCGGCAGAATCAGCGGACGTTCGCCCTGAGCCATTTTCAGCAATGCTGCTGCCAGCGTTTCGATATCCAGCTCTTCTTCCGGCTGCATTTTTGCCAGCAGAGCACGGTACTGATCCAGATCGCTGCTTTCCAGCTGCTGCTGTACTTTAGCGGCGAATTTTTCCAGACGGCGTTTGCTCAGCAGGTCTGCGTTCGGCAGTTCTACTTCCGGAATAGTCAGCTTCATGGTGCGTTCGATGTTACGCAGCAGACGACGCTCGCGGTTCTCAACGAACAGCAGCGCACGACCCGCACGACCCGCACGACCAGTACGGCCGATACGGTGAACGTAAGACTCGGAATCCATCGGGATGTCGTAGTTAACAACCAGACTGATACGCTCAACGTCCAGGCCACGGGCCGCAACGTCGGTAGCAATCAGGATATCCAGGCGGCCATCTTTCAGACGTTCCAGAGTCTGCTCACGCAGGGACTGGTTCATGTCGCCGTTCAGTGCAGCACTGCTATAACCGCTACGCTCCAGCGCTTCTGCCACTTCCAGGGTCGCATTTTTGGTACGAACGAAGATAATCGCTGCATCAAAATCTTCTGCTTCCAGGAAACGCACCAGCGCTTCATTTTTACGCATGCCCCAGACAGTCCAGTAGCTCTGGCTGATGTCAGGACGCGTGGTAACGCTGGACTGAATGCGTACTTCCTGCGGCTCTTTCATAAAGCGACGGGTAATACGACGAATCGCTTCCGGCATGGTTGCAGAGAACAGAGCGGTCTGATGACCTTCCGGGATCTGCGCCATGATGGTTTCAACGTCTTCGATGAAGCCCATACGCAGCATTTCGTCAGCTTCGTCCAGTACCAGACCGCTCAGTTTGGAGAGGTCCAGAGTACCGCGCTTCAGGTGATCCAGCAGACGGCCCGGCGTACCGACGACGATCTGTGGTCCCTGACGCAGGGCACGTAATTGCACGTCATAACGCTGGCCGCCGTACAGGGCAACCACGTTCACGCCGCGCATGTGTTTAGAGAAATCCGTCATGGCTTCTGCTACCTGAACCGCCAGTTCGCGGGTCGGTGCCAGCACCAGAATCTGAGGTGCCTTCAGCTCAGGATCCAGATTGTTGAGCAGCGGTAAAGAGAACGCTGCAGTTTTGCCGCTACCTGTCTGGGCCATACCCAGAACATCGCGGCCGCCCAGCAGATGCGGAATGCACTCTGCCTGGATTGGAGATGGTTTTTCGTAACCCAGATCGTTAAGGGCTTCAAGGATAGGAGCCTTCAGGCCCAGATCTGCAAAAGTGGTTTCGAATTCAGCCATGTAGTACGTGTGCCTCAAAATTAATGGCGGCCAGTCTACATAACTCATCATGAAATTGATCTGCAATTTTCATTGAAAAGTGTGAACCGGCTCAAAGTAGGTGTATTAACGAACAACAACGCCCTCACCCGTGAAGGTGATGGCAATCAAAAAAGATTACGGGCTGATGTGTACGTCAGCTATTGCTGGTCCGATTCTGCCAGGTCATCTTGGTCCTGGCCCAGGAGCGATAATTCCAACAATGCGTATCGGTGCTCAACAAAGTTATGAACGTTGTTAGCCACCGCCAGTTTGAACAATGCCGTAGCGTTGTCCAAATCCCCCAGACTTAGGTAGTACTTACCTAAATAGAAGTTGGTTTCACTGAGATGCTCAGCGAGCGAGGTGTTATCCGTTGCGTCCGCCTTCAGGCGTTCCATCAGCGTTGCTTCGCTAATGTTGCCCAGGTAGAACTCGACAATGTTCCATCCCCATTGCTCTTTATCCGATTTCTCAAAGCGTTGCTTCAACGCTTCTTTAGCCTGCTTCTCATCGAGCTTCTGCTCGGCAAGATAAAGCCACAGACTACGGAAAGGATCATTGGGATCGTCTTGATAAAACGCTAGCAGATCATCTTGCGCTAACTTGTCGCGACCGCCGTAATACAATGCGATACCGCGATTTAAGTGCGCGTAGTTGTAAGTTGGATCAAGCTCAAGTACAGAATCAAACGCTTCATAGGCAGCATCAAAATTGCCTGCCTGCGTTAAATATATACCTAAGTAATTGAATACTTCAGGCATATCTGGTCGGATTGCCAGCGCTTGTGAAAAATCATTTCGCGCCAGTGCCCTCAGACCGAGACTATCATACAACACTCCGCGCTCATATAAAAGCTGTGCGCGTTCGTCATCGGTTAAAGCCCGACTGGCAAGAATTTGTTCCATACGTGCCAGAATCACTTCCTGCTGCAAAGTCGGTTGCAATGGTACTGCGAGGACTTCACTCTTTCGCCAGGCGGAATTACTGCATCCAGCCAGCGTGAGTGCTGTCGCAACGAAACACCAGCGCAAAAAAGGCTTCATTTCCCACTCCCGAAGACAACGATTGAATGAACGTCCAGGTTCCCCGGTTGCTAACAAGGCATCCTGCCGGGTTAAAGGCCCTCCGCTTTCACGGAGGGCAATGGCAACCTTACTCGCCCTGGCTTGCCGGAGCTTCCGGTTCGCCTGCAGGCTGAGACTGCTCAGTTGCTTCTTTAATGCTCAGACGTACACGGCCCTGGCGATCAACTTCCAGAACTTTGACCGGTACTTCCTGGCCCATCTGCAGGTAGTCGGTCACTTTCTCAACGCGCTTATCAGCGATCTGAGAGATGTGTACCAGACCTTCTTTACCGCCACCGATGGCAACGAATGCGCCAAAGTCAACGATACGGGTCACTTTACCATTGTAGATACGGCCTACTTCGATCTCTGCGGTGATCTCTTCGATACGACGGATAGCATATTTCGCTTTTTCTCCGTCGGTCGCAGCAATCTTCACGGTACCATCATCTTCGATTTCAATGGTGGTGCCGGTTTCTTCGGTCAGAGCACGGATAACAGAACCGCCTTTACCGATAACGTCTTTGATCTTGTCCGGGCTGATCTTGATGGTGTGGATACGCGGAGCAAATTCAGAGATATCGCCACGCGGTGCGTTGATCGCTTGTTCCATCACACCCAGGATGTGCAGACGCGCACCTTTAGCCTGGTTCAGAGCAACCTGCATGATCTCTTTGGTGATACCTTCAATTTTGATATCCATCTGCAGTGCAGAGATACCATCGCGGGAACCCGCCACTTTGAAGTCCATATCGCCCAGGTGGTCTTCGTCGCCCAGGATGTCAGACAGAACAACAAAGTTGTCGCCTTCTTTCACCAGACCCATCGCGATACCCGCAACGGCGGCTTTGATCGGCACGCCTGCGTCCATCAGCGCCAGGGAAGCACCACATACGGAAGCCATGGAAGAAGAACCGTTAGATTCGGTGATTTCAGAAACCACACGCACGGTGTACGGGAATTTATCCAGTTCCGGCATTACTGCCAGTACGCCACGTTTCGCCAGACGGCCGTGACCAATCTCACGACGCTTCGGAGAACCGACCATACCGGTTTCACCTACGCAGTACGGAGGGAAGTTGTAGTGGAACAGGAAGTTGTCAGTGCGCTCGCCCATCAATTCGTCAAGGTTCTGCGCATCACGAGTGGTGCCCAGGGTCGCAGTAACCAGCGCCTGAGTTTCGCCACGGGTGAACAGTGCGGAGCCGTGGGTACGCGGCAGAACGCCAGTACGCACGTCCAGACCACGGATCATGTCTTTTTCACGGCCATCGATGCGCGGCTCGCCTGCCAGTACGCGGCTACGAACAACGTTTTTCTCGATAGCGTGCAGGATTTCACCCAGTTCGTTAGCGTCCAGGGTTTCGTCTTCAGCCACCAGAGTCGCGATGGTTTCAGATTTGATTACGTCAACCTGAGCATAACGCTCTTGTTTGTCGGTGATGCGGTAAGCATCGCTCAGGCGAGCTTCTGCCAGTGCGGCAACGCGTGCGTTCAGCGCTTCGTTGACGGCTTCTGGCTGCCAGTCCCAACGCGGTTTGCCAGCTTCTTTCGCCAGCTCGTTGATAGCCTGAATCACAACCTGCTGCTGTTCGTGACCGAACACAACAGCACCCAGCATCTGATCTTCGCTCAGCAGTTCTGCTTCGGATTCAACCATCAGTACAGCTGCTTCAGTACCCGCAACAACCAGGTCCAGCTTGCTTTCTTTCAGTTCGTCCTGAGTCGGGTTCAGTACGTACTGGTCATTGATGTAACCAACACGTGCAGCACCGATCGGGCCGTTGAATGGAATACCAGACAGAGTCAGCGCAGCAGATGCACCAATCATTGCCACGATGTCCGGGTTAACCTGCGGGTTAACGGAAACAACGGTCGCGATAACCTGAACTTCGTTAACGAAGCCTTCCGGGAACAGCGGGCGAACCGGGCGGTCAATCAGACGCGCGATCAGGGTTTCGCCTTCGCTCGGACGGCCTTCACGACGGAAGAAGCTACCCGGGATACGGCCAGCAGCGTAGGTACGCTCCTGATAGTTAACGGTCAGCGGGAAAAAGTCCTGGCCTGGTTTCGCTTTTTTCTGGCCAACAACGGTAACGAATACCGCGGTGTCATCCATGCTAACCATAACAGCGGCAGTCGCCTGACGCGCCATCATGCCGGTTTCCAGCGTAACGGTATGCTGACCGTACTGGAATTTACGAACGATCGGATTAAGCAAAATAATATCCTTTCTCTATTTTTTTGACGGCACATTTTGCGCCATCGTTAATACCCGATCTTCTGCGCATCCTCGCGACTAATGACAACCCTAACCCATAAGCATGAGTAAAGCCTCTCATTAGCCGCGCGAACCTCTGCAACGGAAGATCATTCTTAGCAACAATACATTAGTTTCCAGCGAATTGCTGCCATCTGCTGGAAAAAAGGGGCCATGAAGGCCCCCTCTTTCTGAAACTCGAAAGAATTAGCGACGCAGGCCCAGACGCTCGATCAGCGCGGTGTAACGTGCAACATCTTTACGTTTCAGGTAGTCGAGCAGTTTACGACGCTGAGAAACCATGCGCAGCAGACCACGACGGCTGTGGTGATCTTTTTTGTGCTCTGCAAAGTGACCCTGCAGGTGGTTAATCTGTGCAGTCAACAGAGCAACCTGAACATCGGTAGAACCGGTGTCGTTTGCATCACGACCAAACTCAGAAACGATTTTAGCGGTAGCTTCAGTACTTAGAGACATTTTAAAACTCCAAAGTGATAAGAATGAAAGGATGCCGATCTCTAATTCAGCTATCCCAGTGTATACACTTTATCCTTCAAACTGACTCTGCGTTGGCTGCGTCCGCTCACCTCAGTCACTTACTTAAGTAAGCTCCTGAGGATTCTCAGACTTGCCGCCTTGATGCAGCTCGAATGATTTTGTGTATACGTCGCGTAGATTGTTAAACAATTTACGCGACGTTAAGCGGCAGTATTCTACTCGCAGCGCCCTTTTATCGCAAGACAGAGAGCGCTATGCAGGATACTCAACCACCAGGCGACGGGGGGCGACACGACCTTCATCGTCCATCTCCCCCATGCCAATAAACTTGCCGTCATCGCCTTCCGTCACGCGGACCAGCCCTTCCAGCGGCGCGCCTGATGTCCGTACCGGGTTACCGTTTTTAAAGTAAACCGAGGATGTTAAAGGCAAATTAACAACAGGATAGTCCGATGCAGGACTGTCCATTGGCATCAGCAAAGGATCAAGCAGCTGTGCCGCCGGAATGTTCTGCTGCTCGGCCTGTTCAACCAGCTCACGCAGATGTTCCAGCGTCACCATTCGATCCACCGGATACTTGCTGACCGTCAAACGACGCAGATACGTGACGTGCGCGCCGCAGCCCAACTTCTCACCGAGATCGTCAACAATGGTGCGAATATAGGTGCCTTTGGAACAGTGAACTTCCAGCTCCAGTTCGTTACCTTCGTGACGGATAAACAGCAGCTCATAGACGGTAATCGGTCGCGCTTCACGCGGCACTTCAATACCCTGACGCGCATATTCGTACAGCTTCTTACCCTGATACTTCAGCGCCGAATACATTGACGGGATCTGCTCGATATCGCCGCGGAAAGTTTCCAGCGCGCTCGCCAGTTGTTCTGCGGTGAAGGTTACCGGACGTTCCTGCACGATTTGCCCATCGGCATCGGAAGTGTCTGTACGCTGGCCCAGACGGGCAACCACACGATAGCGTTTGTCAGAATCCAGCAAATACTGTGAAAACTTAGTCGCTTCACCGAGGCAAATCGGCAGCATGCCTGTCGCCAGCGGATCCAGCGCGCCGGTATGTCCTGCGCGATTGGCATTGTAGATGCGTTTTACTTTTTGCAGTACATCATTGCTGGACATGCCCTGCGGCTTATCCAGCAGCAGGACACCGTGAATGTCGCGACCACGACGACGAGGACGACTCATCAGTCCTCCTTGCTGTCGTCCGCTGGGTTCACACGACGCTCATCGTCATGTTTCACCACGCTGGTCACCAGGTTGGACATGCGCATCCCTTCAACCAACGAGTTGTCGTAGAAGAAGGTCAGCTCAGGCACGATACGCAGACGCATGGCTTTACCCAGCAGAGAACGGATAAAACCAGAGGCTTCCTGCAGTGCCTTGATGCCGTTTTTCACAGCAGCTTCGTCCTGATCGTTGAGGAAAGTCACGAATACTTTGGCATATGCCAGATCACGAGACATCTCAACACCCGATACGGTGGTCATCATACCAACACGCGGGTCTTTGATTTCGCGTTGCAGGATGAGTGCGATCTCTTTCTGCATCTCTTGCGCGACACGCTGCGGGCGACCAAATTCTTTCGCCATAATAAATTCTCCAGAATAAAGACAAAAAAGGGGCTATCAGCCCCTTTTTAAATTTCTTGCCGGGTGGCGCTTCGCTTACCCGGCCTACACCTAATCATCTTCTAAGGATTTTGGGCTGCAAATTGCGGCCCAAAAGACGACGAAGATTAAGCGATAGTACGTTGGATCTCGATAATCTCGAACACTTCGATCATATCGCCAACGCGAACGTCGTTGTAGTTCTTAACGCCGATACCACATTCCATGCCGTTACGGACTTCGTTAACGTCATCTTTGAAGCGACGCAGGGATTCCAGCTCGCCTTCATAGATAACCACGTTGTCGCGCAGAACGCGGATTGGGTTGTGACGTTTAATCGTGCCTTCGGTAACCATACAGCCTGCGATAGCGCCGAATTTCGGTGATTTGAACACATCACGAACTTCAGCCAGACCAATGATCTGCTGTTTCAGCTCCGGAGACAGCATGCCGCTCATCGCTGCTTTCACTTCGTCGATCAGATGATAGATGACGGAGTAGTAACGCAGATCCAGGCTTTCAGATTCGATAACTTTACGTGCAGAGGCATCAGCACGGACGTTGAAGCCAACCAGAATCGCGTTGGATGCCGCAGCCAGGGTCGCGTCGGTTTCGGTGATACCACCTACGCCAGAACCGATGATCTTCACTTTGACTTCGTCGGTAGACAGTTTCAGTAAAGAGTCGGAAATCGCTTCTACAGAACCCTGAACGTCAGCCTTCAGGACGACGTTCACTTCGTGAACTTCGCCTTCGGTCATGTTAGCGAACATGTTCTCGAGTTTAGATTTCTGCTGACGAGCCAGTTTAACTTCACGGAATTTGCCCTGACGATACAGTGCAACTTCACGGGCTTTCTTCTCGTCACGAACGACAGTAACTTCGTCACCTGCAGCCGGAACACCGGACAGACCGAGGATTTCCACCGGAATGGACGGACCTGCTTCCAGTACTTCCTGACCCAGTTCGTTACGCATAGCACGAACGCGACCGTATTCGAAGCCACACAGTACGATGTCGCCTTTGTGCAGCGTACCTTCACGCACCAGTACGGTAGCAACCGGACCACGACCTTTATCCAGGAAGGATTCGATAACCGCACCGCTAGCCATACCTTTACGCACAGCTTTCAGTTCCAGTACTTCGGCCTGCAGCAGGATAGCGTCCAGCAGCTCGTCGATACCGGTACCCGCTTTCGCAGAAACGTGAACGAATTGGCTCTCGCCGCCCCACTCTTCCGGCATGATGCCGTACTGGGACAGTTCGTTTTTAACGCGATCCGGATCCGCTTCCGGCTTATCGATTTTGTTGACTGCAACCACCACCGGCACACCCGCCGCTTTCGCGTGCTGGATAGCTTCGATGGTCTGTGGCATCACGCCGTCGTCTGCTGCAACAACCAGAACAACGATATCCGTTGCCTGAGCACCACGAGCACGCATGGAGGTAAACGCGGCGTGACCCGGGGTATCCAGGAAGGTGATCATACCGTTGTCAGTTTCAACGTGGTACGCACCGATGTGCTGAGTAATGCCGCCCGCTTCACCAGAAGCCACTTTCGTGGAACGAATGTAGTCCAGCAGGGAGGTTTTACCGTGGTCAACGTGACCCATGATGGTCACAACTGGTGCGCGCGGTTCAGCCGCAGCACCGGTGTCACGGTCGCTCATTACCGCTTCTTCCAGCTCGTTTTCACGACGCAGGATAACTTTGTGGCCCATCTCTTCGGCAACCAGCTGTGCGGTTTCCTGGTCGATGACCTGGTTAATGGTAGCCATTGCGCCCAGTTTCATCATCGCTTTGATGACCTGAGAGCCTTTAACTGCCATTTTGTTCGCCAGATCGCCAACGGTGATGGTTTCGCCGATCACAACGTCACGGTTAACGGCCTGAGCTGGCTTCTGGAAGCCCTGCTGCAGAGCGGAACCTTTACGCTGCTTACCGCCTTTACCGCCGCGAACCGCTGCACGTGCTTCCTCACGGTCAGCTTTAGATTCAGCGTGTTTGTTGCCTTTCTTCGCCGGACGCGCTGCTTTAGCGCTGCGAGTACGACCACGACCGCCTTCGACTTCACGATCGTTCTCGTCTTCAGCCTGGCGAGCATGCTGAGAAGTTGTGACGTGATAATCGCTGGTGTCTTCGACAGGTTCAACGTTATTCACACCATTTTTCTCGTTTTCTTCCGCCATACGGCGAGCTTCTTCCGCTACGCGGCGCGCTTCTTCTTCAAGCTTGCGACGTGCTTCTTCTTCCGCTTTACGCTTCAGTTCTGCGGCTTCATTTTCACGGCGGGCTTTTTCGGCCTGGGCGGTTTTAGTCATATCGTCGGTCTGTTGATTGCTCACTTTGTCTTTTTCCGCAGCTTCACGTTTCGCTTTATCAGCGGCTTCACGCTTAGCTTGTTCTGCGGCCTCACGTTCGGCTTTTTGTTGCGCCTCGCGTTTGGCAGCTTCTTCTGCCTCACGACGGGCTTGCTCTTCCGCTTCACGCTGCGCCTGCTCTTCCGCGGCAAGGCGTTCAGCCTCTTGCGGATCGCGTTTCACAAAGGTGCGTGTCTTGCGGACTTCGATTTGTACCGATTTGCTTTTTCCACCGGTACCTGGAATATTGAGAGTACTGCGCGTTTTACGCTGCAATGTCAACTTATCCGGCGCTGAGCCGTTTTCACGGTTCAAATGCGCCAGTAAGGTTTGTTTCTCTTGTGCGGACACAGAGTCGTCAGCAGACTTCGGGATACCGGCATCAGCAAATTGCTGTACCAGGCGATCCACGGAAGTCTGTATCTCTGCAGCCAGCGTTTTTACGGTTACATCTGTCATACTGTTCCTTCCTGCTACAGTTTATTACGCTTCGTCGCCGAACCAGCAAATATTACGGGCAGCCATAATCAGCTCACCGGCTTTTTCGTCGGTCAACCCTTCGATATCAGCCAGATCATCAATGCCCTGTTCAGCGAGATCTTCCAGCGTACAAACACCACGGGCCGCCAGTTTGAAGGCCATCTCACGATCCAATCCTTCCAGATTCAGCAGATCGTCAGCCGGTTTGTTATCACCGAGGCTTTCTTCCTGGGCCAGTGCCAGAGTGGTCAGTGCGTTTTTAGCACGCTCGCGCAGCGCTTCAACGGTCTGTTCATCCAGGCCGTCAATTTCCAGCAGCTCTTTCATTGGCACGTAGGCCAGTTCTTCCAGCGTCGCAAAACCTTCTTCCACCAGAACGGTCGCGAAATCTTCATCGATATCGAGATATTTGGTGAAGGTATCGATGGCTGCATGTGCTTCAGCCTGATGCTTCGCCTGCAGGTCATCAACGGTCATCACGTTGAGTTCCCAACCGCTCAGTTGTGAAGCCAGGCGGACGTTCTGACCATTACGTCCAATCGCCTGAGCCAGGTTACCGGCTTCAACCGCGATATCCATGGTGTGCTTGTCTTCATCCACCACGATAGAAGCAACGTCTGCTGGCGCCATTGCGTTAATCACGAACTGCGCCGGGTTATCATCCCACAGGACGATATCGATACGCTCGCCGCCCAGTTCGGTAGAAACCGCCTGAACGCGCGCACCGCGCATACCAACACAGGCGCCGACCGGATCAATACGCTTGTCGTTGGTCTTAACGGCGATTTTCGCACGCGATCCCGGATCACGGGCAGCCGCTTTAATTTCGATAACTTCTTCGCCAATTTCCGGTACTTCAATGCGGAACAGCTCAATCAGCATTTCCGGTTTGGAACGGGTTACAAACAGCTGCGCACCGCGCGCTTCCGGGCGTACAGAGTACAGAACACCACGAATACGGTCACCTGGGCGGAAGTTTTCACGCGGGAGCATGTCTTCACGCAGGATAACAGCTTCAGCATTGCTGCCCAGATCCAGAGAAATGTTGTCGCGGTTTACTTTCTTTACCACACCGGTGACGATTTCGCCTTCGTGTTCGCGGAACTGATCGACAACCATTGCGCGTTCAGCTTCACGTACTTTCTGTACGATAACCTGTTTCGCGGTCTGGGTGGTGATACGGTCAAAGGTGACAGATTCAATCTGATCTTCAACATATTCGCCCACGTTCAGACTTTCGTCTTCGAAGCGTGCCGCTTCCAGCGTAATTTCTTTGGTCGGCTGAGTAACTTCTTCTACGATTACCCAACGACGGAAGGTATCGAAATCACCGCTTTTACGATCGATTTCTACGCGAACGTCGATCTCTTGCTCATATTTTTTCTTTGTTGCTGTAGCCAGCGCACTTTCCAGTGCTTCAAAAATTTTCTCGCGTGGCAGCGCTTTTTCGTTGGATACGGCTTCAACAACAGCCAAAATTTCTTTGTTCATCGCGGGCTTTTCACCTCAATCCAGACTGTTAAAAGTGGGGAACCAGGTTCGCCTTCTGGATATTACTCAGCGCGAACACTTCATCTTTGCCTTCGACTGTGACCGTGATCATCTCACCGTCCACCGCTTTGATAACGCCCTGCCATTTACGACGGTTTTGTACCGCCATACGAAGAACCAGCGTGACTTCTTCACCCAGGAAACGCACGTAGTGTTCAGCTGTGAACAGAGGACGGTCGAGACCCGGAGAGGAGACTTCCAGGTTATAGGCAACGGTGATTGGGTCTTCGACATCCATCACGGCGCTTACCTGATGGCTCACATCAGCACAATCATCAACATTGATGCCATCTTCACTATCAATATAGATGCGCAGTGTGGATGTGCGACCACGAATAAATTCGATGCCGACCAGTTCGTAGCCCAGGGCTTCAACTGGCGCTGTAATCATCTCTGTTAATTTTTGCTCTAATGTGGACAAGCCCACCCCCAAGACATAAAAAAAGGGCCTAAAGCCCAGTTATTCTGTAGTCAGATAACAAAAAACCCCGATAAATCGGGGCTTTAGATAACTGAACCCTATAACCGCACCTGCGGTTCGGAGAACCTTCCGAAAGAATTTTTTTCAAATCCAGCTACGAAGGCCTAAGTCTTCACAGTATATTTGAAAAAGAACTCTAAGGGAAAGTGGTTGCGGGGGCCGGATTTGAACCGACGACCTTCGGGTTATGAGCCCGACGAGCTACCAGGCTGCTCCACCCCGCGCCTGAAACGTGGCAAATTTTACTCGTTTTGGGTAAAAAATGCAAATACTGCTGGGATTTGGTACCGAGGACGGGACGTAAAATCTGCGCACAGTATATTGATTCAATATGTGTTATGTCAACCTTGTTACGACTATGCAAATCAATGAATGCTGCCCAGCACTAGCCCAGCAAGATAAATATGCCACCCACGCCGTTATTTAACGAAATTATCACTAAACTCTTCCTGTCATCCAGAAAAGATGATTAAATGAAAACTCATTTATTTTGCATAAAAATGCAATTAGCATAATAAGCGACCTCTTCACCAGTCTATCAAGCAGGGTTTTATTTTATGACGACGATTCTCAAGCATCTCCCGGTAGGTCAACGTATTGGTATCGCTTTTTCCGGCGGCCTGGACACCAGTGCAGCACTGCTGTGGATGCGACAAAAAGGGGCTGTCCCATATGCATATACTGCGAATTTGGGCCAGCCGGATGAGGATGACTATGACGCCATTCCTCGCCGTGCAATGGAATATGGTGCTGAGAATGCTCGCCTGGTAGATTGCCGTAAGCAGCTCGTTGCCGAAGGGATCGCTGCCATTCAGTGCGGTGCATTCCACAACACCACTGGCGGACTGACCTACTTCAATACCACCCCGCTGGGCCGTGCCGTGACCGGCACCATGCTGGTTGCCGCCATGAAAGAAGATGGCGTAAATATCTGGGGTGACGGTAGCACCTATAAAGGTAACGATATTGAACGTTTCTATCGTTACGGTCTGCTGACCAACGCCGAACTGCAGATTTATAAACCATGGCTGGATACCGATTTTATCGATGAACTCGGCGGTCGCCATGAGATGTCCGAATTTATGATTGCCTGTGGTTTCGACTACAAGATGTCCGTTGAGAAAGCGTACTCAACAGACTCCAATATGCTCGGGGCGACCCACGAAGCAAAAGATCTGGAATTCCTGAACTCAAGCGTCAAAATCGTCAACCCAATTATGGGCGTGAAGTTCTGGGATGAGAGCGTGAAGATCCCGGCAGAAGAAGTGACCGTGCGTTTTGAACAGGGTCATCCGGTTGCACTGAACGGTAAAACCTTCAGCGACGACGTTGAGATGATGCTGGAAGCCAACCGTATCGGCGGTCGTCACGGTCTGGGTATGAGCGATCAGATTGAAAACCGCATCATTGAAGCGAAGAGCCGTGGCATCTACGAAGCCCCGGGGATGGCATTGTTACATATCGCATACGAGCGTCTGCTGACCGGTATTCACAACGAGGATACCATCGAGCAGTATCACGCACATGGTCGCCAGCTTGGTCGTCTGCTGTATCAGGGCCGCTGGTTCGACTCTCAGGCGCTGATGCTGCGTGACGGTCTGCAGCGTTGGGTTGCCAGCCAGATTACCGGTGAAGTGACGCTGGAACTGCGCCGTGGTAATGACTACTCGATCCTCAACACCGTATCTGACAATCTGACTTATAAACCAGAACGTCTGACGATGGAAAAAGGCGATTCCGTATTCTCTCCGGACGACCGTATCGGTCAGTTGACCATGCGTAATCTGGATATCACCGATACCCGCGAGAAGCTGTTCGGCTATGCGCAGTCTGGTCTACTGACCGCTTCTTCCACAACCGGCCTGCCGCAGGTTGAGAATCTGGAAAATAAGGCGAAGTAAAGATACACCATCTTAAGGCCGCGAAAGCGGCCTTTTTTATGTGCGGAATATAGGCCTGATAAGCGTAGCGCCATCAGGCGTTGTAATAATGTCGGATGGCGGCGTAAACGCCTTATCCGACCTACTGGGCCGCAGAGCTACAGGACAGCCAAAAATAACAGACAAAAAAAAGACGCTTTGCAGCGTCTTTTTTTTGGAATTTGGTACCGAGGATGGGACTCGAACCCACAAGCCCGTTAGGGCACTACCACCTCAAGGTAGCGTGTCTACCAATTCCACCACCTCGGTACAGAATACTTAGCGTGGGATATCGCTGGTCGGCTGAGCCGGAGCATCTGGCTGAGTTTGCTCGGTTTTCGCCGGTGCACTCAGATTTTCCCACTCACTTCCTTTATTGGTCTTGTTGCTGTTCATGTTACCCAGCACCAGACTGATGATGAAGAACAAGGTTCCCAATACAGCTGTCATACGGGTCATGAAGTTACCAGAACCACTTGAACCAAACAGAGTACCAGAAGCGCCTGCGCCAAAAGAGGCTCCCATATCAGCGCCTTTGCCTTGCTGCAGCATGATCAAGCCTACCAGGCCAATTGCCACAATAAGGAAAACTACTAAAAGAGCTTCGTGCATAATCAACCTGTTCCTTGCGGAGTTGCCGCGTACAATGCTTCGACCATTAAAGCGGGAATATTTACTGTTTCCCACTGAAGCGGGTGTGAATACTAACCAAAGCGAATAACCTTCGCAAGGGCAATTTGTTAGCATTGTATCAACTGCGGAAAAAATCGCCATATCAATCAAAAACGCAGCAACTTCTCCCAGCATCTCTGCATGACGGCGCGTTGATCGTCAAGATTCGCCCATACCACAACGGGGATTTCACAAATCAGATCTGCATTTTGTGGCCAGCAGTGAATAATTTGCTGATTCACCAACTCTTCCGCCACCATCGATTCAGGTAACCAGGCCATTCCCATATGGCGCAACACCATTTCTCGTATCGTTTCGCTTAAACCAGTCTCAAACACTTTCTTCAACCGTGGTCGCACTCGTTGTTCTGCAAGATCAATAATACGTCTGACAAAGGTATAGTCGCTGTAACATAGCCAGGGGATCGGAGTATGCGGATCGTCAAGCGTATCCACCAACTGTGCAGAAATCACAGGAATAAATCGCTCATACCGCCATAGTGAACGTTTTAACCCTCCGGCAATCTCCAGCCCTGGTTGTGAAGAGGGTAAATCGTAAGTCACCAGCATATCAATTTGCCGGTTTATCAGGGCATTGAAGTGGTTGTCTATCCCCTGGATACTTGCGTTTACCGTAAAGTTTAGCTGCGGCTCACTCTGTCGCAGGTAGTTGATCATATCCGGCAGGATATTCACCGACAGCGTATGCAGGCTGACCATCACCAGCGTGTTATCCGTTGCTGGCGTCATCGCCGACAGCTCATGGCGTGCCTCTGTTAACGTACTGAGGACGTGCCGGGCATAAGGTTCAAAGCGTTCACCATAGCGCGTCAGCGTGACGGGGGTCGTTGTCCGATCAAACAAAGGCACGCCCAGCACCTCTTCAAGCGCCTTTATACGCCGACTCAGCGCAGGTTGAGTAATATGCCGCTGCGCCGCGGCCTGAGAGTAGTTTCCATGCTGGCTCAAGGCCAGAAAATCCTCCAGCCACTTACAATCCACGTTGTGCTCTCCGCCATGCCATAACCGCATCCTCCAATAACAAATCGGTAATAGTCATAGTTATAGTAATGGCTTTATGGTGGGCATCATAACAACAATATTCCGTTTCACCTGCCGACTCTCACCTTCGACGTTTGACAGGACCGCTATGTTTACTTTATTGACCAATGCCCGTGTTTTTTCTCCTGAGGATTTAGGCCTCTGCTCCCTGCTCATTCATGCCGACCGAATTGTGGCGGTAGAAAAAGATATTTCATTGTTTGATGGCGTCAACGAGGTCATCGATTGTCGGGGTAAATGGGTTATCCCTGGCATCATCGATCAGCATGTTCATCTTACCGGTGGCGGTGGCGAAGCCGGATTTGCCAGCCGGACACCCGCCGTCAAGCTGCGCGATCTGATTCAGGCGGGTATTACCACGGTGGTTGGCGTGTTAGGCACCGATGCCATTTCTCGTTCGCCCAAAGACCTCTACGCTAAAATGCAGTCTCTCAACCTTGAGGGATTACGCGCGTTTATGCATACGGGAGCCTACGCCGTTCCCAGCCCAACCATTACGCGATCCATCCGCGATGATATGGCCTTCATTCCGGCAATTCTTGGTGTAAAAATCGCCCTCGCCGATCACCGCGGCTCTTACCCCTCTTTCCAGGAGTTGCTGAGGATAGTGAGCGATATTCGCGTCGCTTCCCTGCTGGCAGGGAAAAAAGGCTTGCTGCATGTGCACCTGGGGAATCTGCCGGAAGGGATGTCGCAACTTATTGAGTTGTGTGATGCGGGTATTCCGATTCACCATATTTCACCGACCCATGTTGCAAGAACAGAGCCCTTGTTCGAACAGGCTATTGCTTTCGCCCATCGTGGCGGCCATATCGATGTTACGTCTGGTGGCAGTCGTTTTATGCCTCAGGAGCAAGCGATTCTCCACGCACTCGAAGCACAGGTTCCGGCGGAGCGCATCACGATCAGTTCTGACGGCAATGGCAGCGTTCCGCGCTTTAACGCTCAGGGTATCGTTGAAGGTTTAAGCGCGGCACCGGTCGCAGGCAATCTTAACCTACTTCCTCGCCTGATTGATGTCGGTATTCCGGTGCCGCAGGCCATCGCAATGCTGACGGCAAACGTTGCACGCTCGCTGGGTATTTCCGGGGGTGTGCTCTGCGCCGGAGAACGTGCCGATATCTGTGTACTCAATGATGATCTCTCGCTGGCCCATCTGTTTGCCGCGGGTAAACCGTTGCTGCGGGATGGCGAGTGCCTGGTTACCGGCAACTTCGAGTAAGGGGGCAAGAATGTCATTACTACTGGCGCTAATCGCCATCATTTTTGCCGGACGTCTGATCCTCAAAAAATATCACCCCCAGTCGGTACTGTTATTGACCGGGATTGTGCTGTTGCTTATTGCGCATTTTAGCGGAATGACCTCACTCAGTGGTCTGGTGAAAAAGAGCACCGGATTTGGCCCCTTTGACGCCTTTGAGTTTATTCGCGATACCCTGAGCGTGCGTCTCGGCGGCCTCGGGCTGCAAATTATGCTGATTGGTGGTTTCGCCACGTACATGTCAGCCATTGGCGCAAGCCAGGTACTGGTTCGGGTAACATCTCGTCCTCTACAACGGCTGAACTCGCCTTATCTGCTGCTGGGACTGGCACTGCTATTAGGCCAATTCCTGTCGCTGTTTATCAGCAGCGCCACCGGATTGGGTCTGCTGTTGATGGCGACGCTTTACCCATTGCTTACCCGTCTTGGCTGTAGCCGCGCCGCAGTTGCCGCAGTTATCGCCAGTACCTGTGCGGTTGAGTTTGGCCCAGGATCCGGCAACTCGGTTCTCGCCGCCAAAACCGCAGGTATTGAGGTGGTGAACTATTTTGTGCAGGATCAGTTGCCGATCGTTGTGCCCGTCATTCTTTTCATCGCCCTGTTGCATATTGTTGTGCAACGCTTTTTTGACCGTCGGGAAAGTGGCGACAATGCAGCTCAGCAGATGCAGACATTAACGGCAACTGATGAAGCCGACGCACCTATCGCCTGGCTGTTTCTGCCCATGCTGCCGCTGGTATTGATGTTGGTGTGTAGCGATTTAGTATTTAGCTCGCTTAAGATTACGCTGGATACCGCCGTACTGATAAGCCTCGCTATTACGCTGGTTTTTGAGTACTGCCGTCATCGCAAAGCGCGCGAGGTGATGGCTGGCGTACAAAAGGTTTTCGACAGCATGGGCAGCGTTTTTGCCACCGTCGTGACGCTGATTATCGCCGGTGAAGTTTTTTCCGCCGGGCTGAAAGCCATTGGCGCCGTCGACGCGCTGCTGTCGCTTTCTGGCGAATTTGGCCTCAGCGCCGCCTCTATTATCCTGCTGATGACCCTGATCACCTTCGCTATTTCAGCGCTGATGGGCTCCGGGAATGCGGCATTTTTCTCCTTCGCACCCATGGTGCCGGAGATCAGCCGTCATATCGGTAGCGATATCGCAGTCATGATGTTGCCTATCCAGATATCGGCGGGTATTGGTCGTACGTTATCGCCGATTGCCGGCGTCATCATTGCTATCGCAGGGATTGCAGGCGTCTCGCCTGTGGATATTGTTAAGCGCACCGCGATTCCGATGCTGGGCGGTTGGCTACTGATGATTGCGCTAACTTTTGCCCGGTCTGGGCATTTGCTGGCGGTTCTGCCGTGGCTGGCAGTCCTTGTACTACTGATGGTCGGTGGTTATTTCTGGCAGCACCGACGTAAACAGCCGCTTGCCGTATAGTAAAAAAAAGCCGGAGTCTCAGACTCCGGCTCTCACTTTCTTCGGGATTACGCCGCTTTCACAGCATCGGCAATACGGTGGGCGAATTCAGTCACCTGCGCTTCGTCTTCACCTTCAACCATCACACGAATTAACGGTTCGGTACCAGACTTACGCAGCAGGACGCGTCCACGGTTACCCAGTGCCGCTTCCACTTCCGCCATCACCGCTTTCACATTTTCATGTTCCAGCGGATCGCCGCTACCTGCGGTGTAACGTACGTTAACCAGCAGCTGTGGGAACATTTTCATGCCGCTGCACAGGTCGTGCAAACTCATATGGTTACGCACCATCGCCGCCAGCACCTGCAGGCCCGCCACAATGCCGTCACCAGTGGTGGTTTTGTCCAGCAGGATCACATGACCAGAGTTTTCGGCACCGATACGCCAGCCTTTTTCCTGCATTTTTTCCAGCACATAGCGGTCGCCAACTTTCGCCCGAGCAAAAGGAATACCCAGCTGTTTCAGCGCCAGCTCGAGGCCCATGTTGCTCATCAGCGTACCTACCGCACCACCACGCAGCTGTCCCTGACGCAGGGCTTCACGGGCGATGATGTACATGATCTGATCGCCATCGACCTTATTGCCTTCGTGGTCAACCATAATAACGCGGTCGCCATCGCCGTCCAGCGCAATACCCAGATCGGCTTTTTCCGCAATCACGCGCGCCTGCAGGGCACGGACGTCAGTGGCGCCGACTTCTTCATTGATGTTCACACCGTTTGGCTCACAGCCAATGGCAATCACGTTTGCACCCAGCTCACGCAGTACATTTGGTGCAATGTGGTACGTTGCACCGTTAGCGCAATCCACCACAATTTTAAGCTCACTCAGACTCAGTTCGTTCGGGAAGGTGCCTTTGCAAAACTCGATATAGCGACCGGCAGCATCAACGATACGGGTAGCTTTACCCAGTTCAGCCGAGTCCACGCAGGTGATCGCTTTTTCCATTTCGGCTTCGATAGCTTCTTCAACCGCATCCGGCAGTTTGGTCCCATCGATGGAGAAGAATTTAATCCCATTGTCATAGAATGGGTTGTGCGAAGCGGAGATAACAATCCCGGCCTCAGCACGGAAAGCACGCGTCAAATAAGCAACAGCAGGTGTTGGCATTGGCCCTGTGAATGAGGCTGAGAGTCCGGCGGCTGCCAGGCCCGCTTCCAGCGCGGACTCCAGCATATAGCCGGAAATACGCGTATCTTTACCGATAATAATTTTACGTGAACCATGACGAGCCAGCACTTTCCCTGCAGCCCAGCCCAGCTTGAGCACAAAGTCAGGAGTAATTGGGGCATCACCTACGCGACCGCGGATCCCATCAGTGCCAAAATATTTACGATTACTCATAGCGTTTTTTTTCCTTTGCAGACAATGTGGCTTCCACCACACGCATCGCTTCTACGGTTTCTTTGACGTCATGGACACGAACGATCTGCGCCCCCTGCATTGCGGCAATCACCGCGCACGCCAGACTGCCACTCAGGCGTTCGGATGGCCCCACATTCAGCAACTGGCCAACCATTGATTTTCGTGACATCCCAACCAGCAGCGGCAGATTAAAATGATGAAACTCCGCCAGACGTGCCAGTAATGTGTAGTTGTGAGTGAGATTTTTACCGAATCCGAACCCGGGGTCGAGCAACAATTTATCTTTTGTGATTCCAGCCCGCTCGCAACGTGCTATTTGCTCAACAAAGTAACGATCTACCTCAGCAAAAACATCCTCATACTTTGGCGCTTCCTGCATGGTTTTCGGCTGCCCCTGCATATGCATCAGGCAAACCGGCAATCCGGTCTCCGCTGCGGCTTCCAACGCTCCAGGCTCCGAGAGTGAGCGAATGTCATTGATGATATGCGCGCCAACTCTGGCGCATTCGCGGATCACTTCGGGCTTTGAGGTATCAACCGAAATCCACACTTCAAAACGCTGAGCAATCGCCTCCACCACAGGGATCACTCGCTGCAACTCTTCTTCAACACTCACATCAGCCGCGCCCGGACGCGTGGACTCACCACCCACATCAATGATAGTCGCCCCGGCGTTAATCATCAGGTTTGCGTGTTTTACCGCCTCAACCAAAGAGTTGTGCGCTCCACCATCGGAAAATGAGTCTGGCGTGACGTTCAAAATCCCCATGACGTGCGGATGGCTGAGATCCAGTGAAGACCCCTGAGCAAAGAGTTTCATAGTTTTATCCCTGGTAAAATCTTGAATATGCAGATAAGAAAAACCCCGGAGCAAGCCCCAGGGTTTTCAATTAAAACACGGTCATCATCAACGATAACTTATTTGTCGCCCAGCTGCTCTGACATAGTGCCAGAGTCCGGCGCACGCGGTTCATCAACCGGACGCGGTGCACTCGGCTTGCCGGTGCTGCCAGAGTTGTTGTTAGAAGAACCCGGTTCTTCCCAACCCGCAGGCGGACGCACATCGCGGCGAGCCATCAGATCGTCAATCTGCGGCGCATCGATAGTCTCATATTTCATGAGCGCATCTTTCATCGAGTGCAGAATGTCCATGTTTTCGTTCAGCAAACGACGTGCACGGTCATAGTTACGCTCAATCAGCAGTTTAACTTCCTGATCGATAATGCGAGCGGTTTCATCGGACATGTGTTTCGCTTTCGCCACAGAACGTCCCAGGAACACTTCGCCTTCTTCTTCAGCGTACAGCAACGGACCGAGTTTATCGGAGAAGCCCCACTGAGTAACCATGTTACGCGCCAGGTTAGTCGCGACTTTAATGTCGTTCGACGCACCGGTAGAAACATGTTCAGCACCGTAGATGATCTCTTCCGCCAGACGGCCACCGTACAATGTGGAGATCTGACTTTCCAGTTTCTGACGGCTGGCGCTGATTGCATCGCCTTCAGGCAGGAAGAAGGTCACACCCAGCGCACGACCGCGCGGGATAATCGTCACTTTGTGCACCGGATCGTGTTCCGGCACCAGGCGACCGATAATCGCGTGGCCAGCTTCGTGATACGCGGTAGATTCTTTCTGCGCTTCCGTCATCACCATGGAGCGACGTTCCGCACCCATCATGATTTTGTCTTTCGCTTTTTCGAACTCAACCATCGACACTACGCGCTTGTTGCCACGAGCAGCAAACAGTGCCGCTTCGTTGACCAGGTTCGCGAGGTCCGCACCGGAGAAGCCAGGCGTACCACGTGCAATGATTGCCGCATCGATATCCGGAGACAGCGGCACGCGACGCATATGCACTTTCAGGATCTGTTCACGACCGCGAACGTCCGGCAGACCAACCACAACCTGACGGTCGAAACGGCCTGGACGAAGCAGCGCAGGGTCAAGAACGTCCGGACGGTTAGTCGCTGCGATAACGATAATACCTTCGTTACCTTCGAAGCCGTCCATCTCAACCAGCATCTGGTTCAGCGTCTGTTCACGTTCATCGTGACCACCGCCCAGACCTGCGCCACGCTGGCGGCCTACGGCGTCGATTTCATCGATGAAGATGATGCACGGTGCCGCTTTTTTGGCTTGTTCGAACATGTCACGCACACGAGATGCACCGACACCCACGAACATTTCCACGAAATCAGAACCGGAAATTGTGAAGAATGGAACCTTCGCTTCACCTGCGATAGCTTTCGCCAGCAGGGTTTTACCCGTACCCGGAGGACCGACCATCAGGACGCCTTTCGGGATTTTACCGCCCAGTTTCTGGAAACGGCTCGGTTCGCGCAGATACTCAACCAGCTCAGCGACTTCTTCTTTTGCTTCGTCACAACCCGCAACGTCAGCAAAAGTCGTTTTGATCTGATCTTCCGTCAGCATGCGCGCTTTGCTCTTGCCGAACGACATGGCACCTTTGCCACCACCGCCCTGCATCTGACGCATGAAGAAGATCCAGACACCAATCAGCAGCAGCATTGGGAACCAGGAAATGAAGATAGAAGCCAGCAGGCTCGGCTCTTCAGGTGGTTCGCCAACAACCTTGACGTTTTTGGTCAGCAGGTTATCAAGCAGCTTCGGATCGTTAACCGGGATGTAGGTCGTGTAACGGTTACTATCTTTCTTGGTAACGTTAATCTCACGTCCGTTGATCTTCGCTTCACGAACCTGGTCCTGATTGACCTCTTGCAGGAAGGTAGAGTAATCAACCTTACGGCCATTAGACTCGCTGGGCCCAAAGCTCTGGAATACTGACATCAGCACAACGGCAATGACCAGCCAGAGAATTAGGTTTTTCGCCATGTCACTCAAGGGATTAACCTCATATTACAACTGTGTTAAAAACAGCGTCAGGATACTCTATATCCAGTTTCTTTCAAACTTTCGTTTGAAATCTGCCGGTTATAGTTTACGCCCGGTCGCTACAATATACACTTCACGCGAACGGGCGCGAGAAGAGTCCGGCTTACGAACTTTGACCTTCGTAAACAGGGAGCGAATCTCTCTTAGATACTCATCGAAGCCTTCGCCCTGGAACACCTTCACTACAAAACTACCACCTGGCGCTAATACATCACGAGCCATTCCAAGCGCCAGCTCTACCAGATACATGGCCCGGGGAATATCCACCGCCGGTGTTCCACACATATTTGGCGCCATATCAGACATGACAACTTGTACTTTACTGTCACCTACGCGTTCAAGTAACGCTTTCAGGACTAATTCATCACGAAAGTCGCCCTGAAGGAAGTCCACACCAACGATTGGATCCATAGGTAAAAGATCGCAAGCGATAATGCGGCCGGTGTTGCCGATCTGCGTAACTGCATATTGCGACCAGCCACCGGGTGCAGCACCGAGATCAACTATCGTCATCCCCGGTTTAAAAATTTTGTCACTTTGCTGTATTTCATCAAGTTTAAACCAGGCACGGGAACGTAACCCCTTTTTCTGCGCCTGTTGAACATATTTATCGCTAAAGTGTTCCTGAAGCCAGCGACTCGAGCTGGCAGAACGCTTTTTACCTGTCATTTCACATTCCCAAAGGGCAGTTCATCGTAACCAATGGTGTAAATTTCTACACAGCTATTTGGTGATATATGGGAGATGGCGGTAGAATGACCCGTTTTCAATCCCAACGTAAGCAAAAATATACGATGAATCTGAGTACTAAACAAAAACAGCACCTGAAAGGTCTGGCACATCCGCTCAAGCCTGTAGTTATGCTTGGCAACAATGGTTTGACCGAAGGGGTACTGGCCGAGATTGAACAAGCGTTAGAGCACCATGAACTTATCAAGGTGAAAATCGCCTCGGAAGATCGCGATACTAAAACCTTGATCGTGGAAGCTATCGTACGCGAAACCGGCGCCTGTAATGTGCAGGTCATCGGCAAAACGCTGGTACTGTATCGCCCGACTAAAGAACGTAAAATCTCGCTGCCACGCTAAGAATATCCCAAAGTTGCACACGAAGTTTGTGTAAAACGCGGGGTTTTCCGCTAGCAGGAGAGCAAAATGCCACGCTCTCTTCGTTGATAAAAGGCCGCTATGCGGCCTTTTTCCTTTCTTTACAATGTATCAACATCTTAACCAAGATGCGAATTACAGGTATTCTACCTTCGTCACTTCATATTCCACTTCGCCGCCCGGCGTTTTGATAACCACGACGTCATCCTGCTCTTTACCGATAAGGCCACGAGCGATAGGCGAGTTCACTGAAATCAGGTTCTGTTTAAAATCGGCTTCATCATCGCCGACAATACGCCAGGTCTGCTCTTCATCGTTATCGAGATTCAACACGGTAACCGTCGCGCCGAAAACAACGCGGCCATTGTTCGGCATTTTAGTAACGTCGATTACCTGCGCGTTGGACAGTTTAGCCTCGATATCTTTAATGCGTCCTTCGCAGAAACCCTGCTGTTCGCGCGCCGCGTGATACTCCGCGTTCTCTTTCAGGTCACCGTGCTCACGCGCTTCAGCGATAGCGGCAATAATTTCAGGACGGCGCACAGATTTCAGAAAATCCAGCTCTTCGCGCAGTTTTTCAGCACCACGTAAGGTCATCGGGATAGCTTGCATTTGTTATACCTCTTGAACATTCCTGTAGGGGGCAGTTGCTCTCACCCCGGCTGCTAAGCCCACCCTGGCGAATGTCATGCCAGAGTCAGAAGCAAAAAAATACCGACCCGGGGCTCAAGGTCCCAGGTCAGCTACAATTCTCTATTTGATGATCATTTTACCCTGGAGTTCCTTATGGGTCATCGTTTACTTTTTGGGGCGTTGCGCCGTAGTATGACGGCCTGTTTCCAGGTTGTTAGCGCGAGATTATGCGATTTTCCAGATTTACCATCGGATTGACTGCCAGTATAGCGTTCAGTGTTCAGGCTGCGAACGTCGACGAGTATATCAATCAGCTCCCTGCCGGGGCCAACCTCGCCCTTATGGTACAGAAGGTTGGCGCACCTGCACCCGCTATTGATTTTCATAGCCAGCAGATGGCGCTGCCGGCCAGTACCCAGAAAGTGATCACCGCGCTGGCGGCATTGATTCAGCTCGGGCCTGACTTTCGTTTTACCACTACGCTTGAGACTAAAGGCAACGTGGAAGGCGGCGTATTGAAAGGTGACTTAGTGGCACGATTTGGTGCTGATCCGACGCTAAAACGCCAGGATATTCGCAATATGGTGGCAACCCTGAAAAAATCAGGCGTGACGCAAATTGCCGGAAATGTCCTGATCGATACCTCTATTTTCGCCAGTCATGATAAAGCGCCCGGTTGGCCCTGGAACGACATGACGCAGTGTTTTAGCGCACCGCCCGCAGCGGCTATTGTCGATAGAAACTGTTTCTCGGTTTCACTCTACAGCGCGCAAAAACCCAACGATCTCGCCTTTATTCGCGTGGCATCTTATTACCCGGTCACCATGTTCAGTCAGGTGCGTACTCTCGCCCGAGGTTCTGCGGAAGCGCAATATTGTGAACTGGATGTGGTTCCCGGCGATCTCAACCGCTATACGCTGACCGGATGCCTGCCCCAACGAGCCGATCCGCTGCCGCTGGCGTTCGCCATTCAGGACGGAGCCAGCTATGCCGGGGCGATTATCAAAGATGAGCTAAAACAAGCAGGTATCACCTACAGCGGTACGCTGCTGCGCCAGACGCTGGTCAACGAGCCGGGAACGGTGGTCGCCAGTAAGCAGTCAGCGCCACTGCATGACCTGCTTAAGATTATGCTGAAAAAATCGGACAACATGATTGCCGATACCGTTTTCCGTATGATTGGTCATGCCCGATTTAACGTGCCAGGCACCTGGCGGGCGGGTTCTGATGCCGTACGCCAGATTTTGCGTCAGCAGGCGGGCGTTGATATCGGCAACACCATTATTGCCGACGGTTCAGGCCTCTCCCGGCATAACCTGATTGCTCCGGCGACCATGATGCAGGTGCTGCAATATATCGCTCAACACGATAACGAGCTGAACTTTATCACTATGCTGCCTCTGGCGGGGCACGACGGCTCCCTGCAATACCGTGCGGGTCTGCATCAGGCTGGTGTGGATGGCAAAGTATCGGCGAAGACAGGCTCGCTGCAAGGAGTCTATAACCTTGCCGGCTTCATTACCACGGCAAGCGGCCAACGCATGGCATTCGTGCAGTATTTGTCTGGTTATGCGGTAGAGCCGGCTGACCAGCGTAATCGCCGTATTCCGTTGGTGCGCTTCGAGAGCCGGTTGTACAAGGATATTTATCAGAACAATTAGATGGGTAGTTTGATTGCCGGATGGCGGCACTAACGTGCCTTATCCGGCCTACAGAGAAACCTGAAAACAATAACCCCGGCAACATGGCCGGGGTTTTTCATGCGATTAACGCTTGTAGATGAACTCGACGCCTTCGTCGTCTTCTTCGTCCCAATCGTCATCCCAGTCATCTTCCGCTTCGTCTTCGACTTCAGCGAGCTGCTGGCGGTGATAATCATCCCACATGAACTCAACTTTCTCTGGCTGTTTCGCTTCTTCAGCCTGAACAATCGGGTTCTCGATGATAAAGGTCATCACATCCCAGCAAAGATCCTTCACGCCCAGCTGGCTGGCGGCAGAGATCAGGTAATATTTACCTTCCCAGCCCAGCGCTTCGGCGATCGCTTTCGCTTTCTCTTCCGCTTCAGCCTTGTCCATCAAATCAATTTTGTTGAACACTAACCAGCGCGGTTTAGATGCCAGATCCTGACTGTATTTTTCCAGTTCGCCAATAATGATACGGGCGTTTTCTACCGGATCGGAACCGTCAATCGGATCGATATCGATGAGGTGCAGCAACACGCGGCAACGTTCCAGATGCTTCAGGAAGCGGATACCCAGGCCTGCGCCTTCAGCCGCACCTTCAATCAGACCCGGAATGTCGGCAACCACGAAGCTCTTTTCGTTGTCCATACGCACCACGCCCAGGCTCGGCACCAGGGTGGTGAACGGATAATCAGCGACTTTCGGCTTCGCCGCAGATACTGCACGGATAAACGTCGATTTCCCGGCGTTTGGCATACCCAGCATACCCACGTCTGCCAGCAGCATCAGCTCCAGCATCAGATCGCGCTTATCACCCGGCGTACCCATTGTTTTCTGACGCGGAGTACGGTTAACCGATGATTTGAAACGGGTGTTGCCCAGACCATGCCAGCCGCCTTTAGCGACCATCAGACGCTGACCGTGTTTGGTCATGTCGCCCATGGTTTCGCCCGTGCCCTGATCGATAACACGCGTACCAACAGGCACTTTGATCGTGACGTCTTTGCCACGCTTACCGGTGCAATCACGGCTCGCGCCATTCTGACCACGTTCCGCACGGAATGATTTTTCAAAACGGTAATCGATCAGCGTGTTCAGGTTTTCGTCGGCTTCCAGCCAAACGTCACCACCGTCACCACCATCACCACCGTCCGGACCGCCTTTTGGGATGTACTTTTCGCGGCGGAAGCTGACGCAACCATTACCGCCATCACCTGCAACGACCAGAATCGATGCTTCATCAACAAACTTCATTTTACTCTCCGTAAATCATTCGCCTGAGCGGGGTTGCGAAACCACCGTTTCATGCTTACGTAAACCGCCCCAAATTCGATGACCAATGGCGGAATACATCGCGCCCGCAACCACGATAAACGCACCGAGATAACCTAATAGGTTTAGCATCGGTCTGGCGAAGAAATCGGGCCAGGCCAGTGATAATAAATCTGAAAATAACAACGTAAACAGCGGTGTGAGCGTGATAATAGCGCTCACCTGCGCCGCCTGCCAACGCGCCATCGCTTCCGCAAGAGCGCCGTATCCTACCAGCGTATTCAGGCCGCAGAATACCAGGCATGCCAGCTGCCAGTCGCTGAGCTGCGTGATGACACCGGGTTTAGCCAGCGGCAACAACGCAATCGTACATAAAGTGTACAGTAAAAACAGGATCTGCGGTGATGCCAGGCGGCGCAATAACACCTTTTGCGCGACCCCATAGCTCACCCAAACCATCGCCGCACCGACACCAAAGATAACGCCCCAGGTGTAATCGGTGAGTCGGGTAAAAATTTCGATCAGACTGGTATTAAAAAACAGGACCAGGCCGCTCAGAAGCATAATGGCGCCAATCACCTGCGTGCCGCGCATCTTTTCTTTCAGGATAAAGACGCTGGCGATCATCATACCAACCGGTGACAGCTGACCGATAACCTGCGAAGCCGTTGGGCTCAAATACTGCAAGGATGAACTAAACAGAATGAAGTTACCGAACAGCCCACCGGTTGCGATAGCCAGCAACACCAGCCAACGCGCTTTGCGAAAAATACGCAACGGAGGGAGCTTTTTTTTAACCGCAAGAATAGCGCCAAGGCCAATGCTTGCCATTAAAAAACGGTAGAACACCACGGTAGGAGGCTCCATCACCTCCAGCACTTGCTTCATTGCTATTGGCAAAGCCCCCCAACATACTGCCGTTGTGAGTGCTAACAGAATACCAATGCCTGCCTGTTGCTTCATGCCGTATTCCCTGCAAGGGCTCGTTTCCGGGTTGTCACGGCGTGACGAGCGTATTTACCGGCCGTCGAATGTAAAAAGCCCCGCAACGTGTTGCGGGGCTTTTATCCGTTACCGGGACGCGAAAAACTTATTCAGCAACGATGCTGATGAATTTACGGTTTTTCGGGCCTTTCACTTCAAATTTCACTTTACCGTCTGCTTTAGCAAACAGAGTGTGGTCTTTGCCGCAACCAACGTTGGAGCCAGCGTGGAATTTAGTACCACGTTGACGAACGATGATGCTACCAGCCAGAACTGTTTCACCGCCGAAGCGTTTTACGCCCAGACGTTTAGCTTCTGAATCGCGACCGTTACGAGTCGAGCCGCCAGCCTTTTTATGTGCCATTTAATCTGCTCCCCTTAACTTAAGCGCTGATGCCAGTGATTTTCACATCAGTGAACCACTGACGATGGCCCTGCTGCTTACGGTAGTGTTTACGACGACGAAACTTAACAATTTTAACTTTCTCGCCACGACCGTGAGCAACAACTTCAGCTTTGATAACGCCGCCATCAACGAAAGGAACGCCGATTTTGACTTCTTCACCGTTTGCGATCATCAGAACTTCTGCGAATTCAACAGATTCGCCAGTTGCGATGTCCAGCTTTTCCAGGCGAACGGTCTGACCTTCGCTTACTCGGTGTTGTTTACCACCACTTTGGAAAACCGCGTACATAAAAAACTCCGCTTCCGCGCACACCTTTTTGATGATTCAGAGTGCGCTATAAATATTCACAATAGGGCGCGAATATTACGCAAAACGCGAGCCTTTGACAAGTGCTACCGTCAATACATGAAGAAAAAAAACACAACACGTACGGTAACGTTTATCTACGGCGTTTTTTCAGTACAATCAGCATATATTTATAACCCTAAACCCGACGTTACCTTCTCACACAGTAAGGTAATCGGGGCGAGAAGCCCGGCTTTTGCGATGAATTTAGAAAAAATCAATGAGTTAACCGCGCAAGATATGGCGGGGGTCAATGCGACAATCCTTGAACAGCTCAATTCTGACGTTCAGTTGATCAATCAACTGGGGTACTACATCGTTAGCGGCGGCGGAAAACGCATTCGCCCAATGATCGCCGTCCTCGCAGCGCGGGCCGTTGGTTACCAGGAAAATGCGCACGTTACGATCGCGGCCCTCATCGAGTTTATCCACACAGCGACCCTGCTGCACGATGATGTTGTGGATGAGTCAGACATGCGCCGTGGGAAAGCTACGGCAAATGCGGCGTTTGGTAATGCGGCCAGCGTGCTGGTTGGCGATTTTATCTATACCCGCGCATTTCAGATGATGACCAGCCTTGGCTCGTTGAAAGTGCTGGAAGTCATGTCGAAAGCAGTCAACGTCATCGCCGAAGGTGAAGTCTTGCAGCTGATGAACGTCAACGACCCAGACATCACCGAAGAAAACTATATGCGCGTCATCTACAGTAAGACGGCGCGGTTGTTTGAAGCGGCAGCCCAATGTTCAGGCATTCTGGCTGGCTGTAGCGAAGAACAAGAAAAAGGGTTGCAGGATTATGGCCGTTATCTCGGTACAGCTTTCCAGTTAATTGACGATTTGCTGGATTACAGCGCGGATGGCGAGCAGCTGGGTAAAAACGTCGGTGATGACCTCAACGAGGGTAAACCTACGCTGCCGCTGCTGCATGCCATGCGCCACGGTACTCCAGAACAAGCGCAAATGATCCGCCAGGCCATTGAGCAAGGTAATGGTCGTCACCTTCTGGAGCCGGTTCTGGAAGCGATGAACGCCTGTGGTTCCCTGGAGTGGACGCGCCAACGTGCAGAAGAAGAGGCTGATAAGGCCATCGCTGCGTTGCAGGTGCTGCCTGATACGCCGTGGAGAGAAGCGCTGATTGGTCTGGCACATATCGCCGTACAGCGCGACCGTTAATTCCCTACAGCATCCTCCCTCATCCCGTGCTCTGCACGGGATTTTTTTATAAGTTCTAGTAACCCCCCCCACCTTCCTCCGGATAATCAAGCAGAACCTTGGCATATTCTGAATATATACACACTTTACATGAACATTTTAGAACATTCGTTCTTCGGGCGTTATAGTGTCGCCACAACCGATCGTGGAACCGTAAGTCGTTAACCAAAGGAGAGATGAATTTATGGAAAACAAGCTGATTGACTGGCATCCGGCCGACATCATCGCCGGACTGCGCAAGAAAGGGACCTCAATGGCCGCTGAATCACGTAAAAATGGATTGAGTTCATCAACGCTGGCAAATGCGTTAACGAGACCATGGCCAAAAGGTGAGTTGATTATCGCCCGGGCACTGGGAACTGATCCCTGGGTGATTTGGCCGTCACGCTATCACGATGCCAAAACGCATGAGTTCATCGACAGAACGCGGATGATGAGGAGTCGCAGAGAGAAAAAGAATCCGGAATGAACATTGAGCTGTAACCCCCGGCCAACTGAACTGGGGGTTACAAGAGACGTTGACGATTACTCGCCTTTCACGCGCTCAATGTTTGCGCCCAGCGCACGCAGTTTATCTTCGATGCGCTCATAGCCGCGATCGATGTGATAAATACGATCGACCACTGTTGTACCTTCAGCAATACAACCTGCCAGCACTAAACTTGCAGATGCACGCAGATCGGTCGCCATAACCTGTGCGCCTGAGAGTGTTTCCACGCCGTGGCAAATCACGGTATTGCTTTCGATTTCTGCGTGAGCGCCCATACGGCTCAGCTCAGGCACGTGCATAAAGCGGTTCTCAAACACGGTTTCCGTGATGAAGCCGGTCCCTTCTGCCACCAGGTTCAGCAGCGTGAACTGGGCCTGCATATCGGTAGGGAACGCCGGATGCGGCGCAGTACGCACATTGACCGCTTTCGGACGTTTGCCGTGCATATCAAGGCTGATCCAGTCGTCGCCGACTTCGATATCCGCACCCGCATCACGCAGTTTCGCCAGAACGGCATCCAGTGTGTCCGGTTGTGCATTACGGCAGATAATTTTGCCACGAGAAATTGCCGCCGCCACCAGGAAGGTACCGGTTTCGATACGGTCTGGCAGAACGCGATACACACCACCGCCGAGACGCTCAACGCCTTCGATCGTAATACGATCTGTGCCCTGGCCAGTGATCTTCGCGCCCAGCGCAATCAGGAAGTTCGCGGTATCCACAATCTCCGGCTCGCGCGCGGCATTTTCGATGATGGTGGTGCCTTCGGCAAGCGTTGCTGCACACATGATGGTGACAGTCGCACCGACGCTCACTTTGTCCATGACAATATGCGCGCCTTTCAGACGGCCATCAACGGACGCTTTCACATAGCCTTCTTCCAGCTTGATAGTCGCGCCTAACTGCTCCAGACCGGTAATGTGCAGGTCCACCGGACGCGCGCCGATGGTGCAGCCGCCCGGCAGTGAAACCTGGCCCTGACCAAAGCGGGCAACCAGCGGCCCGAGCGCCCAAATGGATGCACGCATGGTTTTCACCAGATCGTACGGCGCACAGAAGACGTTCACATCACGCGCATCAATGTGCACGGAACCATTACGCTCAACTTTCGCACCCAGCTGGCTCAACAGCTTCATTGATGTGTCAACGTCCTTCAGTTTCGGGACGTTTTGGATCTCTACAGGTTCTTCAGCCAGCAGCGCCGCAAACAGGATCGGCAGTGCGGCGTTTTTAGCGCCTGAAATTGTGACTTCGCCCTGGAGCTTGGTTGGCCCCTGAACACGAAATTTATCCATTATTCTGTTCTCTGTTAAGAATTTATCTTCGCTACCGGCACATCACCCGTAGCTCAAAAACCGTTAAGTTTGCGATCGCGCGCCCATTCCGCTGGGGTAAACGCCTTAATCGACACGGCATGAATGCGGTTATCCGCAATGTACTCCATCAACGGGCCATAGACCGATTGCTGCTTCTTGACCCGGCTCATGCCTTCAAACATCTCACCCACGGCAATAACCTGAAAGTGACTGCCGTCGCCAGAAACGTGGACTTCCTGGAGGGAGAGTGCATTCATCAGCACGCTCTGAATTTCATTATTTTCCATGGGCTCTTCATTCGTCAGATAGTGAAAACAGCCCAACATCTTAGAGCAAAGTGGCGCTGTCATAAATAAGCAAAAAGCCTCGCTGATAAATCAGACAAGGCTTTAGTGGCAGATCCCCCTCAGGGGTTTTGCCGGATAGCGGCACAAGACCTTATCCGGCCTGGAAAAATTAACGCGGAAGGACGTCGTCAGGCAGATTGTAAAGCTGCGCCAGCGTGTACACTTTATCGTTAACACCAGTGAGCGAAACGCTGTTTCCCTGCTGCTTGCCTTGATTAATCAGATGCAACAGTAACGCCAGACCGCCGGTATCTACCCGGGATACCTGGTTCAGATCGATGCAGGATACCCCTTTCATCGCCTCAATTCGCGCATCCCATAAGGGATTTAACACGTCCTGATCCAGCTCTCCCACCAGCACCAGCTTGTCGCCTTCGCGCGTCCAGGTGAGTGACTGCGTCATTATTTTTTCTCTTCCAGCGTGATTTTCTGCTGAGAAATAGATTTCAGCTGTGCCGTCAGGCCATCAATACCTTTGGTACGCAGCAGGTCGCTCCACTCATTTTGTTTGGTGGTGATCATACTTACGCCTTCGGCGATCATGTCATACGCCTGCCAGTTACCGGTCTGGGAGTTTTTACGCCACTGGAAATCCAGACGTACCGGAGGACGACCGTTTGGATCGATGATGGTTACGCGGATAGGTACGATGGTCGCATCACCCAACGGCTGCTCAGGGGCAATCTGATAGGTCTGGCCGTGGTACATCGCCAGTGCCTGGCCGTAAGCCTGCTTCAGATATTCACGGAATGCAGCAAAATAGGCTTCACGTTGGGCAGGAGTCGCATCTTTGTAGTAACGACCCAGCACCAGCGCACCGGCATACTTAACCTGCACATAAGGCAGCAGTTCCTGATCGACGACCTGACGCAGGTAATCGGGGTTGGAACGGATTTTTGGTTGCTCGTTTTTCAGACGGTCAAAGGTCTTTTGCGCCGCCTCATCCATCAGTTTGTACGGGTTAGTCTGGTCTGCTGCGGTTGCCGCGCTAAGTGGAGCAATCACCAGCATAGCCACCATCATCAATCGTTTAAACATACGTCGATTCTCCTGATATTATTTCGTTGCGCCCGCAGGCGTAGTGGCTTCATTATTGCCTTCAGTTGCGGCTGGCGCATCGCCAGAATTCTTATTGTCATCACCTTTGCTGTTGCTGTTGTAAAGGAACTGACCAATCATATCTTCCAGCACCATCGCGGATTTCGTGTCCTGAATCGTACCGCCATCTTTGAGGATAGACGTTCCCAGCTCAGGATCTTCAAAACCCACGTTCAATGCCAGATACTGTTCGCCCAGCAGACCGGAAGTACGGATGCTCAGAGAACTGGTGTCAGGAATATGGTTAAAACGCGATTCGATTTCCAGCGTCACGCGCGGCAGGTACGTTTTCGGATCTAACGAGATGTCCGATACGCGTCCAACTACCACCCCGCCAATCCGCACCGGAGAACGCTCTCTCAGGCCGCCGATATTATCAAAGGTCGCATAAATCGTGTAAGTCGGTTCAGTACGCATTGAGGTAACGTTCGCCGCCTTCAGGCAGACAAACAGCGCAGCCAGCAGCGCAACCAGCAGGAATAACCCGACCCAAATTTCATTTTTTTTCGTTTGCATGAACTCAATTCCCAAACATCAGTGCGGTCAGCACAAAATCCAGCCCCAGAACGGCAAGAGAGGCGTGCACAACGGTGCGTGTCGTTGCCCGGCTAATCCCGGCAGAGGTCGGGATCGCATCATAACCATTGAACAATGCAATCCAGGTGACCGTAATGGCGAACACCACGCTCTTAATCAGACAGTTGACCAGGTCCAGACGCCAGTCGACGGCATTTTGCATAGCCGACCAGAAAAAGCCCGCATCAATACCCTTCCAGCTTACGCCAACCAGAGAACCACCCCAGATCCCCACGGCGACAAATATAATCGTTAGCAGCGGCAATGAAATGACACCGGCCCAAAAACGCGGAGAGATCACCCGGCGCAGTGGATCGACGGCCATCATTTCCAGGCTGGAAAGCTGCTCGGTCGCTCTCATCAGACCAATCTCTGCAGTTAAGGCCGATCCGGCCCGCCCGGCAAACAGCAGCGCCGCAACAACCGGCCCCAGCTCACGTAACAATGACAGCGCCACCAGCATACCGAGGCTGGTTTCCGCACTGTAGGTCGTCAGCACCAGGTATCCCTGCAATCCCAACACCATACCGATGAATACGCCTGACACAATAATGATCAGCATCGATAAGACACCGACATTATAAAGCTGGCGTATCAGCAGCGGCGCATGTTTGCGAAACTCCGGTTTGCCGACAACCGCATTGAACAACATTAATCCGGCTCGCCCGAACGTCCTGAGGGTTTTTATTCCTCGATGTCCGAGTGATGCCAGCGCATTTAACAACATGGGTGGCTTAACTCCCTGTTTAGAGTAAATCGATATGGTAGTCACCCGCCGGGTAACGGAACGGAACCGGTCCATCGGCAATGCCGTCAAGGAACTGGCGTACGCGCGGATCGGCATTTTCTTGTAGCGCCTGAGCACTACCGTAGGCCACTATTTTTTTGTCCGCCATTATATAGGCGTAATCCGCAATACTCAGTACTTCAGGCACATCATGGGATACCACCACACAGGTGACACCCAGCGCGCTGTTCAGTTCTGAAATCAACTTCACCAGCACGCCCATGGTGATGGGATCCTGACCGACGAACGGCTCATCAAACATAATGAGGTCAGGCTCCAGCGCGATAGCACGCGCTAACGCAGCGCGGCGCGCCATCCCACCGGATAATTCAGAAGGCATTAATTTGGCCGCACCCCGCAGGCCGACGGCCTCGAGCTTCATCATCACCGTGCTCTTCAGCAACGGCGCTGGCAACGTCGTATGCTCGCGCAGAGGGTACGCAACGTTGTCAAACACATTCATGTCGGTAAATAGCGCACCTGACTGAAACAGCATACTCATGCGCTTACGCACGGTAAATAAACGCGAACGGGACATGGCCGGGACGTTCTCACCGTCAAACAGAATCTCGCCCTTATCCGGTGAGATCTGTCCGCCAATCAGACGCAACAGCGTCGTTTTGCCGATGCCTGATGGCCCCATGATTGCCGTCACCTTACCGCGCGGTACCGTCAGGGAAATATTATCAAAGATGCAGCGGTCGCCCCGGGAAAAGCTGACATCGCGCATATCGACTAGATTCGCCACAGACTGCCCCATTGATTCATCCTTTACTATTGCCTTGTTGATCGAAGAGTTTGGCGCTCAATTTAGCCCTGAACTCAACATATTTACAGATTATTGCCTGTCCTGGTTAGCGAAAGCTGGCATTTGTTTTACTTTTTAGCCGCATAAAGTCAAAATTAAGACTTCGTTACGGCTTCCAGAAGATCCTTCAAGAGGACCGGCGAGTATACCTGAAGAAAGGACTTTAGATGCTTTTAGCGACGGCGCTGTTAATAATTGGTTTACTTCTGGTGGTCTACGGTGCCGACCGTCTGGTATTTGCCGCATCCATTTTATGTCGAAACGTCGGTATTCCCCCCATTATCATCGGAATGACCGTGGTCAGCATTGGTACGTCGTTACCGGAGATCATTGTCTCCGTTGCCGCATCGATGAATGGGCAACTCGATCTGGCTGTAGGGACCGCCATAGGTTCTAACATCACCAACATTCTGCTTATTTTAGGCCTGTCGGCGCTGATTCATCCTTTTACCGTGCATTCTGATGTTCTGCGTCGTGAATTACCGCTAATGTTGCTGGTAAGTATTTTAGCTGCATCCGTCCTGTATGACGGGCAGTTGAGCCGCAGCGACGGTTTCTTTCTTCTGCTCCTGGCCGTGCTATGGCTGCTATTCATTGTTAAAATCGCTCGTCTGGCCGAGCGACAAGGCAATGACAGCCTGACACGCGAGCAGATAGCTGAGCTGCCGCGCGAAGGCGGGTTACCCGTCGCATTTTTGTGGTTGGGTATTGCGCTGATTATTATGCCTATGGCTACGCGTATGGTGGTAGATAACGCTACCGTACTGGCGAACTATTTCGCCATGAGCGAACTCACCATCGGGTTGACGGTGGTCGCCATTGGTACCAGCCTGCCGGAACTGGCAACGGCGATTGCGGGTCTGCGTAAAGGTGAAAACGATATTGCCGTCGGTAACATTATCGGCGCGAACATTTTTAATATTGTTATCGTCCTCGGGCTACCGGCGTTGATTACGCCGGGCGAAGTCAATCCGATGGCCTTCGTCCGGGACTACAGCGTCATGCTGCTGGTGAGCGTTATTTTTGCATTACTCTGCTGGCGACGTCCGCGCCAGATTGGTCGCGGCGCGGGCGCGCTGCTGACCGGCGGTTTTATCATATGGCTGGCGATGCTGTATTGGTTATCGCCACTTCTCGTTGGATAACTGGAAACGCATTATGTCGCACTTAGAGTTGCAACCGGGTTTTGACTTTCAGCAAGCAGGCAAGGAAGTCCTGGCAATTGAACGTGAAGGCCTGGCGGAGCTTGATCAGTACATCAACCAAAATTTTACCCTGGCATGCGAGAAAATATTCAGTTGCCCGGGCAAAGTCGTGGTGATGGGAATGGGGAAATCCGGCCATATCGGGCGGAAAATGGCAGCCACATTTGCCAGCACCGGCACCCCCTCATTTTTTGTACACCCAGGCGAAGCTGCACATGGCGATCTGGGTATGGTCTCGCCGCAGGATGTGGTCATCGCCATCTCTAACTCCGGTGAATCCAATGAGATAGCGGCGCTGATCCCGGTATTAAAACGTCTTCATGTACCGCTTATCTGCATGACCGGTCGTCCGGAAAGCAGTATGGCGCGTGCAGCAGATGTGCATCTGTGTGTTAAAGTGCCCAAGGAAGCTTGTCCGTTAGGCCTGGCGCCGACCAGCAGCACGACAGCAACACTGGTGATGGGCGATGCCCTTGCGGTGGCATTATTAAAAGCGCGCGGCTTTACCGCGGAAGATTTTGCATTGTCTCATCCCGGTGGCGCACTGGGCCGTAAGCTTTTACTGCGCGTTAACGATATTATGCATACGGGCGACGAGATCCCGCATGTAACCAAAAACGCCAGCCTGCGTGACGCCTTAATTGAGATCACGCGTAAAAATCTCGGCATGACCGTCATTTGCGATGATGCCATGAAGATTGACGGTATTTTCACCGATGGTGATTTACGTCGTGTCTTCGATATGGGCGTTGATGTACGCCAGTTAGGCATTGCCGATGTGATGACCCCTGGAGGCATTCGCGTGCGTCCGGGTATTCTTGCCGTCGATGCCCTGAACTTAATGCAGTCCCGCCATATCACCTCGGTAATGGTTGCTGATGGCGACCAGTTACTCGGTGTGTTACATATGCATGATCTGCTACGTGCAGGTGTAGTGTAAGAAACTCAAGGATAACGAAAATGAGTAAAGCAGGTGCGTCGCTTGCGACCTGTTATGGACCCGTCAGCGCAGACGTTATCACCCGGGCAGAAAACATCCGTTTGCTGATCCTGGATGTGGATGGCGTACTGTCTGATGGTCTGATTTATATGGGCAACAACGGTGAAGAGCTGAAGGCTTTTAACGTCCGCGATGGTTACGGAATTCGCTGTGCGCTCACTTCCGGTATTGAGGTTGCCATTATTACCGGACGAAAGGCTAAACTTGTAGAAGATCGCTGTGCCACTTTGGGGATCACCCACCTGTATCAGGGACAGTCAGACAAACTGGTTGCTTTTGGCGATCTCCTTAGCAAACTGGCGATCGCGCCGGAGAATGTCGCCTACGTTGGCGATGACCTGATCGACTGGCCGGTGATGGCACAAGTGGGATTGAGCGTCGCGGTGGCAGATGCCCACCCTTTGCTGATCCCGCGGGCCGATTATGTCACCCGTATTAATGGGGGACGTGGCGCTGTGCGTGAAGTCTGCGATTTATTACTCCTGGCGCAGGGCAAACTGGACGAGGCCAAAGGGCAATCGATATGAGCAAAACCAGACGTTGGGTTATCATTCTACTGTCTCTGGCTGTCCTTGTGATGATTGGTATTAATCTGGCAGACAAAGAGGACACCGCTCAGGTCGTCGTCAATAACAACGAGCCAACCTATAAGAGCGAACATACTGATACCGTCGTGTATAGTCCGGAAGGCGCGCTGAGCTATCACTTGATCGCACAACACGTTGAATATTATTCGGAACAAGCGGTTTCGTGGTTTACTCAACCAGTATTAACCACATTTGATAAGGATAAAGTACCGACCTGGACGATCAAGGCCGATAAAGCCAAATTGACCAACGATCGGATGCTGTATCTGTACGGCCATGTTGAGGTTAACGCCCTGGTGCCTGACTCTCAACTACGCAGAATTACGACCGATAACGCGCAGATTAACCTGGTGACACAAGATGTCACTTCCGATGATCTGGTGACGTTGTATGGCACAACATTTAACTCCAGCGGACTGAAGATGCGCGGCAACTTACGCAGCAAGAACGCCGAGCTGATTGAAAAGGTTAGAACCTCATATGAAATCCAAAACAAACAAACTCAGCCTTAATCTTGTACTTGCCAGCTCACTTCTGGCCGCCAGCATTCCGGCATTTGCCGTCACCGGCGATACCGAGCAGCCGATTCACATTGAGTCGGACCAGCAGTCCCTGGATATGCAGGGCAACGTGGTAACGTTTACTGGCAACGTGATTGTGACTCAGGGCACCATCAAAATTAACGCCGATAAAGTCGTCGTGACCCGTCCTGGCGGCGAAGACGGCAAAGAAGTGATTGACGGCTATGGCAATCCAGCGACGTTTTACCAGATGCAGGACAACGGTAAACCGGTTAAAGGCCGCGCCTCGCAGATGCACTATGAACTGGCGAAAGACTTTGTCGTGCTAACCGGCAAGGCGTATCTGGAACAGCTCGATAGCAACATCACGGGCGATAAGATCACCTATCTGGTAAAAGAGCAGAAAATGCAGGCCTTCAGCGATAAAGGCAAACGCGTCACCACCGTTCTGGTTCCGTCGCAGTTGCAGGACAAAAACAAGGCTCCGGCAGAGAAAAAAGGTAACTGATTCGTTATGGCAACATTAACTGCAAAGAACCTTGCAAAAGCCTATAAAGGCCGTCGTGTGGTGGAAGATGTCAGTCTGACCGTCAACTCCGGGGAGATCGTCGGTCTGCTCGGTCCTAACGGTGCAGGCAAGACAACAACCTTTTACATGGTGGTCGGCATTGTCCCGCGCGATGCGGGTAACATTATCATTGATGACGAAGACATCAGCCTGCTGCCTCTGCATGCGCGCGCGCGTCGCGGCATCGGCTACTTACCGCAGGAAGCATCGATTTTCCGTCGCCTGAGCGTGTTTGATAACCTGATGGCGGTACTGCAAATTCGTGACGATCTGACCAGCGAGCAGCGGGAAGATCGCGCCAACGAGCTGATGGAAGAATTCCACATAGAGCACCTGCGTGACAGTATGGGGCAGTCGCTCTCCGGTGGTGAACGACGCCGCGTGGAGATCGCCCGCGCACTGGCCGCTAATCCGAAATTTATCCTGCTGGATGAACCGTTTGCCGGTGTTGACCCGATTTCCGTTATTGATATCAAACGGATCATCGAACACCTGCGCGACAGCGGCCTTGGCGTGCTGATTACCGACCATAACGTCCGCGAAACGCTGGCAGTGTGTGAGCGCGCCTATATCGTGAGTCAGGGGCACCTGATCGCGCACGGCACGCCAACAGAAATACTGCAGGATGAGCACGTTAAGCGCGTATACCTTGGGGAAGACTTCAGACTCTGATAGGGTAGAAGACTTCACGTCACCGCAGGAGAAAACAACTCTGAACATGAAGCAAGGTTTGCAACTCAGGCTTAGCCAACAACTGGCGATGACGCCTCAGCTACAACAGGCTATCCGTCTGTTGCAGCTGTCCACGCTGGAACTTCAGCAAGAACTTCAGCAAGCGCTGGAAAGTAACCCACTGCTCGAGCAAACCGATCTTCACGACGAAATTGATACCCAGGAAAAACAGGACAGCGAAACCCTCGACACCGCTGATGCTCTCGAACAAAAAGAGATGCCTGAGGAGCTGCCACTCGATGCCAGTTGGGATGAAATTTATACCGCCGGGACGCCTTCGGGCACCAGCGGAGATTACATCGACGACGAGCTGCCTGTGTATCAAGGTGAGACCACGCAATCACTACAGGATTACCTGATGTGGCAAGTGGAACTGACCCCGTTCTCGGATACCGATCGCGCCATTGCGACATCCATTGTGGATGCGGTAGACGAAACCGGTTATCTCACCGTGACCCTGGACGATATTCTCGAAAGCATGGGCGATGACGACGTCGGTATGGACGAAATCGAAGCCGTGCTTAAACGCGTTCAGCGCTTTGATCCCGTAGGCGTGGCCGCTAAAGATCTCCGCGACTGCTTACTGATCCAACTTTCGCAGTTTGATAAAGCCACACCGTGGCTGGAAGAAGCGCGCCTGATCATCAGCGATCATCTCGACCTGTTAGCCAACCATGACTTCCGCACGCTGATGCGCGTGACCCGACTGAAAGAAGACGTGCTAAAAGAAGCCGTCAATCTTATTCAGTCACTGGATCCAAGGCCTGGGCAGTCGATCCAGACTGGCGAACCAGAATACGTTATTCCGGATGTGCTGGTGCGTAAGCATAACGATCGCTGGGTGGTCGAACTCAACAGCGACAGCATCCCACGACTGCAGATTAACCAGCACTACGCCGCTATGTGCAATAGCGCGCGCAACGATGCCGACAGTCAGTTTATCCGTAGCAATCTACAGGATGCGAAGTGGCTGATTAAAAGCCTGGAAAGCCGCAATGATACACTGCTGCGCGTAAGTCGTTGCATCGTTGAACAACAGCAAGCCTTCTTTGAGCAAGGCGAAGAGTTTATGAAACCGATGGTGCTGGCGGATATCGCCCAGGCCGTCGAGATGCACGAATCGACCATTTCCCGTGTGACCACGCAAAAGTATCTGCACAGTCCGCGCGGCATTTTTGAATTGAAGTATTTCTTTTCCAGTCACGTTAACACTGAAGGTGGAGGCGAAGCCTCATCCACGGCGATCCGTGCGCTGGTGAAGAAATTAATTGCTGCGGAAAACCCCGCGAAACCACTGAGTGACAGCAAGTTAACCTCTATGCTGTCAGAACAGGGTATCATGGTGGCACGCCGCACCGTTGCGAAGTACCGAGAGTCTTTATCCATTCCGCCGTCTAACCAGCGCAAACAGCTGGTCTGACCCAACCGATAAGGAAGACACTATGCAGCTCAACATCACTGGAAACAACGTCGAAATCACTGAAGCCCTGCGCGATTTTGTTAATACAAAATTTGCCAAGCTTGAACAATATTTCGACCGGATTAATCAGGTCTATATTGTGTTGAAAGTGGAGAAGGTTACACATATCTCGGATGCAACGCTGCATGTGAACGGTGGCGAAATTCATGCCAGCGCGGAAGGTCAGGATATGTACGCCGCCATTGACGGTTTAATTGATAAACTGGCTCGGCAGTTAACAAAACATAAAGATAAACTGAAACAGCACTAACTTGTCCGGGCAGTTAGCGGGTGCAGGACGGCCTGTTGTGTAGCACAACGGGCCATTTGTACAGTTAGCGCTTAGGTGAAATTATGACAAATAACGATACGACTCTACAACTGAGCACTGTTCTTAACCAGGAATGTACACGCGCAGGCGTTCACTGCCAAAGCAAGAAACGCGCACTGGAAATCATCAGTGAACTGGCGGCAAAACAGCTCAGCTTGCCTTCTCAGGTGGTATTTGAGGCCATTCTGACGCGTGAAAAAATGGGCAGTACCGGCATCGGTAATGGTATTGCTATCCCGCATGGAAAGCTGGAAGAAGACACGATGCGCGCGGTTGGTGTGTTTGTGCAACTTGAAACGCCTATCGCCTTCGACGCTATTGATAATCAGCCAGTCGATCTGCTGTTCGCCCTGCTGGTTCCGGCGGACCAAACCAAGACGCATTTGCATACGTTGTCACTGGTCGCAAAACGTCTGGCGGATAAAACCATCTGTCGTCGTCTGCGCGCCGCACAGAGTGACCAGGAGTTGTATCAAATCATCACGGACACCGAAGGTGGACAGGATGAAGCATAACAACCCAATGGCATCCTTTTTTGTCGTTGTGAGGAGAAACAGTACATGGTACTGATGATCGTCAGCGGCCGTTCAGGGTCAGGTAAATCTGTCGCTCTGCGTGCGCTGGAAGATATGGGTTTTTACTGCGTGGATAACCTTCCCGTAGTGCTGTTGCCCGATCTGGCTCGTACTCTGGCCGATCGCCAGATTTCTGCGGCCGTCAGCATTGATGTGCGCAACATGCCTGAGTCCCCGGAGATTTTCGAGCAGGCCATGAACAATCTGCCTGAAGGTTTCTCACCACAACTGCTGTTCCTTGATGCTGACCGTAACACGCTGATTCGTCGCTACAGTGACACGCGTCGCCTGCACCCACTCTCCAGCAAGAACTTGTCTCTGGAAAGCGCTATCGATAAGGAAAGCGATTTGCTTGAGCCTTTGCGCTCTCGCGCTGACCTGATCGTTGATACCTCCGAAATGTCCGTGCACGAACTGGCGGAAATGTTGCGTACCCGACTGTTGGGCAAACGTGAACGTGAATTGACGATGGTTTTCGAATCCTTTGGTTTCAAACACGGTATCCCGATTGATGCGGATTACGTCTTTGACGTGCGCTTCCTGCCTAACCCGCACTGGGATCCGAAGCTGCGCCCAATGACCGGTCTTGACCGCCCCGTCGCCGCGTTCCTCGACAGGCACACAGAAGTACACAATTTTATCTACCAGACGCGCAGCTATCTTGAGCTATGGTTACCCATGCTGGAGACCAACAACCGTAGCTATCTCACCGTAGCCATCGGTTGTACCGGCGGGAAGCACCGTTCGGTGTATATTGCAGAGCAGCTGGCAGACTACTTCCGCTCACGCGGTAAAAACGTGCAGTCACGCCATCGTACGCTGGAAAAACGTAAATCATGACCGTGAAGCAAACCGTTGAAATCACTAATAAGCTGGGCATGCATGCCCGTCCAGCTATGAAACTGTTTGAATTGATGCAGGGTTTCGAAGCAGAAGTTTTGCTGCGTAATGATGAAGGAACGGAAGCCGAGGCCAACAGCGTTATCGCTCTGCTGATGCTGGATTCAGCCAAAGGGCGTCAGATAGAAGTTGAAGCCACGGGTCCGCAGGAAGTTGAAGCCCTTGCCGCAGTGGTTGCCCTGTTTAATTCAGGTTTTGATGAAGATTAGTCAAGTGGTTTTAACACGTAGCCAGTAGGTCGGATAAGGCGTTTACGCCGCATCCGGCAATGCCATTGTGTCGTATTGTGCCTGATGCGCTGCACTTAAATCAGGCCTACAAAAACAGCGACAGCAGCAATTAATACAGCTTATTTTCCCGCATAAACGACTCACCGCCTAACTGGCGCATTTGACGCATGATCCACGCCTGACGGCTACGCACATAACCAGAAGGCGCATTCGCTTTAAAACGCAAAGGATTAGGTAATACCGCCGCCAGCAAGGCCGCTTCAGACAGACTCAACCGACTGGCAGGCTTATGGAAATAGCGCTGCGCCGCCGCCTCCACGCCGAAAACCCCATCGCCAAACTCAGCGATATTTAGGTAAACGGTCAGAATACGTTTCTTGCTCCAGACGGTTTCCATACCCAGCGTTAGCCCGGCTTCAAGACCTTTACGTACCCAGCTACGTCCATCCCACAGAAAGAGGTTTTTCGCCGTCTGTTGCGATAACGTCGACGCTCCGCGAATACGGTTTTCATTGCGTTCATTGTGCGCCAGCGCTTTCTCTATGGCGGAGACATCGAATCCCCAGTGCTCGGGAAACTTCTGGTCCTCCGCGGCAATGACGGCCAGTCCCATCCAAGGTGAAATCTCGTCCATGCTCACCCAGTCTGAGTGCGCCACATAACCAAAATCACCGGACAGCCATGCGCCCAGTTGCCGTTCAACCATCACCGCCGAGAAAGGCACAGGCATCACGCTGAAAAGTGCGATGCCCCCGCCCCAGAATACGCCGAGGACAATGACCGCCCGCAGAAAGATACGTCGCAGAAAGGCGGTAACTCCTGTTCTCATTCAGCCAGCACCAGCACACGCGATACCAGTTTATCGATGCCACTCGCAGCCTGAGCGATATCCTGCGCCAGCATATAGGCGGGCGTGGTGACAATTTTGTTGTCCTCATCGACGACAATGTCATCAACCGGACAAGGCACATGCTCAGCGCCCATCTCTTCCAGCACCTCTGCCGTATCGATATCAGTACCAATGGTCAGACGCAGAGGGAAATCAAAAATTTTAGGTAACATAGCGGGCGCAATGCACATAAATCCTAGCGGCTTACCCGCCTGATGCATGGCCACCGCCAGCGCGGCTAAATCGCTGTCAACCCGGCATTCGCTGCCCTGACTGGCAAAATTGCTCAGATTTTTGGCCGCACCAAACCCACCCGGCACGATCAACGCATCCAGTTCCGCTGAGACTGCCTGAGCGAGCGGGCGAATTTCACCGCGTGTTAGACGTGCGGCTTCAATCAGTACATTACGCGTTTCCAGCATCGGCTCGCCGGTCAGATGATTAATCACATCCGCTTGCTGTTTATCCGGAGCAAAGCAGACGGCCTGAGCGCCGTTGCGGGCAATGGCCAGAAGCGTGAGAACAGTTTCATGGATCTCTGCACCGTCATACACGCCGCATCCGCTGAGCACTACACCCACTTTTTTCATCGTGATACTCCTTTCTCAACTGGCTGAAACATATTAGTTATTATGATTTAAATGCTACGCTTCACACATTTAACTGATTCATGTAACAAATTATTTAAGATTTGCTATCTTAACTGCGTGCGGCCTGAAAATTAGGGCTGCGCCCTTGTAAACAATGATAATAATTTACGGCGCAGCCACGATTTCCCTGGTGTTGGCGCAGTATTCGCGCACCCCGGTCAAGCCGGGGTCATTTTTTTTCCACGCTCGCCACCCAGGCTTTTAATACCGCCACGTCGTGCTGCCACTCCTGCTTCATCTCTTCAATCCATTCAGCAACGTTATCTTCCCAGGCGGGAAGGTCCGGCGACTGGATTTGCTGACCTAACTGTTGCAGATGACGCAGCCCCACTGAACCTGCTGCGCCTTTAATTTTATGACCTTCCTCAACCACGCCTTTTTTATCCCGTGCGGTCAAGTTTGACTCCAGCACGCTCAAATATCCCGGCATCATCTTCTCAAACACCGCCAGCCCGTCGGTAATTAACTTCGGTCCCACCAGCTCGAGGTATTGTTCCAACATAGGAATATCTAACAGCGCTTGCGATTTACTGCTTTCTTCAGATGTCACAGTGCTCTCCTCTTCGTTTCTGGTATCCCAGTATTTTTTGATCATGGCGGTTAGCGCCGGAACCGACAGCGGCTTACTCAGCACGTCATCCATCCCCGCGTCCAAATACTCTTTTTTATCTTTCAGTACGTTGGCGGTGAGTGCAACCAGCGGCGGAAGGTCCTCAGGAGCGTATTTTTGCGTGAGCTCCCGCGAGATATCCAGACCGGTCATATCCGGTAGCTGAATATCCAGCAGCACCAGGTCATATTCACCCGGCGTAAACATTTCCAGCGCGGCTTTCCCGGTCATCGCGACATCCACGCTGTTGCCTAATTTTTCCAGCACGGAACGCGCAACAATAACGTTCAGTTCAATGTCTTCCACCAGCAGCACATTCAGGGCTGGCAGCGGCATGTCATCGTCTTCAAAGGCGTCTTCAATCTCTTCCGCTACCGCAGGCGCATGTACGGTCAGCGTAAAGATGGAGCCTTTACCTGCCTGGCTGGAAACCGTAATATCGCCGCCCATATTTTTCGCCAGACGCTTCGACACGGCCAAACCAATCCCGGTTCCTGTGGCCGGTTTACCGCCGTTGCTGTCCTTCACCTGATAATACATGGCGAAGATTTTATCCTGCTCATCCTGCGGAATGCCGATCCCAGAATCTTCAACCTCGAAATGCAGCATATCGCCCTGGTCATAGCGCGCCCGCACGGTCACCTGTCCCTGCTGAGTGAACTTCACGGCGTTGCTGATCAGATTCCACAGAATCTGGCGCAAACGCGTGCCGTCGGTAATGACCTTATGCGGTAGCGGTAATGTTGGCTCAAGTACAAAACGCAGCCCTTTTTGCTGCGCCTGCAGGCCAGAAAGGTTTTCCAGATCCGCCATAAAGCTGGTGAAATCAACAGGCTGGTTATCGAGCTGGACTTTACGTCGCTCCATCTTATCCATATCTATGATATCGTTGAAAATATTCCCCAGCGTCACGGCAGAGACATGGATGGTTTTCAGGTATTTTTCCTGCTCAGCGGTCAGGTCTGTATCCAACAGGATCCGGCTTAAGCCGACAATGCCGTTAAGCGGAGTGCGCAGCTCGTGGCTGATGGTGGAAATGAAGGTGGTCTTATCACGGCTGGCACGTTCAAGCGCGTCCTGATAACGCTTACGCTCGGTAATATCGCGCCCAAAACCCATCAGGCCATGTCGCTTACCTACGCGGTCATAGTACGGCACTTTACGAATTTCAAAGCAGGCTTTGCGCCCGTCCGGGTAGTCCAGCCACTGTTCGTAGGTGAGTGAGACGTTATGACGGAATACCTTCTCGTCGGTTTCAATTACCTTTTCAGCCGCTTCAGGAGAGTAAACGTCAGCCGGTTTTAAGTTCACCAGTTGCTTTTCGCTTTTGCCAGTCAGCAGTTCCATGGCACGGTTACAGCCGGAAAATTCTTTATCTTCATTGCGATAAAAAACCAGATCCGGCGAGGCATCAAGGAAAGAGCGTAAAAAGGAAGACTGTTGCTCGAGCTGGATCTGCGTTTCTTCGCGCTCTTTGATTTCAACCTTCAGTTGCTCGAACGTTTCCTGGCGCTCCGCTTCGGCTTTTTCGCGCTCAACAATTTCCTGATTGAGCTGGGCTATATTATCTTTCAATTGCACATTGAGCTTGAGATCGCGCTCGCGCATCTCTTCCAGCTTTTGTACCAGTCGTGACAGGCGTTGCCGGGACTCTTCCAGTTGCTCCACCACCACTGACAGGAAATAGACAGCCCAAGGGGTAATTAACAGACCAAAAAAGATAGAACGGATAACATCAATGCTTTCTACCTGGCCATGCAGCACCATGGTGACAGCCATCTGCACCACAATTGCCAACACGACCAGAGCCAGCGCCAACAGCAGCGAAAAGCGCACCAGACCCAACTTCATCATTAGGTCGACGTAATATTGCGCCAGCATACGGATTTGCTTCATAGAGGGTTCCTTCACGACAACTTGGCACAATAATACTCAATTCTTGGCGTGACGTTTGAGAATGTGCAAGAAATGCGGAGGTTATCAGTGAAATGACCGTAGAGAGGTTAATCGTAGGCCTGATAAGCTAAGCGCCATCAGGCAAGCAGGCGCAGATTGCCGGATGTCGGCTTTGCCTTATCCGGCCTACGAGGGTTAGATCACCGGCTGCACCCATGGCGTACCCAGCGCCGAGCCTTGCACGCCGTGCTCGTTAAGGTACTTATCCAGTTCAACCATCCCAGTCCAGCGATTTTCACACCATAGCGGTGCTAACAACGTTGGGCGACGCGCGCTGGCGGAAATGCGATGATAAATCACCTCTGGCGGCGTATGGCGGATCATCTCCCCGGCGGTAACCGTATAATCGTCCAGTTCAATTCCGTTCAGCCGCCCGGCTTCCCAGGCTTTCGCCATCGTACTGCCTTTCACAATATGCAGCGGATGCAGCTTAATACCGTCGACACCCGTCTCCACCACACGTTCTATGGTTTGCAGGCATTCTGCCTGCCCTTCTCCCGGCAGACCGACAATCAGGTGCGAACAGACTTTCAGCCCGCGTTCACGCGCCAGTCGCGTGGTGTTCTGGTAGCAGGCAAAATCATGACCGCGGTTAATACGGTGCAGGGTTTTGTCATGTGCGGTTTGCAGACCAAGTTCCAGCCATACCTCATAACCCAGGTCTTTATACTCGCAAAGCAGATCGAGTACCGCATCCGGCACGCAGTCAGGGCGCGTCCCAACGCATAACCCGACGATACTGGCCTGGCTGACCGCCTGCTGATACATCGAACGCAGCACCTGTACTTCAGCAAAGGTGCTGGTATAGGCCTGGAAATAGGCCAGATAGCGTCTGGCGCGATTGACCAACTGCGCCTGATGCTCAAGCTGCTCGGCAATGGAATGATGCTGCTGAGTTTCATCGGCAAACGAGGCGACATTACAGAAAGTACATCCGCCACGTCCGATGGTGCCATCACGATTTGGACAGCTAAAGCCGCCGTGCAGCGTGAGTTTATGAACCTTTTGCCCATAACGGCGAGAAAGATCCCCACCAAACATATTGACTAATTTCTGTAACTGCATAATCTGGTAGACCGCGCCTTGAAAAGAGGCCAAAGCCTGCCATTTTTTGCCCCAGTCGGCGATGACCTGGATCAATCGCCCTGGCGAGCCTTTATTTATTGCATAACAAATCAAAATAATTGGAATTTCATTCACTCAAAATCTAATTACTTTTCCTTATATTCAGCGGTTTTTTTTATCTTCTTATACTCTGAGCGTAAAAACAGTATCTTTAAGACGCCTGAACTCCAAAAACCAGCATAAAATGCCAGTCATCTCGATAAATAAAGGGAGGACGAGGGATATCCAGCCTTTCTTACAGTGAGACAGATCACACTTCCTGGGGGATTCCTCTTAGGTTAAATCAATGTAAAAAATCCTTTTATTTCAATATTTTCATAAAGTTAATTGCCCTATAGCACATTTTTGCATAAATAAGATTGCCATTTGACCTGTGTGTGGATTCCCGATAACTTGGAAATCCGCTGGAAGCTTTCTGGATGAGCAGTCTGCTCATCATATTTATGCAGTAATTGAGATTCCCTCTGAAGCAAGTCCTCAAACTTGTTTGACCTGTGCGAAAAGGATAAAGAGGGCGAATGCGAGGTAAGCGTATGACACGCAAACCCCGTCGCCATGCTCTTGGTGTGCCCGTGCGCAACGGTCCAGATGGGAATCCCTCAGAGCCTGGGGAGGTTCACTGATATGTTGTACGATAAATCCCTTGAGAGGGATAACTGTGGTTTCGGCCTGATCGCCCACATAGAAGGCGAACCTAGCCACAAGGTAGTGCGTACCGCCATACACGCACTGGCCCGTATGCAGCACCGTGGCGCAATTCTTGCCGATGGAAAAACCGGCGATGGTTGCGGCCTGCTGTTACAAAAACCTGACCGCTTTTTCCGCATCGTGGCGCAAGAGCGCGGCTGGCGTTTAGCCAAAAACTACGCCGTCGGCATGATCTTTTTAAATAAAGACCCTGAACTGGCTGCGGCTTCTCGTCGCATTGTTGAAGAAGAATTACAGCAGGAGACCCTGTCGATTGTCGGCTGGCGCGACGTGCCGACCAACGAAGGTGTTCTCGGTGAAATTGCGCTCTCCTCCCTGCCTCGTATCGAGCAAATTTTTGTTAACGCCCCTGCGGGCTGGCGTCCGCGTGATATGGAGCGTCGCCTGTTCATCGCGCGTCGTCGTATCGAAAAACGCCTCCTGCAAGACAAAGATTTCTACGTCTGTAGCTTGTCGAATCTGGTCAATATCTATAAAGGTCTGTGTATGCCGGCGGATCTGCCGCGCTTCTACCTGGACCTGGCAGACCTGCGTCTGGAATCGGCCATCTGCCTGTTCCACCAGCGCTTCTCTACCAACACCGTACCGCGTTGGCCGCTGGCGCAGCCGTTCCGCTATCTGGCGCACAACGGTGAAATCAACACCATCACCGGCAACCGCCAATGGGCGCGCGCCCGTACCTATAAGTTCCAGACCCCGTTGATCCCGGATCTGCACGACGCCGCGCCGTTTGTTAACGAAACCGGCTCAGACTCCAGTTCGATGGACAACATGCTGGAACTGCTGCTGGCAGGCGGGATGGACATCATCCGTGCCATGCGCTTACTGGTTCCACCGGCATGGCAGAACAACCCGGATATGGATCCGGAGCTGCGCGCGTTCTTTGACTTTAACTCCATGCACATGGAACCGTGGGACGGCCCAGCGGGCATCGTCATGTCCGACGGCCGCTTTGCCGCCTGTAACCTTGACCGTAACGGCTTGCGTCCGGCACGCTACGTCATCACCAAAGACAAGCTGATTACCTGCGCCTCTGAAGTCGGGATCTGGGATTATCAGCCGGATGAAGTGGTAGAGAAAGGCCGCGTCGGCCCTGGCGAGCTGATGGTTATCGATACCCGCAGCGGGCGCATTCTCCACTCCGCCGAAACCGATGATGACCTGAAAAGCCGTCACCCATACAAAGAATGGATGGAGAAAAACGTCCGCCGTCTGGTGCCGTTCGAAGACCTGGCTGACGATCAGGTCGGCAGCCGTGAACTGGACGATGACACCCTCGCCAGCTATCAGAAACAGTTTAACTACAGCGCTGAAGAGCTGGATTCCGTGATCCGCGTGCTCGGCGAAAACGGCCAGGAAGCGGTCGGTTCAATGGGTGACGATACCCCGTTTGCCGTACTCTCCAGCCAGCCGCGCATCATTTATGACTACTTCCGCCAGCAGTTCGCGCAGGTCACCAACCCGCCGATCGACCCGCTGCGTGAAGCGCACGTCATGTCGCTGGCCACCAGCATCGGTCGTGAGATGAACGTCTTCTGCGAAGCTGAAGGTCAGGCACACCGCCTGAGCTTTAAATCGCCGATCCTGCTGTACTCCGATTTCACCCAGCTTACCACCATGAAAGAGGAGCATTATCGCGCTGACCGTCTGGATATCACCTTCGACGCGACCGAAACTACGCTCGAAGAGACCGTCAAAGCATTGTGCGATAAGGCGGAACAGATGGTGCGCAACGGCACGGTGCTGCTGGTACTCTCTGACCGCAACATCGCTAAAAATCGTCTGCCGGTTCCGGCGCCGATGGCCGTGGGCGCAGTGCAAACGCGTCTGGTAGAACAAAGCCTGCGCTGCGACGCCAACATCATCGTTGAAACCGCCAGTGCCCGCGATCCGCACCATTTTGCCGTCCTGCTCGGTTTTGGCGCGACGGCAATCTATCCGTATCTCGCGTATGAAACATTGGGACGTCTGATCGACACTCAGGCGATTGCCAAAGATTACCGGACCGTGATGCTGAACTACCGTAACGGCATCAACAAAGGTCTGTACAAAATCATGTCCAAAATGGGCATCTCGACCATTGCCTCCTACCGCTGCTCGAAGCTGTTTGAAGCCGTTGGTCTGCACGATGATGTGGTTGCGTTGTGCTTCCAGGGCGTGGTCAGCCGTATTAGCGGTGCAGGGTTTACCGACTTCCAGCAGGATCTGCTGAACCTCTCCAAACATGCATGGCTGGCGCGTAAACCTATCAGCCAGGGCGGTTTGCTGAAGTACGTCCACGGCGGCGAATACCACGCCTACAACCCGGACGTGGTACGCACTCTGCAGCAGGCGGTACAAAGCGGCGAGTACAGCGACTATCAGGAATACGCCAAGCTGGTTAATGAGCGTCCGGCGGCCACACTGCGCGATCTGCTGGCGATTACGCCTGGCGATGAAGCCGTAAGCATTAGCGAAGTAGAACCCGCGACCGAACTGTTTAAACGCTTTGATACCGCCGCCATGTCTATCGGCGCATTAAGCCCGGAAGCACACGAAGCGCTGGCCGAAGCCATGAACAGCATCGGCGGCAACTCGAACTCCGGTGAAGGCGGCGAAGACCCGGCGCGCTATGGCACCAATAAAGTGTCACGCATTAAGCAGGTTGCTTCCGGTCGCTTTGGCGTAACCCCGGCATACCTGGTCAATGCCGATGTCATTCAGATTAAAGTCGCTCAGGGCGCGAAACCTGGCGAAGGTGGTCAGTTACCGGGTGATAAAGTCACCCCGTACATCGCCAAACTACGCTATTCCGTACCGGGCGTGACGCTGATCTCCCCGCCGCCGCACCACGATATCTACTCTATCGAGGATTTAGCGCAGCTGATTTTCGACCTGAAACAGGTCAACCCGAAGGCGATGATCTCGGTGAAGCTGGTTTCCGAACCAGGCGTTGGTACCATCGCCACTGGCGTAGCGAAAGCCTATGCGGATCTGATCACCATTGCTGGCTACGATGGCGGCACAGGCGCAAGCCCGCTCTCATCAGTGAAATATGCGGGCTGCCCGTGGGAACTAGGCCTGGTGGAAACCCAGCAGGCGCTGGTGGCTAACGGTCTGCGTCACAAGATTCGTCTGCAGGTCGATGGCGGTCTGAAAACCGGCGTCGATATCATTAAAGCGGCAATTCTGGGTGCAGAAAGCTTTGGCTTCGGTACCGGCCCGATGGTGGCGCTGGGCTGTAAATATCTGCGTATTTGCCACCTGAACAACTGCGCAACCGGTGTTGCAACTCAGGATGAGAAACTGCGTAAGAACCACTATCACGGCCTGCCGTTCAAAGTGACCAACTACTTTGAATTTATCGCCCGTGAAGTGCGCGAGCTGATGGCCGAGCTGGGCGTCACCCGCCTGGTGGATCTGATTGGTCGCACCGACCTGCTCAAAGAGCTGGAAGGGTTTACCGCCAAGCAGCAAAAGCTGGAGCTGTCTCGTCTGCTGGAAACAGCCGAACCGCATCCTGGTAAAGCGCTGCATTGCACCGAGAACAACCCGCCGTTTGATAATGGCGTGCTGAACGCCCAGCTGTTACAGCAAGCGAAGCCGTTCGTCGACGAGCGCCAGAGCAAAACCTTCTGGTTCGATATCCGCAACACCGACCGTTCCGTCGGCGCATCGCTGTCGGGCTATATCGCTCAGACGCATGGCGATCAGGGGCTGGCGTCTGACCCGATCAAAGCGCACTTCAGCGGTACTGCAGGCCAGAGCTTTGGCGTGTGGAACGCGGGCGGCGTGGAGTTGTATCTGACCGGCGATGCCAACGACTATGTCGGTAAAGGCATGGCGGGCGGCCTGCTGGCGGTACGCCCTCCGGTTGGCTCTGCTTTCCGTAGCCATGAGGCGAGCATCATCGGTAACACCTGCCTGTATGGCGCCACCGGTGGTCGCCTGTTTGCTGCGGGTCGTGCGGGTGAGCGCTTTGCAGTGCGTAACTCTGGCGCAATCACCGTGGTTGAAGGTATTGGCGACAACGGCTGTGAATACATGACCGGCGGCATCGTCTGTATTCTCGGCAAAACCGGCGTTAACTTCGGCGCGGGCATGACCGGCGGATTCGCCTACGTGCTCGACGAAGACGGTGAATTCCGCAAACGCGTAAACCCGGAACTGGTCGAAGTGCTGAGCGTGGACTCGCTGGCGATCCACGAAGAGCACCTGCGTGGCCTGATTACCGAGCACGTACAGCATACCGGCTCTTCTCACGGCGAAGAGATCCTGGCGAACTGGCCAGCATTCTCGGCGAAATTCGCGCTGGTAAAACCAAAATCCAGTGATGTGAAAGCACTGTTGGGTCACCGTAGTCGTAGCGCAGCAGAGCTGCGTGTGCAGGCGCAGTAAGGGGTAGCAGCAATGAGTCAGAACGTATACCAATTTATCGACCTGCAGCGTGTTGATCCGCCGAAGAAGCCGCTGAAGATCCGTAAGATCGAATTTATCGAGATCTACGAGCCGTTTTCTGAAGGTCAGGCCAAAGCACAGGCAGATCGCTGCCTGTCCTGCGGTAACCCGTACTGCGAGTGGAAGTGCCCGGTGCATAACTACATCCCGAACTGGCTGAAGTTGGCGAATGAGGGACGTATTTTTGAAGCGGCAGAGCTTTCGCACCAGACCAACACCTTGCCGGAAGTCTGTGGCCGTGTATGCCCGCAGGATCGACTGTGTGAAGGATCCTGTACGTTGAACGATGAGTTTGGCGCGGTAACCATTGGCAACATCGAGCGCTATATCAACGATAAAGCGTTCGAGATGGGCTGGCGTCCGGATATGACCGGCGTTCGCCAGACGGACAAGCGCGTGGCGATTATCGGTGCGGGGCCAGCGGGCCTGGCCTGTGCTGATGTGCTGACCCGCAACGGCGTAAAGGCGGTGGTATTTGACCGTCACCCGGAAATCGGCGGCTTGCTGACCTTCGGTATCCCGGCCTTCAAGCTGGAAAAAGAGGTCATGACCCGTCGCCGTGAAATCTTCACCGGCATGGGCATTGAGTTCAAACTGAACGTGGAAGTAGGCCGTGACGTACAGCTCAACGATTTGCTGAAGGATTACGACGCCGTGTTCCTTGGCGTAGGAACCTATCAGTCGATGCGCGGCGGGCTGGAAAACGAAGACGCTGATGGCGTGTTTGATGCCCTGCCGTTCCTGATTGCCAATACCAAACAGTTGATGGGCTTTGGCGAAAGCAGCAATGAGCCATACATCAGCATGGAAGGCAAACGTGTCGTCGTGCTCGGCGGTGGCGATACCGCGATGGACTGCGTGCGCACCTCCGTACGTCAGGAAGCATCACACGTTATCTGCGCCTATCGTCGCGATGAAGAGAACATGCCGGGTTCGAAACGCGAAGTGAAAAACGCGCGCGAAGAAGGCGTCGAGTTCCAGTTCAACGTCCAGCCTTTAGGTGTGGAAGTGAATGCCAACGGGAAAGTGTGCGGCGTGAAAATGGCGCGTACTGAAATGGGCGAACCGGATGCGAAGGGACGTCGCCGTGCGGAGATCGTCGCTGGCTCCGAGCACGTTGTTCCGGCTGATGCCGTGGTCCTGGCGTTTGGTTTCCGCCCACACAGCATGGAATGGTTGAAAGAGCACAGCGTCGAACTGGATTCACAGGGGCGCATTATTGCCCCGGAACGTAGCGACAACGCTTTCCAGACCAGCAACCCGAAAATCTTCGCAGGCGGCGACATCGTGCGCGGTTCGGATCTGGTGGTCACCGCGATTGCCGAAGGTCGTAAAGCGGCAGACGGGATTCTGAATTACCTGGAAGTGTAATACATCTGGCTCCCCTGACGCTGATCGATGGGGAGCCAATATTCCTCCACTAAATACATGCGGTATCATTTTTCGAAAACCGCTCACAAATACAGCTGTATATTCAGTACATTGAAATTCTGCAGACAGTGTCTGCAGAATCTTACCATTTGGCGCAACTGGCTAAATCTTTCACACAACCCTGGTCGGTGTATGTCCGCCTCTGGTCGGTTAAAAATGCCGATGCCCGAAAATCAACGCAATCATCAACACCATAAATAATAACCATGTAAAGATTATACGTAATCGTTTGCTTTATTCTGAGAACTGTATATTATGCGGCGGATTTTTTGGGCAAAATTCATGGAGGCGTTGTGTCGCAGGACAACAATTATAGCCAGGGCCCCGTCCCTCTGGCGGCGCGGAAAGGCGTGGTCCCACTAACATTTGTCATGTTGGGGCTTACATTTTTTTCCGCCAGTATGTGGACCGGTGGCACACTCGGTACCGGTCTTTCCTATAATGATTTCTTCCTGGCAGTTCTCTTCGGTAATCTTCTCCTCGGTATTTACACTGCATTTCTCGGTTTTATCGGCGCAAAAACAGGGCTCTCAACCCACCTTCTGGCGCGTTACTCATTTGGTTTGAAAGGTTCATGGCTTCCCTCACTGTTGTTAGGCGGTACGCAGGTAGGCTGGTTTGGCGTGGGTGTGGCTATGTTTGCTATCCCGGTGGGCAAAGCGACAGGAATTGACGTCAATATCCTGATTGCGGTTTCCGGTCTGTTGATGACCCTGACCATCTTTTTTGGCATCTCGGCGCTGACCGTTTTATCTATCATCGCCGTGCCTGCCATCGTCGTTCTTGGCAGCTACTCCGTCTGGCTGGCGGTGAGTGATGTCGGCGGTTTAGACCATTTAAAAGCGATAGTGCCGCAGACGCCGCTGAATTTCTCCACCGCCCTGGCGCTGGTGGTCGGTTCGTTTGTCAGCGCAGGAACATTAACCGCCGACTTCGTGCGCTTTGGTCGCAACGCCAAAGGCGCGGTGCTGATTGCCATGGTGGCGTTTTTCCTTGGCAACTCCTTGATGTTCATCTTCGGCGCTGCGGGCGCGGCTGCGGTTGGACAGGCGGATATCTCTGACGTGATGATTGCCCAGGGACTGCTGCTGCCCGCGATTGTAGTGCTCGGTCTGAACATCTGGACGACTAACGACAATGCGCTGTATGCCTCAGGTCTGGGATTTGCCAATATTACCGGCCTTTCCAGCCGTACGCTGTCGGTGGCTAACGGTATTATCGGCACATTGTGCGCGCTATGGCTTTACAATAACTTTGTCGGTTGGCTGACTTTTCTGTCGGCAGCAATTCCCCCGATTGGCGGGGTGATCATCGCCGACTATCTGCTGAACCATCGTCGCTATGCCGACTTCAGCAAAGCGCAATTTATTTCCGTAAACTGGATAGCGATCCTGTCCGTTGCATTGGGCATTGCCGCAGGTCACTATATTCCCGGTATTGTGCCCGTCAACGCCGTACTTGGCGGCGTATTCAGCTATATCCTGCTGAATCCACTTTTCAATCGCAGCCTTGCTAAATCACCAGAGGTCAGCCATGCAGAATAATAACATCACCCTTCGTCAGGCACGTTTACAGGGACGCGAAGGATTGTGGCAGCTCACGATTGAAAACGGGCGCTTCAGCCGGATTGAGCCACAGGACACCGCCACGTTACCGCAGGGCGAAGTGCTTGATGCCGAAGGCGGCCTGGCCATTCCACCGTTCGTTGAGCCACATATCCATCTGGACACCACGCAAACCGCAGGCGAGCCGAGCTGGAACCAGTCTGGTACGTTATTTGAAGGCATTGAGCGTTGGGCCGAACGTAAGGCAATGCTCACGCACGAAGACGTCAAAGCGCGCGCCATGCAGACGCTGAAGTGGCAGATGGCCAACGGCATCCAGTATGTCCGCACGCACGTTGACGTTTCCGATCCGACGCTGACTGCACTGAAAGCCATGCTGGAGGTGAAGCAAGAAGTCGCGCCGTGGGTAGAGCTGCAAATTGTCGCCTTCCCGCAAGAGGGCATTCTTTCTTACCCCAACGGTGAAGCGCTATTAGAGGAAGCCGTGCGTTTGGGCGCAGACGTCATTGGCGCGATCCCCCACTTTGAATTTACGCGTGAATATGGCGTTGAGTCGCTGCACAAAATTTTCGCTCTGGCGCAGAAATACGATCGGCTTATCGATGTGCACTGCGACGAAATTGACGATGAGCAGTCACGCTTTGTTGAAACCGTCGCGGCGCTGGCGCATCGTGACAATATGGGCGAACGCGTGACCGCCAGCCATACCACGGCAATGCATTCCTATAACGGCGCGTATGCTTCCCGCCTCTTTCGCCTGTTGAAAATGTCCGGCATTAACTTTGTCGCGAACCCACTGGTAAATATTCACCTGCAAGGGCGCTTTGATACGTATCCTAAACGTCGCGGCGTAACGCGCGTCAAAGAGATGCTGGAAGCGGAGATCAACGTCTGCTTCGGCCATGATGACGTCTTCGACCCGTGGTATCCGCTGGGCACCGCCAATATGCTGCAGGTACTGCATATGGGATTACATGTGTGTCAGCTGATGGGATACGGACAAATCAACGATGGGCTGAACCTGGTTACCACCCACAGTGCGAAAACCCTGCACCTGCAGGATTACGGTCTGAACGTGGGAAACTCCGGAAATCTGGTGATTTTAGCGGCAGAAAATGGGTTTGACGCAGTTCGTCGCCAGACGCCTGCACGTTATTCCATTCGTCACGGGCGAGTCATTGCTGAGACAGTGCCAAGCCAGACCACGCTGCATCTGGCGCAGCCGGAAGCGGTGACGTTTAAGCGCTAAGTTGTTCTATCCAGTGTCGGATGGCGCAAGCCTTGCCATCCGACACGGTCTCTCATCGTCAGGCTTGTAATAAGCTGGCGCGCACCTTGATCACGACCTTTTTGATTTCCCTCGGCCCCCCCACCATACAGCCCGGTTTATGCGGCTCGCCCGGCATAAAAATCGCAAATCTTCCCGGCTTCAGTACGATCGCCTGCTCATCGGCAATCTCGCTGCACAACTGATAGTCATCCTCAACATGCATCTCATCGCACTGGCGAGCAGAATCGGTCATCCCGAACAGAATGCGTTCTTCGCCAGACAACAGCACCTGAATATCAATGTACTGCTGATGCAGTTCCGCTTTCTTTTGCTCTGGGCTCTGCGTCGCAAACTGCATGACATTCATAAAAATAGTATCGCCCTGCAACGCGTAGCGCCCTGGCGTTTTCTCCTGCGGATTCGTCGCAATGGCAAGCGTTAATGCCTGCTGTAAGACCGGATGTAATCCGGCAGAAGGCAGTGAACGCAACTCATCTGATATCATCATCATTCTCCCTGGGCCAACAGCGCGGCCCCCAGTAATCCAGCGTCATGGCGGTAATGCGCCGCCAGTAATTCCACGTGATAGGCCAAGGGCTCTTGTGCCAGATAATGTTCAACCAGCGCCAGATATCCTTCAGCCAGCCCAACGCTGCCGCCAATCACCACAATCTGGCAATCGGTCGTGGCCTTCACATCGCCGATAAGCCTTGCCAAAGTACGCGCCGAGCGATGGATCAACCTGCTTGCCTGCTCATCTCCTTGCCCGGCGCGGCTAAAAATGGTTTTGGCGTCGCATCCAGCAAGCGTACCTTCGGCTGCAGCCGCGATCCCTCGACCGGAAGCAATCGCCTCGACGCAGCCCACACGTCCGCAGCCGCAGGCCGGTCCATTGGGATCCGCCAGCGTATGTCCTAAGTGCCCAGCCAGACCACCAGACCCGGTGAGTAACTTGCCGCTGCTGATCACGCCGCCGCCGACGCCTGTCGACACGGTGATAAACACCATGTCGCTTATCTCATCTGCCATAGCGTGGTATTCCGCCCAGGCCGCCGCCTGTGCGTCATTGACTGCCAGCGTCGGCAGGCCGGTGATTTGTTCCAGCGTTTGTGTTAGCGGAAAATGCATCAACCCGCCAAGGTTATGCGGGTTCAGCGCCAGTAAAGCCCCCTCACGGATAATCCCCGTCGAGGCGATCGCCACCCGATTAGCACGCCCCTGTAGCGGTGCAACCAGTGCCTGTAGCGCAGCGCGCAGCGCCTCCGGCGTTTTGCTGGCGGGCGTCGGCAATTCACGCCGCTCGCGAATTTGCAGATTACTGTCTAACAGCGCGGCAGCCAGTTTGGTACCGCCGATATCCATTGCCAATGTGGTCATGACACCGCCTTCTGCATCGCAGTGATACGCTTTTTATCCCGTTGCTCAAGTAACGACATACTTCTTCCCTTTCGCTAATTGCCCGGTTCAACACCGGGCAATGGGATTAACTTTTGGATTTCACCATGGTGCTTTTGTCACCGCCGAACGGCACAGCCCCGCTGAACGGTCGACCATCAATGGCATCATGCGTACGTAACGCTTCAGGACGCAGCCAGCGCTGTACGCGGGACGGCATATCGAGACCAATCAGCAGGATCACCACAAATGTCAGACCGAAAGAGAGCGATCCCAGCGAGGTGCCCAGATCCAGACGTTGGGCAATCAGCGCGCCGATGATCGGTGCCAGAGCCCCACCCAGTGCGCCCACGTTATAGGTGAAGCCCAGGCCCGCCGCACGCTGGTCGGTATCGAAATAGCCGCCAATCAGTTTTGGTAAGATCCCGGAGATCCCCTGGCCGAGCATTTGCTGGAAAAACAGCAGCAAACCCAGTACCCAGACGTTTGAACCGCCTATCGCAAACACCGGAATAATCAGCAACTGCGAGGCCAGCAAACTGCAGACATAGGCTTTACGCGTGCCCAGCCAGTCGCCAAGAAAACCGCCGACGCAACAACCGACCGCCGCACCAAAACCGCTAAAGAAGAGCACTCTGGCCACCGTGGAAGGATCGTACAGCAGTTCGGTTTTCAGATAGGTTGGCAACAGTGCCTGAATCGGCCACGAGTACAGGAAGGCGAATAGTACGACCACCATCAGCATGACGCCCGTCGGCCAGCGCTTCCCGCTGCTTTGCACCATAAAGCTAATGAAAATAAACGCACATATCAGGCCGAGGACCGCCACTATAGCCGCATTTTGCAGGTCGCCAGCAAAGCAGAACCACAGCGCGGTTGCAGCGGCGATCGTCATCAGAATATTAATTACCCGATGCTCGCCCCGGTAGAGAATATCCACCATCGTGCGCACTGGCGCTTTGCCTTCGTGTTTCTCTTTCCAGTCTTCCGCTTCCGGAATATTTTTACGCAGCCAGAGGGCGAAGATAATTGGCAGAATGCCGATGAAGAACAGCGCGCGCCACCCCCAGACCGGAACCACCAGGCTGTAGACCTGCGCGGCGATCACCGCGCCAACAGAGAAACCGGAAATCAGGAAGCCACTGGCTTTATTTCGCAGGTGTTTAGGCCAACTTTCAATAACATAGGTTGCACTGGAGCCGTACTCACCCGCCATTCCCATACCGATAACCAGACGGGCGATAAACATGGTGGTGTAGCCCGGCGCGAAGCCGCAGGCCAGCGTCCCCACGGAGAACAGAATGATGCTGGTGACCATTGCCAGACGGCGTCCGTAACGGTCGCCCATTGCCCCCAGCACTAACCCGCCAAACCAACGGGAGATAAAGGCGGCCGAGATCAGGCTGGCGGCCTGCACCGTCGTCAGTCCGAATTCGCCCTGCACTTCTGTCAGCACCAGGGCGATTAACACAAAATCGAAACCATCAAGCAAATATCCCAGCCAGGCGGCGGAAAATGCCCGCCATTGTGCCCGATTGAGATGGCGATACCACGGGATGCTCTGGGTAGAAATACTCATTTTACTCTCCCGACGATCTTTGTTGTTGTGCCGGGTGGTGGCTTTGCCTTACCCGGCTTACGGTCGAAAAATCCAGGCCGGGCAAGCGAAGCGCCCCCGGCGACCCGCGATTACGCCTTTTCCGCCAGCAGTTGGTTTGCCAGCGCTTTCAGTTCCGGCAGATAGCGTTCATCTACTGGAGCAAAGGGTTTACGGCACAGTGGAACAGAAACCACATCCATATAGTGCAGTACTGTTTTCAGGCCGCGGAACACGCCAACTTTAATGAGCAGATCGATAACCTTATTGCACTCGGTTTGCAGTTTTTGCGCCGTGCGAATGTCACCTTCTTTGAGCGCTTTCACAATTCCCTGATAACGCCATCCCATGATGTTGTAAGTGCTACCGATACCACCATCTGCGCCTGCTAGCAGTCCAGAAGCGAAGATCTCGTCATAACCGTTATAAAGCACCAGATCGGGATGAGCGCGGCGGATCTGTTCCATCTGATAGAGATCGCCAGAAGTTTGCTTCAGTGCGCCAACGCCCGGCAACGTCACCAGCGTGTTGATCTGATCCAGCGTCAGTTTTACGCCGCTCAGTGCCGGGATGTTATAGACCACCATCGGTAAGCCATCGGCGGAATCCATAATTGCGCGGTAGTGATCGCAGTGCTCTTCAAAGCTGAACGGATAGTAAAACGGCGTGACGGCCGAAACCGCATCAAATCCGTATCGATGCGCAGCGCTCGCCAGCTGTTGGCTCTCTTCGGTGCTCACCGTGCCAACATGGGCGATCAGCGTCACCTTGCCTTTTGCTTCTTCAGCAACAATTTCCAGAACCTGCTCTCTTTCAGCGCGGTTCTGGACAAAAGCCTCACCCGTTGAGCCACCAACGTAGAGCCCATCGATCCCCTGCCCAATATTGAAACGCACCAGACGGCGCAGGCTCTCGATGTCCAGTTTCTGTTGGTTATCGAATGGAGTTAATAACGCTGGCATTACGCCTTTTAAATTTCTTGCCATAACGACCTCTGACGATGATTAGTGTTATCTTACTGCATACCTTTATACCTGTTATACCAGATCAAATAAGCAGCAATACAATACAGAACGCTTATAGTGCGATCTACCTCACTAAACACTTCATCCTTCGAGCCGCCTCTGCGTTGGCTGCGTTCGCTCACCCCTGTCACATAGTTATCTATGCTCTAGGGGACTCGCTCTCTTGCCGCCTTGATGCAACTTGAATGATTTTGGGTTTAAAAGATCGTCAGGATCGCGATTACTTACGCAATTTTTTACTTTTGCTGAAGGCGTGCCAGGTTGCGGAAACGCTATTGAGATGTTCTTGCAGTGCGCGGTCTGCTTCTTCAGGATCGCGCTGACGAATCGCGTCAACGATAGCGATATGCTGCTGATAACTCACGTTATTGTGCTCATACAATTCTTGATCGGCAACGGCCGGACGGGCAGCAATTAACCAGTCTAACAGCGCAACATGGATCGCCATAAAGATGGGATTGCCCGGGATCTCCGCCAGTACGCGGTGAAAATCAACGTCCGAACGGATGAACAACGTATTGTCATCGAGCGACTGGCTGTTGATCTCCAACGCTTTCGCCAGCCTGTCGATTTGCTCATCTGTCGCATGTTCGGCGGCGTATCGAACCAGGCTTGATTCAAAGAACAGTCGCAACTGCTCGAAGTGGGCAATGCCGCCGGGATGTGCGAGGAAATCTTTCGCCATACCAGACAGCTCGCTGATGATGGTATCAGCTGAAGGACGCGAAACGCGGGCGCGCTCGCCGTTGTTGATTTGTACCAGACCTTTGCGTTTTAACGCGGCCAGCGCTTCTCGTACAGAAGGACGGCCCACGTTAAAGAAGGCCATCAGCTCCCGTTCAGACGGCAACTGTTCGCCCTCGCCAAATTCCCGACGACGAATCATCTGCTCCAGTTCTTCCTCAACCATTTCAGACAGTTTTTTACGCGCCAGCGGGCGATTGCGTAAGCTACGGCCAATGGTGGATGGAGAGTCTTCAGCTTGCGAATCAAATGCGTTCATAGGGTCCATTCAGCTAAGTCGTGGTGACAAACAACAGCGGGTTTATCCTAACACAGGATCGAAAGCAGGGTGAAATGATGGTCGATCCGCCCCCGCTGGCTTATTGATAATATACGTAACAGCAATATTATTTTAAGCGAGTATCTTCCGCCTATTTTTAATTTAATAGAGTTATATCATCTTCATGAAATTTATGAACATTAACGTGATAATTTATCATAACCATCTATTTTATAACGATAAATAATTAAACCCTTGAATTAAAAATAAGATATTCACTCCATAAAAAATGCCCAGAAAAATATAACATCCGTTGGGATAACAGCGTTATTACCGGATTTATCTTCTTCTCTGGCATGGAGTGAAACAATGTTCGGCATCATTATCTCTGTCATCGTTTTATTAACGATGGGTTACCTGATCCTCAAAAACTACAAACCGCAGGTCGTGCTGGCCGCCGCCGGGATCTTCCTGATGATCTGCGGCGTCTGGCTGGGCTACGGCGTGTTGGTCGCTGACGATAAGAGCAGTGGCTATCTACTGGTCGATATTTACAACGAAATTTTGCGTATGCTCTCCAACCGCGCGGCCGGACTGGGGTTATCAATCATGGCGGTGGGTGGTTATGCCCGTTATATGGACAGAATGGGAGCCAGCAGAGCGATGGTTAGCCTGTTAAGCCGCCCGCTCAAGCTAATCCGCTCACCCTATGTTGTGCTTGCCGCCACCTATGTGATTGGTCAGATCATGGCGCAATTTATTACCAGCGCATCCGGGTTAGGTATGTTGCTGATGGTGACGCTATTCCCAACGCTGGTCAGTCTTGGCGTGAGCCGTTTATCCGCTGTTGCGGTCATTGCCACTTCGATGTCGATTGAATGGGGCATTCTGGAAACCAACTCTATTTTTGCCGCGCAGGTCGCGGGTATGAAAATCGCCACTTATTTCTTTCAATACCAGTTGCCCGTCGCGTCGTGTGTCATTGTCGCCGTCGCCATTGCGCATTTTTTCGTTCAGCGTCAGTTTGATAAAAAAGCCGCACCGGAAAGCAACGGATTTGCTGAACAAAAGACGCTGGAAAACGTACCTCCGCTCTATTACGCCATTCTACCCGTCATGCCGCTGATCCTGATGCTGGGCTCGCTTGCCCTTGCGCAAATGGGGCTAATGAAAGCAGAGTTGAATCTGGTGGTGGTGATGTTGATGAGCATGACGCTGACTATGTTTGTTGAATTCCTGCATAAACATAATCTGCGCGAAACGATGGATGATGTGCAGGCTTTTTTTGACGGCATGGGGACGCAGTTTGCCAACGTTGTCACGCTGGTGGTCGCCGGTGAAATCTTTGCGAAAGGGTTGACGACTATCGGGACTGTCGACGCCGTAATAAAAGGCGCAGAGCATTCCGGTCTTGGCGGCATTGGCGTGATGATCATCATGGCGATGGTCATCGCCGCCTGTGCGATTGTCATGGGGTCAGGCAACGCACCGTTTATGTCTTTTGCCAGCCTCATTCCGGATATTGCCGCCGGTCTGCATATTCCTGCAGTAGTGATGATTATGCCGATGCATTTTGCCACTACGCTTGCCCGCGCGGTGTCACCCATAACCGCTGTAATTGTCGTGACATCAGGTATTGCCGGCGTATCGCCCTTTGAAGTGGTAAAACGTACAGCAATCCCGATGGCAGTAGGATTTGTGGTGAATATGGTAGCCACCATCGCGCTGTTTTACTGATCCCGAAGCCAGAAAACAGAACAGGCCCGAAAGGGCCTGTTTTTTTATTTCACTATTTATTTCACTACGCGCAGCGCTGGACGCCCACCGCGAGGTGGCGGCGGAGTGTCATCAGGATCGTTGTCGTCGCCATTGTCAGGCTTATCGCCATCAATGACCGACATGACTGTTTCACTCTCAAAACCAGACGCGTCGTTGTCGTCATCATTTAAGCTGGCAACATCTTCGTCGTAGGCGGCTTCCGGTTCGAACATCGTACCAGCGCCATTTTCACGTGCATAAATTGCCAGAACAGCAGCCAACGGCACAGACACCTGACGCGGCACACCACCGAAGCGCGCGTTAAAGCGCACTTCATCGTTAGCCAGTTCCAGGTTGCCCACCGCACGCGGTGCAATATTCAGAACAATTTGCCCGTCACGCGCATATTCCATTGGAACCTGCACGTCCTGGAGCGTCACATCCACCACCAGATGCGGCGTGAGCTGGTTGTCTAGCAGCCACTCATAGAACGCGCGCAGCAGATACGGACGGCGTGGTGTTAGCTGTGGCAAATCCATACAGGTTAACCCCGGCCCAGACGCATTTCACGTTCAGGCTCAGTCAGAGAAGCCAGGAAAGAGTCACGTTCGAAGACGCGAGTCATGTACCCTTTCAGTTCTTTCGAACCTGCACCGTTGAATTCAATACCCAGCTGCGGTAAACGCCACAGCAGCGGCGCCAGGTAGCAGTCTACCAGGCTGAACTCATCGCTCAGGAAGTAAGGTTTCTGGCCAAATACTGGCGCAATTGCCAGCAGTTCTTCGCGCAGACGCTTACGCGCGACTTCGGCTTCAGATGCAGAACCGTTCACGATGACATTCATCAGCGTGTACCAGTCTTTTTCAATACGCTGCATGTACAGGCGGCTTTCACCACGCGCAACCGGGTAAACCGGCATCAGCGGCGGATGCGGGAAGCGCTCATCCAGGTATTCCATAATGATGCGAGATTCCCACAGGGTCAGCTCACGATCCACCAGTGTCGGTACGCTCTGATTCGGGTTGAGGTCGATCAGATCCTGAGGTGGATTGTCCTTCTCCACGTGCTCAATCTCGAAACTAACACCTTTCTCAGCCAGCACAATGCGGACCTGATGGCTATAGATGTCAGTAGGACCAGAAAACAGCGTCATTACCGAACGTTTGTTGGCAGCGACAGCCATGAAAACCTCCAGGTATATTCAGAATTTTTACTGCTACCAGCCACTCAGTGGCCAGCCAGAAGTGATGTCACCCAGACTCGGGAAAGTCATTGCTGTTCAAAATACAAACAAAAAATGAACGATACCGGACATTTGGGCAGAAAATTGGATGATAGTTTACCAGATTTTGTGACCTTTGTGGTGAGTCGATTCTTGAAATGGGGAAAAAGAGGTGGCAATCAGCGGATTACCGTGGATCTGAGGCGAGAAATAACGATAAAAAAACCCGCCAAAGCGGGTTTTTTCGCAAATTGTCGTCTGCCGAAGCAGAGTACAATTAACGTTTGGAGAACTGAGGACGACGACGTGCTTTACGCAGACCGACTTTCTTACGTTCAACCTGACGAGCATCACGGGTAACGAAGCCAGCTTTACGCAGTTCGCCACGCAGGGACTCGTCGTACTCCATCAGAGCGCGGGTGATACCGTGACGGATCGCACCAGCCTGACCAGAGATACCACCACCTTTAACAGTGATGTACAGATCCAGTTTCTCAACCATGTCGACCAGTTCCAGCGGCTGACGAACTACCATGCGGGCAGTTTCACGACCGAAGTACTGTTCCAGAGAACGTTGGTTGATTACGATTTTACCACTGCCCGGTTTGATGAAAACGCGAGCTGCGGAACTTTTGCGGCGACCAGTGCCGTAGTATTGATTTTCAGCCATTGCCTATAATCCCGATTAGATGTCAAGAACTTGCGGTTGCTGTGCCGCGTGGTTGTGCTCGTTGCCAGCGTAAACTTTCAGTTTACGGAACATAGCACGACCCAGCGGGCCTTTTGGCAGCATGCCTTTAACCGCGATTTCAAGCACACGCTCAGGACGGCGAGCAATCATCTCTTCAAAGGTCGCTTGTTTGATACCACCGATGTGGCCGGTGTGGTGATAGTACACTTTGTCAGTACGCTTGTTGCCGGTTACAGCAACTTTGTCAGCGTTCAGAACGATGATGTAATCACCGGTATCTACGTGCGGAGTGTATTCCGCTTTGTGCTTACCGCGCAGGCGCAGAGCCAGTTCGGAAGCCAGACGGCCCAGAGTTTTACCGGTCGCGTCAACAACATACCAGTCGCGTTTTACGGTTTCTGGTTTAGCTGTAAAAGTTTTCATTAAAAGCTTACCCAAATAAATAAGTTACACGTTGGTGAACACCCAAACGTTTTGTCAGTTGAGGTTCACACGACATTGTCCAGCAAACCTACCCCTTCGAATAGCCTATGCCGGCGCATAGAAAGTTTTGGGAAAAAAACTCTCTCGTAACGTGGGGTCGCAAGATTATAGAGAAGTCAGGGTCAAAGATCGACCCCTTTATGTGATTTGCGGCAGGTTTAACCGGCTAAATGTTCCCGCTTCAGATACTCTTCGCTTTGCATCTCCTGCAAACGCGACAAACAGCGCTGAAATTCAAACTTCAGACGCTCGCCCTGATAAATTTCATAGAGTGGCGATGCCGCGCTGACCACCAGCTTGACGTGGCGTTCGTAGAACTCATCCACCAATGCGATAAAGCGCCGCGCTTCACTCTCCATCAGCGGAGTCATGACCGGCACATCAGACAACAGTACCGTGTGAAACAGACGCGACAGCGCAATATAGTCATGCTGGCTACGCGCATCGACACAGAGCGTGGTAAATGACACCGCCAGCGTTTGGTTTTCGACGGCCAGCGTCTGCATCGGACGATGATTGATCTCCAGCGTCGGCGCATGTTCACCTTTGGCTCCCGCTAATGCCAGCCAGAGTTTATCCATCTGTTGGCGGGTTTCCTCATTCAGTGGCGACAGCCACAAATGCGCCTGCGTTAAGGTGCGCAGACGATAATCGACGCCAGCATCAACATTCATGATGTCGCAATGCTGTTTGATAGCATCAATGGCAGGAAGAAAACGCGCGCGTTGTAAACCGTTGCGATACAGCTCGTCTGGCGGAATATTGGAGGTCGCCACCAGCGTAATGCCACGGGCAAACAGTGCCTTCATCAGGCCGCCGAGTAGCATGGCGTCGGTAATATCAGAAACAAAAAATTCGTCAAAGCACAGCACGTCCGTTTCGGCCTTAAAGCGATCAGCGATGATTTCCAGCGGATCGCTCTGCCCCTGTAAGGCAGTAAGCTCTTCATGCACACGCAGCATAAAGCGGTGAAAGTGCAAACGCTGTTTACGTTCGCCCGGCAGACTATGGTAGAACAGATCCATCAGCCAGGTTTTTCCGCGCCCAACTCCTCCCCACATATATAAACCACGCACCGGTGTGTTGATCGGCGACTCACGCTTGCCCAGCAATTTGCCAAAACGCGCCATCAGTCCGCTCTCCTGCGGCGCAGGACGTGCTGGCGTCGTAAGTGCCTGGAAAATTGTTTCCAGTCGATTCACGGCTTCTTGTTGTACATTGTCGGGCTGATGACTGCCGTCGTTGAGGGCTTGCTGGTAACGCGATGTCGGGGAAAGGCTTTGCATGATGTTATTGTTATTCCTTGAGAATCGATGTGCCGTCGCTCACGGTTGACGAAAAAAAGGCCGTTCTACATTACGTGATATAAACACGGGATTCCACTTCTACGGGATTAGCGGTTATAGTGGCATAATCAGGCGCAGGCATGGAGCCTAAAGCCAACACCCTACGGAAACACAAGACAACGGGAGATGTTCATGACCTGGGAATATGCGCTAATTGGGTTAGTCGTCGGTATCATTATTGGTGCTGTAGCCATGCGTTTTGGTAATCGGAAATTACGCCAACAGCAGGCATTGCAGTACGAACTGGAAAAAAATAAAGCTGAGCTGGAAGAGTACCGTGAAGAACTGGTGAGCCACTTTGCCCGCAGCGCTGAATTGCTGGATAACATGGCGGACGATTATCGTCAGATTTACCAGCACATGGCGAAAAGCTCCAGCAACCTGCTGCCGGGTATGTCGCCGGAAAACAACCCGTTCCGTAATCGTCTGGCAGAGTCTGAAGCAGGCAACGATCAGGCGCCGGTTCAGATGCCACGTGACTATTCTGAAGGGGCATCTGGCCTGCTGCGTAGTGGCGCAAAGCGCGACTAACCGCACATCGTTAAGAAATTTATTGGGCGCAGCAATTGCGCCCTCCGCTTCTCTTCCCGTCCCAGCTATTATTTAGTCGTTAGCCTCATTGTGACCAAACCGAAAATTCAATAACATCAAACTGTTTTGAATCATCTTCCGTTTACTCAAGGTACGAGAGCAGGATCCATGAAAAAACAAACCCAGCTGTTGAGTGCATTAGCGTTAAGTGTCGGGTTAACTCTCTCGGCGCCATTCCCGGCCGTTGCGTCGATTCCCGGCCAGGTTCCCGGTCAGGCTGCGCTCCCCAGCCTCGCCCCGATGCTGGAGAAAGTGTTGCCAGCCGTGGTGAGTGTAAGGGTCGAAGGCACCGCCACTCAGGGGCAGAAAGTCCCGGAAGAGTTCAAAAAGTTTTTTGGTGATGAACTTCCCGATCAACCTTCCCAACCTTTTGAAGGACTGGGTTCAGGTGTCATTATTGATGCCGCCAAAGGCTACGTCCTGACCAATAACCACGTTATTAATCAGGCGCAAAAAATCAGCGTTCAGCTTAATGATGGTCGTGAGTTCGACGCAAAGCTTATTGGCAGCGACGATCAGAGCGATATCGCACTGCTACAAATTCAACACCCCAGCAACCTGACGCAAATTGCCATTGCTGACTCTGATAAACTCCGCGTGGGTGATTTCGCGGTGGCTGTGGGTAACCCGTTCGGTTTGGGTCAAACAGCCACCTCCGGGATTGTATCGGCTTTGGGTCGCAGTGGGTTGAACCTGGAAGGTCTGGAAAACTTTATTCAGACTGACGCCTCTATCAACCGCGGTAACTCCGGCGGCGCATTGCTTAACCTCAACGGTGAGCTGATCGGTATTAACACCGCGATTCTGGCCCCCGGTGGCGGCAGCATCGGTATTGGTTTTGCAATCCCGAGCAACATGGCGCGCACGCTGGCACAGCAGTTGATGCAGTTTGGTGAAATCAAACGCGGTCTGTTGGGCATCAAAGGCACCGAGATGACTTCCGATATCGCCAAAGCGTTCAAACTGGACGTACAGCGTGGCGCGTTTGTCAGTGAGGTTCTGCCTAACTCCGGCTCCGCAAAAGCGGGGGTGAAATCAGGTGACGTCATTACCAGTCTCAACGGTAAACCGCTTAACAGCTTCGCCGAACTTCGTTCACGTATTGCGACAACCGAACCAGGGACCAAAGTCAAACTGGGCCTGCTACGTAACGGTAAACCGCTGGAGGTTGAAGTCACCCTCGATACCAGCACATCATCGTCCGCCAGCGCAGAGATGATTGCGCCTGCGTTGCAAGGGGCCACGCTCAGCGACGGTCAGTTAAAAGACGGTACCAAAGGCATCAGAATTGATAACGTAGAAAAAAGCAGCCCTGCCGCACAGGCCGGACTGCATAAAGATGACGTTATTATTGGCGTTAACCGCGATCGCGTAAACTCGATCGCTGAAATGCGTAAAGTGCTGGAAGCGAAACCGTCGATCATTGCCCTGCAGGTGGTGCGCGGTAACGAGAGTATTTACCTGCTCCTGCGTTAACGCATGCAACCGGACATCAGCCCCTCGTGTGATGTCCGGTAAACTCGTGATATGCTGCAGCCGTTCCCTTTATTAATGACGCCGCCATCATGTTTGTGAAGCTTTTACGTTCGGTCGCGATTGGTTTAATCGTCGGCGCTATTCTGCTGGCCGCGATGCCCTCGCTGCGCAAAATTAATACGCTTACCGCACCGCAGTTCGACAGTGCAGATGAAACGCCCGCCAGCTATAACCCGGCGGTTCGCCGTGCAGCACCTGCCGTCGTTAACGTTTATAACCGCAGTATGAACAGCACAGCGCATAACCAGCTTGAGATCCGCACGCTCGGCTCAGGCGTTATCATGGATCAGCGCGGCTACATCATTACCAATAAGCACGTCATTAACGATGCCGACCAAATCATCGTCGCATTGCAGGACGGTCGCGTATTTGAAGCGCTGCTTGTGGGGTCTGATACGTTAACCGACCTTGCGGTGCTGAAAATCAACGCCACTGGTGGACTGCCGACAATTCCGATTAATAACAAACGCGTACCGCACATTGGCGATGTGGTTCTCGCCATCGGGAACCCGTACAACCTCGGGCAAACCATCACTCAGGGGATTATCAGTGCCACCGGTCGTATTGGCCTGAACCCGACGGGGCGGCAAAACTTCCTGCAAACCGATGCCTCCATCAACCACGGTAACTCCGGCGGCGCGCTGGTCAACTCGCTGGGCGAGTTGATGGGTATTAACACCCTGTCATTTGATAAGAGCAACGATGGCGAAACCCCGGAAGGGATCGGCTTTGCTATTCCTTTTCAGCTGGCAACCAAAATCATGGATAAGCTGATTCGTGACGGGCGCGTGATTCGCGGCTATATCGGCATCAGCGGCCGAGAAATTGCGCCACTGCACGCCCAGGGCGGCGGAATGGATCAAATTCAGGGGATTGTGGTTAACGAAGTAGCCCCGGACGGTCCGGCAGCGCAGGCAGGTATTCAGGTTAACGATCTGATTATCTCGGTAAATAACAAACCGGCGGTATCTGCACTGGAAACGATGGACCAGGTGGCAGAGATTCGACCAGGTTCAGTTATCTCCGTGGTCGTGATGCGCGATGACAAGCAGTTGACGCTGCAGGTCACGATTCAGGAATATCCGGCGACCAACTAATACGGATATAAAAAAACCGGAGCAAGTGCTCCGGTTTTTTACTTTTGGGCAGTTCGTTACTTAACGAACTCTTCGCCCAGAGTGATATCTTTCTTCAGCGTATCCAGCATACCTTCCAGCGCAGCTTGTTCAAACGCGCTCAGCTTGCCGATAGACTGACGCTCTTCTACGCCGTTTTTGCCCAGCAGCAGCGGCTGAGAGAAGAAGCGAGCATACTGGCCATCGCCTTCAACGTAAGCACATTCAACCACACCTTTTTCGCCGCTCAGTGCGCGAACCAGTGACAGTCCGAAACGTGCTGCGGCCTGACCCATAGACAGGGTTGCAGATCCGCCACCGGCTTTAGCTTCCACAACTTCAGTACCCGCATTCTGGATACGTTTGGTCAGGTCAGCTGCTTCTTGCTCGGTGAAGCTTACGCCAGGAATTTGTGACAGCAGCGGCAGAATGGTCACGCCAGAGTGGCCGCCAATAACCGGGACTTCAACGTCGCCAGGCTGCTTGCCTTTCAGTTCCGCAACAAAGGTGTTGGAGCGGATGATGTCCAGCGTGGTCACGCCAAACAGTTTGTTCTTATCGTATACGCCTGCTTTTTTCAGGACTTCTGCAGCGATAGCAACTGTCGTGTTCACCGGGTTGGTGATGATACCGATACATGCTTTCGGACAGGTTTTAGCAACCTGCTGCACCAGATTCTTCACGATACCGGCGTTAACGTTGAACAGGTCGGAACGATCCATACCCGGTTTACGTGCGACGCCCGCGGAGATCAGTACTACATCAGCACCTTCCAGTGCAGGGGTAGCGTCTTCGCCACTGAAGCCTTTGATTTTCACAGCAGTAGGGATATGGCTCAAATCAACGGCCACACCAGGCGTTACTGGAGCGATGTCGTACAGGGAGAGTTCTGAACCTGAAGGCAGTTGGGTTTTTAACAGTAATGCTAGCGCCTGACCGATACCACCAGCAGCGCCGAGGACTGCAACTTTCATCCTAAACTCCTTATTATATTGATAAGCAAAGTGTCTATTGCTCCGCGGCGGCGACCTTAATTCACAAATCCAACGAATACAACAACCACGCGTCAAGAATGCGTAGTCACGCAAATTTGGCTTTTATGCATTTAACTTACGTAAAATAAAACCTAAGTTACGTAATTCAAAACCACCCGCACAGTAGAGCAACTTTCCAACAGGTGCTGACAATATACCCTACCCACCTCTCAAAACAACATCAATTTGATAACATTTAATTTACTTTTAACCTTATTTGCGAGCCGTGACACAGGCATGTTTCTTGATAACGAAATTTGATAAAATTCCGCTCTTTCATAACATTATTTCAGCCTTGAACAAGGCAGACTGTTTGCATAAAAATTCATCTGTATGCACAATAATGTTGTTTCTACCGCCATATTACGGGTGACTTATGCGAAGCTCGGCAAAACAAGAAGAATTAGTAAAGGCGTTTAAAGCGCTGCTTAAAGAAGAAAAGTTCAGCTCTCAAGGCGAAATCGTCCTCGCATTGCAGGATCAGGGCTTTGATAATATCAATCAGTCCAAGGTTTCACGCATGCTGACCAAATTTGGCGCCGTGCGTACCCGCAATGCGAAAATGGAAATGGTGTACTGCCTTCCGGCGGAGCTGGGCGTGCCTACGACCTCCAGTCCGCTGAAAAATCTGGTGCTGGATATCGACTATAACGATGCGGTCGTGGTTATTCATACCAGTCCTGGCGCTGCTCAGTTGATTGCACGTCTGCTGGACTCATTGGGGAAAGCGGAAGGTATCCTGGGTACGATTGCCGGTGACGATACCATCTTCACCACCCCAGCTAAGGGTTTTACGGTAAAAGATCTGTACGAAGCCATTCTGGAACTGTTCGAACAAGAACTGTAATACCGCCTCCCCGTCGCCTTGCGGCGGGGGAAAACACTCTCTTTCTACCACCTTCCGTCTATTTTTAACTGCTATGCATTTAACAAATGGTGCGTTTAACCGTCAAAAACCATTCACATAGTGAATGCGAAGGCTTAAAAACGCACATTTTGCAAAAAATCATATCCATTTGATTTTATTTAATTTATTTCTTTTAAAATGTTCGGAACGCTCTTTTTAATTCCATTTGGTTATAAAAAATATTTTCCTTAACACCTAATACCCACAGAAACAATTAGCGTGGTATTAATTTATTAAGTTATTAGTGTATACTTGATTTTGTGATGAGGGTCACGAAACGCAGACCCCTATAAAAGAATTCGACGAGGTAAATATCATGAAAATCAAAACCACTATTGCAACCTTAAGCCTTCTTTCTGTTCTCTCCTTCGGTGCAAGCGCCGCGGTTACTCAGGTGAACTCACAAGAAGCACAGAATCTGCAATCCATCGGTAGCATCTCCGTCTCTCAGATCGGTAGTTCACCAATGGACATGCGTCAGGCCATCGCCGCTAAAGCTGAAAAAGCAGGTGCCAGCAGCTATCGCGTGACCGAACTCCGTGAAGGTGCTCACTGGCACGCAACTGCAGAACTCTACAAATAAACCCTCGTCGTCTAAGTCCGACGACTTGCCCCCGCCTGCCGGGGGCTTTTTTATGTCTTACATTGAGTGACGAACGTTAAAACGCAACTGCCCTTCCAGCTCTTCTTCCGCTTCATCGAACAGTAAAATCAGCGCGCCGTATCGCCTGCGCAGCTTGTCCGGTAAATGGACAAATTCAATCTCCAGCGGCAACGGTAAAACTTCCCCGATAACCACCTCCCACAGAGAATCTAAATCAACCACCTTCTCCCTGGCGAGACCGAACGTGCGCGTAAACTCGCGATAGAAATCACCCTGGTCTTCTATCTCGTCAAAATCAAATGTATAGATATTCATCTATAGCCACCATCCCGACGCCAGCCACTCTACAGACCGCCAATATGTAGGGGTCTCTCGCATTTTCAGGTAAGTATAGCCATAAAAAAACCGACGCTTTTAGCGTCGGTTTTCAACTCTTAATTACTGACCAGCGCATGCTGGTATTTGTGCAACATCCCACTGAGTCGTTTTACCGGCTCGGTCACCTGTGGTGGTGCTTGCCAGATGATTAATTTCTCCTGATAGATCTCAAGCTCTTCCAGCAACTGGCTAAAGTAGCGTCGGCGCTTGTCGTCATTTCCTGCAGAAATCACGCGATCGGCAGTGCGTCGAAGCTGGCGATGGAATGCGGAGAGATCTTCGTTTACCGGCACCGGCGCATCGCGCAGGCGCTGATGCGCGATGATCATGGTCAGCGCCAGGCGAAACTTCGCCAGGTCGCCCGGAAATTTGTTCATCAGCAAAAACAGCTGCTGATAAAGCGCCGGGAGGTGGTTTTCTTTACGACGTACCACGTTGGTGGTCATCGCTGAAACCGCCGCCGAGACAAACTGGTTGAGCAACACACGACCCGTTCTGTCACGAGAGTTATCACGCACCAGCAGAATAACGATAAACGCCAACATGCAGCCAACAATCTGCCCCAGCGCACTGTCAAGGAACTGGCTAAAGTGGAAGGTCATCGGGTTATCCAGCACGATGATATTAATGGTGCTGGCCAGCGCCCCCATCGAACCCAGCCGTCGTTTCTGTACTTCAATCCCCAGAAAGAATCCCAGCACTGCCAGGCTCAGGCACAGCAACAACATGCTTTGCTGCGTATTAGGGATAATCACCAGGAAATAGAGTGCCCCGAGCGGTAACGCCGCCAACGTACCGTAGATAAAGTCTATCGCCACCATGCGCGGGTTGGGCAAACGCATTGCCAGCGAGGTGACGACCGCAATCATCACCATTGCGCCGCTGCCGGATGTCCAGCCGGTCCACAGCCAGAATAAGGTTCCCAGCACACAAGAAAGCGTGGTGCGCCAAAAGTTAACCATCGCATGGTGACGCTCGGCAGATTCCACTTTCACCACCGGTTCACCTTGCAGGATCTCTTCTTCGATAGCGCTAATTTTGGTGTTGCTGACAACTCCACGTTTAAGTAACAGATAGCGCGTTGCCGCCCCGGCCCAGGTGTAAATTGTGACAGGTGTGTCACGTTCACCGGTCCATGCAATCACCCGACGCATCCGCTTCAGCTGTTTATGGACATCCTGTACCGTTTCAACCGGCGTATCGAACAACTCGCGGAAGGTATCGGTGATCAGTTCTGGTCGGGTATTCTGAATAAGATAGGTTTCGCAGGATTGTGTGATAAGCGTAAGTGACAGCGTATTCAATGCCTTGAGTCTGCGGTTAGCCCGCACCCAGCGCGAGGACTCCATATTCAGGTTACTACGCATGCCTTCCAGCGCCGCCGTACGCCGGACTAAATCTCCCCAGGCTTTGTCCACTTCCTCACTGTCGCCATGCTTAATGCACAGCTGCATAAGCTGATATTGCGCCACCAGCAGGCTATCCAGTTCGACATCAATCTCCTGTTTCACCGAACGGGGCGAAAAGAGCAGGTCGGCAACAATGGCACAGACAATACCCATCACAATTTCACTACAGCGTTCGAGCGCAAATTGCGGCGTCAGCAGCGGTTCAGCCTGGATAGTAATGACGATGATCAGCGCCGTATAGCCTGAAAGCCCCCAGGCATAAGAGTTTTCGATCTTCACTAACGACGAGATCCAGGTACAAAAACCGGCCCAGATACAACACACCAGGATCATCAATAGCGGGGCGCGGATCATGCTGATGATAATGATCAGGGCGGCAATACAGCCGATAAATGTCCCGACAATACGCAACATGCCTCGATAGCGGATAGCACCTGAATAAGGTTCTCCGCCAGCGGCAAAGGCCGGACCTGCAGCCACAATGGCCGCGGTCAGCACCGCCCAGCGCGGGGTCTCAAGCTGGAAGTGAAAGCCAACGAACAGCGCCAGTACAATCGCGCAGGCCAGTTTTACCGCAAAGCGGATATGCTGGTTGGCAATGGAGAAAATACCCATCGCGATTAACCAAATTCGCGCAGGCGGTGCGCCATTTTACGGAAGAAAGATTCCTGGCTGGCATCGCGATCCTGCTTGCCGGTAATGACGACGGTCGCCGTCGTCCCGGCAGGCCACAAGGTTCCCTGCTGCTCATCAAGACGAATTCGCACCGGCACACGCTGCGCCAGACGCACCCATTCAAGATTGGAATCAATGGTCGCCATACCCTTGGCGTCCCGCGTGCTGCTGGCATTCGTTACGCCAGCCGCCACACTATCAACCGTGCCCTTCAGCACATTATTACTGCCAAGCGGGGTGATTTCAGCGCGATACCCAGGGCGGACGCCTTCCAGTTTGGTTTCTTCCATATACGCCAGCACATAGAAAGAATGCTGTTTGACCAACGCCACCGCCGTGGAACCGCGCGTGATAAATTCGCCGCTATAGACGTTCAGGTTAGTCACCCAGCCGTCTGCTGGCGCGCGGATAACGGTACGTTCCAGATCTAATTTCGCCAGGTCGCGGGTCGCTTGTGCCTTCGCAAGCTGGTGTAATACGGTTTGCAGGACGTTGTTTGATTGGTCAATCTCTTCACGAGACATAGCCTGCACGCCCAGTCGGTTACGACGACCGGCCTCCTGGCGTTTTTCCTGCGCCAGTACCTGATAATAGGCCACGTCAGCTTCGGCCTGCTCAAGGGCTTTCTTATAGCGTGGCTGGTCGATAGTGAACAGGATCTGATCCTTTTTCACCAGTTGGTTATCATGGATGTTAACGTTGGTAATAAGGCCCGCAACATCCGGCGCAATCGCGACGACATCGGCGCTGAAACGCGCATCACGCGTCCACGGCGACTCGGTGTAGAACACCCATGCGCGGAAAATAGCGATGAAAGCCAGAATGACCAGTATCACGGTAATGGCCGTGCGGGAGAGTTTTCTTGTTAGTGTTTTCACTTCAACCTCAAACGAACAGGCGCGTTATTAAATAGAACAGGCAGCAATACAGCGCGGTGTTAAACAGAGCCGGATGCCAGACAAAATCATAGATGCCAGTCGGAACAAGCACCCGGCGCACCAGCCAGAAAATCGCCAGTGACAAAAGTAATTCGAAAAAAATCGGTGGGAAGGACAGACCAAACACCACGATAACGGGAAACAGACTCATGTTGACCTTGGTAACGTAAGAGAGTGCAGATGATAGATTTTCTAGCGTATGTCACCGCAGAGAAGGGCAAGGATGAGCCAGGCGAGAGCGACATAGCCGTTATTTGAATAATAATATATTAACGTAACTGTTATGCTGTTATCTATATTATGTGATCTAAATCACTTTTAAGCCAGAGTGAACAATGGAACGATTAAAACGTATGTCGGTGTTCGCCAAAGTTGTCGAAATGGGCTCCTTCACCGCCGCCGCAAGACAGCTACAAATGAGCGTTTCATCGATAAGCCAGACGGTCTCAAAGCTGGAAGATGAACTACAAGTCAAGCTGCTAAACCGCAGCACGCGTAGCATTGGGCTAACTGAAGCCGGTAAAATTTATTATCAGGGCTGCCGGAGAATGCTGCACGAAGCGCAGGATGTTCACGAGCAACTCTATGCCTTTAACAACACGCCCATCGGCACCCTGCGCATTGGCTGTTCTTCAACTATGGCACAAAATGTCCTCGCCGGATTAACCGCCACGATGCTGAAAGAGTATCCGGGATTAACGGTAAATCTGGTGACCGGCATCCCGGCCCCGGATTTAATCGCTGATGGTCTGGACGTGGTTATCCGCGTCGGCGCGTTGCAGGACTCCAGCCTGTTTTCACGCCGTCTGGGAGCTATGCCGATGGTGGTCTGCGCGGCAAAAAGCTATCTCGCACAGTTTGGCGTCCCGGAGAAACCCGCCGATCTCAGCAACCACTCGTGGCTGGAATACAGCGTGCGCCCGGATAATGAATTCGAGCTTATCGCTCCGGAAGGAATTTCCACCCGTCTGATCCCTGAGGGCCGTTTTGTGACTAACGATCCGATGACATTGGTGCGCTGGCTGGCCGCAGGCGCGGGCATTGCCTATGTACCGCTGATGTGGGTGATCAATGAGATCAATCGTGGCGAAGTGGAGATACTGCTTCCCCGCTACCAGTCGGATCCGCGTCCGGTCTATGCGCTGTATACCGAAAAAGACAAATTGCCGCTCAAGGTGCAGGTGGTGATTAACTATCTGACAGACTATTTTGTCGATGTAGCGCAGCTGTTTCAGGGAATGTACGGTCGGGGAAAAGAGAAATAAAAAAGTGTAGGCCGGATAAGGCGTTGACGCCGCATCCGGCAAGATGCCCGATGGCACTGGTGCTTATCGGGCATACATCATGATGTTATGCAGTACCACCCACCGTCAGGTTATCCACCTTCAGCGTCGGCTGGCCCACGCCCACCGGCAGGCTCTGCCCTTCTTTACCGCACACACCAACCCCGTTATCCAGTTTCAGGTCGTTACCCACCATCGAAATCTGCTGCATCGCTTCGATACCAGAGCCAATCAGCGTCGCGCCTTTCACCGGTTTGGTGACTCTACCGTTTTCAATCAGATATGCTTCAGACGTAGAGAACACAAATTTTCCGGAGGTGATATCCACCTGGCCGCCGCCGAAGTTAGGCGCATAAATACCGTATTCAACGGATTCGATGATTTCCTGCGGCGTAGATTTCCCCGGCAGCATATAGGTGTTGGTCATACGTGGCATCGGCAGGTGCGCGTAAGATTCGCGGCGACCGTTACCCGTTGGCGCAACGCCCATCAGGCGCGCATTCAGTTTGTCCTGCATGTAGCCTTTCAGAATACCGTTTTCGATCAGCACGTTGTACTGACCCGGCGTGCCTTCATCATCAATAGCCACAGAGCCACGACGGTCCGCCATTGTGCCATCATCCACAACGGTGCACAGTTCTGACGCTACCAGCTCACCCATGTGACCGCTGAATACCGAGGTACCACGGCGGTTAAAGTCGCCTTCCAGACCATGACCGACCGCTTCATGCAGCAGAACGCCAGGCCAGCCAGCGCCGAGTACTACCGGCAGCGTACCAGCAGGCGCAGCTACCGCTGAGAGATTAACCAACGCCATGCGTACGGCTTCTTTCGCCCATGCGTCAGCACGAACTTCACCATCAAGGTCGCCCAGGAAATAGTCATAGCCAAAACGACCGCCGCCACCGCTGGCGCCGCGCTCGCGCTTACCGTCCTCTTCCACCTGTACGCTTACGGACAGGCGTACCAGCGGGCGAACGTCAGCGGCCAGCGTACCGTCGGTCGCTGCTACCAGGATCAGTTCATAAACACCGGTCAGGCTGGCGGTTACTTCCTGGACGCGCTTGTCGGCGGCACGCGCCACGCTGTCTACGCGGCGCAGAATATCCAGTTTCTCTTCGCGGCTCATGCTCTGCAGGGGATCAACCGAGGTGTAAAGTGCCTGATGCTCCACAGCTCCCAGCGTTTTTACTTTGCCGTCACCGCTGTCACGCACGATAGTACGGGCAGCATGAGCACTCTGCTCCAGCGCCAGCAGGCTAATCTGGTCTGCATAGGCAAACCCTGTTTTTTCGCCGCTGATGGCGCGCACGCCAACGCCCTGATCGATATTGTAAGAACCATCTTTAATGATGCGGTCTTCTAAAACCCAGGATTCGTGATAGCTCGACTGAAAATAGAGATCGCCGTAATCAAGACGGCGTTCGGCCAGTTGGCCCAGGATGGCAAACAGATCCTGATGTTTCAGGCCATTTGCCGCTAGCAATTGTTCACTTACCAGGTTCAGACTCATCGTTTTGCTACTCATTAGTTACTGTTGTAGGCCTGATAAAACGCGCCAGCGTCGCCATCAGGCACTTCAATGCCGGATGGCGGCGTGAACGCCTTATCCGGCCTACGGACTGCGGTAGAGGATCTATGTTGAGATTGGGGCAATTACTCGCCCCCGTCAAATTATTGCTGGCTTTCTTTGCGCGGCTGACGCAGAACTTCGTTAATCTGCGGCTTATCGACCGGACCGGTGATGCGATAGCGCAGAATCGACACTTTGCTCCACAATGGTCCCAGAACCTTACTGGCAGCAAACACCGCCGCGCCGACAATCGGATTGACAGCAAACGCAGCGGCAACGCCTACGGTGGCAGAAATTTCCGGCGCGACTATGGCTTCCATATCCAGCTCCCGACGGACCAGGTTCACTGAGCCTTTCATCGCAATGTCTGCCTCCAGACCGTCCACCAGCGTGTCATCGGTATGCATCACGCCATCTTTGATCCAGGCCGTGCTGCGAATCGAGTCGAAATAGAAACCCTCGCTGAAAGTATCGCTAAAATCAAAACGCAGTTTACGCAGCAACGCATCAAAGCTTAGCAGTCGCAATAGTTGCCCCGCATGTCCGGTGCTGAGTTCAGTAAGCTCACCTTTGCCCAACCGGGTACGCAAAATCCCATTCAGCGAAGCTTCATCTGGATCCCATGGAGGGTTACGCCAGTGCAGGTCATACTCCACGTTGAACGAAGAGTTACGAATCGGGGTCGATACGCCAAAGAAACTGGCAGCGGAGTCAATTTTACTTCCGCTCAGTTTACCCTTCAGTGACGTTCGTTCTTTGCCCGGCGCGTTCACCCACACGCCATCGGTGGTCAGTCTGGCAAAGCCTGTATCCAACAGACCGTTACTCAGCGTTAGCGTGTCGCCTTTAATCGCCACATCGGCGTCAATGCGCCCGTATTTCTGTCCCCACATCCAGCACTCGACACAGCGTAACTGAACATCCGGCCAGCCGCGGAAGCTGAAGTTGTCCACGGCGGAAAACGGCGAGGCTGGAGTACTATTCAGTGGTGCTTTTGTCGGCGAAGCTTTCACCGCGCTGGGGTTGTAATAAAGATACTTAATATTGGCCAGCCACGGCGCATTATTGCGCATAGCCAGCGTGGCATTAATTTCACGTCCCTGCGCCTGCACGATGGAGCCATTGCTCGCAGGCTCAGACACGATACTCAAGTTATTCCACTGCTGACCGCCCAGGGATAACGATGGCGTACGTACCGTGATGCGCTGCGGGAAGTTGGCGTTGGTGCCAACGTTATCTGCTGCGCCTTTCTGGAACAACGCCAGCCATTGCGCGCCATCCATAGGGGGAAGGTTAAGCTCAATACCTTGCTGATCGGGTAACGCGGGCACGGTGCGGCTTTCCGACGTCCAGATTGCGCGGTCAAGCGTCAGTTTCTGATTCAACAACCAACGGCTGTTAAAGTGATTCTTACTGCCCGCGTTGCCGGTCAGATCAAAACTGCGCAGATTGCCGTTGGCCTTAACGTTCACCGGTAACGCTTCACCGGCTGCCTTATTCAGCGGAGCAGGTAAGTGACTACTTACATTCTTCAGGTCGCCTTTTAGCTCAATGTCGTAGGTCGGTCCGGCATGATACGGAAGATCGATACCCACCTTGCCATTCCACGCCATGCTGCCGCTTAAGGCATCGTTGACCTGCGCCGGTAAAATCCCCATGCGGGTTGGCTGCCAGTCGCCTTGCAGGTTCACGGCTACCTGATAGGCTTTCGCCCCTTCGGTGGTGGAGAAGTCGACGTTCAGCGGCTGATTAAACCAGTTCGCCGTCATCGACTCGCTCTTCAGATCGCCGTTGATAAAGCTGAATTTACCATTCAAATTCTTCAGCGTGCTGTCGAGCGGTTTAATAAACAGGCTGTTATTACGCAGGTTGACATCGCCTTTGGCGGTAACCAGCGAGCCGTCTAGCGGAATATCCAGATGTAAGCGAGCATTCACATCGCCGTCAATCTGCAACTGCTCAAGCGTAGCGCCGAGGGAGTCCTTCAACGGCGTCTCATCAAAATAAGGTCCGACCGCCTTGCCCGGCCCGTTGATATCGGCATCAATCAGCAGTTTTTCTTTAGCATAGTCGGGAATATTAGCCGTCAGGTTACTGGCCTTCACGCCGCCTAAATTGACGCTATCCGTCTTCATCCACAGACCATCGTTAATGAAGTTCAGTTCAATATTGAGATCGGTTAGCGCAGGCCAGTCGGGTTGGAAAGCAAATTTCGCGTTACGTAGCGGCACCAGAACCTGAAATTGCCCTTCGTTGTGCAGATACGGGAACAGATGCGGGTTACCGCCATACACCAGCGTGGCGTTATCCGCTTCGCCGCCCTGAATAGCGCCGCTGAGGTAGTCAACCAGCTCTTTGCCCATCAAGTTTTCCGGGAAATAGCGCCAAGCCTGAGAGCCGTCGTCGGTGCTAATGCCAGCCAGAATGCCTAACCACGGTTCATCTCCAGTGGGCTGCAGATAGCGGAAACCACCGCGCGCGCGTACCGCTTTCGCTTTAACATCGATGTTGCGCCCATCTAACTGAAAACCTTTATCATTTTTCAGCCAGCTTAGCGTCGCCACGCCGTTCTCTATTTCCAGCGGCGCGCGGAAGACAGTTTCATACGGCATTTTGGCTTGCTTCATGGAGGCGGTGAGCGCCCCATTTTCAACGCTACCCGCAAGCGTACCCGAGAAATGTTCTGCCCCCGGCAGCAGCTTCCACTGTTTCCAGGCCAAATTGGTCCATGCGGACTGGAAGCGGGTTTTTTCTGTCGCCTGTAACGGGATATCCAGCGCCAACACATCGATCTTGCCACTTGGCTGCGTGGCCCGCCAGATATCACCCAACGCTGGTGATAACCTGGACGCCATCGGACGTAGCCCTTCTAACCCGGCCAGTTCCAGATTGCTGGCGCGAATGCGTAACTCGTCGCTGCGTTTGTTATTCTCGCCACCGACTTCCTGCTCAGGGATCCAGGCCAGCGTTAATGCACCGCTCGGCCAGGGTTTATCATCCATGGTAATACGAGTATCGGGAATAAAGAATTGCCAGCCCGCCTCTTCACGGCTGATGTGCGCTGTCAGATTATCGACGGAGAGTGTGTGCGTATGATTTTCACCCAGCCAACTTGCTCCACCTTTTTTCAGCCAGACATCGCCACCAGAAACGACGCCTTTACTGATCGTCATCCATGCTTCCAGGCTAAAACGCGCGGTTTGTAGCGCGACATTATCCTGCATCCATTTGCCCAGCCATGGTTTGACGTCGATGTCGTCTGCCTGCAGCCAGACCCGACCGTTATTCAATAGCCCTTCGTCATCACGCAGATCCATACGCACCTGCATAACGCCGTGCTGTCCGGTCAGGCTGGAGAGGCTGACCTGACCCTCGGCGCGATGCCGATTTTTACCGTTCAGCCAGGTAAGCTGTGGGATCGCCAGTTCAGCACGTTGACCTGAGAGGGTTATAAAGCTGATATGACTGTCGCGTAGATCGAAATGATCAAACTGACGCAGGAAGAGATTGCTGAGATGGTCGGTTTCAATTCCATCTCCGCCTTCACTACGCTGGATAGGAGTATTGGTGCGCAACTGCAGTTGCCAAAAGGTGAGATCGCGAAACTGCCAACGCATGTGCAGCAAACTTTGCCAGACATCCAGCGTCAGCGTGACGCGTTTTACCGAAAATTCTCCCCCATCTTTTAGCTGCGCATGGATATTACGCGCTTCAAGCGTAGGACCGAAATTTTGCCAGCTGGCAGAAAGCTGACTGGCGGAAACAGGTAGACCTGTAGCGGATTCAATCTTGCCAAGAATGGCTGGACGCCAGCTATCAAGATGAGGTAACGCAAGGCGCAGTCCACTGACCAGCAGCGCTGCGATGACAACGAATGCGGCTCCAGTGAGCAGTAATATCCCCGGCAATCGCCTCACGCACCTCTCCTTGTCTACCAAAAAATATGACTCACACCCCTTGAGTGAATATTGCCGGATGACGGCGCTTGCGCCTTATCCGGCCTACATGCGCGGGTGCCACTACACGATTTACATCATGACGACGTCGAACTGCTCCTGGTTATACAGCGGTTCGATTTGTACTTTGACCTGTTTGCCGACAAAGATCTCAACCTCCGCCAGCGCATGTGACTCTTCACCTTTCAGGGTTTCAGCCACTGCCGGAGATGCATAAACCAGGAAACGATCGGAGTCATATGCATGATGTACCCGCACGATTTCGCGCATGATTTCATAACATACGGTTTCCACCGTTTTCACCGTACCACGCCCATGGCAGGTTGGACACTCGTTGCACAATACATGTTCCACGCTTTCACGTGTGCGTTTGCGCGTCATCTCCACCAGGCCCAGCTGTGAAAAACCGTTAATGCTGGTTTTTACACGATCCTTGCTCAGAGCCTGCTCCAGGGAGTGCAGTACCCGGCGACGGTGATCTTCATTATTCATGTCGATAAAATCGATAATGATAATGCCGCCGAGGTTACGCAGACGCAGCTGACGAGCAATGGCCTGCGTTGCTTCAATATTAGTATTAAAGATAGTGTCGTCGAGATTACGATGCCCAACAAACGCGCCGGTATTGATGTCGACGGTGGTCATCGCTTCAGTTTGATCGATGATCAGATAACCGCCGGACTTCAGCTCAACCTTGCGTTCCAGCGCGCGCTGGATTTCATTCTCTACGTCAAAGAGATCAAAAATAGGCTGACGCCCGCTGTAATGTTCCAGCTTGCTGGTCATCTCGGGGATATATTCCGCCGTAAATTCCAGTAACGCCTCATAGGTCAGACGGGAGTCGACGCGGATGCGGTCAAGCTGCGCATCAGCAAAGTCACGCAACACGCGCTGTGCCAGTGCCAGTTCACCGTACATCTGGTAGCGCGTTTGCGGGCGCTTTTTACGCTCCATGACTTTTGTCCAGACGCGCTTCAGGTAGGCAGCATCCGAGGCCAGATCCTCTTCGCATACGCCTTCTGCCGCCGTGCGAATGATGAAGCCACCCTGCTCATCGCAGTAATCCGCCACCACTTTTTTCAGACGTTCGCGTTCCGTTTCGCTTTCGATACGTTGGGATACGCCAACATGCGAGGCCCCCGGCATAAAAACGAGATAACGGGAAGGAAGCGTGATGTCCGTCGTCAGGCGTGCGCCCTTCGTTCCCAAAGGATCTTTTACCACCTGCACCATCAGATCCTGACCCTGGCGCACCAGTTCAGAAATGTCGCGTACGGTGAACTGTTTTTGTTCTTCACCCGCCACGCATTCGGTGTGCGGCATGATGTCAGAAGCGTGAAGAAATGCGGCTTTATCCAGTCCAATATCTACAAAAGCCGCCTGCATACCCGGAAGTACACGACTTACACGACCTTTGTAGATATTGCCTACGATTCCGCGTCGCGCCTCACGTTCAATATGAATTTCCTGCAGAATACCGCCATCAATGTAAGCCACCCGAGTTTCCGATGGCGTTACGTTTACCAACAATTCAGCCGTCATGTTTATCCCTTTTCTCACGCAGTGCGTTAAAATTGGTCAGCAACTCATACGTTTCTACCAGCGGTAAGCCGACTACGGCGTGATAGCTGCCATTTATCTTCCTGACAAAACAGCCACCCAACCCTTGAATACCGTATGCACCTGCTTTATCCATTGGTTCACCGCTGGCAACATAACCCGCGATGTCCTCATCGGTTAGTGCTCTGAATGTCACTTCCGTCACTACCAGGCAGTCCAGACTGTGCTGGCAATCGGCCAGTGCCACGGCCGTCATAACTTGATGCGTTTTGCCCGACAGTTTGCGCAGCATTGCTGCGGCGTGGGCAGCGTCGTGCGGTTTTTCCAGCACTTCGCCATTAAGGATAACGATGGTATCAGCACCCAATACCGGCAAATCGCGCGGTGCCAGTGCTACACCAGCCTGCGCTTTTTCGCGCGCCAGACGCGAAACGTACTGCTGCGCACTTTCCTGCGGGTGCCGCTGTTCTTCAATCCCAGGGATCAGTCGTTCAAACGTAACACCAAGCTGAGCGAGCAACTCCTGACGACGTGGAGAACCTGAAGCAAGATACAGAGTATTCATATCAACCTTATTGCACCGCAAACTGCTGACGGACTTTACGCATCAGTAAGAATAGCCATGGCCAAAGCACGCCATTCACTACACTACTCCAGAACACTTCAGGTCTGAAAGAGACGTTGATCACTAAAAACTCGGCCCAGAAAACAATAATATCCACGACCAGTGATAACAACATGACCACCAGCGCCTGTTGCCAGAGCGCGAGGTTTCGGAATAGCTGGAATTTCAGCGCGACCAGATAAGCAATGATACTCATCGACAATGCGCGCACGCCAAGCGTGGAGCCGCTGATGAGATCCAGTATGGCACCCACCACAAATCCCGTGCCCACATTTACGCGATGCGGCAGCGCCAGGATCCAATACAACAAGATGAGCAGTACCCAGTTTGGCCGGAAAACCAGAATGTCATCCGGCCAGGGCATGACTTGCAGCAACAGTGCAATAAGGAACGAGAGCCAAATAACCCAACGTCCCTGGCTACGATAGCTTGCCACTTACTGTCCTCCCGGCTTACGCGGAGCAGGTTGTGGCGGCGTGGTATCCACAGGCGCAGGAGTCACACCTGTTGCAGGAGTTGGCACTGGCGCAGGCGGCCCCATGGCATCTGGTGCTGGCAGAACTTGCGGCATCATTTGCATCAGACGTTCATTGGCAACGCGGTGTACTTCTTCCGGCGTCATCGGGTTCGCGCCATTACGATCGGCACCCCACAACAGCAACAGATAGCGCAAACGCTGCAGACCCGCGGTCGGGCGAGCCTGAATCACGGTATAAGCGCGCTGAGTGTCCAGCTTAACGGAAGAAACAACAGCAACCGGATAACCTTCTGGGAAACGTCCGCCCAGACCCGAGGTGACCAGCACATCGCCAACGCGAATGTCGGTATTGGCCGGCAGGTGTTCGAGCTGAAGATCGTCAGTGCAGCCGTTACCCGCAGCGATCACGCGAATATCGTTACGCAGAACCTGAATGGGCAGCGCATGCGTTGCATCGCAAATCAGCAGCACACGGCTCGTCAGTTTAGCCACCGCCACGACCTGACCCACAACGCCTTTGTCACTAATAACCGGCTGACCTTCGTAGACGCCGTTAACGCTCCCTTTGTCGATCACCACCTGATCGCTGTAAGGGTCATTAACCGTTGAGATGACTTGCGTCACCATCTTTTGTTCGTCCTGACGCAATGGCGATCCCAGCAGCTCACGCAAACGCGCGTTCTCCTGTTTGTATTGCCCCAGCATCAGCAGTTCGCTATTTTTCAGCAGCAGTTCCTGACGCAATGCCCGGTTTTCAAGTTCGAGTTGGTCACGCGAAGCCAGCGTTTGCGACACGCCGTCAAGTAATTCACGAGGACCATTTGAGATAAAGTAGAAAGGACTGACGGCGGTATCCATGTACGTTCGGATTTGACTAAACGTACCCAAGCGGCTGTCGGCAATAATAACGCCGAGCGCCACCAGCACCGCCAGAATAAGGCGAATCTGTAGCGAAGGGCCACGGCTAAAAATTGGCTTCATAGTCTATGCGTATTCTCGTATCAGAGCGGAAGGGCAACCCGCGGGGGCTACCCAACCTGCATCCGATTACTCTTCGCTGAACAGGTCGCCGCCGTGCATGTCGATCATTTCCAGCGCCTTGCCGCCGCCGCGCGCCACGCAGGTCAGCGGATCTTCAGCAACAACAACTGGAATACCGGTTTCTTCCATTAACAGACGGTCAAGGTTACGCAGCAGCGCACCGCCACCGGTCAGCACCATACCGCGTTCGGAGATGTCAGACGCCAGTTCCGGCGGGCACTGTTCCAGTGCAACCATTACCGCGCTAACGATACCGGTCAGCGGTTCCTGCAGGGCTTCCAGAATCTCGTTGGAGTTCAGGGTAAAGCCGCGCGGAACGCCTTCAGCCAGGTTACGACCGCGAACTTCGATTTCGCGCACTTCGTCGCCCGGATAAGCGGAACCGATCTCGTGTTTAATACGTTCTGCGGTCGCTTCACCGATCAGAGAACCGTAGTTACGACGAACATAATTAATGATGGCTTCATCAAAGCGGTCGCCGCCAATACGAACAGAAGAGGAGTAAACCACGCCGTTCAGGGAGATAACGGCAACTTCAGTGGTACCACCACCGATATCAACAACCATTGAACCGGTTGCTTCAGAAACTGGCAGACCCGCACCGATCGCAGCCGCCATCGGCTCTTCGATCAGGAAGACTTCACGAGCACCTGCGCCCTGAGCTGATTCACGGATCGCACGGCGTTCAACCTGAGTTGCTCCAACCGGTACACACACCAGTACGCGCGGGCTTGGGCGCATGAAGCTATTGCTGTGCACTTGCTTGATAAAGTGCTGGAGCATTTTTTCAGTCACGAAGAAGTCAGCGATAACGCCGTCTTTCATTGGGCGAATTGCAGCGATATTGCCCGGCGTACGACCCAGCATCTGCTTCGCATCATGACCTACTGCAGCCACGCTTTTCGGCGAACCGGCACGATCCTGACGAATGGCCACAACAGAAGGCTCATTCAATACGATGCCTTGTCCTTTTACATAAATAAGGGTATTCGCGGTACCCAGGTCAATGGACAGGTCATTGGAAAACATGCCACGAAATTTTTTCAACATACTAAGGGATAATCCTGAAAGCTGGGGCGGAAAACAAAATCCGCTTACTTTACCAACCACACGCAGCAGCGACAAGGCGCAAAAATCATCTGCTACGGTGAAAATTAGTGCAGTTCGTTTCCTTTGTTACAAAACCGGCCTGAGTCCATCAGGGCTGAATAAATCAGCAGCACTCCTCGCTTTTGTTTGCAACCTGTCAAAGGTCATTCACCTGCATGTTTGCTGTTACAACCTGGCGAGCAGGCAAGCACACCCCCAGAAGGCACAGCGCGCGTTATTCTACGTGAAAACAAATTAAACGGCAGGTTAAACCGAGTATCTTTGCGAATATTTTTTCACGTTAGTGTCAAGTGGTTGTGATGCAGCAAAAAAATCCCCTTGCCCACCCGCAACTCCGCGTTCTGTCAGCGTATGCCACTCACTACGCGAACGTACGCCCGTAGCGTAAACCTGCGTGGGTGTTCCCGAACAGGCCTCCACCAGGCTTTGAACCAGAAGCTGATTTTCCGTTCGCTTATCAATGTTCCTCACCAGACTTGGATGCAGCTTCAATAACTCAACGTTAAGCTCTTTAATCCAACTGGTGCTCACCAGCGTTAACCCCGCCTGCGTAACGGCAATACGCACGCCCAGCGCATTCATCAATCTGATGACAGGCTGTAACCGGCTGATATGTTGACAGACATCTGCCTCAGCAAGTTCAATAATTATGCGTTTGCGTAATGATTTTTCGCACTGCATCAGCGTATCACGCAGCCAGCGCTGAAAACGTGGGCGAATAAGCGATTCAACCGTTATCTGCATCGCCAGATTTTCCTGCGGCCAGTAACCCAAAAGCAGGATCAGACGGCTTATCTGCAAACGGTCATACTCTTCAGCCAGGCCAAATTGAAGGACCATCGGCATATATTCCGCCGAAATGACCTCTTCGTTACCATCAAAAATACGGCACATCAGCTCCCGATGGTGCACCCGCCCTTCACGGGTTACTGCTGGCTTTTGATAAATTCTCGGCCCACCCCGGCTGAGCATCTGTTCGATCAGCGTTCGCCAGCGTACGTTGCCCCGCCCTTTTTCCGGCAGCGAGTCATCATAGACCGACCAGCTATTTCCGCCCTGCAAAACCGAATTCCGCGTGGCTGCTTCAGCATGATCCATCACTTGCTCCGGCGACTGACCGCTGCGGCAAACGCAAATACCAATATGAACCATATCGGCACGATCGATCATTTTATTAGCCGGAAGTGCATCTACCGCTTTTAATAATTGCCCGGCAATGCTTTCCGCCTCTTTCAACGTGCGGTGTGGCAGCAGGATGGCAAAATCGCTACGGTGGTAACGCGCCAGCAACGCGCCCGGATAGCGCGTCATAAAAGTCGACAACAAATTGATCAGCGTCGAGATTTGTTCTTCCGCGAGGGTGATTCCCCAGCTATCGCGCAGCAGCGTAAAGTCCGGCAGGCGCACCATCATCACGACGCCATGCGAGCCTACTTTTTCCTGATCTTCCAGCAGCGTGGCCAGTTGGTTATCAAAGAACAGGCGGTTGCTTAGCCCAGTTTTTGTATCCTGCGCGACATAGGAACGAATCAGCGTATCCAGGCGGCTGCGTTGCTCGCGAGCATTTTGAATTTCAGTCAGCAGCATATCGAGCGCACTGCTGGTGCGCGCAGGCCATTCATAGACCGTTCCCCGCACGTTCGGTCCACGTTCGCCGTTCAGAATACGTGTGGAACGAATCTCCAGCAGCTCCTGACCCGAAAGCTGGCGCTGAAGCCAGCGCACAGACAAAAAGAGCATCAGAATAATGAAAGCAATGGCTATCGTGAGCGGTGCGGTGGTCAGTAGCGAATGGAAATAGTTACCCATCGGATCCTGATAAACCAGACGCAATGACATGCCCGGATGCTTGACCAACGGTACGGTGATCTCGCGGTAGAGATTGTTCGTCCCTGCCGGTCGGTAGCTACTGGTGCGCGAATGGTCATACACCACGTGTTCGCCCTGCAACAGTTCGATGCGCACGATATCAACAGAAACCATCAGCTCATCGATTTGCGGGGTTAACGCAACGACATCTCTGGAGACCAGATGCGTATCAATCGCCGTCGCGACCGCCTGCACGCGCGTGGTGAACTTATATTGAATAGCGTTATAGAAACTCAGCGAACAGCCGATCAGAGTCACGAAGATCGTTAACCCAGTAAGCAGCGTGACAAAAGCTGAAAATTTCGTCGTTAATCGCATCCTTGTGTTAACTCCGACAGTTATGAAACAGGCCTGAAAGTGATAAAGCGACCCAAAAATGCAAAACTGAACGCAAAATCCGTCCATTTATACATACAGTGTGGGCATACTACCAAATCAGGTATATCTGGCAATTTATTGCGCAGAATCGGCATCATGTTTTGATTAGCGAGTATAGTCTTCATTAATAATTTTCCAATCCACTATACGAATTGAGGACAGGTTATGCAGGCTTTGATCTTAGAACAGCAGGACGGAAAAACCCTCGCATCCGTTCAACCCCTCGACGAAAATCAGCTACCTGAAGGCGATGTTACGGTGGATATCCACTGGTCAAGCCTGAACTATAAAGATGCTCTGGCTATCACTGGCAAGGGTAAAATCATTCGTAATTTTCCGATGATTCCTGGTATCGATTTCGCCGGTACCGTACGTGCAAGCGAAGATCCCCGTTTTCATGCGGGTCAGGAAGTGTTGCTGACCGGCTGGGGCGTGGGTGAAAATCATTGGGGTGGACTGGCTGAGCGTGCACGCGTGAAAGGCGACTGGCTGGTTGCGCTGCCAAAAGGACTGGATGGACGTAAAGCCATGGTCATCGGTACCGCCGGCTTTACCGCTATGCTGTGCGTTATGGCGCTTGAAGATGCAGGTATTCGCCCGCAAGACGGTGAAATTGTCGTCACCGGCGCCAGCGGCGGCGTGGGCAGCACAGCCGTTGCGTTACTGCATAAGCTGGGTTATCAGGTTGCGGCGGTTTCGGGCCGTGAAAGCACCCACGACTACCTGAAAAGCCTGGGCGCTAACCGTATTCTTGGCCGCGATGAGTTTGCCGAGTCTCGTCCGCTGGAAAAACAGCTGTGGGCTGGCGCGGTGGATACCGTTGGCGACAAAGTTCTGGCAAAAGTTCTGGCGCAGATGAACTACGGTGGCTGCGTTGCCGCCTGCGGCCTGGCGGGTGGTTTCGCTCTGCCGACCACGGTGATGCCATTCATTCTGCGTAACGTTCGTTTGCAAGGAGTGGACTCGGTGATGACCCCGCCGGCACGCCGTGCAGAGGCTTGGGCGCGTCTGGTTAAGGATCTGCCGGAATCGTTCTATGCTCAGGCGGCAACGGAAATTACGCTGGCGGATGCGCCGAAGTTCGCCGATGCCATCATCAATAACCAGGTGCAAGGCCGTACGCTGGTGAAGGTGAAGTAACAGGCCCTGGCGCAGAAATTTACACTTAATTAACCAAATTTCGCGGCATATCTACAGACTCCCTGCCATATTAACTACGCGTCCCCTGTCAGTTATGACGTATAAGCCGGGAGTCTGTTATGAAGAAATTACGTCCATTTACAGAAGCCGACGTCACTGACGAGTCGGCTTTTTTTATGCAGCGTCGCCAGGTGCTGAAAGCACTAGGGATCAGCGCAGCCGCGTTGTCTTTACCCCACCCTGCACAGGCTGACCTTCTGAGTTGGTTTAAGGGTAATGACCGCCCGCCCGCACCTGCAGGTAAGCCGCTTGATTTCAGTAAGCCCGCAGCCTGGCAAAATTCACTTCCTTTAACGCCTGCGGATAAGGTTTCTGGCTACAACAACTTCTACGAGTTCGGTCTCGATAAAGCGGATCCGGCAGCCAATGCAGGCAGCCTGAAAACCGATCCGTGGACGTTGCAAATCAGTGGCGAGGTGGCAAAACCACTCACCCTCGATCACGATGCGCTGACCGCCCGTTTCCCGCTGGAAGAACGGATTTATCGGATGCGCTGCGTGGAAGCCTGGTCAATGGTCGTGCCGTGGATTGGCTTTCCGTTACATAAACTGCTGGCGCAGGTTGAACCCACCAGCAACGCAAAGTATGTCGCGTTCGAAACGCTATACGCACCGGATGATATGCCGGGACAGAAAGATCGCTTTATTGGCGGCGGGCTAAAATATCCCTATGTTGAAGGACTGCGTCTGGATGAAGCAATGCACCCACTCACACTGCTTACTGTGGGGGTTTATGGTAAGACCCTTCCGCCACAAAATGGCGCGCCCATTCGCTTAATTGTGCCGTGGAAATATGGATTTAAAGGCATTAAGTCGATCGTGAGTATCAAACTCACGCGCGAACGCCCTCCGACAACCTGGAATCTGGCCGCGCCCAATGAATACGGATTTTATGCCAACGTGAATCCGCATGTCGATCACCCCCGCTGGTCCCAGGCCACTGAGCGTTTTATTGGCGCAGGCGGTATCCTGGACGTACAGCGTCAGCCCACGCTGATGTTTAACGGCTATGCCGAAGAGGTTGCGTCACTGTATCGCGGACTCAATTTGCAGGAGAATTTTTAAGTGCGTCTGACCGCAAAGCACATTATCGGGCTGAAAGTTTGCCTGCATCTTGCCGGTTTATTGCCGTTTGTCTGGCTATTTTGGGCGGTAAATCACGGCGGCCTGAGCGCCGATCCGGTCAAAGATATCCAGCACTTTACCGGTAGGACAGCTCTGAAATTCTTGCTGGCGACCTTGCTGGTCTCTCCACTCACGCGCTACGCTAAACAGCCATTATTGATACGCACACGTCGTCTGTTAGGGCTATGGTGTTTCGCCTGGGCAACGCTGCATTTAACCAGCTACGCGTTACTCGAGCTGGGCATTAATAATCTGGCGTTATTAGGGCGGGAATTACTTACGCGACCTTATTTAACATTGGGCATTGCTAGCTGGGTCATATTATTCGCCCTCACCTTAACGTCTACGCAAGCTGCACAGAGAATGCTGGGTAAAAAATGGCAGTATCTGCACAACTTCGTCTATCTTGTGGCGATCCTGGCACCCATACATTATCTGTGGTCGGTAAAAATTATCTCCCCTCAACCGATTATTTATGCAGCGCTCGCGGCGGTGCTGTTAGCGTGCCGTTACAAGAAGTTTCGCCAGTGGTGGCGGTAGTTTCACGTTATGTGCAGTGCGTTGCAAAACACGGACGATCCGATTTTCTTTACATGTTAACGGTTGATTATCTTCCCTGATAAGACCAGTATTTAGCTGCCAATTGCTACGAAATAGTTATAATGTGCGACTTTGCTATCCCCGGTAGCGTTTTTAAAGCGCGGAAAGGGTGACAATCGCGTATTGAAGGTATATTTTGTCTTTTACCCGAAAATGGCAGAAGATAGCCGCACAATGACTAACAAGTCTGGCAATCTCATTTAATGGCAGCAGCACCCAGTGCAGCGCCTGAGATGCGTGGCATCTTGTCACTCACTGTTATAAAAATGCTATACAGACGGCGGTAAAACGCTTGTCACAATCTCACTAAACAAAGAGTACGGAACCCACTCATGGATATTCGTAAGATTAAAAAACTGATCGAGCTGGTTGAAGAATCAGGCATCTCCGAACTGGAAATTTCTGAAGGCGAAGAATCTGTACGCATCAGCCGTGCAGCGCCAGCTGCAAGTTTTCCGATGATGCAACAGGCTTATGCTGCACCAGTGATGCAGCAGCCAGCTCTGTCTAACGCTGTCGCACAAACTGCCTCTCCAAGTATGGAAGCTCCGGCAGCAGCGGAAATCAGTGGTCACATCGTACGCTCCCCAATGGTTGGTACGTTCTACCGCACCCCGAGCCCGGATGCGAAAGCGTTCATCGAAATCGGCCAGAAAGTGAATGCGGGCGATACCCTGTGCATCGTTGAAGCCATGAAAATGATGAACCAGATCGAAGCCGACAAATCCGGCGTAATTAAAGCGATTCTGGTAGAAAGCGGTCAACCGGTAGAATTTGACGAGCCGCTGGTCGTCATCGAATAACGAGGCGAACATGTTGGATAAAATTGTTATCGCCAACCGCGGCGAGATTGCCTTGCGTATTCTTCGTGCCTGTAAAGAACTGGGCATCAAGACTGTCGCGGTGCATTCAAGCGCGGATCGCGATTTAAAACACGTATTGCTGGCGGATGAGACGGTCTGTATTGGCCCGGCAGCATCCGTAAAAAGCTATCTGAACATCCCGGCTATCATTAGCGCTGCTGAAATCACCGGCGCGGTGGCAATTCACCCGGGTTATGGCTTCCTCTCTGAGAACGCCAACTTTGCTGAACAGGTAGAACGTTCCGGCTTTATCTTCATCGGCCCGAAAGCCGACACCATCCGCCTGATGGGTGACAAAGTGTCCGCAATCACCGCGATGAAGAAAGCAGGTGTGCCAACAGTCCCAGGCTCTGACGGCCCGCTGGGTGATGACATGGACGCTAACCGCGCTCATGCTAAACGCATCGGTTATCCGGTTATCATCAAAGCCTCCGGCGGCGGCGGCGGTCGCGGTATGCGCGTCGTGCGTAGCGATGCCGAACTGGCACAATCCATCTCCATGACCAAAGCGGAAGCAAAAGCGGCTTTCAACAACGACATGGTTTACATGGAGAAGTACCTGGAAAACCCACGCCACATCGAGATTCAGGTGCTGGCAGACGGTCAGGGTAACGCAATTTATCTGGCAGAGCGTGACTGCTCCATGCAGCGTCGTCACCAGAAAGTTGTCGAAGAAGCACCAGCACCGGGCATTACTCCGGAACTGCGTCGCTACATCGGTGAGCGTTGCGCCAAAGCCTGTGTTGATATCGGCTATCGCGGGGCGGGTACTTTCGAGTTCCTGTTCGAAAACGGCGAGTTCTACTTCATTGAGATGAACACCCGTATTCAGGTTGAACACCCGGTAACCGAAATGATCACCGGCGTTGACCTGATCAAAGAGCAACTGCGCATCGCAGCGGGTCAACCGCTGTCCATCAAGCAGGACGAAGTTGTGGTTAAAGGCCATGCGGTAGAATGCCGTATCAATGCCGAAGACCCGAACACCTTCCTGCCAAGCCCGGGTAAAATCACGCGTTTCCACGCGCCGGGTGGTTTTGGTGTGCGTTGGGAGTCTCATATTTACGCAGGCTACACCGTACCTCCGTACTATGACTCAATGATCGGTAAGCTGATCTGCTATGGCGAAAACCGCGACGTTGCTATCGCCCGTATGAAAAACGCCTTGCAGGAACTGATCATCGACGGTATCAAAACCAACGTTGACCTGCAGATCCGTATCATGAATGACGAGCACTTCCAGCACGGTGGAACCAATATCCACTATCTGGAGAAAAAACTCGGACTTCAGGAAAAGTAAGCGTGCGTTAACCAAAAAGGCCGGAAATTCCGGCCTTTTGTTTTTCTCCCCTCCCGCACGTGCCATAAGGTACAATCCCCGCTTTCTTTATCCACAAGGGACAAAAAATGGACGCTCGTTTTGTTCAGGCCCATAAAGAGGCGCGCTGGGCGCTGTGGCTAACCCTTTTATATCTGGTCACATGGTTAGTGGCCGCTTACTTACCTGATTCAACGCTGGGTTTTACCGGCTTACCGCACTGGTTCGAAATGGCCTGCCTGCTAACACCGCTGGTTTTCATCGTGCTGTGCTGGGCGATGGTGAAGTTTATCTATCGCGACATTTCGTTGGAGGATGACGATGCAGCTTGAAGTTATTTTACCGCTGGTCGCCTATCTTCTGGTGGTCTTCGGTCTTTCTGTTTACGCCATGCGTAAGAGAGTGACCGGTACCTTCCTGAATGAATATTTCCTTGGCAGCCGTTCCATGGGCGGGGTCGTGTTAGCGATGACGCTAACGGCAACCTACATTAGCGCCAGCTCGTTTATTGGCGGTCCTGGCGCCGCTTACAAATACGGACTGGGATGGGTGCTGCTGGCGATGATCCAGTTGCCTGCCGTCTGGCTCTCATTGGGGATTCTTGGTAAGAAATTCGCGATTCTGGCGCGTCGTTATAATGCTGTTACCCTCAACGATATGCTGTTTGCGCGCTACCAGAGCCGCCTGCTGGTGTGGCTGGCGAGCCTTAGCCTGCTGGTCGCGTTTGTCGGAGCAATGACCGTACAGTTTATTGGCGGCGCACGTTTGCTGGAAACCGCCGCGGGCATTCCTTACGAAACCGGTCTGCTGATCTTTGGCGTCAGTATCGCATTGTATACAGCGTTCGGCGGATTTCGCGCCAGCGTACTGAACGACACCATGCAAGGCATGGTAATGCTGATTGGTACTATCGTTTTGTTGGTCGGCGTCGTCCATGCTGCCGGTGGCCTTAGCAATGCGGTGGTAACCCTGCAGACTATCGATCCTAAACTGGTCTCGCCGCAGGGCGCGGATGATATTTTGTCACCCACGTTTATGACCTCATTCTGGGTGCTGGTATGCTTTGGCGTGATTGGCCTGCCGCATACGGCGGTACGCTGCATCTCTTATAAAGACAGTAAAGCGGTACACCGCGGCATTATCATCGGCACCATCGTAGTGGCGATCCTGATGTTTGGTATGCATCTGGCGGGTGCTCTGGGACGGGCGGTAATCCCTGACCTGACGGTACCAGATCTGGTTATCCCTACGCTAATGGTCAAAGTCTTGCCGCCGGTCGCTGCCGGGATTTTCCTCGCGGCCCCTATGGCTGCGATCATGTCGACGATCAATGCCCAATTGCTACAAAGTTCCGCTACGATCATTAAGGATCTGTACCTGAACCTTCGCCCGGAACAGCTGGAAAACGAAACCCGGCTCAAGCGCATGTCGGCAGTGATTACCCTGTTGCTGGGCGCGTTACTGTTGCTGGCCGCCTGGAAACCACCAGAGATGATTATCTGGCTGAATCTGCTGGCGTTTGGCGGGCTGGAAGCCGTCTTCCTGTGGCCGCTGGTGCTGGGCCTCTACTGGGAGCGGGCAAACGCGTCAGGCGCATTGAGCGCGATGATTGTCGGCGGCGTGCTTTATGCTTTACTCGCCACCTTTAACGTTCAGTTCCTGGGCTTCCATCCGATCGTGCCCTCGTTACTGATAAGCTTGCTGGCTTTCCTGATCGGCAACCGTTTCGGTTCCGCCGTCCCGCAAGTCGCCATATTGACTACTGATAAATAAAGAGTTTTGCCATGCCATGGATCCAACTGAAACTGAACACGACCGGTGCCAACGCTGAAGAGTTGAGCGATGCGCTGATGGAAGCGGGCTCCGTTTCCATTACTTTCCAGGATACGCATGATACGCCGGTATTTGAACCTCTGCCGGGCGAGACTCGCCTGTGGGGTGATACCGACGTTATCGGCTTGTTCGATGCAGAAACCGACATGAAAGAAGTTGTTGCCATCCTGGAACAGCATCCGCTGCTGGGTGAAGGCTTCGTGCATAAAATCGAACAGCTCGAAGACAAAGACTGGGAACGCGAATGGATGGATAACTTCCACCCGATGCGCTTTGGCGAACGTCTGTGGATTTGCCCGAGCTGGCGCGATGTCCCGGATGAGAATGCTGTCAACGTGATGCTGGATCCGGGTCTGGCGTTTGGTACAGGCACGCACCCCACCACCTCTCTGTGCCTGCAATGGCTGGACGGTCTCGATCTTAACGGTAAAACGGTTATCGACTTTGGCTGCGGCTCCGGCATTCTTGCCATTGCGGCATTGAAACTGGGTGCAGCGAAAGCCATCGGCGTGGATATCGATCCACAAGCGATTCAGGCCAGCCGTGATAACGCCCAGCGTAATGGCGTTTCTGAGCGTCTGGAGCTTTATCTGCCGAAGGACCAGCCAGAAGCCATGAAAGCCGACGTGGTGGTCGCCAACATCCTCGCGGGCCCATTACGTGAACTGGCGCCGTTAATCAGCGTACTGCCCGTTGAGGGTGGTCTACTGGGGCTTTCTGGTATTCTTGCCAGCCAAGCGGAAAGCGTCTGTGAAGCCTATGCCGATCTCTTTACGCTCGATCCGGTTATCGAGAAAGAAGAGTGGTGCCGCATTACCGGTCAGAAAAAATAATCCCTTCCGGCGTGGTTATCTGACCACGCCTTTTTCAGACAATAGACCAGCATACCGACACTGTCCTCAGCGATATAATAATCAATTGATTTTGTTAATTTTTATATTGTTTTCGTTGAGTGTACGTATGCATTTCTATCGTTTTACAACAACTTTACTAACAGCATGCTTGATGCCCCTGACAACGCTTGCCGCATCATGGGGATATATCGGAGAGACCGGCCCTGCACGGTGGGGAGAAATCAGCAAAGCGTATGCAACGTGCCAGACAGGCATAAACCAATCCCCTATAGACATCCAGACCACCACAACCAGTAAACTCGGTCTTCCCGCGCTCAACATGCAGTACTTCGATGGCCCAACTAGATTTCGGAGCATTAACCATACGTTGCAGGCAACGATGAGTAGCTATACATCTAATTCCATTGAAATTGATGAAACGCTTTATTATTTAAAACAATTTGATTTTCACGCCCCGAGTGAACATACCCTTAACGGTAAAACCTATCCGCTGGAGCTGCAGTTAGTCCACAAAAACCAACACGGAGACATCGCCATCGTAGCGGTCATGTTTGATGTCGATGAACCTAACCAGGCGATTCAAAATTTGTGGGAGTCCTTTCCAGCCATGGAAGACAGCAGTATGCCCATCTTCTCACCAGTTAATATCAATCAGCTTTTACCCGACAATAAAACCTACTGGCGCTACCGTGGTTCGCTAACAACGCCTCCCTGCACCGAAGGCGTTACCTGGGCTGTCCTGAAAACGCCTGTTGCTCTTTCAGCCGAACAGTTGGATAAATTTCACTACACTGTTGGGCCTGCAAACAATCGCCCGCTGCAGCCGTTGAATGAACGCAAGATTACGGAAAGCTATTCTGGGGATACCGAGATCCTGTACTAAAATGAGGTAGCGATCACACAATGGCGAGGTAATTTGCTGATTAATTCAGCAGAATATCTTGTCAGTACCTTCTGCAGCTGAAGAAAAAATGAGAAGTTACGCAAAATTATATGTGTATATAAAATAGACACATTTTTATAATGCAATGATTTATATGATTAAATATTTTCATGCGTTCACATTTACGGCAATTCATTGATCCACCTCAGTGGATTGGTCAAAGTTTGGCCTTTCATCTCGTGCGAAAAATGCGTAATATACGCCGCCTTGCAGTCACAGTATGGTCATTTCTTAACTCATGCGCATCGGACAATACCAGCTCAGAAATCGCCTGATCGCAGCACCTATGGCTGGCATCACTGACAGACCATTCAGGACGCTGTGCTATGAGATGGGAGCAGGATTGACGGTATCCGAGATGATGTCTTCTAACCCGCAGGTTTGGGAAAGTGACAAGTCTCGTTTACGGATGGTGCACGTTGATGAGCCAGGAATTCGCACGGTGCAAATTGCCGGTAGCGACCCTGTTGAGATGGCCGATGCCGCACGTATTAACGTGGAAAGCGGCGCCCAGATTATTGATATCAATATGGGGTGTCCGGCTAAAAAAGTGAATCGCAAGCTCGCAGGTTCAGCCCTCTTGCAGTACCCGGATTTAGTGAAGTCGATACTAACCGAGGTCGTCAATGCAGTGGACGTTCCTGTCACACTCAAGATTCGCACCGGCTGGGCTCCGGAACACCGTAACTGCGTAGAGATTGCCCAACTGGCTGAAGATTGTGGCATTCAGGCTCTGACCATTCATGGACGCACCCGCGCCTGTTTGTTCAATGGAGATGCTGAGTACGACAGTATTCGGGCAGTTAAGCAGAAAGTTTCCATTCCGATTATCGCGAATGGCGACATTACTGACCCGCATAAAGCCAGAGCTGTACTCGACTATACGGGGGCGGATGCCCTGATGATAGGACGTGCAGCTCAGGGAAGACCCTGGATCTTTCGGGAAATCCAGCATTATCTGGACACTGGGGAGCTGCTGCCCCCGCTGCCTCTGGCAGAGGTGAAGCGCTTGCTTTGTGCGCACGTTCGGGAACTGCACGACTTTTATGGTCAGGCAAAAGGGTACCGAATTGCGCGTAAACACGTATCCTGGTATCTCCAGGAACACGCTCCGGATGACCAGTTTCGGCGCACATTCAACGCCATTGAAGATTCCAGCGAACAGCTGGCGGCGTTGGAGGCATACTTCGAAAATTTTGCGTAAACAGAAATAAAGAGCTGACAGAACTATGTTCGAACAACGCGTAAATTCTGACGTACTGACCGTTTCTACCGTTAACTCTCAGGACCAGGTAACTCAAAAGCCCCTGCGTGACTCGGTTAAACAGGCACTGAAGAACTATTTTGCTCAATTGAATGGTCAGGATGTTAACGATCTCTATGAGCTGGTACTGGCTGAAGTAGAACAGCCCCTGTTGGACATGGTGATGCAATACACCCGCGGTAACCAGACCCGTGCTGCCCTGATGATGGGCATCAACCGTGGTACGCTGCGTAAAAAACTGAAAAAATACGGCATGAACTGATACTAATCAGTTAAATGTTTGTTTTAAAAGGCGCTACTCGGCATGGGGAAGCGCCTTTTTTATTAACTTCACACGGGAGGCTTTGGCGATGAACGCAAGATGTGAACCTGTCTATTTTGGCGATGAATCTAAAAAGATAATCCTGGGTGATGCACTGACCGAACTGAAAAAACTGCCTTCTGAAAGCGTCGATCTCATTTTTGCCGATCCACCTTATAACATCGGTAAAGATTTTGACGGGATGGTGGAGTCCTGGGATGAAGAGGCTTTTCTGGCGTGGCTGTTTGAGTGCATTGACGAGTGCCATCGCATTCTCAAACCGCACGGCACCATGTACATCATGAACAGTACGGAGAATATGCCGTATATTGACCTCAAATGCCGCCAGCTCTTTACTATCAAGAGCCGTATCGTGTGGTCATACGATAGCTCAGGGGTACAGGCTAAAAATTACTTTGGTTCGATGTATGAACCTATCCTGATGATGGTAAAAGATCAGAAAAACTACACATTTAATCGTGACGATATTCTGGTTGAAGCCAAAACCGGGGCTCAACGCGCGCTAATAGACTACAGAAAAAATCCACCACAGCCATACAATCAGAAAAAAGTGCCGGGAAATGTCTGGGAGTTCCCACGCGTTCGCTATCTGATGGACGAATACGAAAACCACCCCACCCAGAAACCCAAAGCCCTCCTGGAGCGTATAATTCTGGCATCCTCGAACCCAGATGACAGGGTACTGGATCCGTTTGCCGGCAGCTTCACCACCGGTGCCACCGCCGTGGAATTGGGTCGCAAGTTTGTCGGGATTGAGATCAATGTTGAATACGTAAAAATGGGGCTCAGAAGACTGAGTATCGGTTCTCATTTTTCAGAAATTGAGCTTGCCAAGGTGAAAAAACGTAAGACAAAAAACCTGTCTAAAAAGAGTCGATTGACGGCAAAGAGCGGCGATCTTTCAACAAAGTAAAGGCATTGTAAGTCTGCTTTTCAGGTTACAGATTTCGTGTATATTCCCTGCACGCTTGGGCATGAATACACAGGGTTTGGTAATGATTCGTAAGTATTGGTGGCTGGTTGTTTTTGCAGTATTCGTTTTTCTTTTTGATGCGCTGCTCATCCAATGGATAGAGCTGATGACAACAGAGCACGATAAGTGCCGGAATATGAACTCAGTGAATCCCCTTAAGCTGGTCAACTGCGTCGACCTCGAATAGCGCCACCAACCCCACTTCAGCAGCCGTCAGGCCTGGCGGCTAAAACTACCCCACCTGACTCTCACTCTGCGCTAATTGCCTTACGCTACCATCTGGGCTTAACATTTTTAATACATTATCAACTAATACTGGCGCTTGTTTATAAAGATCATAACTCATTGGATTAATGAGCCAGTTTTTAACAATGCCACTAAAACTCCCATGAAGAATAATTATTATAACGTCTAAATCAAGGTTGGTTGCGATAAGTCCGTCATCCATACATTTCTGCAAGGCAATGCGCATACCCAGATGATTGATACCAATTTTTTCACGAATAGCCTGTTCCGATATCATATCGTTATGGAATTCACATTTATGATATAAAATCTGCATTAATGCCTGCTGGCGAGGATTCTGCGCAATATATTGCAAACCCACAACTAACTTTTCACGCAGTCGCTGTAAAGGATTATCTCCCCAACGGCCAATAAGCTGGTCCTGAATAAGATCGCGCAATGGCGGTTGTTGTAACCATAGTTCATTAAACAATTGCGTCTTGTTTTCAAAATGCCAATACAGCGCCCCCCGCGTCACACTGGCGGCATCTGCAATGTCGTTTAGCGTCGTATTGCTTACGCCACGTGCGGCAAACTGTACAATCGCTGTTTCTATCAGGTGCTGCCGCGTTTTGAGGGCATCAGCTTTCGTTTTTCTGGCCATGGTTTCAGCTGTCTGAGGTAAGGGTAAGGTAGAGAATGATTAACTTTCTTATCTAATATTTGCGGTATGGAACAAATGTATCACTTAGCATTTATTTAAACGAGCCCTAAAGAATATTATTACTGACTTTGCACACGAATAAACAAAACAAATACCAACAATCAATATATTCACAAACCAAATACTTATTTCAATTTGTGTTTATACGCATCATAGTATTGCTATTAACACCACAATGAAACAGCAGTCGATTAATCTATTTTTGCTTTTACGTGCCGTGAATCGCACCCATAAATAAGTATTGCTTACATCGCTAGCTAATAATTTGTAGGATAGCCAACTATTATTTTCTCTTGTGCGCGTTATCGCCCCTGCGTTACCCGGTTAATAACGAGCGTTCGGTTTTTTAAGGAATTGAAATGACGAAAAATGCCAGGTTTTCACTCCTGCCCTCATTCATCATCGTCTCCGCTGCATTACTCGCCGGTTGTAACGATCAGGGAGAAACACAAGCTCATCCCGCAGAACCGCAGGTGACTGTCCATGTCGTCGAAAAGGCTCCTTTAGCCGTAACGACCGAATTACCCGGGCGCACAACGGCATTCCGAATTGCAGAAGTCCGTCCCCAGGTCAGCGGGATAGTGCTTAAACGGAATTTCACTGAGGGAAGCGATATTGACGCCGGACAGTCGCTTTATCAGATCGATCCCGCGACTTACCAGGCCGACTATGACAGCGCCAAAGGTGAACTGGCGAAGAGTGAAGCGGCGGCTGCAATCGCGCATTTAACGGTAAAACGCTATGTGCCATTGGTTGGCACCAAGTACATCAGCCAGCAAGAGTACGATCAGGCAATTGCTGATGCTCGTCAGGCCGATGCCTCCGTGATCGCGGCAAAAGCGGCGGTCGAAAGCGCGCGTATCAATCTTGCCTACACAAAAGTGACATCGCCGATTAGCGGACGCATCGGTAAATCTAACGTCACCGAGGGCGCATTAGTCACGAATGGCCAGGCTACAGAGCTTGCTACCGTTCAACAGCTCGATCCCATTTACGTCGACGTAACACAGTCCAGTAACGACTTTATGCGCCTCAAACAGTCTGTTGAACAAGGGAATCTGCATAAAGACAGCGCCAGCAGTACAGTCGAACTGGTGATGGAAAATGGTCAGTCATACCCACTAAAAGGCTCTTTGCAGTTTTCTGATGTGACGGTTGATGAAAGCACCGGATCAATCACCCTCAGAGCCGTGTTCCCTAACCCACAGCATACGCTGTTGCCGGGCATGTTTGTGCGCGCACGCATTGATGAAGGTGTTCAGCCAAATGCCATTCTCGTTCCGCAGCAGGGGGTAACGCGTACGCCTCGCGGCGATGCCACCGTAATGGTCGTCAATGACAAGAGTCAGGTTGAGTCTCGCGCAGTCGTTGCCGCACAAGCCATTGGCGACAAATGGCTCATCAGCGAAGGCCTACAACCGGGTGACAAAGTTATCGTGAGCGGCTTACAGAAAGCACGTCCAGGCGTTCAGGTTAAAGCAACCGCCGATACCGAAACTCCTGCCACGAAAGCCCAATAAGGTAACCGGACATGGCTAACTTTTTTATCAGGCGTCCTATCTTTGCCTGGGTACTGGCTATCATTCTGATGATGGCGGGCGCTCTGGCAATCATGCAACTGCCCGTGGCACAGTACCCGACCATTGCGCCTCCTGCGGTCGCCATTTCTGCCACCTATCCTGGTGCAGATGCGCAGACGGTTCAGGATACAGTCACACAGGTTATCGAACAGAATATGAATGGTATCGATAACCTGATGTATATGTCCTCCACCAGCGACTCAGCCGGGAGTGTGACTATTACGCTGACTTTCCAGTCCGGTACCGATCCCGATATCGCGCAAGTACAGGTGCAAAATAAACTGCAGCTCGCCACTCCCTTACTGCCGCAAGAAGTTCAGCAGCAAGGGATCAGCGTCGAGAAATCGAGTAGCAGCTTTTTGATGGTCGCGGGTTTTGTTTCTGACAACCCCCAAACCACACAGGATGACATTTCCGACTACGTCGCTTCGAACGTTAAAGACTCAATCAGCCGTCTGAATGGCGTGGGTGACGTGCAGCAGTTTGGTGCACAGTACGCCATGCGCATCTGGCTGGATGCAAACTTATTGAACAAATATCAGCTCACGCCAGTTGATGTGATCAATCAGTTGAAGGTACAGAACGATCAGATTGCCGCAGGTCAGTTAGGGGGGACGCCTGCATTACCTAACCAGCAGTTGAACGCCTCTATCATTGCGCAAACGCGACTGAAAGACCCTGAAGAGTTCGGGAAAGTGACTTTACGCGTGAACAGCGATGGTTCGGTTGTTCACCTGAAAGACGTCGCGCGTATCGAGTTGGGTGGGGAAAACTACAACGTCGTGGCGCGTATTAACGGTAAGCCTGCATCCGGCCTTGGGATCAAGCTGGCAACCGGGGCAAACGCGCTGGATACCGCGAACGCTATCAAAGCCAAGCTGGTTGAACTGCAACCATTCTTCCCGCAGGGAATGAAGGTGGTCTACCCGTACGACACGACGCCGTTTGTGACCATCTCCATTCATGAAGTGGTAAAAACGCTGTTTGAAGCGATCGTGCTGGTGTTCCTGGTCATGTATTTGTTCCTGCAAAACATCCGGGCAACGCTCATTCCAACCATCGCTGTCCCCGTCGTATTGTTGGGCACATTCGCCGTACTTGCCGCGTTTGGCTACTCGATAAACACCCTGACGATGTTCGGCATGGTGCTCGCCATCGGTCTATTGGTCGATGATGCGATAGTGGTGGTGGAAAACGTGGAACGCGTGATGATGGAAGATAATCTGCCGCCTAAAGAGGCGACGGAAAAGTCCATGTCACAAATACAGGGAGCACTGGTTGGTATTGCCATGGTGCTGTCTGCGGTATTTATCCCGATGGCCTTCTTTGGCGGTTCAACTGGGGCTATCTATCGGCAGTTCTCCATTACCATCGTTTCCGCCATGGCGCTTTCTGTACTGGTAGCGCTGATCCTGACTCCTGCGCTTTGTGCAACGTTGTTGAAGCCGGTATCGGCTGAACATCACGAGAAAAAAAGCGGTTTCTTTGGCTGGTTTAATGCCAAATTCGATCACAGCGTCAATCACTATACCAATAGCGTCAGCGGTATTGTGCGTAAAACAGGGCGTTACCTTATCGTCTATCTGATCATCGTGATCGGAATGGCGGTTCTGTTTATGCGCCTGCCGACCTCCTTCCTGCCAGAGGAGGATCAGGGTGTGTTTATGACAATGATTCAACTTCCGGCAGGAGCTACGCAAGAGCGCACCCAGAAAGTACTGGATCAGGTTACTCAGTACTACCTGACCAATGAGAAAGCTAACGTCGAAAGCGTCTTCACGGTTAACGGTTTTAGCTTCAGCGGTCAGGGGCAAAACTCAGGTCTGGCATTCGTTAGCCTCAAGCCCTGGAATGAACGTAGCGGCGAGGAAAATAGTGTTGAAGCGGTCATTGCACGCGCCACACGCGCGTTCAGCCAGATCCGCGATGGGTTAGTCTTCCCCTTCAATATGCCCGCTATTGTTGAACTGGGTACCGCAACCGGCTTCGATTTTGAGCTGATCGATCAGGGCGGTCTGGGACATACGGCGTTGACGCAAGCGCGTAACCAACTACTGGGAATGGTGGCTAAACACCCCGATCTGTTGGTTCGCGTTCGTCCTAACGGACTGGAAGATACTCCGCAGTTTAAGCTGGATGTTGATCAGGAGAAAGCACAGGCACTGGGGGTATCGCTGTCGGATATCAACGAAACTATCTCCGCATCACTGGGCGGCTATTACGTCAATGACTTTATTGACCGCGGTCGTGTGAAAAAAGTGTACGTTCAGGGGGATGCAAAATACCGCATGCTGCCAGCGGACATCAATAATCTGTATATCCGCAGCTCCAATGGCGAAATGGTTCCGTTCTCTGCGTTCAGTGCATCACATTGGATTTATGGTTCACCGCGACTGGAACGTTACAACGGTATGCCATCCATGGAAATACTGGGCGAAGCGGCACCAGGGCGAAGCACTGGTGAAGCAATGGCGCTGATGGAAAGTCTGGCGGAAAAACTGCCGAATGGTATTGGTCATGACTGGACGGGTATGTCTTATCAGGAAAGGCTGTCGGGTAACCAGGCGCCTGCGCTGTATGCCATCTCGTTAATCGTAGTATTCCTTTGCCTTGCCGCATTGTATGAAAGCTGGTCTATTCCGTTCTCGGTGATGCTGGTTGTACCGCTCGGTGTTGTAGGCGCATTGTTAGCAGCATCACTGCGCGGGATGAATAACGATGTTTATTTCCAGGTTGGCTTACTAACCACTATCGGCCTCTCGGCTAAGAACGCCATCCTGATCGTCGAGTTTGCCAAAGACCTGATGGATAAAGAAGGCAAGGGGTTGATTGAAGCGACGCTGGAGGCATCGCGTATGCGTCTTCGTCCTATCCTGATGACATCCCTGGCCTTTATTCTGGGGGTTATGCCTCTGGTTATCAGTCACGGAGCAGGTAGTGGTGCACAGAATGCGGTCGGTACAGGTGTTATGGGAGGAATGCTGACCGCAACATTGTTGGCTATCTTCTTCGTCCCCGTCTTCTTTGTTGTCGTGAGACGGCGTTTTAGTCGGCACAACGATTAATTTGTAAAATAAAGGCGTCTACGGACGCCTTTTTTACCTACGATGCTCCTCTTTATTTATTAGTAAGATAGCCATTTATTTCATTTTAACTATCCCTCTAAACTCGCCTACGACCTTTCTTTTTATCCATTATTTTTACAATCCACATGAATTGAGATTATTCCTCATGTCAGTCCTTTTTTAAGAAGTGGTAAAATAATCACCGAGTTCGCAGATGGCTTAGCGTTTGTCTTTGCTTAATTAGCGAAACGCTTATTTTGAGGTAACACCATGAAAAGATTAATATCCGTTGCATTGCTTACCGCATTCCTGGCTGGCTGTGCACACGATTCTCCTTGCGTACCTGTATACGACGATCAGGGGCGCCTGGTTCATACCAATACCTGTATGAAAGGCACTACCCAGGATAACTGGGAAACAGCCGGAGCCATCGCCGGTGGTGCTGCAGCCGTTGCCGGACTGACACTTGGGATTGTCGCCCTGACCAAATAAATCATCTCAAAAGCGCGGTTATTACCGCGCTTTGAGCACTAAGCATAAAATCTACATATAAGACAAAACGTTGCTTAATAGCGACTGACATATAATAAAATTATTATAGATTTCCCTCACACATCCACGATTTAAAATTAGCATTTTTTCTGTTTTTCGTTACACCACAGTTTCTTTTCATTATTCTCACGCCATTAATATTAACGCCAGAAATCGTTATCACGCGTCCTGTCTGATTTTTAAATTTTTTGCGCCGAAATGTGGCTTACGTTTCAAATTTGCACCACTTCAGGGCGCTGCATTTATTTTTTCCTGTCTACACTCTGCATATTGCGTCGAATAATCAGGCGCAAAAAACTGGCACTACCTTTGCTTAAAAGAGTATGGCCAAAGCCACAGACAGGTAAAAGACGTTTTCAGAACGTTTCCATAACAATAATTCCTCCACACAGGATGCTCTATGAAAAAGATGATAATCGCCAGCCTGGCTGCGGCCGGCGTGCTGCTTGCTGTTGCAAATCAGGCGCATGCCGGCGCAACACTTGATGCCGTAAAGAAAAAAGGGTTTGTGCAATGTGGGATCAGCGACGGCTTGCCTGGCTTTTCTTATGCCGATGCAAGCGGCAAGTTCTCGGGTATTGATGTTGATATATGTCGTGGCGTTGCCTCCGCCGTATTTGGCGATGATAGCAAAGTAAAATATACCCCGCTCACCGCCAAGGAACGCTTTACTGCATTACAGTCTGGTGAAGTCGACATGCTCTCTCGTAATACCACGTGGACCTCCTCTCGTGATGCCGGTATGGGTATGTCCTTCACTGGCGTAACGTATTATGACGGCATTGGTTTTCTTACCCACAATAAAGCAGGTCTGAAGAGCGCTAAAGAGCTGGATGGCGCAACGGTCTGTATTCAGGCGGGAACCGATACCGAACTGAACGTGGCCGACTACTTTAAAGCCAACAATATGAAGTACACCCCCGTCACCTTTGACCGCTCGGATGAATCAGCCAAAGCTCTGGAATCTGGACGTTGCGATACGCTGGCTTCCGACCAGTCTCAGCTGTATGCCCTACGCATCAAGCTGAGCAATCCTGCGGAGTGGATCGTCCTGCCAGAAGTTATTTCTAAAGAACCGCTGGGACCTGTCGTACGTCGTGGGGACGATGAGTGGTTCTCCATTGTTCGCTGGACGCTGTTCGCCATGCTGAATGCGGAAGAAATGGGTGTTAACTCGAAAAACGTCGATGAAAAAGCGGCTAATCCGGCAACTCCGGATATGGCTCACCTGTTAGGTAAAGAAGGGGATTATGGCAAGGATCTGAAGCTTGATAACAAATGGGCCTACAACATTATCAAGCAGGTTGGTAACTATTCGGAGATCTTTGAACGTAACGTTGGATCGGAAAGTCCGCTGAAGATCAAACGTGGACAGAACAACCTCTGGAATAACGGTGGCATCCAATATGCGCCACCGGTGCGCTAATGCGTAGTGATGTAACGGGCGCCGCAACTGCGGCGCTCAGCCCAGAGTCATAGTTACTGAGGTTTTCTTATGTTCCATCGCCGCTCAACCGTAAAAGGATCGTTATCCTTTTCTAACCCTGCGGTCCGCGCCTGGTTATTTCAAATACTCGCCGTCATTGCGGTTATCAGCATTGCGGTCTATCTCATTCATAACACGATAAATAACCTGAACAATAGCGGTATTACCTCGGGGTTTTCTTTTCTCGATCGCAGTGCCGGATTTGGTATTGTCCAGCATCTGATTGATTACGAGCAAGGCGATACGTATGGTCGTGTCTTTGTGGTCGGCCTGCTCAATACGCTATTAGTTTCTGCATTATGTATTGTTTTCGCATCAATTCTCGGTTTCTTTCTCGGACTGGCACGCCTGTCAGATAACTGGTTATTGCGAAAACTCTCGACGATCTACATCGAAACGTTCCGCAATATACCGCCGCTGCTGCAGATCTTCTTCTGGTATTTCGCTGTATTACGTAACCTGCCCGGCCCACGCCAGGCTGTTAACGCACTGGATTTGATGTTCCTGAGTAACCGGGGGCTCTATATACCAGCCCCGCAAATGGGAGAAGGTTTTTTTGCCTTTTGCACCGCTGTCGTTATCGCTATCGTCGTCACCATCGGATTATTTCGCTTCAACAGAATGCATCAGACCAAAACCGGCCAGCTACGTCGGACCTGGCCCATGGCTCTGGCGTTGATCGGACTTTTACCGGTGATTTCACAGTGGATGTTTGGCGCTGCGCTTCACTGGGATATTCCCGCGCTTCGTGGTTTTAACTTCCGTGGCGGTATGGTGCTTATTCCCGAACTGGCGGCACTGACTCTGGCGCTTTCGGTGTACACCTCGGCATTTATTGCAGAAATTATTCGGGCGGGAATTCAGGCCGTTCCTTATGGCCAACATGAAGCCGCACGCTCGCTGGGTCTGCCAAATCCGGTGACGCTACGCCAGGTAATCATCCCACAGGCGCTACGCGTCATCATTCCCCCACTGACCAGCCAGTACCTGAATATCGTCAAGAACTCTTCTCTTGCGGCCGCCATTGGCTATCCGGACATGGTTTCACTGTTTGCCGGCACGGTACTCAATCAAACAGGGCAAGCCATTGAAACGATCGCCATCACCATGTCGGTATACCTGATCATTAGTCTGAGTATTTCTTTGCTGATGAATATTTATAACCGCCGTATTGCACTGATTGAGCGCTAAGGAGCCATGATGACAAAAGCCCTGCTGTCTCACCCCTCACGCCAGCACAGTAATCCGGCAAGCCGCAGCCTACTCTGGGTGCGTAAAAACCTGTTCTCCAGTTGGTCAAATAGCCTGCTCACCCTACTATGCATATGGCTGATTTGGTCATTTCTTCCGCCACTGTTGAACTGGGTATTCTTTCAGGCCAACTGGGTAGGTTCAACCCGAGCAGACTGCACCAAAGCCGGAGCCTGCTGGGTGTTCATTCATGAACGCTTTGGGCAATTCATGTATGGACTTTATCCCCACGATCAGCGCTGGCGTGTAAATCTGGCCCTGATAATTGGTTTGCTGTCTATCGTTCCCATGTTCTTGAAAACAATCCCGCATCGTGGCCGCTATATCGCTGTCTGGGCCGTCGTTTATCCAGTGGTGGTTTGGTGGCTGATGTATGGGGGTTTTTTCGGGCTGGAGCGCGTAGAAACCCGGCAGTGGGGTGGATTAACACTGACGCTAATTATCGCATCCGTGGGGATTGCAGGCGCGCTTCCATGGGGCATTTTACTGGCGCTGGGACGTCGTTCCCATATGCCAGTCGTGCGGGTTTTATCCGTCATTTTCATTGAGTTCTGGCGCGGTGTGCCGTTGATTACCGTTCTGTTTATGTCCTCGGTCATGCTTCCTCTGTTTATGTCCGAAGGAACCAGTATCGACAAGCTTATCCGGGCCCTGGTCGGCGTTATTCTTTTCCAGTCGGCCTATGTCGCAGAAGTGGTTCGCGGAGGGTTACAAGCCCTACCAAAAGGTCAGTATGAAGCCGCTGAATCACTGGCGTTAGGATACTGGAAAACTCAGGGGCTGGTCATTCTTCCGCAAGCCCTCAAGCTGGTTATCCCTGGCCTGGTTAACACGATTATCGCCCTGTTCAAGGATACCAGTCTGGTCATTATCATCGGTCTGTTTGATCTCTTCAGTAGCGTGCAGCAAGCAACTGTGGACCCTGCGTGGCTGGGTATGTCGACAGAAGGATATGTTTTCGCTGCACTGATTTACTGGATCTTCTGTTTCAGTATGTCGCGTTACAGCCAACATCTGGAAAAACGTTTTAACACCGGGCGTACACCGCACTGAGGAATTTATGAGCCAATTATTAATGCCGTCTACCGACGCGATGATTACGCTGGAAAACGTCAACAAATGGTACGGACAGTTTCACGTCCTGAAAAACATCAACCTGAAGGTAAAACAGGGAGAGCGCATCGTATTATGCGGGCCTTCCGGTTCGGGGAAATCGACAACTATCCGCTGTATTAACCATCTGGAAGAACATCAGCAAGGACGCATTGTGGTGGATGGGATTGAACTCAATGAAGACATCCGCAATATTGAGCGCGTCCGACAAGAAGTTGGCATGGTCTTTCAGCACTTTAATCTCTTTCCTCATTTAACTGTCCTGCAAAACTGCACACTGGCGCCTATCTGGGTGCAAAAGATGCCGAAAAAAGAGGCTGAAGTACTGGCAATGCACTACCTCGAGCGGGTCCGCATTGCCGAACATGCGCATAAATATCCCGGGCAAATCTCTGGTGGACAACAACAGCGCGTGGCCATTGCACGCTCGCTGTGTATGAAACCCAAAATCATGTTATTTGATGAACCCACATCAGCGTTGGATCCTGAAATGGTAAAAGAAGTGCTGGATACCATGATAGGTCTGGCACAATCGGGCATGACCATGCTATGTGTAACCCATGAAATGGGCTTTGCCCGCACAGTAGCTGACCGGGTGATCTTTATGGATCTTGGCGAGATTGTGGAACAGGCACCACCGGATGAGTTTTTTGCTCACCCCAAATCTGAACGCACTCGTGCGTTTTTATCGCAGGTTATTCATTAAAGCCATATGCCGGATACAGTTCCGGCTTATTTCCGCGTATAAACGCAAAAAGGCCATCCTTTCGGATGGCCTTTCGCTTTTATTTGATGTCTGGCAGTTCCCTACTCTCGCATGGGGAGACCCCACACTACCATCGGCGCTACGGCGTTTCACTTCTGAGTTCGGCATGGGGTCAGGTGGGACCACCGCGCTACAGCCGCCAGACAAATTCTTTTCTAAGTGCCGAACTTTAACCGAAAAACTGGTGCTGATACCCAGAGTCGAACTGGGGACCTCACCCTTACCAAGGGTGCGCTCTACCAACTGAGCCATATCAGCACACTAAATTTGATGCCTGGCAGTTCCCTACTCTCGCATGGGGAGACCCCACACTACCATCGGCGCTACGGCGTTTCACTTCTGAG
>NZ_JAOWEE010000056.1:0-33567 GCF_030334295.1 Citrobacter sp. Cf088
CGGAGGGATATAAGGCCAACTATCAAAACCTGCCGGACAAAGAACCAGAAGTGGTGGGCTATAAGGGCTGGACCCGGATGTACTGCGATATGGATGCAGGGAAATAATATGAAAGGTGTAATCAGACTAAATGACCCGCTGGAAAACGGTGGGTATGTGAACAAAGCTTCTGGTAGCAAGTTTATGGGAATTCCCGTCGCTTTAATGGGGGATACTGTTGTTTGTATTGCGCATAAAGGGACCTTTCCCATACTTGATTTTGAACCAACCTGGACAATGGACGGTAGAGGTGTTGTTGTGGATGGGTGTAGGGCTGCATGCGGTTGTGCAATAAAAACCACACTGCCAACAGCGGGGACAAGCAAATGAATAAATGGAAGAGACCAAACAAGAATCCGTATCAGGATGTAGGAAAATTTCCGCTGATTATTATGCTGGTCATTAGCTTTGGTATATTTTTAGTTTTTACAACATACAGTATATTAAATTGGCAGCAGGGAGAAAAAGTTACTGGTGAATTGATATCGATTACATTATCAACCCCGTTGATACTAGTATTAGTGATCTGGTGCGCTGTAGGGATGGCTTACTGTTTTATAGCTTATCCATTTTGTTATGCGGATTTCCTTGAAAAATATGGTATGAATCGATGGCAAAATTGGGCCAGACAGGCGTTACCTCTTTTAGATTACTCATCAATTCTTCCAGTATCAGAGCTGGCGCTAAAGATGCAAAAACTAGAGGGTGAGGCACCTACAGGCGCCGCAACGCCGTTAAGAATTGCTATTGAAGTTGATTCTATGGATGACATCAGAGTTGATAAAGTACTAAGGCAGTTGATCGAGCCACTCAAAAACTCTCTTGTTAGACAATATTCTCCCTTTAAGACCTGGCTATATGTTAAGGGAGCAGATGACTCTATAGGTAATAGCTTCAAAACGGTGCTTGAAAGCTTGAGCGTCCCCAAAGATAAAATTGGGGAAATAAAAATCCCCCATGAATGCCCTGATTATTATTTAATCAACGACTGGATTGGTTTTAATATGTTTGAAAATAATCTAATCGTTACAGTTGAATTGCACAGCGAAAATGACTCTGATTTTTTTGAAAGTGCAAACGCATTTGTTTTCACCGATGACAGGTTCCTTGAAAGTAAAGATACACCATTATATTTATTACGCATGATGGACAGTACACCGTATTATCTCGATGAAATAGTGAATACATATCTCTCCGCTCAGCAAGTGGTAATTGATAAAATTAAAAGGTTATGGTTCAACTCGCTGGATAAACAGTCAAAATTCGTAATATCTGGTGCAATAGAAAATGCAAAAACGGGCATTCTCCCTGATAGCATATATGATCTGGAAACCGTCACCGGGAAAGGCTCTGAGGTTCAGCGCTGGGTCGTATTAGCGTTGGCTGCGGATGCTGCAAAATACGGGCAAGGACACCAATTATTCGCCAGTAAATCTGCAGATACTATTCAATCCGGGATAATCGCGGCTAAATATCCAGGGCGTAAACCTGCTCCTGACATAGCAGACTTCTCGAATTATTGGAAAATTATATCCGCATGCTCAATTATTTTATGGTGTACTGGGTATCTCTGTTTAGTGTCAGAGGAAACCTTCAACATTCATCCCTGGTATTCTATTGTTCCTTTTGTGGTTGGTATATTGGTTGTTTTTATAGCGGTATTGTTTTTTTCTATATTCGTGAGTGATAAAATTGAGCAGGAAATGGGTATTTACTATGTTCCATTTTTATGAGGAAAGCGCCCTGACGGGCGCTTATTCTTCTATTTCTTATACTGTCTTTACCGTGGGGAGAGGTATCAGGCGGCCCGGCACTTATTTCACCGTCCAACCCTTATAACTGCCGACGTTGTTTTTATCGATCATCGTCACTGGGATCAGCACGGGTTCTTTCGGGGCGGGTTTCCCCTGTAATATGTCATAACCGATTTCGACCGCTTTGGCAGCCATCACCTGCGGATCTTGTGCTGGCGTCGCCACAAATAGTGAGTTTTCGCGCTTCAGGGCTTCTTCGCCGTCTGGGGATCCATCTACGCCGACAATAAAGAATTCGCTACGCTGCGCCTGTTTTGCCGCCAGATCGGCGCCGATCGCTGTGGGATCGTTAATGGCGAATACGCCGTCGATCTTCGGATTCGCCGCCAGCAACGCGGTCATGATCTCCAGCCCGCCTTCGCGACTGCCTTTGGCATTTTGGTTATATGACAGCACCTTGATGTCAGGGTGGCGTTTAAACTCGGTCTGGCAGCCTTCCACACGGTTCTGGACGGCAGATACCGGTGGCCCGTTGATGATGACGACGTTGCCTTTGCCTTTCAGACGGTCGGTAATGTATTTACAGGCCATTTCGCCTGCCTGAGTGTTATCGGAAGTAATGGTCGCGTCTGCGCCTTCCGCCGCTACGTCAACGGCAACCACCACGATCCCGGCGTCTTTCGCGCGTTTAACCGCCGGGCCGATGCCTTTGGAGTCGGCGGCGTTAAGGATAATCATGTCGACTTTGGCGGCAATAAAGTTGTCGATTTGCGACACCTGCTGGCCCAGATCGTAGCCGCTGGAAACCAGCGTCACTTTAACGTTATCACCGGCCAGTTTGCGTGCTTCCAGCTCCGCGCCTTTGGTGATCTGCACGAAGAACGGGTTGGCCAGATCGCCCACCGTAACACCGATGGATTTCAGTTCTTTTGCCTGCACAAATGGAGCTGCAGCAAGCAGGGCGCCAGCACAGAGCGCGGTGACTAAGGGCTTCAATCTCATGCTGTATTCCTCGAAGTAAGATGTTGTTGTTATGCACTTTGATGGTGTCGGGTACGGTATTTGTCGATCAGCACCGCTATGATGATCACCGCCCCTTTGATCACCAATTGCCAGAAATAGGAGACGCCCATCAGCGTCATGCCGTTATTGAGCGTGGCAATGATCAACGCCCCCACCAGCGTGCCGGTGATGGTGCCGATCCCGCCAACAAAGCTGGTGCCGCCGAGGATCACCGCCGCGATGGCGTCCAGTTCGTAACCCATACCTAAGTTGCCATTGGCGCTGTACAGTCGCGAGGCGCTCATCACCCCGCCAAGACCTGAGAGCAAACCGCTCATGCCGTAGACGAACAGCAGCACCAGCCACACTTTGATCCCGGTTAAGCGCGCGGCCTGCATATTGCCGCCAACCGCATAGATATGAACGCCGAGCGTTGTGCGCCTAAGAATGAACCAGCACACCACCACCACCGCCAGCGCAATGACCACCAGCCACGGAACCGGACCGAGATAGTTGTTGCCGATCCACTCAAAGCTGATGTTGGAGTTAATCACCGTCGTGCCATCCGCCAGCAGATAGGCCGCGCCGCGCAGCGCCGTATAGGTTCCAAGCGTGACGATAAACGGCGGCAGGCCGGCAAAAGCGACCAGCGCGCCGTTAAACAACCCCAGCACCATGCCGAGCAACAGTGCAGCAGGGACTGACAGCATGGCAAACTCAGGAATGAGAGAAACCACCATGGCTGCGACGGCGGTGGTGCCGAGAATCGAACCAACCGAAAGATCGATGCCGCCGGTTAAAATAATGAAGGTCATGCCAGCGGCCAGCACGATGTTGATCGACGCCTGGCGGGTAATATTCAGCAGGTTGCTTTCGGTAAAAAAGTTAGGCGCGATAAAGCCAAACACCGCCACTATCAGGATGAGAATCGGTAAGATACCGACCGTTTGCATCAGATCGCTCATCAGCATTTTTTTTGCGGAGGCGGATTTCGCTACCTGCTGGGGAGTGGTTGGATTATTCATGGGACACCGCCTGATGATGGGAGTCGTTCACGCCGGTTGCCAGCGTCATAATATTTTCCTGGGTAATACTTTGTCCGTTCAGCTCGCCGGCAATGCTGCCTTCACGCATCACATACACGCGATCGCTCATCCCGACCACTTCCGGCAGTTCGCTGGAGATCATCAGGATCGCCACGCCTTTGCGCGCCATATCGTTCATGATCCGGTAGATCTCACTTTTGGCGCCGACGTCCACGCCGCGCGTCGGTTCATCGAGGATCAAAATGCGTGGCCCGATCGCCACCCAGCGCGAAATCAGCAGCTTTTGCTGGTTGCCGCCGGACAAGCCGCCTGCGCGGACCTGGGCATGCGGGACGCGAATATTGAGCAATTTGATGGCGTCATCGGAAATCGCCTGCGCCTTTTTGCGATCGAGCATGCCCCAGTTCGCGTCACGTTCCAGCGTTGCCATGGTGATGTTTTCTGCCGCTGCCAGCTCTAAAAATAATCCCTGCTCTTTGCGGTTTTCCGTCAGAAAGCCAATGCCGTGGTCAATTGCTTCGCGCGGGGAGTGGATCACCACCGGTTCACCGTCCACTTCAATCATGCCGCCGATGGCTTTGCGCACGCCAAAAATCAGCTGCGCCAGTTCAGAACGCCCAGCGCCGACTAACCCGGCCAGGCCGACGATCTCCCCGGAGCGCACCAGCAAGCTGCACGGCTGGACTTTATGGCCGTCGGTAAGGTGATGGACGTTGAGGCGTGCTTTACCTAAGGGAATATCGCGCTCTTTGTTGAACAGATCGCTCAACGGACGGCCCACCATCATGCGCACCAGCTCCGAGGCGTTGAGCTTGTCGCGGGTCAGGCTGCCAACATATTGCCCGTCGCGCAGGACGCTGACGCGATCGGAGAGTTCGTAAACTTCCGCCATGCGGTGGCTGATGTAGATAATCGCCATCCCCTCATCGCGCAGGCGCATGATCAGTTCAAACAGGCGGTGGGTTTCACGTGAGGAGAGGGCGGCGGTGGGTTCATCCATCACCAGAATGCGGCTGTTACGGTGCAGGGCACGGGCAATTTCAACCTGCTGCTGTTCGGCGATGGTCAACGTCATCACACGGTCGCTGGCCTTAAACTGGGCACCGAGTCGGTCGATGACTTTCTGTGACTGCATGATCATCTCTTTACGCTGGACCAGACCGCCGCGCGACAGCTCGCTGCCAAGAAAGATATTTTCTGCCACCGTCAGGTTCGGCGCGAGCTGCATCTCTTGGTAAATCAGCGTGATGCCTGCGCTCAGCGCATCTTTGGGACCGCGAATGTGAAACGGCTGACCGTCAATCAGGATTTCACCGCTGGTGGCGGTATAGGCACCCGCGAGGATCTTCATTAGGGTGCTTTTCCCCGCACCGTTCTCGCCCATCAGGGCATGAATCTCGCCCGGCCAGACCGTTAAATCGACCCCTTTCAGCGCGTAAAATTTGCCAAACGCTTTAGCAATGTTGCGCATCTCCAGAACCGGTGTCCTGCTCATGGCGGATCTCCTGTGGGGTGGCCGATATCAGCAGTCCATCACAGGAATGTAAATGCAAAATGTCAGAAGCCGTTCATATTTGTCATATTGCGATTTTTCTTCACGGAGCGTGATATGCCGCAACCGGGACGTCACTTTTTCGCCAGTGCGCGTGGACGATTGCTGTTCTTCAATCTGCTGGTGGTGGCGGTCACGCTGATGGTGAGCGGCGTGGCGGTGCTGGGGTTTCAGCACGCAAGCCAGATCCAGGAGCAGGTGCAGCAGCAAACCGTTGACGACATGACCGGCAGCATGAACCTGGCACGGGATACGGCGAACGTGGCGACAGCGGCGGTGCGGTTGTCGCAGGTAGTCGGGGCGCTGGAATACAAAGGCGAAGCGGAGCGGTTGCAGGAGACGCAAAGGGCGCTGAAGCAGTCGCTGGAACAACTGGCTACCGCACCGCTGGCGCAGCAGGAGCCGGTGCTGGTCGAGCGAATTATCCAGCGCAGCCAGGAGCTACAAAGCAGCGTGGAAGGTATGTTGCAGCGCGGTCAGCGGCGGCACCTGGAACGTAACGCGCTGCTCAGTTCGCTGTATCAGAATCAAAGCTATTTACGTCATCTGCAAAAGCTCACCGGCGCGCAGGACGATGTGCTGCTGGGGCAGATGGACCGCTTAATTGTTGCCGCCATCGACACGCCCACGCCGCGTTCGGTGGTGAAACAACTGGATGCGGTGATGCCCGCTCTTCCCTTGCAGCATGCCAATCCGCTGATTAGCGGTATCCTCAACGACTTCAACCAGGAACTGCATAAGCTGGAGCCGCTCTCTTCCGCGCTGGAGCAAAGCGATTTGGCCATCAATTGGTATATGTTCCACATCAAAGCGTTGGTGGCGATCCTCAACAGCGATATCAACCAGTATGCCTCGCAGGTGGCGCTGATCTCAGAGCAACGGGTGGCGCAAAGCCATCAGGAACTGCAATCCGGCGCGTTGTTTATTTTAGTGTTTGCGCTGCTGGCGGTGGTGATCACCGGTTTTGCCGGGTGGTATATCTACCGTAATCTCGGCTCCAACCTAACGGCCATTTCGCGGGCGATGACCCGGCTGGCGCACGGTGAATCAGACGTCAGTGTCCCGGCCCTGCAGCGGCGCGATGAGCTGGGCGAGCTGGCCCGCGCCTTTAGCGTCTTTGCCCGCAATACGGCATCGCTGGAGCACACCACCCGACTGCTAAAAGAAAAAACCAGCCAGATGGAAATCGATCGCACCGAGCGTCAGGGGCTGGAAGAAGCGCTGTTGCACAGCCAAAAGCTGAAGGCGGTGGGGCAACTGACGGGTGGATTAGCCCATGATTTCAATAACCTGCTGGCAGTGATTATTGGCAGTCTGGATTTGGTGAATCCGGAGTCGCCCGATGCGCCACGGGTCAATCGGGCGCTAAAAGCCGCCGAGCGCGGGGCGCTGCTTACCCAACGGCTGCTGGCCTTTTCGCGCAAACAGTCATTGCACCCTCATGCGGTGGAGCTGAAAACGCTGCTGGAAAACCTGGGCGAACTGATGCGCCACTCTCTTCCGGCCACGTTGACGCTGGAGATTGAAGCCCAGTCGCCTGCCTGGCCCGCGTGGATTGACGTCAGCCAACTGGAAAACGCCATTATCAATCTGGTGATGAACGCCCGTGACGCCATGGACGGGCAGGCGGGTACGATAAAAATCCGTACCTGGAATCAACGGGTTACGCGCAGCGATGGGCGTAAGCAGGACATGGTGATGCTGGAGGTAGCCGACCAGGGAAGTGGGATGTCGCAGGCAGTGAAAGCGCAGGTCTTCGAGCCCTTTTTCACCACCAAACAGACCGGCAGCGGCAGTGGGCTGGGGCTGTCGATGGTTTACGGTTTTGTGCGCCAGTCCGGTGGCCGGGTGGAGATTGAAAGCGCCCCCGGGCAGGGAACGACTGTCCGGCTGCAACTGCCTCGCGCCGTTGTTCCGGTGCAGGCTCAAGTGGAAGCGGTAGCGCAACACACAACGACCAACGATGAAAAACTGGTGTTGGTGCTCGAGGATGAGGACGATGTACGCCAGACGTTGTGCGAGCAATTACACCTGCTGGGCTACCTGACGTTAGAGGCCGCCAACGGCGAACAGGCGATGCATATGCTGGCGGCTTCATCCGAGATTGATATTTTTATCAGCGACTTAATGCTGCCAGGTGGTTTAAGCGGCGTGGATGTGGTTAACCATGCCCAGGCACATTATCCGCAGTTGTCCATCCTGCTGATGAGCGGTCAGGATTTACGCCCGGCGCATAACCCGGCGCTGCCGGATGTGGCACTATTGCGTAAGCCTTTTACCCGGGGAGAACTGGCGCAGGCGCTGCGGCATTCGCGTAATTGAGATTCCTCCGCTACCCGCGCAAATACGCTTTGGTTACCGTGGGGCGAGTTTCTTGATGAGGCTGGTTTTATGCAACGCTCCGCGACATTCCTTCTTTTTAGTTTGCTGATGCTGACCACCGTATCGGCGCAGGCGGATATTATCGATGACGCCATTGGTAATATTCAGCAGGCGATAAACGACGCATACAAACCGGACAACGGGCGGGATTATGATGATTCCCGTGATGAAAGCTGGCAGCGCCAGATGAGTGACGACCGGCGCAGGCAATATGACAATCGCCGCCGCCAGTTTGAAGATCGACGTCGCCAACTGGATGACCGTCAGCGCCAGCTTGATCAAGAACGGCGTCAGTTAGAAGACGAAGAACGCAGAATGGAAGAAGATTACGATCGTTAACTGTAACTATCTAAATGTAAGAATATTTTATCCCCTGTAAGGGATTTCGCTGTCAGCTCAACATCTCGCCATTTTATGTCAATGCATGCACTTGAGCACAGTGCATGTATGCATTGCAATCTCTCTATGCTTATGGAAAAGTCGCCTGGCTGTCGTCTTGTCGGCCGGATAAGATGTTTTCATCGCATCCGGCAAATTTCCTTACTCCAGCATAATCTCCATTCCGTCATATCCTGCCTCAAACCCTGCGGGAAGCTGGTTTTCCATTATCCACAGGTCGAACTGATGGCTGATATGCGTCAGGATCACCCGTGGACAGCGGATAACGTCGTTCAACGCGATAACGGTATTTAAATCACAGTGATTGCGCGGTGGCTCGGTGCGCGGGGCATGGCTGCAGTCGATGATAATCACCTGGGGTTGGTTATTGTGGAGAAACTTCAGCGTCTTGTCGGGAAGTCCGGCGGTATCGGAGAGCCACGCCACGCGGCTATGTGCGGTCTCCAGCAGATAACCAAACGTCAGCTTTGAATGGTTGAGCGGTAGCGGCGTGACCTGCAATCCTTGCAGGTCAAACACTACGAATGGCGCGACGGTATGGCTAAAATCGAGGATGCCGGGATGCTTAAACAGATCGTCGCAACCCTGTTCATCCGGCGGTCCGTACACCGGGATAGTCGCCCCCACGCCCCAGCGCAGCGGAAACAGCCCCTGCACGTGATCCATATGATAGTGGGTCAACAGAAACTGCTGGAAGCTGCCCGCTGGCCAGTCGTCCATCAGATGCGGGATCCCCGCGTCCAGCAGCGTCACCGCATTGTTGAATTTGACCACCCCGCTACAAGGGCGTCGACGATATTGCGCCTGTAAGCGTGCTCGTTGGCAGGCCGCACAGTCGCAGCCAAATGTCGGCACCAGCTGTGCGCCGCCCGTTCCCGTTAGCGTAATGGTCAGACTCATGGCTCCCCCTACAGCGGTTTGGTGAAGCGAAAATGGCTCATGGTATAGCCTTCGCGCTGGTAAAAACGGTGTGCGTCAAGGCGTTGGGTGCTGGTGGAAAGCTCGGTGACTTCTGCGCCCGCTTCGCGTGCGGCGGCTTCGGCCCAGGCCAGTAGCTGGCTGCCAACCCTTAACCCTCGCGCCTGCGGCATCACCACCAGTTCCTGGATTTCGCCAATCCAGTTGGCGTGGTGAAGATGAAACTGCAGGTGAAGACCGATCAAGCCGACGACCTGTCCGTCGATCAGTGCCAGCTGGTAGTGCATATTGGCATCTTGCAGATTAGCGGCGTAACCAGCGCTAAAAGCCTGCAGGTCAAATTGACCCTGCTTCAACTCGCAGATGAGCGCGTAAACCGCATCGGTATCGTAGAGCGTGGCGCGGCGTAATTCACAGACAGACATGTTTCTTCTCCTTGCGTCCCATCAGTGCGAGCAGTGTATCGACAGACTGTAGCAAACTACCATCGTTATTCAGGACGTGGCAGTCATACGGGGCGTAGCGGGCTGCGCGTTCAAGACGGGCGGCGATTTCCGTTTCGCTCTCCCGCCCACGAGCCTGCAGGCGCTGGCGGAGAACTGCCGGAGAAACCTGTAAGCAAATGGGAAGCAAAGAAGCGCCATAACGGGCCTGCGCCTGGGGCAGATGCGCACGCGAGCCGTTGACCACCACATCAAAACCAGCGTGCAGCCAGAGGTCTATCTCCACGCCGACGCCGTAGTAGAAACCGTTGGCGTGCCAGCTCAGCGCCAGCAGATTCTGCCCGGCGCGGGTAAAAAACTCTGGTTCACTTAGCGCAATATGATTTTCATTCCCGGCGTTGGCGGCGCGGGTGATGTAGCGATGCGCCACCAGCAGTTGCGCCGGTTCCTGCTGGCGCAATTCTGCCAGCAGACTGTCCTTACCGGAGCCGGACGGCCCCATCAGCCAGATCAGTTTACCCATAGTCAGAATACCCTTTTGCCCTGACGCCAGACGTGGTCGATATGGATGTTGCCGCCTTTGCGATGCGCCAGCACCAGATCCGCGCGTTTACCTTCGGCAATAACACCGCGATCGTTGAGATTTAAGGCCCGCGCCGGATTGCGGGTCACCAGACGAATAGCCTGCGGCAGCGTAAAGCGGTTAGCGTCGTCATCCGCTACGCGAAATGCCGCATCGAGCAGGCTGGCGGGGTAGTAGTCGGAGGAGAGAATATCCAGCAGCCCCAGCTCAGCCAGCCTATGTGCCGCCACGTTGCCGGAGTGAGAACCGCCGCGCACGATGTTAGGTGCGCCCATCAGCACGTTCATGCCATGCTGGCGTGAGGCATCGGCGGCTTCGAAAGTTGTGGGAAATTCGGCGATCACGCTGCCAAGTTGATGCGATTCCAGCACATGATCGCAGGTGGCATCGTCATGGCTCGCCAGCGCAATCTGGCGCTCACGGCACATCTGGGCAATCGCCGTGCGGTTGGGCTGTGACCAACGCGCAGCCAGCGCTAACTGTTCTTCTTCATAACGGGCCATCTGCTCGTCGGTGAGCGAATACTTGCCCTGATAATACTCGCGGTACTTCTCACGATTGGCGAACTGACGCTGGCCGGGGGAATGATCCATCAGCGACACCAGCGTCACCGGCTCACGACCAACCAGTTTTTCAAACAGCGGCAGGGTAGTGTGATGCGGCAGCTCGCAGCGCAGGTGCAGGCGGTGCTCGGCGCGATTTACCCCACGCTTTTGCGTCTCTTCCACCGCGTTGATCATCTTCTCCAGATTTTCCAGACGGTCACCACCGTCGCGCACATCGCCAATCGCCACTGCGTCCAGCACGGTGGTAATGCCGCTGGCGACCATTAGCGCGTCGTGGCTGCTCATCGCCGAGTGGGCAGGCCAGTCTACCTTCGGGCGCGGGGTAAAAAATTTGTCGAGATTATCGGTATGCAGCTCGATAAGCCCTGGCAGCAGCCAGCCGCCTTCGCCGTCCAGCGCCTCAGGTAGGCTGCTCGGACTTTCAGCAAAGGCGCGAATGACCCCGCCCTCGATTTCCAGCGATCCTTGCACCACGTCATCTTCCAGTACCAGCTTTACATTATTGATAATCATGCTGTTGTTCCCATCAGATGCAGACGATCCGCTACGCGGTCGCGCACGGTTTGATCGTGAAAAATACCGACAATTGCTGCGCCGCGGGCTTTTGCTTCTTCAATCAATGCGACGACGGCGGCGCTATTTTTGGCGTCCAGCGAGGCGGTGGGTTCATCGAGCAGCAGAATCGGGTAATCGACGATAAACCCGCGGGCGATGTTGACGCGCTGCTGTTCGCCACCGGAGAAGGTCGACGGTGCCAGGTGCCACAGCCGCTCCGGCACGTTCAGGCGGGTAAGCAGGTTAGCCGCTTTGGCTGCACACTCCTCATGGGAGACACCCAGATCCAGCAGCGGTTGCATCACCACATCCAGCGCGGAAATCCTCGGGATTACGCGCAGGAACTGGCTTACCCAGCCGATGGTTGAACGGCGAACTTCCAACACTTTGCGCGCCGGGGCCTGCACCAGATCGACCCACTCATCGCTGTGGCGAATGTGGATGTGTCCTTCATCCGGCAGATAGTTGGCGTACAGCGATCGCAGCAGCGTGGACTTGCCGCTACCCGAGTGACCGTGCAGCACCACGCATTCGCCATTTTTCACTTCCAGCGTGGTGTTTTGCAGCACCGGCAGACGCACGCCGTTTTGCTGATGCAGGACAAAAGTTTTACTGACGTTTTCAACGCGAATCATTTGAGCCTCATGGTTCTTATTGCTGGATGGCGCTGCGCTTATCCGGCCTACAAACAGCGCCCCGTAAGCTGCCATCCGGCATCCGATGTTTAATTTTGCAAAACGGACGACACCAGCAACTGGGTGTACGGATGGTGCGGGTCGTCGAGCACGCGGTCGGTTAACCCACTTTCCACCACCTGACCCTGCTTCATCACCAGCAAACGGTCTGCCAGCAGACGTGCCACACCCAAATCGTGGGTGACAATGACCACTGCAAGATCCAGTTCCACCACCAGGCCGCGCAGCAGGTCCAGCAGTTTGGCCTGTACCGAAACGTCCAGCCCGCCGGTGGGTTCGTCCATAAACACCAGTTTGGGATGGGTGACGAGGTTGCGGGCGATCTGCAGGCGCTGCTGCATACCGCCGGAAAAGGTGGTTGGCAGGTCGTCGATACGCGAGGCAGGGATCTCCACCTCCTCCAGCCAGCGCTGCGCGGTGGCGCGGATGTCGCCGTAGTGGCGCGCGCCAGTGGCCATCAGACGTTCGCCGATATTGCCGCCTGCGGAGACCTGACGGCGCAGGCCATCCAGCGGATGCTGATGCACCACGCCCCATTCGGTGCGCAGCAGACGGCGACGGTCGGCCTCGTTCATGCCGTACAGCGAACGGTTCTGATACAAAATCTCACCGCTCTGCGGCGTCAGCCGTGAAGAGATCGATTTCAGCAGCGTGGTTTTGCCAGAACCGGACTCGCCGACGATACCCAGCACTTCGCCTGGCCACAGGTCAAAAGAGACATCGCTGAAGCCCTTGCCCGGCGCGTAGAGATGGGTCAGGTTGTTGACTGAAAGCAGCGGTTGCGTCATTTGCTGAGGGCCTCGCTCTGTTGGCGGCAGTAATCGGTGTCGGAGCAGACAAACATGCGTTTGCCGCTGTCATCGAGCACCACTTCATCGAGATAGCTGTGGGTTGAGCCGCAGATGGCACAAGGTTCATCCCAGCTCTGCACGGTAAACGGGTGATCGTCGAAATCGAGACTTTCCACGCGGGTGTAAGGTGGAACGGCATAGATGCGTTTTTCGCGGCCTGCGCCAAACAGTTGCAGGGCTGGCATCATGTCCATCTTCGGATTATCGAATTTCGGGATGGGCGACGGGTCCATGACGTAGCGGTCGTTGACCTTTACCGGATAGGCGTAAGTGGTGGCGATATGACCGAAGTGGGCGATATCTTCATACAGTTTCACCTGCATGATGCCGTACTCTTCCAGCGCGTGCATGGTGCGAGTTTCCGTTTCACGCGGTTCGATAAAGCGCAGCGGCTCGGGGATCGGTACCTGGAAGATGATTATTTGATCTTCCACCAGCGGCGTCTCCGGGATGCGGTGGCGGGTCTGGATCAGCGTCGCATCTTCCGTACGCTCAGTGGTATTCACTCCGGTCACACGCTTGAAGAAATTACGAATCGATACGGCGTTAGTGGTGTCGTCCGCACCCTGGTCAATCACTTTCAGCACGTCCGGCTCGCCAATCACGCTGGCGGTAAGTTGAATGCCGCCGGTTCCCCATCCGTATGGCATCGGCATTTCACGTCCGCCAAACGGTACCTGGTAACCGGGGATCGCTACCGCTTTCAGAATTGCGCGGCGGATCATGCGTTTGGTCTGCTCATCAAGATAGGCAAAGTTGTAGCCGGAGAGGTTAGTGGTCACGGGTGGCCTCCTGTTGCAGGCGTTTGAGCAGTTCCAGTTCGGCCTGGAAATCGACGTAATGGGGAAGTTTGAGGTGCGAAACAAAACCCGCCGCCTCGACGTTATCCGCATGCGCCAGCACGAACTCTTCGTCCTGCGCCGGTCCTGTGACCGTTTCATCGTATTCGGCTGCCTGTAGGGCGCGGTCCACCAGCGCCATCGCCATCGCTTTACGTTCGCTCATACCGAACACCAGCCCGTAGCCGCGGGTAAAATGGGGGGATTCATTTTCTGGCGCGACAAAACCGTTGACCATTTCACATTCCGTCATCAGCAGTTCGCCGACGTTCACCGCAAATCCCAGCTCTTCCGGTACGGTTTCCAGTGCCACATAGCCGCTACGGATTTCGGCGGCAAACGGGTGGTTGCGCCCGTAGCCGCGCTGGGTGGAGTAGGCCAGCGCCAGCAAATATCCCTCGTCACCACGCATCAACTGTTGCAGACGTGAAGCGCGTGAGCAGGGGTACACCGGCGGCGTGCGGGTGATGTCGTCGGGTGTCGCGCCATCATCCTCTTCACGTTTAGCCAGACCCTGGTTCGCCAGCAGGGAAAAGACGTGCGGGGAGGCATCCTGCTCGCCGTCTGAGCTGCGCAAAGGCGGGGTTTCGCCATTGGCCAGTAAGGTAAAATCCATCAGGCGATGAGTATAGTCATAGGTTGGACCCAACAGCTGCCCGCCGGGAATATCCTTGTAGACCGCGGAGATTCTGCGCTCAAGACGCATTTCTGCGCTGTTAACCGGTTCGCTGACAGCTACCTTTGCCAGCGTAGTGCGGTAGGCGCGGAGCAAAAAGATGGCCTCGACGTTATCGCCGCTGGCCTGTTTGAGCGCCAGTGCAGCCAGTTCGCGGTCAGCGATGCCACCTTCGGTCATCACCCGATCAACGGCCAGGTTCATCTGCTGTTCGATTTGCGCCACGCTCAGTTCAGCAATGGTCTCATCGCCCCGGCGTCGGTTTTCCTGCAGGGCGTGGGCGTTGGCTATCGCCTTTTCGCCCCCTTTGACGGCGACGTACATCAGCACACCTCCACATGGGTGGTTCGCGGAATAGCCAGCAGGCGTTCGCCACAGGTGAGGATCAGATCGACCCCCAGTGGGAACGGATGCGGGCGTTCGGTGAGTTCGTGAATCAGGCATTCCGGCAGCTGTGGCGCGATCATGCGCTCTTCGGCGATGCCCGCGCCGGTCAGACGCAGCATGCGTCCGCCGCTTAAGCCAGAGACCTGCACAATCAACGTGGCGCTGGTTTCTGGCGCGACGGCGGAACCGGCGGAGAGGGCGTTAAGCTGTTCGCTGCTGATACGTTCGTCGGCGACGGCAAAGGCCGCCAGCTGTGGCTGATCCACCAGCGGCGCGTTGGTGTGAAAACGCAGGTTCTGCCGGGCGATATCGTTATCCATCGACGGTGCCAGCCAGACCGGCGTGTCGCCATCGACCAGGGTCAGCAGCACGCTGGTGGTCGCCAGACCCAGCGGCTGCCAGCCGTGTTTCAGCTGATGCAGGGCGACGATTACGCCCGGTTCGCTCATGGCTTTCAGCAGGCGACGAAAGCTCTGCTGAGCATCCTGAACGGGTAAATTAAATGCGGTCTGTAAGGTCATGCGTTATCTCCGCGTACCAGCGTGAAGAAGTCGACCCGGCTGGCGTTGACTTCGGCACAGCGTGCGTTAATCAACGCATCGCGTTCCGCTTCCAGCGGGGCAATTAAGGTTTCCATTAGGTTCTGGAAATGCGTTTGTTCCTGCAGTAGCGCGTCAATTACCGCGCACTGCTCGGCATGTTGTTTATTGCGTCCCAGCAGGTAGCTGTAACCCAGCGTGCCGCTCTTCAGGCGTACCACTGCGCGGGTAAGCGTGGTGTCACCGGCAAAGAAGCGGTTACCGGTACCGCCCATACGGGCCTGGATCTGCATCAGTCCGCTTTCCGGTGCGCGGATAAGTTCATAGTCCGGCGTCAGTTTGAGCGCGTTGATGCGGGCGTTCAGGGCATCGGCATTGCTGTAAGCCAGCGCGCGCATCCAGCGCTGGCGGGTGGCGGTATCGAAATGCATTCAGTGCTCCATAGTGAATTCGATCATGTCGGCGCGGGTAAGGCTGACGGAGTATTCCGCCGCGTGTTCTTCGCCTTCACGGTGGTTCAGGGTGCGCACGCACAGCAGCGGCGCCATATTGGGGATTTCCAGCACCTTGCTCTCTTTGGCCTGCGCGCGGCGGGCGCTGATGCGCGTTTGCGTGCGCAGCAGCGTCAGACCTGATTGTTGGCGCAGATAGTCGTGCAGTGAGCCGCTGTTAAAGCCTTGCAGCAGCGGCCACAGCGTGAGGTCGGAAAAATAGTGGTCGATCTGGCACAGTGCGATCCCGTTAACCCGACGCAGGGTGCGCAGGTGAATCACGTTATCGCCCTCGTTTATGCTGAGCGCATCGGCAATGTGGCTGGAGGCCGGACGCAGCACCGCCAGCAGTTTTTCGCTGGTGGGGTGGCTGCCCTGGTCCAGCAGGTTCTGACTAAAGCGTGCCTGGGCATTAAGCGGGTAATCGAACGGGCGCATCAGCACCAGTACGCCGACTCCCTGGCGACGCTGAACCCAACCGCGTTCAACCAACTGGTCAATGGCGCGGCGCAGAGTGTGACGGTTTACGTCAAAGCGCGCGGCAAGCTGATGCTCGGCGGGCAGATAGTCACCGCAGCGATAATGTTGACGTAGCTCCTGCTCAAGTCTCGCGGCAATTTCCTGATAACGCGTTGGATAACTGGTCGGATGTGTAGACAAGTGCATAGCAATCAATGCCTCGCTAATCAGATAAAGTGCTTACGCAAACGCTGGGAAAGGAAATCCAGCAGGCTGACGGTGACGATGATTAACACCATCAGGGCGCAGGTTTGCTGGAACTGAAAGCCGCGAATCGCTTCCCATAAGGTCACGCCAATACCACCTGCGCCCACCATGCCGACTACCGTGGCCGAGCGAACATTGGATTCAAAGCGATACAGCGAGTAGGAGATAAGCAGCGGCATGACCTGTGGCAGAACGCCGTACAGAATCTCTTCAATTTTGTTGGCTCCGGTGGCGCGAATACCTTCTACCGGACCCGGCTCAATGGCTTCTACCGCTTCGGAAAGCAGCTTGGAGAGTACCCCGGTAGTGTGGATAAACAGCGCCATCACCCCGGCGAATGGCCCTAACCCGACGGCGACCACGAACAGCATCGCGAAGACCATTTCATTGATGGCGCGGCAGGCGTCCATCAGGCGGCGCATCGGCTGGTAAATCCACCACGGCACCAGGTTATCGGCGCACATCAGGCCGAAGGGAATCGATAGCACCACGGCGAGGGCAGTCCCCCAGACGGCAATTTGCAGGGTGACGGCCATTTCACCGAGATAGTCCTGCCACTGGCTGAAGTCCGGTGGGAAGAAGTCGGCGGCGAAGGTTGCCATATTGCCGGAATCTTCGATCAGCGTGAGCGGAGCCATTTCGGCACCTTTCCACGAGACCAGCAGTACGGCGAGCAGAATGGCCCAGCTCAGCAGCGAGAACCAGCTACGTTTGGGCGGGGCGACGGTGATGGTTTGCATGTTTAGCTCCGTGCATAGGTTATTGCCGGATGGCGGCGCAGGCGCCTTATCCGGCCTACAAAACATCGTAGGCCCGGTAAGCGAAGCGCCACCGGGCACCAGGGTTACTGCACCGCTTTGGTGACGCTGGTCATGGCGCCCAGTGCGGCTGTCAGACGGTCAAGGTCATCGAGCTGCGCTTTCAACGCCGAGGTTTTGCTGGTTTTCTCTTCCTCGTTCAGCCCTTTGTTGTCCTTCACACCCTGCATCTCTTTAAACAGTGCCAGCTGGCGAATCGGCACCAGTTGCAGATCGCTGGAGGCGCGGAACGGTGCCCATCCAAGGCGTTCCAGTACGGTTTTCTGTTCCGGCGTTTTGCCGTAATTCATAAAGAAGTCGTACACCTTGTCCTTGGTGGTTTCGGAGAGGTTTTTACGCCAGACGATCGGATCGCCCGGGATCAGCGGTGACTTCCAGATCACCTTCAGCTCTTTCAGCTTTTCCGGTGCGGAAGTTTTCAGCTTGTCGAGGTTTTCGGTGTTGTTGGTGGCGACATCGACCTGCTTGTTGGCGACGGCCAGGGCGTTGGTTTCGTGTCCGGCGTTAACGGTGCGTTTGAAATCGCTCGCGGAGATGTTGTTTTTGGCAAAGACGTAGTAGCCGGGAACAAGGAAGCCTGACGTTGAGTTGGGATCTCCGTTGCCGAAGGTCAGATCCTTACGTTTGGCGATCAGATCGTTCAGGTTATTGATCGGACTGTCTTTGTTAACGATCAACACGCTCCAGTAACCTGGGGATCCGTCGGCGGCAACGGTCTGGGCAAACACTTGTCCGTTCGCGCGATCCACCGCTTCCATTGCCGAGAGGTTGCCGTACCAGGCGATATCCACTTTGTTAAAGCGCATGCCCTGGATGATCCCGGCGTAGTCCGGGGCGAAGAAGGCGTTTACCTTCACGCCCAGCGATTTTTCCATGTCCTTCAGGAACGGTTCCCACTGCGGCTTCAGGTTTTGCTGTGACTCGGTCGAAATAATGCCAAAGTTCAGCGCTTTTTCTTGCTCTTCGGCATGCGCCGGGCTTAACAAGGTACTGACGCTAAACATGCTGGTGAAGGCCAGCGCGGCAACAGTCTTATAGCTCATTTCCATTCCTCATTGTGGGGATGTCAGGCAGCCTGCGCGTTCTGTTCGACGCGGTTCATGCTGCGGTAAAGATGGTCAAAACGATCGTTATCAAAATGCTGGCTGCTGCCATCAAAGAAGACGTGGCCCTGGCGCAGCGCGACGATGCGTTCGCAGTAGCGCAGGGCGTAATCCACCTGATGCAGCGTGACGACCACGGTGATTCCGTCGGTCTGGTTGATGTCGCGTAGGGTGTCCATCACGATGCGTGCGGATTCCGGGTCCAGTGAAGCAATCGGCTCATCGGCAAGGATCACTTTGGCCTGCTGCATCAGCGCGCGGGCGATTGCGACGCGCTGCTGTTGTCCGCCCGAAAGCGTGGAAACACGCTGGTATGCAAAGTGCGCCATGCCAACGCGGGTTAACGCTTGTAATGCGCGCTGTTTCTGCTCAGCGGTAAACCAGCTAAAACAGGTGCGCCAGAACGGCGTGCTGCCGAGCGCGCCAATCAGGACGTTCTCCAGCACTGTCAGGCGGTTCACCAGATTGAACTGCTGGAAGATGTAGCCGGTGTGGGCGCGGCTTTTGCGGATATCGCGCGCCAGGCGGCCTTCATGTTGAACGGTGCGGCCCAGCAGCTCGACGCGGCTACCGGGTGATTTATCACCGATGATCAAACCGCTTAAATGACGTAAAAGGGTGGATTTGCCGGAGCCGGACGGCCCAAGCAGAGCCACCATCTCACCGGAACAGATATTCAGATCAACCGCATTGAGCGCCTGATGTTGATTGAAGGACTTGGAGAGTTTTTCGACGCGAATAATCGTTTGCATGCTGCGGCCTCCCTAAAAAAGTGGCCCCATCGTGGCGGATTAATGTGACGTTTTCGTTAAGGGATAGTTACTCGATGATGAAGAGTTGAGCGCTATTTGATGACAGTACGGGAGGGCTGGCCTCCCGTTGGATTACTCTGTAGGGGGTTGCTGTTGTTTGACGACGTTGATCATCCACGGCACGCCATACTGGTCGCTCACTTTACCGAAACCGTGGGCCCAGAAGGTTTCCTGCCAGTCCATTTCGATTTTTCCGTTTGCTGCCAGGTTATCAAACCAGCGTTTGCCTTCATCGACGTTTTGCGTGTCGAGCACCAGCGTAAAGCCAGAGTAGTGAGCATTTCCGTCCGGGGCGCTATCGCTCATCATGATGTCGCTGCCCGCAACGCGCAGGTTGGCGTGGGCGATGGCGGTGTCGGGGAATTTCATGCCTGAAGGGCAACCATCTTCACTATCCTGCGCCGATTTGGGCATTTCACCGAAGTTGATTTTGTAGAGCAGTTCAGCGCCTAACGTTTTTTGATAGTAGGCGATAGCGTCAGCGCAGTTGCCTGCAAAGGAGATATAGGGACTTAACGGCATAATCTTTACCTCAGGTAAAAGAAACCAGTTAAGTGTAGTTATCGTCTGCATAAATAAACCAGGCGGGAAGTATGAGCTTCCCGCCTGGCAGATGAGCTGGTGTAGACCTGATGAGCGTAGTGCCATCAGGCAATTTGCATCAGTTCTTTTTCACAAACTCAGATTTTAGCTTCATTGGGCCAAAGCCATCGATTTTGCAATCGATGTTGTGGTCACCTTCAACCAGGCGAATGTTTTTCACTTTGGTACCGATCTTCAGCATGGAAGAGCTACCTTTTACCTTCAGGTCTTTCACGACGGTAACGCTGTCGCCGTCGGCCAGCAGGTTGCCGTTGGCATCTTTAACGATCAGTTCGTCGCTGTCCTGTGCCGGTTCAGCATCGTTCCATTCGTGCGCGCATTCCGGGCAGATGAACATGCCGTTATCTTCGTAAGTGTATTCGGAGTTGCATTGTGGGCAGTGTGGTAATGACATGTGGATTTCCTCAAAAGTCAGCAGGGGCAAATGCGCCCAAAAAATGGCAGATTGCCGAAAAAGGCCGCAATTATACATAAAATCCCTGCTTTTGTCGGGACTACTGCGTGATTACGCAAATGATCTGCTGTAAAGACCCTTTGCTTTTACCTCAATGAAAGTATGGGGTAATATTTTTTAAGGGAAATTGCTACGTCAGGTTATTTAAGATAAGGTGAGGCGAAATATCTGATATTCATAGGTAACATCGCCTGGGGATGTCTAAGTCATTGTGATTGAATATCTCAAACCCCCTTAATTTTAGTAGGGGGATTAAGCTGGCATTTTTTAAAACTGAACTACGCTGTTTATCTTTCTTACTTATTACATAAGTGAGAGGTTTCAGGCCAGCGGTTGTACGCCAAACTTATTTTAATAATATCAATTGGTTGTTTTAATTTTAATTATTTCCACACGTAATTATAAAAGCCAAAAAATCTATAAATAAAACGATTGGGCTAAATAAAAGCAATGCTATTTGCGTTAAGGAAAGATTTTCCATGCACACACAGACAATATATGAATTAAGTCAGGAAGCGGAACGCTTGCTGATGCTCTCGCTTGAACATCTCAGGCAATTGCAAAAATTGCCCATGACGTCGTTGGATGATGTCGCGCTAAAACAAGGAGAGCATAGCAGTCAGGTTGTTCAGCCCCTGCATTTCAGCGCGCGTGGCATGGATGTCCAGCAAGCAACGCTCAATAATGAGTTGCGCAAGATTACGCGTCTGGAAATGGTGCTGGCGATTGTTGGCACGATGAAAGCGGGAAAATCGACGACGATTAACGCGATTGTAGGGACAGAAGTTTTACCTAATCGTAATCGCCCCATGACGGCGTTACCAACGCTAATTCGTCATACGCCGGGGCAGAAAGAGCCGGTCCTGCATTTTTCACATGTCGCGCCGATTGATGCCTTAATGAAGGTTTTACAGCAGCGTGTGCGCGAGTGCGATCGCCTGCGTCTTACGCAGACCCTGGAAATTGACAAGGATATGAATGTCCTGCTGCAGCATATTGAAAACGGCGTGGCATTTGAACGGTATTATCTTGGCGCACAGCCTATTTTCCATTGCCTTAAAAGCCTGAACGACCTGGTGCGCCTGTCAAAAGCATTGGATGTTGATTTTCCTTTTGCTGCCTATGCCGCAATTGAGCATATTCCGGTTATTGAGGTTGAGTTTGTCCATTTGGCCGGACAAGCAAGCTACCCAGGGCAATTAACGTTGCTGGATACGCCGGGGCCGAACGAGGCGGGACAACCGCACTTACAAAAAATGCTTAATGAACAGCTGGTACGGGCCTCTGCGGTGCTGGCGGTGTTGGATTACACCCAATTGAAATCGATTTCTGATGAGGAAGTGCGTCAGGCGATTATGGCGGTTGGCAAGTCAGTACCGCTGTATGCGCTGGTGAACAAGTTCGATCAGAAAGACCGCAACAGTGACGATGAAGAGCAGGTGCGGGCGTTGATTTCTGGCACGTTGATGCAAGGTGGCATTGCCCCTGAGAGAATCTATCCGGTTTCCTCAATGTGGGGCTATCTGGCAAACAGGGCGCGTCATGAGCTGACGGCCCGTGGGCGACTGCCGGATCATCAGGTGCAACGTTGGGTGCAGGATTTTGCCGAAGCGGCGCTTGGCAGACGCTGGCGTACCACCGATCTTGAAGATACGGAGCATATCCGTCATGCCGCCGACCTGTTGTGGGAAGACTCGCTGTTTGAACAGCCTATCCAGAAAGTGATTCACGCCGCTTACGCCAATGCATCGCTGTATGCGCTACGCTCAGCGTCACATAAGTTATTGAACTATGCGCAAAGCGTGCACGAATATCTGGAGTTTCGTGCTCACGGGTTAACGGTCGCCTATGACAAACTGCGGCTGAACATCACGCATATTGAAGAGGATATGCAGCAGTTAGAAGTGAGCCAGGGGAGGGTGAGCGATGAAGTCAGCCATGAAGTAGAACTGGCGCTGGAGGCTGCTGCAGCCTATCTCAGAGAGCAACAAACCGAGATTCTTTGCGGTATCAACACCTTCTTTATCAAAGAAAACGTCCTGATGATGTCACAACATAGCCTGGGAGCTGGCGTCTCCTCGGCAGAAATGGCCGGAGAAATGCTGGTGCTGCACGATGAAGGCCAGGCGAAAATTGTGTTAGATAAAATTCGCTCGTCCTGTGAGGGGGTATTGCTGGCGGCGCAGGAAAGCATCAGCCGTGACTTAGCCCTGCGTTTTGAACAGCTTGAGTCGACGCTCTCCCGGGCGCTAAATGACGCGATGCGGCCAATTGAGCAAAGGGTGAAAGAGGAGCTAAACCACGCCGGTTTTCGTGCGCGGATCCGTTTTCCAGCGTTCCATACAGCGATGTTTAATTTCAATACCCGCCAATTGTTTAACGAAGCCATTGAACAGGATATCCCGGTGGAAAATCCACCGTCTACTGGTGGTGCGGTGCGTGACACTTTCTCTCGTTGGCTAAATCAACCCAACTGGGGATGGAATGATTACGTCGAAACAAAAACGCGTTATCTCATTGATATGGGCGCTTTGCATAAGAACCTTGTGCAGTATGTCTCCCAGTTTTGCCAACAAATTCGTAAAGCTTTAGTTGCTCAGGTCGATATTTCCGTTACGGCAGGCATGGCCACGTTTTTTGCAGATTTTTCACTGTGTCTGGCGCAATTGCAGGCGAGTCTGAGTGAGAGTCTGACGCTACGCCAACAAAATGAATCCGCGGTGAATGCAATGAATGAGCAATTGCAGCAGCGCATTACGATTGCGGCATGGCTTTATGAAGATTCCCGTTTGCTGCGTGACGATATCAATACCCTTTTTGCAACCGAGCACACATGACTAACGTTTTACTGGAAGGCCCCGGGAGGACGCTGGAGTGTGTCTACCCGAAGTTTATGGTCGATCTGGTTCAGGGAGATGAAACCAAACGTTCCGGCGGTTTTCTGCAACAGCAGCAGCGGCTGCGCGCGCGTCTGACGCAGGAGGTGTTATCCCAGACACAACTGCGGGCGTGGGTGATGGCGGGAGTGTCCAGCGAGCATCTGGTGATGCGCCTTAAGCTGGTAGAAAAGTTGGCGGGCATGATCGACCCAGGTCATCTGGCGCTGGTGCGTATTGCCGAAGGGCTGAGGTTTTTACAACAAACCGAACACCCGCGTGGGCTTTCAACCCCCGGTCTTTTACAACAAATAAATTCACTGACTGACTGGTTTACCCAACGCGCTGCGTATAAAGAGAAGGCGCTGACCCAGCGTGGCCTGACGGTTCAGGCGGGCGAACACAGCGAACAAATTTTTACCCGCTGGCGGGCTGGCGCATATGACGGTTGGTCGTTACCTGGACGCTGTTTTGTTGCGCTGGAGGAGTTGCGCTGGGGAGCCTTCGGTGACGCCTGCCGGTTAGCGAATGCCGATGTGGTGTTAATGCTAAAAGACAACCTGCGAACCATGGCCGCTCAGGCGTTGGCGGACAGCGTGAATGCAGCGCCTGCTACGCGTCATTACTATCATCATTGGCTCAGCACGCCAGTTGTCGGCGGATCGGGCGAGCATAACGATATGCTGAGCTGGTTAGGCGACTGGTGCGATGCGCAGCGTCATCCGGTGAGCTGGTCGGTGACGCAGCGGTGGCAAAATGTGGCGTTAGGAATGCCGCGATTGTGTTCGGCGAAACGACTGGCTGATGCGATGGTTGAGGAGATTTTTGCATCGTCCCCACTCATCAATTGAGCAGGGACGGTCAGTGGGGCTAAGACAGAGTTAGTGGTGCAGAGAGTCTGCCGGGGTGGACACCGTCTCGTTGGCGACCAGGTTTTTATTAAAACGTTTGGCGTACAGCGCGGTGATAATCGGCACCAGAATGGCGGTGACAATTACGCTGGCGGCAACCAGCGCCGTAGCGGATGCGGCAACCGGTTCGAACGCCGGGTTAATCTGGGCGATAATCACCGGGTTTGCCACCGCAGCGCCTGCTGCTGAAGAGGCTGCCACGCCTGCCGTACCGTTCCCGCCACCAATAACACGGTCTGCAATAATCAGCGGGATACCGGTGATGACGATAACCGCGACACCCAGCAAGATACCCAGCAGACCGGTATCAACGATTACGCTCAGGTTAATGGTGTTACCCAACGCGAAGCCGAAGAACGGGATCAGCACCGGAGTGGCTTTGCTGAAGAAAGAACGCAGGTCATGATCCAGGTTGCCTAACGTAAAGCCAATCAGGAACGGTAATACCGCGCCGATGAAATGGTGTGGCTCGAAGGAGGCCAGACCCGCGGAGCCGAGGATCACCATGGTCATTAACGGGCCGGATTCCAGAGACATCAACACAAATGCGCCAGACTCTTCTTTGGTGCCGTACTGGTTCATCAGGCTGGCGTACAAACCACCGTTGGTCATGTCCATGGCGGAGACAATTGCCAAAACTGAGAGGCCTGCAAAGAACCCGGTTTGAATACCGGTATCAGGAATGAATGAAGCCGCAATCATTGCCACTACCCACGCCACGGCTATTTTGGTTATTACCAGCGTACCGGACTTGCGTAATACCGTGCCGGTTGCCCGTAAATCAATAGATGCGCCGATACAAAAAAACCACACTGCCAGAATCGGTACCGTTCCGCTGATCATTCCTTTGGTAAACGAACCGAAATACGCACCGGTATCCGGAGCTAACGTATTTAACACTGCGCCTAATAACAGAGGAATCAACATCATTCCACCGGGGATGCGTTCAATCGTGGCTTTAATTTTCATAAACGTCCTCATGTCTTGTCGCCGCTAATACTAGCGCAAGAGGGTAAAAATTAATAAATTCAAATGGTTACTGGTTTCTCTTAACAAAGAAAATCGCTATCTCTTTGTTTTATAAAATCTAACGCGGCATACGTTGAGCGTGTTGCTGCTCCCAGGGATATTGCGTCTGGAATTAGTTTGCATTCATGGGAACATTGATTCAATCAAAATAAAACGATGTTTTAGTTATCTTCATCACATATTCCGAGCAAAAGTTCTCGGTCGCTCTGATTATTAAAAAAGCTGTGATCTTTTTGTGAAGGGATTAGGTGTTTTTTTTTGCTAGCAGAATAATAATGACCGCTGTGATTGTTGGTGCAATAAAGCGATTTATTCTTGTATTTAATTGTCAGTAAATCGCAAGCGTTACATGTAAAAAAGATGACTAAGAATGACCTAATTTACGCATGTTGACGAAATGAAAAACTATATGTGAAGTTGATCACAAATTTAAACACTGTTAGGGTAAAGAGGTCATTAACCGCCCAATCAGGCGTCAACAGGTTCGGTTGTACTGTGTGTTTCTCGTCAGTGTAAGTAAACCTGCTACGCTTGTTACAGGGAATGCGCCTGTGCGTTCCCCGCTCGGTGATGACCTTGACGCATGGGCGTTGGGGGATTCGAACTGGAGCGTGACAGGGCTAAGTCTATGAGGACGAGTATGCTAAAAAGGAAAAAAATAAAACCGATAACGCTGCGCGACGTTACCATCATTGATGACGGTAAATTGCGAAAAGCCATTACCGCAGCGTCGTTAGGTAATGCGATGGAATGGTTCGATTTTGGTGTTTATGGATTTGTTGCTTACGCATTAGGTAAAGTGTTCTTCCCGGGGGCTGACCCCAGCGTGCAGATGGTTGCTGCACTCGCCACCTTCTCTGTTCCCTTTCTGATTCGACCGCTTGGCGGATTGTTCTTCGGTATGCTCGGCGATAAATACGGTCGTCAGAAGATACTGGCTATCACCATTGTGATTATGTCGATAAGTACCTTCTGTATCGGTCTTATTCCCTCGTATGCCTCGATTGGTATCTGGGCGCCGATTCTGCTGCTGCTGTGTAAGATGGCACAGGGATTCTCGGTCGGCGGAGAGTACACCGGGGCGTCGATTTTTGTCGCGGAATATTCGCCGGACCGTAAGCGTGGATTTATGGGCAGTTGGCTGGACTTCGGCTCGATTGCCGGGTTTGTGCTGGGTGCGGGCGTGGTGGTTCTGATTTCAACCGTCGTCGGCGAGGAAAATTTCCTTGACTGGGGCTGGCGTATTCCGTTCTTCCTGGCGCTACCGTTAGGGTTGATTGGTCTGTACCTGCGTCATGCGCTGGAAGAGACGCCGGCGTTCCAGCAGCACGTGGATAAACTGGAGCAGGGCGATCGTCAGGGTCTACAGGAAGGTCCGAAGGTTTCGTTTAAAGAGATTGCGACTAAGCACTGGCGCAGCTTGTTGGCATGTGTTGGTTTGGTGATTGCTACCAACGTCACCTACTACATGCTGCTCACCTATATGCCGAGCTACCTGTCGCATAACCTGCATTACTCCGAAGACCACGGTGTGTTGATTATTATCGCCATCATGATTGGTATGCTGTTTGTGCAGCCGATTATGGGGTTGCTCAGCGACCGCTTCGGGCGCCGTCCGTTTGTGATCATGGGCAGTATTGCGCTGTTTGTGCTGGCGATTCCGGCATTTATCCTGATTAACAGTAATGTTATCGGTCTGATTTTCGCCGGGTTGCTGATGTTGGCGGTGATCCTCAACTGCTTTACCGGGGTGATGGCGTCAACGTTACCGGCGATGTTCCCGACGCATATTCGCTACAGTGCACTGGCCGCCGCGTTTAATATCTCGGTATTGATTGCTGGTCTGACTCCGACATTGGCCGCATGGCTGGTGGAAAGCTCGCAGAATCTGATGATGCCTGCTTATTATCTGATGGTGATTGCGGTGATTGGTTTAATTACCGGCGTGACCATGAAAGAGACCGCCAATCAGCCGCTGAAAGGGGCCACGCCTGCCGCTTCGGATATTCAGGAAGCGAAAGAGATCCTCGGCGAACACTACGATAACATTGAACAGAAAATCGAAGATATCGATCAGGAAATTGCTGAGCTACAGGTTAAGCGCACGCGTCTGGTGCAGCAGCATCCGCGTATTGATGAGTAATCGTGTCATTGCCTGATGGCACGCAGCTTTTAGGCCTACGGGTAGCATTGTACTTTGTAGGCCGGATAAGGCGTCAGCCGCCATCCGGCGCGTGGCCTTAAGGTTGGCTTAATATCCTTCAGGCAAACTCTCCTCCATAGTTTCGGAGGAGAGTGTCATGAAAACCCGTATTTATGAAAGTTTGACCACCGTGTGCAGTTTGCTGATCGTCAGCAGCTTTTTGTATGTATGGGTGAGCTCTTACTGAATTTTCGCCAATTCCACCCATGCGCGAGTGCCGTTGGTTCCCTGGCGATTTTGCAAATAGAAATGCCCTTGATGTAACTGGGTGATGCGACTGACAATGCTCAGCCCCAGTCCAATTCCGCCAAAGCGGCTGTCCATACGCACAAACGCTTTACTCAACTCCCCGCATTTACTTTCATCAATGCCCGGCCCTTCATCTTCAACGGCAAGGACGGCATCCTGCTCTGTGTTCAGGCTAATCGTAATATGGGTGCCTTCCGGGCTGTAACGATGTGCGTTTTCCACCAGATTTCGTAGTAGCATCCGCAACAGCGTAACATCACCAGGCACGACAACGTCCGCCGCGCTTTGTGGCAGGAGCAGCGTCTGTTTACGTTGGTCCAGCATGGTGCTGAGTTCATCGTAGGAGGGCAGAATAACATCCTCCAGCAGCTTGACATGCTGGTAGCTCCCGGCCGAAAACGACTGTCCGACGCGGGCGAGTTGCAGCAGTTGCGATACGCTGTCCATCATTTGATCCAGGCGGGCAATTAGCGGCGAAACGTCGACCTTATGGGTTTTGGATAATAATTCCAGATGCAGGCGCACGCCTGACAGCGGTGTGCGCAGTTCGTGAGCGACATCGGCGGTAAATAAGCGTTCGTTTTCAATCGTGCTGGTTAACCGCGTTACCAGGTCGTTGAGCGCGGAGACAACCGCCTGGATCTCAATGGTTGAGCTGTGAATTTCAATCGGGGTCAGGTTATCGGCTGCCCGCGCTTCCAGCTCTTTTTGCAGATCTGCCAGCGGGCGAGTAATACGTCGCACTGCCTGGTAGCAAATCAGCAGTGCCAGGCTGACCATAAAGATGCCGGGGACGATCAGACTGGCGATGGCCTCGCGGATCTCATGCATAATGTGGCGATCGTTGTTGCGATTTTCGCGCAATGCCTGTTCGAATAACTGTATTTGCTCGGTACTTTCATGCCACAACCAGAAGGTGCTAATCAGCTGAAAGACCAGCAGAATAAGACCAATCGTCAGCATCAGGCGATGACGAAGCGGGAGCGGTTGTTTTAGATATTGCAGCAGCTTCACTTAGCTTTCCTCAGTGGCAACCAGCATATAGCCAAATCCCCTGACCGTGCGGATGCGAGATTTTCCGACTTTGTCGCGCAGGTTGTGAATGTGCACTTCCAGCGTATTGGTCGACGGTTCGTTATCCCAGCTGTAGATGTCGTTATACAAAATTTCCCGGTGTACCGGGCTGCCCGCTTTGAGCATCAGGCGCGACAGGAGTGCGTATTCTTTCGGCGTTAAGATAACCTCTTGCCCGTCCATCCACACCTGGCGACGACCGATATTCAGCGTCAGATTGCTGACAATGAGTTCACTTTCACCCTGATTGTTGTGACGACGCAGCAGTGCCCGGATGCGGGCGTGCAGTTCTTCCAGTGCGAACGGTTTGACCAGGTAGTCATCTGCCCCCACGTCCAGCCCACTGACCCGGTCCTTCACCGTATCGCGGGCGGTGAGGATAAGTACCGGCACGGTGTATTTTTTCTGTCTGATTCTGTTCAGAAAGTGCAGGCCGTCTTCATCCGGTAAGCCCAGGTCGAGGACCACCAGACTGTAATGTCCGCTCTCCAGACACTGCTCCGCTGCACGGGCCGTGGATACGCCGTCGCAGGCGTAGCCTTCTGTTTGCGCGGCGAGTATTAGTCCCTGTAATAACAACGTATCGTCTTCAACAATCAGGATTTTCATTCGTTTAGCCTCCCCGGCAGGGTTGCAGAATATCATCCGCCGCCTGATATTTCTGTGTTTGTACGCCCGTTAATCCCAGCAAGGTCGAGAAGAGATTATCCTGTGAGAAATCTTCTGAGCTTGCCCGTTTTTGCAAACATGTCTGAGAGACCTGATAGCGTTGCTGATAATCCTCGGAGAGCCACAGCAGCATCGGCACATGTTTTTGCGTATCAGGTGCAATCGAATACGGCAGGCCGTGCAAATAGACGCCATTTTCCCCTAAGGATTCGCCGTGATCGGAAAGATAGACCAGGCTGGTAGTGAAATTATCCTGGTGCTCTTTCAGTATATTGATTGCTTTATCAACAATATAGTCAACGTAAAGAATAGTGTTGTCGTAAGTATTGACCAACTGTTGTTGTGAACAGGTCTGGATTTCGTTGGTATCGCAGGTTGGCGTAAATTTCTTAAACTGCGCAGGATAGCGGTTGTAATAGGTCGGACCGTGGCTGCCGATGGTATGCAACACAATCACGCCGTCGCCTTTCAGGTTATTAATGTACTCTTCCAGCCCGTGGAACAGGACTTCATCGTAGCATTCACCATCAATACACTGTCCCGGCAGGTTCAGCTTAGTCATATTCTGGTGTGGAACCCTGTCACAAGCCCCTTTGCAGCCGCCGTCGTTATCGTTCCACAGAACGTTAATTCCCGCCCGTTGAATAATGTCGAGCACGCCTTCCTGATGCTGCGCTAGTTCTTCGTCGTAGTGCGCGCGTGGCATATCCGAGAACATGCAGGGTACTGATACTGCCGTTGCCGTTCCGCAGGACGTGGTGCGGGGGAAATAGACCACATTATCTTTTTCCAGCAGCGGGTTGGTCTGGCGCGAATAGCCTGACAGCGAGAAGTTATCGCCACGTGAAGTCTCGCCGAGAACCACAATCGTCAGGTTCTTACGCTTTTCTTTCACCATCAACGGATTGCGGTGTGCGTCTTCGCCAATGCGTACCAGCGGCAGGTGGGCCAGCCTCTGGTGTGAATACCAGGATGACGTCGCCACAATGCTGTTGGATGGACTGAGGGATTTCACCAGTTCTTTGTTGTTGCGAAACAGTGAAGCGTAATCTTTATAGAAGAACGCAGCGACCAGCACGATCAGCAGTGCGGAGATCAGAATGTTCGCGCCACGAAACAGTATGCTGCGCATGACAGACGTGATCGGTTTGATTTTTACCCAGCAAGCAATAAGTGCGGCCAGAATGCCGCTCACCCCGAGCGTGATGAGCAGTTGTGGTGTCAGCAAAGCAAAGGTTTCGGCGGGGGTGGTGTCCATCATATTGGCGATCATTGAGCGGTCGATGATGATGCCGTAGGTCATGATGAAATATTGGGCCGATGCGCCAACCAGAATGAAAATGCACGCCACTAGGCGATTAAGCCACAGGAATGAGGCCAGTGTCAGCACAATGTTCATGACGCTGAACGCGACCACCGGCATTGATAAAAACACCAGCACGTTACGCACAGAGTCCAGAGGCAGGTCTTGCAGCACTTGTTTATAGAACGCAATGTTCAGGAAGGTCGCAAGATAAAATGAGATCAGCAGAAGCCAGCTGATTAGCCCGAGAGTGGGCCTTTTAAACAAGAGCTTTAACATTAAGGGGGTTCCATCGACTATGTGGTGCAAATCCTCTCAAAGTAAAATTAAGCCAACCTTAAGTTCTTAATGTTGATGTTTCGAAGAGCGGTGGGAGAACGTTGGCCCGATGAACTTACGCCATCGGGCCACGACGATTGTTGGTGTTAGTTATTGTTTACCGGGGCATCCAGTGGATACGGGTTTTTATGGATCCGGTTGTAGTTCAGTGCGTACAGAGCGGTGATGATCATCAACGTGACGAACGACCACATCACTTCTTTGGCTCCGGAACCGACAACCGCCCAGATGCAGTAGACAAAGGCGATAAAGGTCACCAGTAAGTACATCGGGCGTGCTTTACCAAAGTGACCATGGCCGAGCAGCAGCAGCGCGGCACAGGTATACAGATACGGCACCAGGGTGAAGATAACGGAGACCGAAGAGACCAGACCAAACTCTTTCGCTGCGTTCGGCGACATGCTGCTGAACTGGAAGATGGTCATCAGAATGCCGACGATAATTAACCCTGCCACTGGCGTACCGGCTTTGTTCACGCGGGCAAAAATCGGTGGGAACAGGCCGTCATCGGCTGCGGCTTTGGCGGTTTGCCCGGCAAGCAGCGTCCAGCCGCCCAGAGAACCAAGACACCCGGCCGCAGCACAGAAGGAGACAATTGCCCCTGCGGTGTCACCCAGCGCCATGCGTGCGGCATCACCGAACGGAGAGGCTGAAACACGTAGCGCCGCGTTAGGGATCATACCCATGATCGCGGTGGTGGAGAGCACGTAGCAAACAGCGGCAATCAGCACGCCGCCCATGGTGGCGATAGGTACGTTACGTTTGGGGTTTTTAACCACGCCAGCCGCGACGGAGGCGCTTTCTACCCCGATAAATGACCACAAGGTAACATTCAGAGTGCTTTGAATCGCGCCGAAGGTGTTCATGCCGCTGACGTTCCAGGCCGCCATATAGGTTTCACCGCGGAACCAGAACCAGCCGAAGACGGCAATCCCGACAATTGGTACCAGTGCCAGTACCGTTGCGACGGCCTGCACGCGGGTGATCATTTTCGGTCCGACAATGTTCAGTAATACGAAGATCCACAGCACTACGACACAGGTCAGCGTCAGGACCAGCGGATCTTTTAAGATGGGGAAGAAGTAGCTTAGGTAACCGACGCCAATGACCACCATGGCGATGTTACCAATCCAGCAGGCCAGCCAGTACAGCACGTTGGTCTGGTAGCCCAAAAAAGGACCGAAGCAGCGGCGGGCGTAAGCATAAGAACCACCGGGACTGGAGTCTAAGGACGACATTTTGGCGTACACCATCGACAGTGCCAGAGCACCGATAATCGTGACCAACCATCCGTAGATTGCAATCCCGCCAGTTGACGCAAGGTTTGCGGGTAGCAGGAATACACCGGAACCCATAATATTCCCCGACACCATAAGGGTGACGGGGATTAAGCCCACTTTGTGAGCATCAGCATCCGTCGACATATTTTCTAACTCCTGATAAGGATAAATGACGCCTTATCATACCTCGTCCAAAGTCTGTTTAATGATGACGGAGCTGGGGTATCGCTAATGCTGATATTATTATGGCTTATCGCTAACTGATTAAAAATCAGGCGGCGGATGGCTCCCTATGTTGACTAACATAATGAAGAGGCGTCATCCCATAGAACTCTTTGAATACGGAGATAAAGTATGAGGTACTGTTATATCCACATAGTTGAGAGACCTGGGAAATGTTTTTGCCGTCCATCAGTAATTGATTGACGGCATATCGCATGCGACAGGTGGTAATTATTTGGCTGTAACTTGTATTTTCACTTTTGAGCTTTTTCTTTAACAAACTGGGACTCAGGCATAAGCAACTGGCAACCATGCTTAAATTCCAGTCTTTATGTATATCGCTCTCAATAATGTGATAAACGCTGTCGCTGATACAGTTGCGCAGCATATACATGAGCAAAGAGATAAACTTTTTGCTGTCGAGAAAGCGTGATAACACCGTGAACAGTAGCGAGCGCGTACGCTCTCTTTCAGCTTCGTTCACTGTGTCCATTACGCTATGTTGGGCAGCCACCCTGAAGACATCCGGCGTCAGACACGCTGAGGTCATTACTGGGCTGGCACTGCGTTGCCAGAGTGGGATCTGTGAAAGGTCTTTATTTAAAAAGCGCAGATAGTCTTTAATGATATCGCGGCTAATATGTACGACCAATGCGTTATTAAGTGATGAAAAATCGATAATATTATTATCGCATGCCACCAGTGCCATATGATTAGCTTTTAAACTGATGGCTTCTTTACCGTTAATCCTTAACCAAACATCCTTCTCCGTTAATACAACAACACAAGCTTCTTGGTGATGCTGCCAACTTACTGATTTAGTGTATGATGGTGTTTTTGAGGTGCTCCAGTGGCTTCTGTTTCTATCAGCTGTCCCTCCTGTTCAGCTACTGACGGGGTGGTGCGTAACGGCAAAAGCACTGCCGGACATCAGCGCTATCTCTGCTCTCACTGCCGTAAAACATGGCAACTGCAGTTCACTTACACCGCTTCTCAACCCGGTACGCACCAGAAAATCATTGATATGGCCATGAATGGCGTTGGATGCCGGGCAACCGCCCGCATTATGGGCGTTGGCCTCAACACGATTTTCCGCCATTTAAAAAACTCAGGCCGCAGTCGGTAACCTCGCGCATACAGCCGGGCAGTGACGTCATCGTCTGCGCGGAAATGGACGAA
>NZ_JAOWEE010000056.1:33617-36826 GCF_030334295.1 Citrobacter sp. Cf088
GGTAATTCCTCTATTTTTAGCGGAGGCGATAAGTAGAATCAGTTCATGTAATGAATATGCTGCATCGGTGTAAAACCATTCAGTGCCATGTTCGGTCGTTCGTGATTATAGAACCATTGCCATTTTGTCGCATAGTCCTGCAATTCATTCAATGATGAAAACAGGCTCTGTCCCAGCCAGTCATAGCGTATTGTCCGGTTATAACGCTCAATATAGGCATTCTGCTAAGGTTTGCCCGGCTGAATAAAATTGAGTCGAATATCTTGCTTTTCAGCCCATGTTATCAGTGTATTACCTATATACTCTAGACTATTATCACAACGAATTGAAGCCGGTTTTCCTTTCCATTTAATGAGCTGCTCCAGCGTTCTTATGACAAGGATAGCTGGCAGGGAAAAATCAACCTCAATAGCAAGGCTTCACGATTGAAGTCATCAATCACATTGGGTAAACGGACAGCCTGGAACAAGAGTTCCGACTTCAGCTTATTTAAGAATGGCGATGATCTGACTGTCAGTAAAACGTGATCGTTGAGCTTAGCTGCCCTTCGGGTCATAGAAATCCTTTTTAAATCAAGTTAGTAGAAAATTATACTTATGAACACACCGATTTTTCGAGGGGATTACCGATATCGATTTGAATCCCAAAATCGGCGCAAACTGGCAGAAAAAGGGAGAGCAAAAAGTTATTCCTACACCAGGAAAAAATGAAAAGCATTACCTTGCCGGGATCCTTTATGCCGGAACTGGACGAGTGGATTATGTCAGTGGGGCAAGTAAAAACTCAGATTTATTTATAAGGATGTTAAGTCATTTAAAAAGCACATATCGAAGTGCAAAAACGATCACGCTGATCGTGGACAACTACATCATTCTCAAGAATAAAAAGACGCTGAAGTGGCTGAAGGAAAATGCTAAATTTATTATTATTTATCAGCCAGTTTACTCCCCGTGAGTGAACAAAATAGAGTTGCTTTGGCTGCCGTTACACGAAACGGTAACGCGTAACCACCGTTGCCGGACAATGTGGCAATTACTGAAAAACGTCCGGCAATTTATGAAAGCCACATCACCTTTTCCCGGCAATAATCATAGGGTAAAAAAAGTGGAGCGTTAATAGGCGCAGTTATTTAGTATGCTAATTTTTTATTCAGGGAAAGCTCGTTTCACTTACCATTCGATACCCTCAAATTAAAAATTTAGAGCGATAGGAGACAATTTTGACACTGAGAAATTACCTCAACCCCTTAGACACTATTTTTAGTTGATTTTTTTATGATATCCTGATCAACAACTGTTATAAGTGAACGGGATATCAAAAAATTAATAATCTCCGTAGCCTTCGATGTGGCAGATGGATTTGTGCCAAATGTCAGTAGTTCACGTGCTGAATGGTAAGCGATCGGATATAAACCTATTTCAATTGCGTTGACCATTATCTCATAATCAATCCAGTTATCGTATATCACATTATCAAGGAAGAGAAAGTTACCTATTGGTTTTTTTATTTCCTTAGCCATTTTAGCGAACCTAAATGCCAAGTTATTTTTCCCAAGTGAACGATATATTCTTGCCAAATGGTATAAACTTTCTGCCCTGAGGGGATTTTCTTCAAAGGCCTCTAGTAAAAAAGGGATAGCATCTGAAATTCTCCCTGAACGCTCATGAATAAGGCCAATTCTAAGCAGACTAAAATACCGTTCTTCTGTGAAGCCGGACAACTTCAGGCGCAGTAGATACCATTCAATAGATCTACTATACAACTCAGACCTGTTTTTCTCATCCTGCACTGCAGCATCATGGTATGACTGTGCGCAATAAAAAGCATATCTGGGCATTAAATCTTGTTCTTTACACTGATGATATGCTGTTGCTAATATCTCTGCATCGCGATGATACTTTCTACATGTATTGTTACGCGATCCAGTACGCCCTGAAATGATGAAATGGTCGCTATTAATAGTTCCGGTATCATGGTATTTATCTTCAAGATACTCATGTAACACACCACGCCATTTGAATGATAATCCGTTGCGGACGAGTAGTTTCCTGTAATAAGTGACAGAATGTGTTTCATTACTCATTTTCAGGAAATAACTATGATGGGTTAGATTAGATGTATCAACTGTTCCCTCAATTCTGTCGTCTGCGTCGAAAAAGAGTATATAGTCAGACATGCCATCGCATCGGTTTAGTGCCAAGTTTCGGTTATGTGAAAAATCAATCCATTGATCGTGATATAATTTACCAGGTACCTTCCTTTGCGCAAAAAACTCCCTAATCAGTTTGGGAGTATTATCTGATGAACCAGTGTCACAAATGACCCACGATGAAATCGGTATTTTATCTAAAATATTAGAAAGGGTCTTTTTTATAATGTGCGATTCATCTCGCACAATCATGTTAAGGCAGATTGTGACCACAACTGTTCCTTTTTTGGAATCCGGGAGTGTGATTATATACCAATTATCTCTAATGAGGTTGAGATATATATGTTATCGACAGGGTTGGTAATGGTGCCAACTTACTGATTTAGTGTACGATGGTGTTTTTGAGGTGCTCCCGTGGCTTCCATCTCCATCAGTTGTCCCTCCTGCTCAGCTACTGAAGGCGTGGTGCGTAACGGTAAAAGTACTGCCGGACATCAGCGCTATCTCTGCTCTCACTGCCGTAAAACATGGCAGCTACAGTTCACTTACACCGCCTCTCAGCCCGGTACACACCAGAAAATTATTGATATGGCCATGAATGGCGTCGGATGTCGCGCCAGTGCACGCATTATGGGCGTTGGCCTCAACACGATTTTACGACACTTAAAAAACTCAGGCCGCAGTCGGTAACCTCGCGCATACAGCCGGGCAGTGACGTCATCGTCTGCGCGGAAATGGACGAACAGTGGGGATACGTCGGGGCTAAATCACGCCAGCGCTGGTTGTTTTACGCGTATGACAGGATACGGAGGACGGTTGTGGCGCACGTATTCGGTGAACGCACGTTGGCCACGCTGGAGCGTCTTCTGAGCCTGCTGTCGGCCTTTGAGGTCGTGGTATGGATGACGGATGGCTGGCCGCTGTATGAATCACGCCTGAAGGGAGAACTGCACGTTATCAGCAAGCGATATACGCAGCGCATTGAGCGGCATAACCTGAATCTGAGGCAGCACCTGGCACGGCTGGGACGGAAGTCGCTGTCGTTCTCAAAATCGGTGGA
>NZ_JAOWEE010000056.1:36876-51379 GCF_030334295.1 Citrobacter sp. Cf088
CAAAATCGGTGGAGCTGCATGACAAAGTCATCGGGCATTATCTGAACATAAAACACTATCAATAAGTTGGAGTCATTACCGACAGGGTTTATCTATTTATTTTATCAAGTTACACATTGTTTCTTTAAAAATTACCTGAATAGAATCTAAATAGATTATATGGACATCGACCCAATGCAAGTAGAGCTGCCCTTTCCCTTACAATGTAATTACATGATCTTACCCGCCAATAGTGGACACGCGACTAAGTGAGTAAACTCTCTACCAGAGGTCGATCACATGACAAAATCCGTATCAACCAGTAAGAAGCCACGTAAGCAACATACGCCTGAATTTAGCAACGAAGCCCTAAAGCTTGCGGAACGCATTGGCGTCGCTGCTGTCCGCCAAGCTCAGTCTTTATGAATTGCAGCTCTATACCTAGCGTAGTAAGCAACAGCAACAAATGACCTCTTCAGAACGTGAAAGTGAGGTGGCCGCAAAAAATGTCCGGTTAAAGCGACAGCTGGCGGAACAAGCTTAGGAACTGGCTATCCTCCAAAAGGCAGCGACATACTTCGCGAAGCGCCTTAAATGAAGTATGTCTTTATTGAAAAACATCAGGCTGAGTTCAGCATCAAAACTATGTGTCGCGTCCTCCGGGTGGCCCGCAGCGGCTGGTATGTCTGGTGTAGTGGATCACAAAATCAGGACACTGGAATAACCTGTTTCCATTTTTCCTCATGCAAACATGGGGGTAAACCGCCGTTGTTGGTGTGAGGTCGATATGCATTGTAGTAACCATTTATCCATTGGTTTATATCGCTCACTGCATGACTAAAATAACCATACCCCCCTTTCGGGATCCATTCGCTTTTAAGGCTGCGAAAGACCCTTTCCATAGGGGAATTATCCAGGCAGTTCCCTCTGCGGCTCATGCTTTGTATTACGCCATAGTGCCAGAGCAACTTTCTGTATTTGTTGCTTTTATATTGAACGCCTTGATCTGAATGGAACAGTAGACACCCATTATGTGATCGTGTTTCCAGCGCATTACGCAAGGCTCTACATACCAGAGCTGCATCAGCGGTTAATGAAAGTGCTGAACCGATAATTCGGCGTGAATATAAATCAACGACAAGCGCCAGATAGCACCATTTTCCCTGCAGGCGAATAAAACTGATATTGTAAGTATCCCTGTTTTAGTTCCAGACACTTTTTGAGGTTTCCGGTTTTTTGACCTCCTCCCAATATCCGTACCAGGCTAAACTAGAGATCCGGACCTTTTTGACCTCCTCCCAATATCCGTACCAGGCTAAACTAGAGATCCGGACCTTTTTGATGACTTCGGGCAAATTCTGCCGGAGTCAGATTATTTAACGAAGAATGTGGGCGAAAGTGATTATATTCCTGCCGCCAGCATTCAATTTTCTCTTGAGCATCTTCCAAAGAAAGGAACCAGTGTACGTTCAGACATTCATCCCTCAGGCTGCCATTAAATGACTCTATAAAGGCATTATCCGTAGGCTTTCCGGGCCGTGAGAAGTCCATCGTCACCTGATTTTCATAGGCCCAACGGTCCATCGATTTAGAGATAAACTCGCTGCCGTTGTCTGTCTGCAGCCTTTGCGGAACACGCCCCCACGACAGCTTCAACCGCTCCAGAACAGCCACAACATTCTCGCCCCGTAACCCCTGACCGACTTCGATCGCCAGACATTCCCGACTAAAATTATCGACTATAGTTAGCGCCCTGATCCGACGCCCGTTGAACAGGTTATCAGCAACGAAATCCATGCTCCAGCACTGATCTGCAACAAGCACCTGAGGCCGTCCTTTCCGGTGTCTGGCGGTCACATGCCGGCGTGGGCGTTTCGAACGCAGGTTGAGCCCCTCAAGGCAGTAAATACGGTGTGTTTTCTTATGGTTAACCAGCCAGCCCTCACGGCGCAAAAGAATATGAATGCGCTGGCAGCCATAACGGATACGCGTTTCTGCAATTTCCCGTATCCGTTGGGTAATAGCCCTGTCGTCACGATGACTACAGTAATGATAAACCGTGCGACTCTGCATTATCAGACGGCATCCTCTGCGTACACCGATACGGTAGGCCGCCAGCAGATATTCAACTGCTTCCCGCTTCTGCGGCGGCCTCAGAACTTTTTTCGAATGACATCCTGCAGCATCTCCTTGTCCAGACTCAGATCGGCGACGAGACGTTTGAGGCGCTGATTCTCTTCCTCAAGCTGGCGAAGACGGCGTAATTCCGTGACGCCCATGCCGCCAAATTTCTTCTTCCAATTGTAAAATGTCGCCTCAGAAATCCCCATCTTTCTGCAGACTTCCTCGACACGAGTGCCGGTTTCAGCCTGTTTGAGTGCAAAAGCAATTTGTTCCTCGGTATAACGCGTCTTTTTCATAACGAATGACCTCTTTTTGGACGGAAAAGAAGGGCCAAAACTCTACTTTACAACGGTACTGAAAGAAGGGAAGAGATCAATTCAAAGCGTGATTCTGGATACGGTCGCGGATCTCTTTGCTAATCCCAGCCTCCCCCATTAGCGTTTTACAAGTGCGACGTAAATCTCGCGCCGTGAAAACTTTAAACTCGAGATTAAAGGCCCGAAAATACATGATGGAACGCGCCAGACTATCGGTACGCACCGGGCGCTCATTGTTGGTCGATAGAGGAAAAATATAGGGACTGCTGCTTTCCTTCGTCAGCTCTTTCACTGAGTCTAATTCTAGTAGTGCCGATTCAGTCAACGGGATCAGGTGTTCACGCTTGTTTTTCGACACATCAGCTATGACCAGTAACGTCTTTTGCTGCCAGTCAATTGCACTCCACTGGCTGGCAATCATTTCAAATGGTCGCTGCCCGCCAGCATAAACACAGAAGCGGATTAGGTGCTGCATCAGCGGCCCAACGTTAGTTGCCTGAGCGAACTGCTCCATGACAAAACGTAGCTCTTCCAGCGTTAACCATGTATCACCCACTTTCTCCGCCGAGGACTGCTTCGGTATGGCCGATACCGGATTAACTTCAAGCCCGAATGTAATACCCACGCTGGTATTCATCGGATCGTTATCGGCTTTAAGCCCGTAGTTAAATGCCGCCATCAAGTAGGAACGAATGCGGTTTGCATGGACAACGGCATCACGTTGGATAATGCCTGAGAGGATGGTTTTGATCTGCAAAGGTGTTACATCCTTCGCTTTGGTCTCACGAGGAATAACCGTATAGCACTCTTTTTCAAGACGTTTCAGGACGTCAGCCCAAGTCCGCTTATTGTCGAGCTTCATCTTATTAACGTAGCCATGCACCAGTTCTTCAAACGATCCCTGAGAACGATGGATCTGCATAATGTGCTGCGCGGCCAGACGCTGTTGCTCAAGCTCTTGCTGGGGCTCTTTTCCTTCAACAAGCCAAGCTCCGTATTTTTTCGCCAGCTCATTGGCCGTCACCAGTTTCATCTCAGGCCAGATGCCCAATTGAATGAACTTTTCTTTCTTGCCTTTCTCAACGTAGTAACGGAAATAAAAAATCTTGCTACCTGAAGGCTGAACTTTGACACCAAGCCTGCCGGTACCACGTTGAGCGCTATTGCTCCATTCGTAGTACGACATACTTTTTGTCTTTAATCCACGGATAGCTGTCTCGGTAAGATTAGCGGCCATGAGGTTACCTTTCTGAAAATAATCGTTACCTGACCCAGTGCCCATTTTGGGTCAGGTAATGGGTCAGGTAACGATAGTACAATGGGGAGATGAGAGAACCAATCAGAAACGAAAATAATTTCATAACCAATTGATTATAGACAATTAAAAACACAAACAGAGTCAATGGCGAACAATTAAAAACAAGCTAATTTTATGACTCATAATGAACCCTGTTCCATGGCTCCAGATGACAAACATGATCTCATATCAGGGACTTGTTCGCACCTTCCCTAAAGCACTCGTATTGACCGTGGCGGCTACCACATTCTGTCTGATGACCAGCCCGGCGTTCGCGGTTGAGGAAACCACGCCGCAGAATATGACCTGTCAGGAATTTATGGATATGAACCCAAAAAGCATGACCCCGGTGGCCTTCTGGGTAGTGAATCGCAACACCGACTTTAGCGGCGGCGACTATGTTGACTGGCATGAAGTCGAGACCGTTTCGGTACCGAAAATGCTGCAGGAGTGCCACAAGAACCCCGCCGCTAAACTTGGCGATCTCAGCGCGGTCATCAAAAAATAACCCCCCCGGCATCAGGCCGGGGAAACCCGCCGCGCTGCGGCGGGTCCCGCTTTACTCATCGATACCGCATTCGCACGGCAGAAAGCGGCCGATAAGCTTGCGATACAAAAACGCCCCGATAATCGCCCCCACCACCGGCGCCAGCAGCGGCACCAGAAAGTAAGGGATCGCCAGCCCACCGGTAAAGGCGATCGAGCCCCACCCGGCCAGACTGGTAAACAGTTTTGGGCCGAAGTCGCGCGCCGGATTCAGCGCAAAGCCGGTTAGCGGCCCCATCGACGCGCCGATCACGGCGATCAGCAAGCCAATCAGCAACGGCGCCAGCGGCCCGCGCGGAATTCCGTTGCCGTCGTCGGTCAGGGCCATGATCATCGCCATCAGGATTGCCGTGATGGTGGTCTCAACGGCAAACGCTTGTATAAAAGTGATATGTGGATGCGGGTACGTGGAAAAGACCCCGGCCAGGTTAAGGCTGGCGGCAGTGCCGCGCACGATATGCTGACTCTGTTCAAGATCGAGAAACAGCTGGCGATAGAGCCCATACACCAGCGCGGCGGCGCAGAAGGCCCCGGCCGTCTGGGCAACAATAAACGGCAGCACCTTGCGGCGTTCAAAACAGGCGAACAGCCACAGGGCAATGGTCACCGCCGGATTAAGGTGCGCGCCGGAGACACCGGCCGTCAGGTAGATGGCCATGGCGACGCCAAGGCCCCAGATAATACTGATCTCCCACTGACCAAAGCTGGCCCCGGCGATCCGCAGCGCAGCGACGCAGCCCGCGCCGAAGAAAATGAGCAATCCGGTGCCAAGAAACTCGGCCACGCACTGCCCGGTTAAGGTAGAAGTCTGGTTCATTATCGGCATCCTGAAATAGCACGTTAAAGAGAGAGGCTGGCGCGAGCGCCCGTTTAATTCGCCTGACCGGCCAGTAGCAGCCCGGTGGCGACCGCATTGCGCGGCCCTTCTGTTCCCCGAATATTGCCCTGCCCGGCGACTACGCCATAGTGCGACAAGGCTTCCGTGATAAGCTGCGGGATCTCAAAGTCCAGCGATGAGCCGCCCACCAGCACCACAAAGGCGATATCGCGAATGGAACCGCCGGGTGAGACCTGGCGCAGCGCGCGCAGGCAGTTGGTGACAAACACTTTCTCTTTCGCCTGCCGGCGCACGAGACGAATTTTTTCCAGCGGGCTGGCGTTATCGATCGGCACCAGTTCGCCCTCCTTGATGTACACCACTTTGGCGAACACCGCCGGGCTGAGGGCTTCCCGAAAGAACTCCACCGCGCCATTCTCGTGACGAATACTGAACAGGCTTTCCACTTTGGCCAGCGGGTATTTTTTTATCGCTTCCGCCAGCGAAAGATCCTCGAGGCCCAGCTCGGTTTTAATCAACAGGCTGACCATATTCCCCGCCCCGGCGAGATGGACCGCCGTTATCTGCCCCTCCGCGTTGACGATCGCCGCATCCGTCGAGCCGGCGCCGAGATCGAGGATCGCCAGCGGCGCCGCACAGCCGGGAGTGGTTAACGCCCCGGCGATGGCCATGTTGGCCTCCACGCCGCCCACCACCACCTCGGTCTGCAGTCGGGCGCTCAGTTCGCGGGCGATAACCTGCATTTGCAGACGGTCCGCTTTCACCATCGCCGCCATCCCGACGGCATTTTCCATGGCGCACTCGCCGGCCATCCCGCCCTGCACCTTGCGCGGAATAAACGTATCCACCGCCAGCAGATCCTGGATGTATATCGCGCTCATCTCATGGCCGGTCAGGGACGCCATTACCTTTCGCACCCGCTCCAGCATGCCGCCTGCGTGCGTGCCTGCTTCACCACGAATATCACACACGGGCGCGCAGGCGCTCATCGCCTGCATAATGGCCTGCGCGCCTTGCGCTACGTCGGCTTCACCGCCACGCTTTTCACCACGGATAAAGATCTTACCCGCCGGGATCACTCTTGATTGCACATCGCCCTGCGGGGTTTTCAGCACCACGGCGGAACGGTTGCCAATCAGCGCTCTGGCGATGGGGACGATAGTTTGCGTTTCCTCGGGCGTCAGGGCAAAGAAGGTCGCAATGCCGTAAGGGTTCGACAGCACCCGCACCACCTGTCCTGGGGCCGCCACTTCCACCGCCGCCAGAACACCTTCCGGTACCTTCTCCAGCAGAGTGACTTCATCAACCACCGGCATTGGCCGATGCAGGCGATTATTCACCAGCACGCCATCATCTTTTTTCAGGATGGCCGCCACCACATTGACGCCGCGATCCAGCGCTTCATTGATAAACCAAACCGCCTCAAGGAAATCCATCTCCTCACCTACCAACGGGATCCAGCCCTGGGCAAATCGATCCTCGCTCAACGCCGCCAACTTCTCCACGGCGATGGTGGTTCCCATGCCCACGCCAACGCCACCGGGCGTTTGCGGGTTATGACCAATCATCGTCGATTCGGTAATGATGGTTTCAGTGATGGTTTCCATCGCCACATCGCCAATCACCGGTGCGGCCTCGTTGATGCAAATTTTTGCTACGTCCTGCAGCGACCACGGCGTGTTATTCAGCGCCTGCTGCAGGGACGCGACTACCCCGGCGATATTATCCCGCGTGCCTTTCATACCGGTCGTGGCGACAATCCCGCTGCCGATAAACCGGCCATCCTGCGCCAACGCCACTTCGGTGGTGGCGTTGCCGATATCGATCCCTGCAATTAACGGCATGCTGCCTCCGTCACTGGCTGCCTTTACGCAGCTTATTTCTCTGCTGATATACCTCTGCCGATTCGCGGACAAACCCGGCGTTCACCGTGGCATGCCATGTGTGTTCCAGTTCATCGGCAATGGCCTGCAACTCGGCGAAAGAAGAACGAAACGGTCGCAGCGCGTTGTAGATCTCCAGAATGCGGGCATCCGGAATCGCAATCAGTTCTGCCGCACGACGAAAATTGCGCGCCACGGCATGACGCTGCATCTGCTCGGCAATCTGCGCCTGGTACTCCAGCGTTTGCTGAGAAATACGCACATCCTGCGGTCCTACGCGGCCCGCCAGCACATTCTCAAGAGTAATGTCGGTTAGCGGCTTGCCGGTAGGCGTCTGGATTTTCTCCGGGCAGCGGGTCGCTAATGGGTAATCCTGCGCAGTCATGATGTTGTCGTTCATGGTCATTCCCTTACCAGTGCAATATGCAACGTGACAGGCGCAGCATCCTGCACCACGTGTTTGGTTTCTTTGATATGAAACAGCGCGGCCTTGGCCATAAATTTAGGGCGCACCATCTGGTCATTGACCACTGGCACCGGCGAAGGCGACTCTTTGCGTGCATATCGCGCGGCGTTTTTACCAATCTGACGATAGGTTTCCAGCGTCAGCAGCGGAGCCTGAGAGAACAGCTCGAGGTTGCTTAACGGCAGCAGATCGCGCTGATGAATCACCGTGGTTCCTTTCGACTGGATGCCAATCCCGATGCCTGAGCCGCTGAGGTTTGCCGCATCCCATGCCATAAAAGAAACATCCGAGGTGCGCAGGATCCTCACTACCCGCGCATGTAATCCCTCTTCTTCGATGCCAGCAACCAGCTCTTTCAGAATCGCGTTGTGAGGCATATCAATCAGGGTTTTATGCTGGTGCTTGCCAAAGGCCGGGCCGACGCCAATCACCACTTCATCCACGCGTTCATCCGCGTTAGCCGCCTCGCCTTCGCTCACTTGTAAGGTGAAAACCGGCTTACGTTCAGTTGTGCATTCCACAGTGTTCCGCCTTATTCGATCGAGCCGGGCTGAACCACGCCCGCAATATTTTTAATTTCCGCCCAGCGTTCGGCACTGATGCGATAGCCGGTACCAGGTCCCTGATAATCATTGATGTCGTTGACGGCGCTGACGACGTCGAACTGGCGATCCAGAATGGCCGACGTTTGCAGGTAATCACCAGTAACACGCTGTCTCAGCATATTGAGGATATTGCTGGCGATATCTTCAAAACCGCTGCAACTCAACGCGCCGACGATATCCAGCCCGGTGATATTACGCTTCATCATCTCTTCCACGGCCGCCAGATCCTCCACTACATTGCGCGCAGGCATATCTTTGCTGCCGTGAGCATAAGTAGCGGCTTCCACTTCTTCATCGCTAATCAGCGGCAGGCCCAGTTCGCGGAACACCGCCTGAATGGCGCGTGCAGCCTTATTGCGTATAGCGATGGTTTCTTCTTCAGTCACCGGACGCAGACCGCCGTCAACCATCAGATCGCGTTGCAGGATGTTGTAATCATCGAAGTCTTCAGCGTCGAAGTTCGACCCGGCAAACATGTTGTCGTAGTTGGGTACCGCGCTGTAACCAGAGAAAATAAAGTCGGTACCCGGCAGCATCTGCATCAGGGTGCGGGCAGTACGGCGAATATCGGAGTGAGAAAAGGTCTGGTCATTGGCGGAGGCCACTTCAAGGTCGAGCATTGAGGCAATCAGGTTTTCCGCCAGCACCGCGCGGATCCCCGAAGGCACGGCGCCGGTCATGCCGATGCAGCTGACCGCACCGTTTTGCAGCCCCTGTACGCCCGCGCCTTTAGTGATAAAAATGCAGCGCGACTCCAGATATAGCATCGATTTACTTTCGGAATAGCCCATCAGCGCTTCCGAGCCAGTGCCGGAGGTGTAGCGCATCTTCAGGCCACGCGATGCATAAGCCGAGGCGAGAAACGCTTTGGACCACGGAGTGTCATCACCGTCGGTAAACACCGATTCTGTGCCATACACCGACACAGTTTCGGCATAACTGGTTAGCCCACGCATGCCCAGCTCCAGCTCCGTGGCCTCTTCAACAGAACATTGCGTCAGCACACCAGGACGACCGCACTGGGAACCCACCAGCAGCGCCAGGGCGTTAAACGGCGCGTAGCGGGCGATGCCAACCGTCGTTTCCTGCTCGGAAAAGCCACGGATCCCCGCTTCAGCAGCGTCGGCGGCAATCTGTACCGGGTTATCTTTCAGGTTGGTCACGTGGCACTGGTTGGAGGGCGTGCGTCTGGCACGCATTTTTTGCAGCGCCATCATCATCTCCACCACGTTCATTTGCGCCATCACTTCCACCGCTTTCGCCGGGGTGATGGCAGTGGTAATGGCAATAATATCTTCCCGACTGACGTGGATATCCACCAGCATTCTGGCGATCTCCAGCGCGTCGAGCTGCATGGCGTGCTCGGCCTCAGCCACGTTAATGGCGTAGTCGGCAATGAAACGGTCGATCATGTCGAACTCGGCGCGGCTCTTACCGTCCAGCTCAACAATACGACCATTTTCCACCTTCACCGACGACGCTGGATCGTAGGGGCTTTCCATGGCGATCAGCCCCTCTTCAGGCCATTCGCCAATCAGCCCATCCTGATTTACAGGCCGCTTCGCAAGTACTTCGAATCGTTTTGATCTTCTCATGATTTATTGACTCAAAAGATAAAAAATAGGGACGCCGGGCCGCATTGCCGGGGACACAACACCCGTCATTCGCCTTTCATCAGCAATGGTCGAACTCTAAATGAGCAGAACAATAAAAAAATAAAATTAATTTCGTTCCAATTTGGTACCTAATAAAAACGCATCGTTTCATATTGAAACGCAATTCAGGAATATCCATCGTGAATTGTGACGAGGTTAAATGATCATTATCAATAAACGCAAAACCGGGAAGGTGAATTTAATATCTTTGAAATTTTCGCCCTATTGACTTAATAACGTGCGGCGAGAAAATAAGGTAAAGCCAATGATAAAAATAGCTGTTGCGCGATATGTTTCGTGACCTCAGCCCTACAACATTTTCAGGAGAAACTGTGAATAAGAGCCAACAAATTGCCACCATTACGCTGGCGGCTGCAAAAAAAATGGCGCAGGCCGTTGAGGCTAAAGCGCTTGAGATCAGCGTTCCGGTGGTCTTTTCCGTGGTGGATCGCGGTGGGAATACGCTGCTAATGCAACGCATGGACGATGCGTTTGTCACCAGCTGTGATATCTCTCTTAATAAAGCGTATACCGCCTGCTGCCTGCGCCAGGGTACCCATGAAATTACCGATGCGGTACAACCTGGTGCTTCGCTATATGGTTTGCAGCTTACCAACCAACAGCGCATTGTTATTTTCGGCGGCGGTTTACCTGTCATATTAAACGGTAAATTAATTGGTGCCGTTGGCGTTAGCGGCGGCACCGTGGAACAAGACAGATTATTAGCAGAAACCGCACTGAATTGTTTCTCTGAATTATAATTTAAATCTAAGAAGGTATATTATGAGCTATCGTATGTTTGATTACCTGGTGCCAAATGTGAACTTCTTTGGCCCCAATGCTATTTCCGTTGTCGGCGAACGCTGCAAACTGTTAGGCGGTAAAAAAGCGCTGCTGGTTACTGATAAAGGTCTGCGGGCCATTAAAGACGGCGCGGTAGATAAAACCCTCGCCCATTTACGTGAAGCGGGCATTGACGTGGTGGTTTTTGATAGCGTTGAACCTAACCCCAAAGACACCAACGTGCGTGACGGTCTGGAAGTCTTTCGCAAAGAGCATTGCGATATCATCGTTACCGTCGGTGGCGGTAGCCCGCATGACTGCGGTAAAGGCATCGGTATCGCAGCAACTCACGAAGGCGATCTCTACAGCTATGCCGGGATTGAAACCCTGACCAACCCGCTGCCGCCGATCGTTGCGGTGAATACCACTGCCGGTACCGCCAGCGAAGTCACCCGCCACTGCGTGCTGACCAATACCAAGACCAAAGTGAAGTTTGTGATTGTCAGTTGGCGTAACCTGCCGTCGGTCTCCATTAACGATCCGCTGCTGATGCTTGGCAAACCCGCCCCGCTGACCGCCGCGACGGGTATGGACGCCCTGACCCACGCCGTGGAAGCCTATATTTCCAAAGATGCCAACCCGGTCACCGACGCTGCCGCTATTCAGGCTATTCGCCTGATCGCACGCAACTTGCGTCAGGCCGTAGCGCTGGGCAGCAACCTGAAAGCTCGCGAGAACATGGCCTACGCCTCCCTGCTGGCAGGTATGGCTTTCAACAACGCCAACCTCGGCTACGTTCACGCGATGGCGCATCAGCTTGGCGGTCTGTACGACATGCCGCACGGCGTGGCGAATGCCGTACTGCTGCCGCACGTGGCGCGCTATAACCTGATCGCTAACCCGGAAAAATTTGCCGACATTGCAGAGTTTATGGGCGAAAACACTGACGGACTTTCCACCATGGATGCCGCCGAACTGGCTATTCACGCCATTGCCCGTCTCTCTGCTGACATCGGCATTCCGCAGCATCTGCGCGATCTGGGTGTCAAAGAAGCCGATTTCCCGTACATGGCGGAAATGGCGCTGAAGGACGGCAACGCCTTCTCTAACCCGCGCAAAGGGAACGAGAAAGAAATTGCCGAGATCTTCCGTCAGGCATTCTGATAGTACAGGGGGCGCAATGTCACTTTCATCACCGGGCGTACATCTGTTTTATCACTCACGCTGGCAGGATACTCGCGTGCTTGATGAGCTGTGCTGGGGACTGGAAGAGCAAGGCGTCCCTTGCCGGGCAATCTGTTGCGACGAGCATGACTGCGCACTGGCATTGAGCAAACTTGCGGCCAAAAGCTCAACGCTACGTGTCGGTCTGGGTCTTAACGCCACGGGTGATATTGCGTTAACCCACGCCCAGTTGCCCGAGGATCGGGCGCTGATCCGTGGTCATATCCGCGCCGGTGCAGCCCGGCTCCGCGTCCTCGGTGCTAATGCTGGTCAACTGGTCAAAGTGCTTCCCTTCAGCGAGATAAAATAAATGTACCGCATCTACACCCGAACCGGCGATAAAGGCACGACCGCACTGTTTGGCGGCAGCCGTATCGACAAAGACGACATCCGCGTTGAGGCCTATGGCACGGTGGATGAACTGATTTCCCAACTTGGCGTCTGCTATGCCAGCACGCGTCAGGCCGGGCTACGCCAGGATCTGCACGCCATACAGAAAATGCTGTTTGTTCTGGGTGCGGAACTCGCCAGCGATGAGAAAGGACTCGCTCGCTTACAACAGCGTATTGGTGAAGAGGATACTCAGGCGCTGGAGCAGCTTATTGACCGTAATATGGCGCAAAGCGGCCCGCTCAAAGAGTTTGTTATTCCGGGGAAAAATCTCGCATCGGCACAGCTACACGTTGCGCGAACCCTGACGCGCCGACTGGAGCGGGTCCTCATCGCGATGAGCAGATCGCTAACGTTACGCGATGAACCCAGGCGTTATATCAACCGACTGTCAGACGCGCTGTTCTCGATGGCGAGAATTGAAGAAACTAGTCCAGATGCTTGCGCTTAAACTGGCTGGCATCAATGTCGTACTGCTTCATCTTGCGCCACAAGGTAGTGCGACCGATATTCAACAGTTGCGACATCTCCTGCACGCGCCCGCTGGTGACGCGGGCAGCATGGATAATCGCCTCTTTTTCGATAGCGGTAAACGTCAGACTAGCAGGCAGCAGTGAAGACGCCGTCTCCAGACCTGGACGTTCGGCAAACAAATAATCCGGTAGATTGCTCAGCCGAATATGGCCGTTATCACTGCTGATGGCGATGTTTTCGATAATGCTGTTCAGCTCAAAGTCATTGCCCGGCCACGAATAGGCCACCAGTTGCGCCAGCGCGTCGTCGTCGATCTTCAAACTGTATGAAAAGCGTTTTTTCAGGCTATTCAGCCGCGTATAAATCAGCGAGGGAATACTACTGCGCCGCGCCCGCAGCGGTGGGATCACTATCTCAAAAGAGTGCAGCGCATAATACAGCTGACGGCTAAAGCGGTTTTGCTCCACCAGATTGGCGAGATCAACCGTGGTGGTGGCGATCACTTTGACATCCACCGGAATCAGCCGACGGGCATCCAGGCGGGTTAACACCCCCTGTTTGATCACCTGTAACAGCGCGGATTGCAGCTCCGGTGCCAGATATTCAATTTTTTCCAGAAACAGCGTGCCGCCGTTCGCCAGTTCAAGACGGCTCAACCGGCCATTTTCATCGTCGGTGGGCGCACTGCCCATAAAATCCTGCCCCAGTACGCTGTTGGCATACAACTGACAGTTCACGGCGATATACGGCCCGCTGGCGCGCTCGCTTTCATTGTGAATGGCCTGACTCAGCAGTTCTTTACCAACACCCTCTTCCCCACACAGCAGGATCGGGAAACTCCCCCTCGCTGCCTGGCGTCCAAAATGGATCAAGCGGCGGGTTTCCGGATCGTCAGTCGACATCTGCTCAAAGGTGTGGCTCACCTTGCCGAGCTGGCTGGTCATCAGTTGGCGCATTTGTTCCACTGGATGCAGCAGCAGAATAAAGCTGTTGCCCTGCTCCTCAACAATCGGCTTCAGGGTAATGACGGCATCAACAAACTGATGCTGGCTTTCAAAGGTAACTTCGACGTGATTCAGACCGCGGGCATGTTTGATCGCCCGGCGCAGCAGCATGGGGAGATTGAGCAGATCGTGAATGTTTTTCCCCTGACTGGCCTGCGCATCGAGATGCAAAAGCAGCGCCGCTCGCGCATTGATGAACTGCAATACGCCCTGTTCGTTCCAGGCCATCACACCATCATCCATACTCTCCAGCAGCCCGTACATCTGGTTCAGATGGCGGTTGGATTCAGCCAGCAGGCTGTCGGTCAGCAAAGAGTTGCCGACTTCTCTGGCAATCGCCAGCGTCAGGGATAAATCAGAAACGCACTCATGCTCCACCAGACAACATAGCGAGATGGAGCCGAACAGTCGACCATGGTTATCGAAGACCGGCGTCGAGCAGAACGACCACGGATGCAGCGCCTGTTTAAAATGCTGCTCGCCAGAGGTTTTTGTCGGCTGGCCCGGCATCGTCGCCAGCGACAGGGCACAACTGCCAATGATGCTTTCTGCACAGTAGCTGCCGTCACGAAACCCAAGCTCCGCCAGCTGTTCTACCGTCTGCGGATCGCCGCAACGGCTGAGAATACAGGCTGATTCATCCAGAATCAGCAGCGCGCACGGGCGGCCGTCCATAAACTCCCAGGCATCTTCCAGCGCAGCCTGAGCAATCGTCAGCAACGCCGTCTTGCGACGACAAATCGACTCAAAGGTCAGTCCCTGCGCCTGATGCGGCGCCTGCCAGGTTTCCCGCTGCATAAACTTGCTGCAACGATGCCATGACTGGGCAATGACTGAAGAGACTTCCTTCCCGATGCTATGCGTGTGCGCCGTCATATCCCTTTCCGCTGTTTAACCATAGACAACCCCTCCGGCAGA
>NZ_JAOWEE010000057.1:0-223374 GCF_030334295.1 Citrobacter sp. Cf088
GGAAGGTGCGAATAAGCAGGTCATTTCTTCCCAAGCTGACTCGCTGATTAAAATTTCGCGGATCTGGGCCGATTTTTTTCCCGCAAACACATCGAATCAGCCTATTTAGGCTATTTTTTCCACCATTTCTGGCGTTATTTCCGGTTTTTACTGAGATCTCTCCCACTGACGTATCATTTGGTCCACCCGAAACAGGTTGGCCAGGGTGAATAACATCGCCAGTTGGTTATCGTTTTTCAGCAGCCCCTTGTATCTGGCTTTCACGAAGCCGAACTGCCGCTTGATGATGCGAAACGGGTGCTCCACCCTGGCACGGATGCTGGCTTTCATGTATTCGATGTTGATGGCCGTTTTGTTCTTGCGCGGATGCTGCTTCAAGGTTTTTACCTTGCCGGGACGCTCGGCGATCAGCCAGTCCACATCCACCTCGGCCAGCTCCTCGCGCTGTGGCGCTCCTTGGTAGCCGGCATCGGCTGAGACAAATTGCTCCTCTCCATGAAGCAGATTACCCAGCTGATTGAGGTCATGCTCGTTGGCCGCGGTGGTGACTAGGCTGTGGGTCAGGCCACTCTTGGCATCGACACCAATGTGGGCCTTCATGCCAAAGTGCCACTGATTGCCTTTCTTGGTCTGATGCATCTCCGGATCGCGTTGCTGCTCTTTGTTCTTGGTAGAGCTGGGTGCCTCAATGATGGTGGCATCCACCAAAGTGCCTTGGGTCATCATGACGCCTGCTTCGGCCAGCCAGCGATTGATGGTCTTGAACAATTGACGGGCCAGTTGATGCTGCTCGAGCAGGTGGCGGAAATTCATGATGGTGGTGCGATCCGGCAGGGCGCTATCCAGGGATAATCGGGCAAACAGGCGCATGGAGGCGATTTCGTACAGGGCATCTTCCATGGCACCGTCGCTCAGGTTGTACCAATGCTGCATGCAGTGAATACGCAGCATGGTCTCCAGCGGATAGGGCCGTCGGCCATTGCCCGCCTTGGGATAAAACGGCTCGATGACAGCGGTCATATTCTGCCATGGCAGAATCTGCTCCATGCGGGAGAGGAAAATCTCTTTTCGGGTCTGACGGCGCTTAGTGCTGAATTCACTATCGGCGAAGGTGAGTTGATGGCTCATGATGTCCCTCTGGGATGCGCTCCGGATGAATATGATGATCTCATATCAGGAACTTGTTCGCACCTTCCTTAATCGAGGATGAGATATTTCTCAATAAAAATTAGGCAGAGATACCCTGTCTAATTTTGTAGAAAATTCAGATGGGCGCGGATGTATCTTAAGAATTGCTGATCGTTTTTCACATGCAGCTTTTTCATTATGCCGCGGCGGGTCGCTTTGGCCTGAAGATCGCTTATTGAGAGTAGGTGAGCCGTTTCGGCTAAGGTATATCCGCTGGCGAGAAACATTAAGAACTTGCGTTCGTCGACAGAAAAGTTGCGGGTAGTGCAGTAATGGCAGATAGTTGCAGGCACGTTGTTGCGCAGCGCACGTTTTTGCAGGATGGGGACTAATTTTTTAGTCATTTCCTCAACGTCATCTTCCCGATAGATCAGCGGCAACATGTACAGGCAGGGCCGGAACATCAGCTTATCTTTATCGTTTCTGTTGCAGATGACAACCCGGTGTTGGCGGCGGGTATGGATCGGAATCTGATAGCAATCGGCGCTGAGCCAATCTTCATCCAGGGAGATAAACGCGATGTCAGCGCGATCGATATTCTCGACAGGTAAAAAGCAGATCTCCTGATGCCACTGATTTGCCAGATGGGAGATGATGATTTTCAGTCCATGTTCGAAGTGACTGTTTTCTTCCTTGATGGCGATACTTAACATTAAAGAGTTCCTGAACCACTGGAGGGGTAAGGGAATGTTAAGCAAAATCATAAATATTCTAAATACATGTATCCTTAAATCTGGCGTTTCGTGGGCTGAGTTGTTACCAGGTGATTTCCTGGATACCCTTGAACAAGCAGAAAAAATCAACATTCGTACACTTCGCCAGCAACTGAAATAAAAGGCATTGACTCAGCAGGCGCTGACCGTATAATTCACGCGTTTCATCTGCATGAAGTAATCACTTCGCAATGCGCCCTTAGCTCAGTTGGATAGAGCAACGGCCTTCTAAGCCGTAGGTCGTAGGTTCGAATCCTACAGGGCGTACCATTCAAAGTTAGTCCCTATGCTCAGCTTCAACGCACCGTTACGAGTGGGACGGTTTTTCTGCTTCCAGCCAATGTTCTACCTCATAAAGACTTTGTTGGATCTCCTCTCTGAGTGAAAAATCACCCAACGGCTGCTGTTCAAGTGCTGCACACATCGTGCTGGCTGAGCGCATTCCCATGCTGGCGCAGCTGCTTTTGAGCTGATGTGCCAGACGTTTTATCTGCTCGCGCTCATTTAAATCTCGCGCCGTGTCAATTTCATCTAATAAAGGAAGGGTGTGTTGCTTAAAGAGCGCTAACCATTCGTGCACCTTTTGCCATCCCATGACCTGGATATCCCCAGCCAATTGCTGAAAATCTAACCGTTTGTTGTCATTGTCTGATGCAAGCGGGAGAGACTCGTTGGCGTGCAGATAATGCGTAATAAGTCGACTGAGTTCATCCCGGGGAACCGGTTTTTGAATAATGCCGAGAAACAGGGTACTGGTTCTTTGGTTTAGCGTTTCGTCGATGACGTGTGCGCTAAAGCCGATCAGGTTAAGTGCCGGATAGTCGTGGGCTAACTGCTGTGCCAGCGTGATCCCGTCGATATCAGGAAGATCGAAATCAACCAGAGCAGCATTAAAGCTGGCATCTTCCCGCAACAGGCTTAACGCCTCCTCGGCACAGTCGACAGCGGTGACCTGTGCGCCATTGAGAGTGAGCATTTCTGTGCTGATGCGCTGCGTAAGAGGATTATCCTCGATAAGCAATAAGCGTAAGCCCTGTAACGATATGGAGCGTTGTGCGGGTTTAATGACGGGCATCGTGGTTGCCCGCAATGGCAGACGCAGCTGGAAACAACTCCCGACGCCGGGTGTGCTGGTGACGCTTAGCTCTCCCTGCATTGCCTTGGCGAGACTGGCGCTGATGGTGAGTCCGAGTCCGGTTCCACCGCGTTTACCGCTTACCTGAACGAACGGCTGAAAAATATCGTGCTGACGGGCAGGGTCAATTCCGCATCCCGTATCCTCAACCTCAACATACCAGTCCTGATCTTCACGCCGACTACGCAGGATAATGTGTCCTCGATCGGTAAAGCGTAGTGCGTTGTTTAATAAGTTAGTAATGATTTGCCGGATGCGGCGCGGATCGCCACGTAGGGAAGCGGGAACGTTATCGGCAAAATCCGCAACCAGCACAACCGGACGACCGGCAACGCGGCTGTTCATGAGTTGAAGCGTACTTTCCAGCAAGGGTTTGGGTTCAAAAGGCTCATCGCCTATCGCCACATTTTTTCCACCGGCTTCGATGGCGGAATAGTCGAGGATATCGTTGAGGATGGTCAGCAGAGACTCGCCCGAGTCGGTGATTGCGCGTAGATTTTCCCGATGCTGTGTCAGAGCGGGATTGTCTGAGAGCAACTGCGCAGTGCCGAGGATACCATACAACGGAGTGCGTATTTCATGACTCATAGCGGCAAGAAACGCCGATTTCGCCTGGTTAGCTTTTTCAGCTTCTGCACGGGCCTGCCGGTGTTCAGATACCATAGAATGCAGCTCGGCGGTGCGAGCTTTAACCTGTGCGGCCAGATGTTTGCGATGGTTATTGAGGGCGTGAACGCTACTGCGAAAGGCATCCATCAACCGCCCGATGGTATCCAGCTCGCAAACGCCTGCGGTTTCCGGAAATGGGGAGTCAATATCCCCCTCAAGTAGACGCTGCAACGCCTGGGTTTGCTGTGCCAGTGGGCGTGTGACTGAGCGATAAACCACACGCCAAAGTATAAGAATCAGCAAACATAATGACACGCCACCTAACAGCAGCAGCAAGTGTTGCCCGCGCTGGCTGGCCTGTTTGAGATGCGCCAGTCCGCTTTGATTGCGTTGGCCGATGATTTCCACCAACTGGCTGACTTCGCTACTGAAACGGGTAAATTGTTCGATATTATTCTGCGATAAGATCTGCAATTGGGTCGTGATGTCATTATCCTGGCGATACAGGGACAGCAGCTCAATATAACGGCTAATCGTATTGACGGTGTCGGCCACCTGAGTGCGCACCACTGGATCTTCAATACGTATTTGTCGGCGGTGAAGCACTCTGACGGCGGCATTCAACTGGCTTTCCAGCGCAGCCAGGTTATTCTGCGCCTGGTTATTCCCCAGATTCATCACCATTTGCTGCACGCGTAGCGCGCTCAGGCGCAGCTCATTCATCTGGTTATAATATTCCAGATCGATATCGATGAGCCTGTCCAACGCGTGTTCAGCCGCTTGCCCCTGATGACTCTCAATTAAATCATAAATGCTTGCCTGCGTGGCGCCCGCCGAGGTAGCTGCATTGCTGGCCTGGCCGCGCGCCATTTCGGCAACGTCAGCGGTGGCCTCAATAATTTTCTGGCTAAGTTGTTGCTGTTGAGCGCGTAATCTCAGGCGTTCGCCAACCATCTCCCCCTGATGGCTTAACGACTGGGCGATCTCTTTTTCCTGTTGTTCAATGGCCGAGGTATCAAAGCCCTGTTCACGAAGAGTTTTGAGTAATGTGGTTATTTTCAGACTCTGGGCGGTTAGCATTCTCCCCTGAGCCAGCCACATATTTTCATTGTCTGCGGTGGTTAGATTTTGTGCTGAAAACAGTTCCCAGGCACTGGCCTCGCTGAGCTGGCGTGCCATATCCATGGTTGGAATTAGCGCCTGGGTATTGGCCTGCTCAACCTGGCTGACAAAACGCAGGTTATACCAGCCTGTCAGCGTACTGATAAGAGTCAGTGCCGCCATCAGCGCAAAGCCTATCCACAGTCGTTTGGTCAGAGATAAATTCACTGTCTGGTCGCCACAGATTAAAAAGGTTGAGTCCAAAAGAGGAAAGCAACTAGGATAAAGCCTTATCAATGTTGAGGCTATCATGCGCGTATTGGTTTTCCTGCTTATCACACTTTTTCCCGGCTTAAGTCACGCGGCCGGGGCCGCACTGCTGCGCTGGCAGGATACGCAGCAGGCAGTACCGGAATCGCACGTGGCCGTGACCGCAAGCCGAGTGTGGAAACTGTGCGCGTTGTATCCCAGTCTGAAAGATTCCTATTGGCTCTCCGTGAATTACGGCATGCTTGAGGCGGCAAAAAAATATGGAGTAAGCCTGAAGGTGTTTGAGGCGGGAGGGTATCGTCAGTTCACCACGCAAAAAACACAAATCGCCCAGTGCCAGCAGTGGGGAGCGGATGCCATTTTATTGGGCAGCAGCACAACGACTTTTCCGGATTTGCAGGCGCAGGTTGGTACGTTGCCGGTCATTGAGGTAGTGAATGCGATACACGATCCGACGGTGAAAGCCCGGGTTGGAGTTCCATGGTTCCAGATGGGTTACCAGCCAGGTCGCTATCTGGTTAAGTGGAGCGCGGGAAAACCGTTAAAGGTCTTATTATTGCCCGGACCTGATGACGCCGGAGGCAGCCGCGAAATGGTGGCAGGATTCCGTCAGGCGATTGCCGGCAGTCAGGTGCACATCGTGGATGTGGCGTTGGGGGACAATGATATTGAGGTTCAGCGCAACCTGTTACAAGAGATGCTGGAACGTCACCCGGATGTCGACGTGGTTGCCGGTACAGCAATTGCTGCGGAGGCAGCGATGGGAGAGAAGCGGAATCAGGGGACGCCGTTAACCGTGGTCTCTTTTTATCTTTCGCATCAGGTGTATCGCGGGCTTAAACGCGAAAGAATCATTATGGCCGCCAGCGATCAAATGGTCTGGCAAGGTGAACTGGCGATTCAACAGGCCATCAGAGTATTACAAGGGCAACCGGTGGCGGAAAATATCAGTCCACCGATCCTGGTGCTCACCCCGAAAAATGCCGACAGCCAGCATGTTCAGCGCTCGCTGTCACCCGGCGGGTTCCGTCCGGTTTATCTGTATCAGTACACGTCGGCCGCTAAAAAATAACCTTCGCCGTGCTGCGTCACCAGTAAATCAGCCCGTAGCTTATGGCGCAAACGGCGGATCAATACATCCACGGTGCGTAAGTCTGGATTGTCTACCCGTCGTGCCGAAAGCATACGCAGTAAACGTTCGCGGCTGAGAATTTCCCCTGGGTTGGTAACAAAAGCGACCAGCATTTCATACTCGGCACGGGTGAGTTTGATCGCCTCATCGCCCAGTTCCAGGGTATGACGGGAAATGTTCAGACAATATCCGGCAAACTGATAGCAGTTGTCTTTGGTCTCCGGTTGTGCCTGGCGGGCAAGGTCGATACGCCAGAGCAAATTTTTCACCCGCACTACCAGTTCACGTAGCTCCAGCGGCTTGGTGACATAATCATCGGCCCCCATTTCCAGGCCAACGATACGGTCAATTTGATCGCTGCGACCCGTCACCAGAATGATCCCCACCGTCGAGCGTTCACGTAGAGCGCGGGTCAGCATTAAGCCATTTTCGTCCGGGAGATTGATATCCAACAGAATAAGATCGACAGGATGTTGTGACATGATTTCACGTAGGCCTGTAGCGCTGGCGGTGACCGAGACGTGGTAACCCTCCTGTTCAAAGTATGCCTGTAACCTCGCCTGGGTGACGGGTTCATCCTCAACAATGACAATGTGATGCGACATCCTGATGGCGTGCTCTTTCTGTTCATATCTGTTCACATTGTGCCGTAAGTCATTCATCCTGACCAGTGTTGCTGTTCACATTTGAGAAATAAGATCCTCTGTAACTAAACCATAAGATTACAGGGGCTATTATGCGGAAACTATGGAGGGCGCTGCTCAGACCGAGCGCACGTTGGTCAGTGTTGGCGCTGGTCGTTATCGGGATTGTGGTCGGTATTGCGCTGATCGTCTTACCGCACGTTGGTATTAAATTAACCAGTTCTACCGAGTTTTGCGTGAGCTGCCACAGTATGCAGCCGGTTTACGAAGAATATAAACAGTCTGCGCATTTTCAGAATGCCTCCGGGGTACGCGCAGAATGTCATGACTGCCACATTCCATCCGATATTCCAGGCATGGTGAAACGTAAGCTGGAGGCCAGCAACGATATTTACCAAACCTTTGTTGCCCACTCTATTGATACTCCAGAGAAATTCGAAGCCAAACGCGCTGAGCTGGCGGAGCGCGAATGGGCGCGAATGAAGGAGAACAACTCCGCGACCTGTCGTTCTTGTCATGACTATGATGCGATGGACCACGCTAAACAACATCCTGAAGCTGCTCGCCAGATGAAGATTGCGGCCAAGGACAACCAATCCTGTATCGACTGCCATAAAGGTATTGCGCATCAGCTTCCCGATATGAGTAGCGGTTTCCGTAAGCAGTTTGATCAGTTACGCGCCAATGCAAACGACGATGGCGAGACGCTCTACTCTCTGGACATCAAACCTATTTATGCCGCCAAAGGTGATAAAGAACCTGCAGGATCACTGCTACCCGCTTCTGAAGTGAAAGTGTTAAAGCGTGACGGTGACTGGCTGCAAATTGAAATTGTGGGCTGGACCGAGAGTAATGGGCGTCAGCGCGTGTTGGCGCAATTGCCGGGCAAGCGCATTTTTGTGGCTTCCATTCGTGGCGACATCCAGCAGCACGTGAAGACGCTGGAGCAAACCACCGTTGCGGAAACGAATACGCCATGGAGTAAATTGCAGGCCACCGCCTGGATGCAGAAGGGCGATATGGTCAACGACATCAAACCTATCTGGGCTTATGCCGACTCGCTCTACAACGGAACCTGTAACCAATGCCACGGCGCGCCAGAGAAAGAACACTTTGATGCTAACGGTTGGATTGGCACGTTGAACGGCATGATTGGCTTTACCAGTCTGGATAAACGTGAAGAACGTACCTTACTGAAATATTTGCAGATGAATGCCTCTGACACTACGGATAAGCCGCATGGCGATAAGGGAGAAAGCAATGAAAAATAACGATCTCTTTCAGGCATCTCGCCGACGTTTTCTAATGCAGTTGGGGGGCTTGACCGTAGCTGGTATGTTAGGGCCTTCGCTGCTCACGCCGCGTAGCGCCAACGCCGCAGAAGTCCAGGGCACTGGCGTCAAAGAGGGGATTCTGACCGGTTCTCACTGGGGGGCTATCCGTGCCACCGTGGTTGATGGTCGTTTTATTGAGGCCAAACCGTTTGAGCATGATAAATACCCGTCAAAAATGATCGCCGGACTCCCGGATCACGTACACGGTGGAGCGCGTATTCGCTACCCGATGGTCCGCGTGGACTGGTTGCGTAAGCGCCATCAGAGCGATACCACTCAGCGCGGAGATAACCGCTTTGTACGCGTTTCGTGGGATGAAGCGCTGGACTTCTTCTACCAGGAGCTGGAACGCATTCAGAAGACCTATGGTCCGAGCGCGCTGCTGACTGCCAGCGGCTGGCAATCGACCGGGATGTTCCACAATGCTTCCGGGATGCTGGCACGTGCCATTGCGCTGCATGGCAACAGCGTGAGTACCGGGGGAGACTATTCCACCGGCGCCGCTCAGGTCATTCTGCCGCGCGTTGTAGGGTCAATGGAGGTATATGAGCAGCAGACCTCCTGGCCGCTGGTACTAGAAAACAGCAAAACCATTGTGCTGTGGGGTTCCGATCTCATCAAAAACCAGCAGGCGAACTGGTGGTGTCCGGATCATGATGTCTACGAATACTACGAGCAACTGAAGGATAAAGTGGCGCGGGGTGAGATTTCGGTCATCAGCGTTGACCCGGTCGTCACCTCAACGCATGACTATCTGGGCCGCGACAAGGTTAAGCACATCGCCGTGAACCCGCAGGCTGATGTGCCGCTACAGCTGGCGTTGGCACACACGCTGTATACCGAGAAGCTCTACGATAAGCATTTCCTCGATAACTACTGCGTTGGGTTTGAGCAATTTCTGCCTTATCTGCTGGGCGAAAGTGACGGACAGCCTAAAGATGCCCAGTGGGCGGAAAAAATCTGCGGAATTGATGCAGATACGATTCGTGAACTGGCGCGGCAGATGGCGGGCGGCAGAACGCAAATTATTGCCGGCTGGTGCGTGCAGCGTATGCAGCATGGGGAACAGTGGGCGTGGATGATCGTGGTGCTGGCCTCGATGCTCGGACAAATCGGTTTACCCGGCGGCGGCTTTGGCTTTGGCTGGCATTACAACGGTGCGGGCACCCCGGGGCGTAAAGGGATTATCCTGAGCGGTTTTTCTGGCTCCACCACCGTGCCTCCTGTGCATGACAGTACCGATTATAAGGGCTACAGCAGTACTATTCCGATCGCGCGTTTTATCGATGCGATTCTGGAGCCGGGCAAAAACATTAACTGGAACGGCAAAACCGTTAAGTTACCGCCGTTGAAGATGTGTGTTTTTGCCGGGACCAACCCTTTCCATCGTCACCAGCAGATTAATCGCATTATTGAGGGATGGCGTAAGCTGGAAACCGTCATCGCCATCGATAATCAGTGGACGTCGACCTGTCGATTCGCCGACATCGTATTACCGGCGACGACCCAGTTTGAACGTAACGATCTTGACCAATATGGCAACCACTCCAACCGCGGAATTATCGCCATGAAGCAGTTGGTGCAGCCGCAGTTTGAAGCGCGTAATGATTTCGATATTTTCCGCGATCTTTGCCGCCGCTTTAACCGTGAAGAAGCGTTCACTGAAGGGCTGGATGAGATGGGCTGGTTGAAGCGCATCTGGCAGGAAGGAAGCCAGCAAGGGAAGGGACGCGGCGTTCATCTTCCGGCCTTCGACGTTTTCTGGAATCAGCAAGAGTACGTTGAATTCGAACATCCGCAGATGTTTGTTCGTCATCAGGCCTTCCGTGAAGATCCCGACCTTGAACCGCTGGGCACGCCGAGCGGTTTGATCGAGATATATTCGAAAACCATTGCCGATATGCAATATGACGATTGCCAGGGGCATCCGATGTGGTTTGAGAAAATCGAACGCTCACACGGAGGACCCGGATCGCAGCGTTGGCCGCTACATTTGCAATCCGTGCACCCGGATTTCCGTCTGCATTCACAGCTCTGCGAGTCCGAAGCGCTGCGTAAGCATTATGCGGTAAGTGGCAAAGAGCCGGTGTTTATCAACCCGCAGGATGCCAACGCCAGGGGCATTCGCAACGGCGATATAGTTCGTGTATTTAACGCGCGTGGACAAGTGCTGGCCGGGGCGGTTGTCTCCGATCTCTACTCGCCGGGCGTGGCGCGCATCCATGAAGGTGCCTGGTACGATCCTGATAACGGTGGAGAAATCGGAGCGCTGTGTAAATACGGCAATCCGAACGTGTTAACGATAGATATCGGCACGTCTCAGCTGGCGCAGGCGACCAGCGCCCATACTACGCTGGTGGAAATTGAGAAGTATACCGGCAAGGTGGATAACGTGACGGCGTTCAGTGGCCCGATAAAAATGGTGGCGCAGTGTGAATATGTCCCGGCTGAGCAGGTGACGTCATGACGAAACACTTTTCCCTGACAACAGAACAAATGGCCTGCGTGTACGCCTGGCTGGCGCAGTTGTTTTCCCGGGAGCGTGACGATGAAAGCCTGGCGCTTTTACAGTCCAGCGAAATGGCTGAGTGGTTCGCGGTGCTCAAAGGTGAGCCGCTGCTTGAGGCGCAGGTCCTTTTGCTGGAGGAAAAAATTGCTGCGCTGAAGGCGCGTGAAGACGCTACTCTGGAACTGGCAGCTGATTTTTGCAGCCTGTTCCTGATGTCGGATAAACACGCGGCGTTACCCTATGCGTCGGCTCATCTTGAAGGAGGGCCAAACTATGGGGTCATTAAACAACTATTATCTGATGCGGGCATGCAGGTAAGCGATACGTTTAGCGAGTCAGCCGATCATCTGGCGATTTTTATCGAACTGCTGAGCCATCTGCATTTTTCCCTGGCAGAGGCAGGACCGCGTCATCAGCAGGTTGATGCGTTGCGCAGAGAAACGCTGGCAGGGCTGTTACGCTGGTTACCGGAGTTCACCACTAAATGCCGTCGGTATGATGACTTTGGTTTCTATGGTGCACTGAGCCAGCTGTTGCTGGCATTGGTCAGGCTGGATAATCAGCGCTGAGAGCAGCACATCCGGAGGTAATGAATCTGTTGCCTCCGTGGTATTGCTACGTTCACCTTATGTTTTTCACCTCTCTGAAACGATACTGCCTGTGAACGTGTTAAGGGTACTATCGCCGTACCCTTAACAATCCCGGCTCCCGGCGGGAAAATTGTTGCTGCGCAATACCCTCCGCTTATTCCTTCAGGCTACCGGGTCGGGCGCGAGGCAACATCCCTGTAAAACGCGCCCTGAACCCGCATCCCTGCGGGTTCTCCCGGCCTTACGGAAACACGTCGGCAATTTTCAGCCGGACCAGTCCACACCTGATCTCCTGTGCTTTTATTTGAAAATCGCTGAACAGCAAAACAGATTTAACTGGAAATCAGGGCGTTGAAGCGATGACCTCGTTATGGCTGTTCCACTCTCAGTTATTTCCATGGTCATTCATCTTCGTGAACTGAATGGCATTAGCACATTCGCTCCCGTTTTAATCCTCTCACCGTACAACCAGCACCGGACATTTCGCGTGGCGTACCACGGCTGCTGCCGTTGAACCCAGCAGATAAGTGCTAAAACCGGGTTTATGTGAGGCGATGACGATAAGCTCGGCGTCCACCGCCTCTGCCAACTTGAGGATCTGATCCTTCGGCGGGCCGTAAACGACATGAGTTTGACTCCTGCCTGCAGGAATATTGAACTGCTTAATAATCTCTTCGAGTTTTTCGCTGGCCTTGGCCTGCAGACCACTTCTGTCCGGGAATTCGGTAGAGTAGGCTAGCCCTAGCGAGGCATAGAACGGAACGGTAGGAATAACGGCTAAAAAGTGAACCTTCGCGGTTTTGGCATGCGCCTGAACCTGTGGAACAACATGGCGAGTTAAATCGGTTTCAGAGATATCGATGGGCACCAGAATTGAGCGATACATATTCACTACCTCCTGTTTGTTTACCTCTACTCTGAGTGTAGCGAAAGTTGTCTTTGTATAATAAGTGACCAGATCAAGGTTACGTGCATAAATGTGCGTCAATGAAATGTGTGTGTCGCATGTCTGGCCGTATATGTATATGTGAGCAAAACTGTAAGACAGGTATCTTCATTAATACGTGTAATCAAAAAACAGAAAAGGGTTCTTTTTTATGTGTTTTCATTATATATTTAATTATATAACGATTGTCACCAAAGGATTAATTTCAGCAGCTTTTAATCTTTATCAAACTTTTATTCTGATGTTTGTGTGATTAATAGTTAATCAAACTTTATGTTTGGTTTAAAATTCTAATTTTAAAAGAAATTTGATATTTACATTTCGTTCTCATTAATTATGCGAGCCCCTTCAAACTTACCCGTTGGCTGATTCTTATTTCTCTCTTCGCTTGATGAATATCAATAAGTAGCTGCTTTAGTATATTTATTGTCTACCTCTAAAAGGGTATTCGTCTGATGGAAATAAAAGATGAGAAAAATAAATAAAACTATCATATGGACGATGCTGCTGTGCATTGTTCTTGGTGCAGTTATTGTTTTGGCAGGGCAATGGACATTGCACAAAACCTCGAGCACGGAATTTTGTTTGTCGTGCCATACGATGCAGGCACCTTACGAGGAATATACCGGCTCGGTTCACTTCCAGAATCAGAAAGGCATTCGCGCAGAGTGCGCGGACTGTCATATCCCGGAGGGCGGGCTGGATTATCTGGTGGCTAAGCTGCGGGCCTCAAAAGATGTTTATCACCAGTTCATAACCAAAAAAATCGATACCCCGGAAAAATTTGAAGAACATCGTCTGGAGATGGCGCAAACCGTCTGGGCACAGCTCAAGGCGAGTGATTCTGCGACCTGCCGTAGCTGCCATAGTATGGACGCCATGGATCTTGCTGCACAAAGCGCGGATGCCCAGAAGATGCACAAAATGGGCATCGCGGAAAAGCAAACCTGTATTGATTGCCATAAAGGCGTCGCCCATTTCCCACCTGAAATAAAAATGGATGACAGTGCGCTTAAAGGGCTTGAAGCGCAGTCAGCCTCTACTCCAGCCTCGGCAACTGAGCTTTATGCCGTAAGCAATACCGCGCTTGGCGATCTGGGAACCGTTTACCCGGCAACAAAAATGCAGGTTCTGAAAACAACGGACAACGCGCGACTGGTCGAGATTCGCGGTAGCCAGATGCAGGGAAGTGAACAGGTTATTTACTACGCAGCAGGGCAGCGTTTGATTCTTGCCAGCCTGAGTGAAAAAGGTCAGCAGTCGCTGAAGATCCTCTCCGACTGGAAAAAAGATGACTACGGCAATGCGTGGCGAGATGTCGTGCTGCAGGGCGAATGGAGCGGTTCCGCTCTCGCCAGCCGCGAACCCATGTGGGATTACGCACGCAAACTCGACAATGTGTACTGCGCGGGTTGTCATGCGCCAATTCCGGCGAATCATTTCACGCTCAACGCCTGGCCTTCTGTGGCAAAAGGGATGGGTGCTCGTACCAATATCAGTGAAAACGAACTGGATATCCTGAGCCGTTACTTCCAGTACAACGCGAAAGACATGAACAAATAAGCGATAAATCAGGAGAAATCATGAAACTCACAAGACGTGACTTTATCAAGACGGCTGGCGCGGCAACCGGGACAATGGCAATTTCTTCGGTGATCCCAATGCCGGCCTGGGCCGAAGGCCAGAATGGTGGGGCAATCCTGACGGCAGCACGTTGGGGTGCGGTATTCGTGGAAGTCAAAGACGGCAAAGTGGTTTCCTCAAAAGGTGCGTTGCCGAAAACGGTGCCGAACTCATTACAGCAAACCGCGCCGGATCAGGTTCATACCAATATCCGCGTTAAGTATCCGATGGTGCGCAAAAGCTATCTGGAAAACCCGGGTAAAGCGGATGGTAAACGTGGTAACGATCCTTTCGTGCGCGTGAGTTGGGAACAAGCGCTGAAGCTCATTCACGAGCAGCATAGCCGGATCCGTAGCAGCTATGGCCCGTCCTCAATATTTGCCGGTTCCTATGGCTGGCGCTCCAGCGGTGTTCTGCATAAGGCGCAAACCCTACTGCAACGCTATATGAGCATGGCCGGTGGCTACGCCGGTCATACCGGAGATTATTCAACCGGGGCAGCGCAGGTGATCATGCCTTACGTTGTGGGATCGGTCGAAGTCTATGAGCAGCAAACCACCTGGCCGATGGTGCTAGAGCACAGTCAGGTCGTGGTGCTGTGGGGGATGAACCCGCTCAATACCCTCAAAATTGCCTGGAGCAGCACGGATGAACAGGGGATTGAATACTTTAATCTGCTGAAAAAATCAGGGAAAAGCGTCATCGCCATCGATCCGATGCGTTCTGAAACCATCGAGTTCTTTGGTGATAATGCGACCTGGATTGCGCCACATATGGGGACCGATGTGGCGATGATGTTAGGGATCGCCCACACGCTGGTGAAGAAAAATCTTCACGACAAAGCCTTCCTGGAAAAATACACCACCGGATATCCGCAGTTTGAAGAGTACTTGCTCGGCAAGAGCGACAAAATTGAGAAAACCGCCGAGTGGGCATCTGGCGTGTGTGGCGTGCCTGCTGAGCAACTGGAAAAGCTGGCGGAAATTTTCTCCAGCAACAAAACCATGCTCATGGCAGGCTGGGGGATTCAGCGTCAGCAATACGGTGAGCAAAAACACTGGATGTTGGTGACTCTGGCGGCGATGCTGGGGCAAATTGGTACCGAAGGCGGTGGTTTCGGGTTCTCTTATCACTATTCTAACGGCGGTAACCCAACACGCACCGGTGGGGTATTGCCAGCAATATCCGCCAAAATTGAGGGGGGATCATCTGCGGGCAACGACTGGGCGGTTTCTGATGCGGTGACCAGCCTGCCGGTAGCGCGAATTGTCGAGGCGCTGGAAAACCCAGGCGGCAAATATCAGCATAACGGTAAAGAGCAAACCTTCCCGGATATCAAAATGATCTGGTGGGCGGGTGGCGCTAACTTTACCCATCATCAGGATACCAACCGCTTAATCAAAGCCTGGCAGAAGCCTGAACTGGTTGTCATCTCTGAGTGTTACTGGACCGCAGCGGCCAAACACGCCGATATTGTTCTGCCAATCACCACCTCGTTTGAGCGTAACGATCTGACCATGACCGGTGATTACAGTAACCAGCATCTGGTGCCTATGAAGCAGGTCATCGCGCCGCAGTTTGAAGCGCGTAGTGATTTTGACGTATTTGCCGATCTGGCTGAGATGCTCAAGCCGGGTGGTAAGGCGGTCTACACCGAAGGCAAAGACGAAATGGCGTGGCTGAAGCAGTTCTATGACGTTGCGCAAAAAGCCGCCCGCGCCCAGCGCGTCGCCATGCCTCAGTTCAACGCGTTCTGGCAGCAGAATAAACTGATCGAAATGCGTGAGAATGAAAAGAATAACAAATATGTGCGCTACGCGGATTTCCGCAGCGATCCGGTCATGAATGCGCTGGGAACGCCGAGCGGCAAGATAGAAATCTACTCGAAAACGATTGAAGGCTATCAGTATAAAGACTGTCCGCCGCATGCGTCCTGGATTGAACCGGATGAATGGAAAGGAACTGCGGATAAAGATCAGCTGCAGCTACTGACGGCGCACCCGGCACATCGTCTGCATAGCCAGCTGAACTACGCGTCGCTGCGTAAAGAATACGCGATTGCCAATCGTGAACCGGTGACGATTCATCCGGATGACGCGAAAGCCAGAGGGATTGTCGAGGGCGATCTGGTTCGTGTATGGAATGCTCGCGGACAGGTTCTGGTGGGGGCGCACGTCAGCGACGGTATCAAACCGGGAATCATCTGTATCCATGAAGGCGCATGGCCGGATATTGAAAACGGTATCTGTAAAAATGGCGGCGCGAACGTGCTGACGGCGGATATCCCAACCTCACGGCTGGCGAATGGCTGTGCGGGGAATACCAGCCTGGTATATGCAGAAAAATTCACCGGTGAAGCGCCAAAACTCACCGTCTTTGATGAGCCAGCAATTGTCACCATGTAATGATGATGGCTGATAAACGGGGGCCGTAAGGCTCCCGTTTTTTATTACTGTTTGGGCAACGTTTTACTGTTGTTACTCAGCCAGCTCAATCACATCTCCCGTTGCCGGTGCGTCAGTTCCCGGAAGCCACAATCGCCCCCACGAACCGGTACAATGACAGCCGAGCAGTTTTTCGGGTTGCTGTTGCTTAATAAATAGTCGGGTCCGCCATAGCTTAGCGGGGGAGGCAGCACGTAAATGAAACCCACCGACCAGGGCATAAATTTGGTTAACCCCTGTGATTTTCTGGCAATGGCGTACGATGTTCTCTATTCCCCGATGCCCGCAACCAGTAATGATGACTAACCCGCGTTCAGATTTATAGACCAACACGCCTTCGTCACTGATGTAATCTGGTTGGAGCGTTTTTTCGCTAATCACACCATAGGATTGTGGCGTGGGGACGCTAATTTCCCCGGACCACAAAAAGCGATCGCTGATAGCCAGCGGCTCGCGGGTGTATTCCATGATGAATCGAGAGTAGTTGTTATCACGCGAGAGTTTTTTAATTTTTCGTGGTGTTCCCGCAACCGTAACTGAGGCGTATCGTTCACAGGCTATTTGGGGATGGCAAATGATACGGCTGTTATCCGCAAGCCACGGCACGCCGCCGCAGTGATCGTAATGGCCGTGCGACAGCACCACGGCGGTTAAGTGCGTCAGGTCCACGCCCATTTGTGCAGCGTTATGCATGAAGCTGCCATCCGGCCCGGTATCAAACAATATTGTGGTCGTCTCATCCTGAACTAACAGACTTAATCCAGGCTTTGCCAGTAATGTTTTTCCAGCGCCAGCAGCACGTCGGTTTTCAAGCAGCACCGTGAGGGTCAAAGCCATGTCTGACTCCAGTATTAAAACGGCATACTGTAATGCATGGCTTTTGAGGGTGCTGTGATCGCAGCGCTCTTTAGCGGTATCTGTTATTCACGCACAATTTTGCCAGCGTTTCCTGCATCGCTGTCATTCCAGCTACCGCGACCATTTGTTTTAATGGTGTAAGTGGCATAACCGACGCGGAAGGTCATCGTATCCTTATAGGTATTTACGTCACGCACTTCCTTACCGTTGACGTAAACGCCGGAATCTTCGACGTGAATATCAACGCTGCGTTGACCATTGGCAAATTTGGCCACGTAATTTCCGCTGAATTTGCCATCAATACCCGCATTATCGTGGTTATCCCGGCCTGTGGTATTTTGCTGCTCTTCACCATGGCGATGATGACGATTTTGCTGGCTGTTATCGCTCTCGATAAAGCCATGATCGTGGTTCCACTGATAGGATTTGTTCACATCACAACCATTGAGTTCGCTCATTTGCGTACAACCTGAACGTTCATACTTTTTCTGCATTGCCGGGGTAATTGCACATGCCGTTGTGGCCGTTGTCAGGCCAAGGACCAGGAGGGTCAGCAGACGTTTATTCATTTTTCACTCACTATCATCATTAAGTTTATTTATAGGAATACGAACTTTTTGGCTGTCATTTTTACGACGACGGCAGTCTCCCATTAAATATTAACGACGCATACCAGGGGAAATCCTAATTTATAATTAGGGTGAGGTGATAAATGTTGTGATACGCAACATAATGAGTAGTTGATTTACGATTTTTATACAATCTGAATGGAGGGTTAAAAGGTTTTTACTTTTTAATAGAAGATTTAATGAATTATTAATATTGACATTAACGATGAGCAAGGATGCAGGCTGGTATATAAACAGGCCTGCATGGGGAGAGTAGTCCACAATATTCAAACTTAGCGTATTTATGGATATTGTCGTCAATACAGTTCGTCTTTACCCTTGAGTGGAGATCTGTGCGCGGTGCTGCTCGGCCTGTATCTCATGAGCAAATGAATGGCCGTTATTTAATGATTGGTGAACAACCATTGCTTTTTCATGTTCATTCATTTGTGAAAATGATTGCGCATTGGTTGGTGTTGACGATGAATTATTTGCCTGCGAGGCATGTGCCTGCGCCATTTGTTGATGTGCAGAGGCATCACTGTTATTCATCATTTCATGAGCCATTGCGGCCTGTTGATGCACTTTAGGTGTTTCTGCCGCATTAACGCCAGCTGAAATAAAAAACGCGATAGCTAAAAAAGAGGACATCTTATTCATCATATTTCTCCTGTTTGGGTTTACGGAAGAAAGTATAATTAATGGGGACTGTCAGTGGCGTGACAGGATTATGACGGTTGTGTCAGAGAATAGGTGATGACAGGTATAAGCGTCATCACCATAAATTACATCGCGTGCTTGGGAAGCGTCAGAATAAAGCGAGTGACATAAGGATCGGAAGTTACCGAGACTTTTCCGTGATGGGCAATCACAATCGATTTCACAATCGCCAGACCAATACCGCTGCCTTCGCCTTTACGCTGCCGTGAAGGGTCCACTCGATAAAAGCGGTCAAAGAGTCGCGGAAGATGTTGCGGGGGAATGGGGGTTCCGGGATTCTCAACGACTATTTGGACCAGGTCATCCGCCTCTTTCACCCGCACGGTTACCGACTCACCTTTTGGCGTATAGCGCATGGCATTTGACAGCAGGTTACTCATTGCCCGGCGTAACATTAATGGGTCGCCTGAAACCCAGCATGCGTGTCCTTCAAACCGTAAACCAACCTCACGCTCCTCTGCCCAGGCTTCGAAAAAGTCGAACACTTTACCGACCTCATCAGCCAGATTGAGCGCTTTTTTTTCTGGGATCAGCTGATTGTTATCTGCCTGCGCCAGAAACAGCATATCACTCACCATTTTCGACATACGGCCAAACTCTTCGAGATTGGAATACAGCACATCTTCCAGTTCTTTTTGGCTGCGGGTCTGGCTGAGCGCAATTTCCGTTTGGGTGACGAGGTTAGTTATTGGCGTGCGGATCTCATGGGCAATATCCGCCGAGAAGTTCGACTGACGTTTAAATACGTCCTCGATGCGTTCGAGCATGTGATTAAACGAACTAACCAGTTGTTCCAGTTCAATAGGCACAGCCTGCGGATCGAGACGGACATCGAGATCTTTCGAGGTGATATTTTGGATGCGACGACTAACATTACGGATCGGTTCATGGCCTTTGTATACGGCGAACAGCACGATAAAAACAATCATGATGCTAATCAACGAAGCCGTCATAATTAACTTGTTTTTCAGATCGTTAATATAGTGCAGGTGAAAATCGATCGATAACGCCAGATACAGCGTATATGCTGGTTTTCCATCGGCAAGCTTTCCTACTGGCAGACGAATCATTCGCCAGTTAGACGATGTTTTCTGTCCGTGGATATGTCTGGAGGTTTGCAGTGTAGGGCCTGAGATAATAAAAACGTCGCTGGCATGAGCATTTTTATCCGGCCTTGCGCTGGCGATAAATTGCCGAAGATCCGGCGCATTGGGCGAATGAAAAATGGCCTTCTGGTTGCTATCTACCAGAGAAATAATGACGTTCGAGTAACCCGCCACCACATTTTTTAGCGTTTCCAGTCGGCGTGATTCTGGCTCGTTAGGCTGGTTAATAATCCGCTCCAGCGTGGTGCTAATCTCTTGTAAATCATTGATGTCCTGCTCGGCGAAGTGGACTTTCACGGAGTGGATCATTATCCATGCAAAGGCGAAAAATGAAGCAATTGTCGCCAGGCTGATAAAAAAGGTTAGTCGTGTCGCCAGTGAAAAAGGGCGCCGCCATCGTTTACTGGCCATCAGGAACCTCAAGCATATATCCCACGCCGCGTACGGTCTGAATCAGTTTCGGCTCATAATCGTTATCAATTTTGGCGCGCAGACGTTTAACGGCGACGTCGATGGCATTAGTATCGCTGTCAAAATTCATATCCCAGACCTGGGAGGCGATCAGCGAGCGGGGTAAAACTTCCCCCTGATGGCGCAGGAAAAACTCAAGCAGCGTAAACTCTTTGCTGGTCAGAGTGATGCGCGTACCGCTGCGGGTAACTTTTCTGCTGACCAGATCGACCATTAAATCCGCGACCTGAAACTGGCTTTCGACAATCACCGCCGCGCCTCGACGCAACAGCGTTCTGACCCGTGCCAGCAGTTCGGCGAAGGCAAACGGTTTAACCAGGTAATCATCAGCACCCAATTCCAGACCTTTAACCCGATGTTCAATGGTACCCAGTGCGGTGAGGAGAAGAATGGGCATTCCTTTGTTGGCGGAACGCAGCATCCGCACGATATCCCAGCCGTTTACATCCGGCAGCATGATGTCGAGTATGAGCAGGTCGTAATCGCCGGTCATCGCCAGGTGATACCCGTTCAGGCCGTTATCCGCTAAATCCACGACAAAACCCGCTTCCGTCAGGCCTTTTGTCAGGTATTCACCGGTTTTTTTCTCATCTTCGACTATCAAAACCTTCATCGCATTCTCCTTCTCGCACTGGTGTGCGGACTTTCAATTCTAGGGAAGCGGGATCGGATAGCAATCGGTTATTGGGAAAATGACAGTTTTGTCATTTTCCTGTCACCGGTTAAACAGAGTCACTTGGTTAAAGTACAGCACTATAAATTCCTACACATTTTAGAGACATCAGTCCGGTCAGGACGAGAAGAACTATGAGCAAATTTAAGCTTCTTACTCTCAGCGCTATATTCGTGCTCGCCGGTTGTTCATTGGCGCCGGACTATCAGCGCCCGGCTTTGCCGGTGCCGCAGCAATTTTCTTTAAGCCAGAATGCCCTGGTATCGGCTCAAGGTGAATATCAGGACACGGGCTGGCGGACCTTCTTCGTTGACTCCCAGGTAAAGGCGCTGATTGGCGAGGCGTTGGTTAATAACCGCGATTTACGTATGGCTGTGCTAAAAGTTCAGGAAGCGAGAGCGCAATATGGCGTCACGGACGCTGACCGCTACCCGCAACTCACGGCTGGCTCCAGTGGTACTTACAGCGGTAAATTAAAAGGTGATAGCAGCACCGATCGTGAATTCGAAGCTGGACTCAATCTTAGTTTCGACCTGGATTTCTTTGGGCGGCTAAAAAATATGAGTGAAGCTGAGCGACAGAATTTCTTTGCCAGCGAAGAAGCGCGTCGGGCGGTGCACATCTCATTAATCTCCAACGTGTCGCAAAGTTATTTTAATCAGCGTCTGGCTTACGCGCAGTTGCAAGTTGCTGAAGAAACGCTGCAAAACTACCAGCGCTCTTACGCTTTTGTAGAGAAGCAACTGGTAACCGGTAGCACCAACGTACTGGCGTTGGAACAAGCGCGCGGAGTGATCGAAAGTACGCGTAGCGAAATTGCCAAGCGTAAAGGTGATCTGGCGCAGGCCAATAACGCGCTGCAGCTGTTGCTGGGTACATACGGGAAATTACCTGATGACCACGCGCGCAGCCGTGGGGATATTAAACCGGTAACGCTGCCGCCATCGCTCTCGTCGCAAATACTGTTGCAGCGCCCGGATATTATGGAAGCTGAGCACGGATTATTGGCGGCAAATGCCAATATCGGTGCTGCGCGAGCGGCATTTTTTCCGTCTATAACGTTGACCAGTTCCGTGTCCAGTAGCAGCAGCGATCTTTCCAGTTTATTTAATGCCGCCAGCGGCATGTGGAATTTTGTCCCCAAAATAGATATTCCAATATTCAACGCTGGACGTAATCAGTCCAATCTCGACCTGGCAGAAATTCGCCAGCAACAGTCGGTAGTGAATTACGAACAAAAAATTCAGAACGCGTTTAAAGAAGTGGCGGATGCACTGGTGTTGCGCCAAAGCATTGCCGATCAAATTAGCGGGCAGCAGCGTTATCTGGATTCATTGCAAATCACACTACAACGCGCCAGAGCGCTTTATCAGAATGGTGCAGTTAGCTATATCGAAGTATTAGACGCAGAACGTTCTTTATTCGCTACGCGGCAATCGCTGCTCGATCTTAATTACGCCCAACAGGTTAATGAAATTAAGCTGTTTGCTGCCTTAGGCGGCGGTTGGGTGGAGTAATCCTTAATATTAACCTTTCAGGAGCATCAATTATGAATACTACCGCCAAAGCTGTGCTGTTTAGTCTTTTCTCTATGATCATGTTTAACGCTCAGGCCAATGAGCATCAGCATGGTGAGATGATGAATATGCAGCCAGCGGCTCAACAGGAACAACTCATTAGCGCTACCGGGGTGATTGAAGCTGTTGATATGGAAAGTAAAAAGATTACGATCAAGCATGATCCTATTCCTGCGGTGAACTGGCCAGCCATGACGATGCGTTTTACACTGGTTGCCGATACGAAGGCTGATGATATTAAGCCAGGCGATAAGGTCGCGTTTACGTTTGTTCAGCAGGGAAATCTCTCTGTATTACGCGATATTCACATCAGTAAATAACGTTCTCATTGGTCTCTTTTATTCTTGCCCGGTTTTTTGCGAACGCGGGTGAGACTATCGCGCAATGGAAATCACTATGGCGTCTTTAAATATTAAAAATACCGCGCTTATTCTCGCTGGCATGATTGCCGGTGGGGTTATTTCTGTCGGTATTTATACTTATTATTCATCCGCAAAAGCAACGGCTGAAACCGGGCAGGCTTCGCCAAAAGAAGCCAGAAAAGTGTTGTTTTGGTACGACCCCATGTACCCAAACACGCGTTTTGATAAACCGGGTAAATCGCCATTTATGGATATGGATCTGATCCCGAAATATGCCGATGAAGAGACCGCGAACGCGTCATCACCAGGTGTGCGCATCGATCCTACACAGACCCAGAACCTGGGGCTGAAAACAGAGCCAGTGCGTCGTGGACCACTGCACTACGCGCAAACTTTTCCGGCCAACGTTAGTTATAACGAATACCAGTTTGTTATTGTCCAGGCCCGCTCAGCGGGCTTTATCGAGAAGGTTTACCCACTGACCGTGGGGGACAAAATTAAACAAGGCGCGCCGCTGATCGACCTGACTATTCCTGATTGGGTTGAGGCGCAGAGTGAATATTTATTGCTGCGAGAAACTGGCGGCAGCGCGACGCAGGTGGAAGGAATTCTGGAAAGATTACGTCTGGCTGGAATGCCTGAAGCGGATATTCAGCGCTTAAAATCGACGCGTAAAATTCAGACCCGCTTTACCCTGAAAGCGCCTATTGATGGGGTGATCACCGCATTCGATTTGCGTACGGGTATGAACATTTCCAAAGACAATGTGGTCGCGAAAATTCAGGGTATGGACCCGGTATGGGTCAGCGCGTCGGTCCCGGAATCTATCGCCTGGCTGATTAAAGACGCCTCGCAATTTACCATCACCGTGCCCGCCTGGCCGGATAAGCCTTTCACCATCAGCAAGTGGAGTATCTTACCCAGCGTTGATGCTACCACGCGTACGCTCCAGCTCCGTTTACAGGTCGATAATCCTGACGAGGCGCTCAAGCCCGGGATGAATGCTTACCTGCAACTGAAAACACAAAGCGAGCCAATGCTGCTGATCCCGTCTAAAGCGCTAATTGATACGGGTACCGAGCAGCGGGTAATCACCGTTGATAACGAAGGCCGATTTGTGCCGAAACAAGTTGCGGTATTCCATGAATCTCAAGGACTGACGGCTATCAGCTCTGGCCTGACCGAAGGCGAAAAAGTGGTTTCCAGCGGTCTGTTCCTGATTGATTCCGAAGCGAATATCTCTGGCGCACTGGACCGTATGCGCGCCCAGAACAGTAAGACGCAAGACGCAGCCGCCATGCCAGCCCAGGCTACCCATTCACACTGAGGATATGATAAATGATTGAATGGATTATCCGCCGCTCGGTGGCAAACCGTTTTCTGGTGATGATGGGGGCGCTGTTTCTCAGTATTTGGGGAACCTGGACCATCATCAATACCCCGGTTGATGCGCTGCCCGATCTCTCTGATGTTCAGGTGATCGTCAAAACCAGCTATCCGGGTCAGGCGCCGCAAATTGTTGAAAATCAGGTGACCTATCCGCTGACCACCACCATGCTGTCGGTACCGGGCGCGAAAACTGTGCGCGGTTTCTCGCAGTTTGGCGATTCCTACGTGTACGTCATTTTCGAAGATGGTACCGATCCTTACTGGGCGCGCTCGCGCGTACTGGAGTACCTCAACCAGGTTCAGGGAAAATTGCCGGCTGGCGTTAGCGCGGAAATGGGACCGGACGCCACGGGTGTCGGCTGGATATTTGAGTACGCGCTGGTGGATCGCAGCGGGAAACACGATCTGGCGGAATTACGTTCTCTTCAGGACTGGTTTTTAAAGTATGAGTTAAAAACGATTCCCAACGTGGCGGAAGTCGCCTCGGTAGGCGGCGTGGTTAAACAGTATCAGGTCGTTATTGATCCAATGAAGCTGACGCAATATGGCATCAGTCTGGCGGACGTGAAATCGGCGCTGGATACGTCGAATCAGGAAGCGGGCGGCTCATCTGTTGAGATGGCTGAAGCGGAATATATGGTCCGCGCCAGTGGATATCTGCAAACGCTCGATGATTTCAATAATATAGTCCTGAAAACAGGGGCTGACGGTGTACCTGTTTACCTGCGCGATGTGGCGCGCGTACAGATTGGGCCGGAAATGCGCCGTGGGATCGCCGAACTGAATGGCGAAGGCGAAGTGGCGGGCGGGGTGGTTATTCTGCGGTCCGGTAAAAATGCGCGTGAGGTGATCTCCGCGGTTAAAGCCAAGCTCGATACGCTGAAAAGTAGCCTGCCGGAAGGCGTAGAAATAGTTACAACATACGATCGCAGTCAGCTCATTGACCGCGCCATTGATAACCTGAGCTACAAGCTGCTGGAAGAGTTTATCGTTGTTGCGCTGGTGTGTGCATTGTTCCTGTGGCATCTGCGTTCTGCGCTGGTGGCGATTATTTCCCTGCCGCTGGGGCTGTGTATCGCGTTCATCGTGATGCATTTCCAGGGGCTGAACGCCAATATCATGTCGCTGGGGGGCATTGCCATTGCTGTCGGGGCGATGGTCGATGCCGCCATCGTGATGATTGAAAACGCCCATAAGCGGCTGGAAGAGTGGGGGCATCAGCATCCGCATGAAAAGCTGGATAACGCAACGCGCTGGAAGGTCATTACTGACGCCTCGGTAGAAGTCGGCCCGGCATTGTTCATCAGCCTGCTGATTATCACATTGTCGTTTATCCCTATTTTCACGCTTGAGGGTCAAGAGGGGCGACTGTTCGGGCCGCTGGCGTTCACCAAAACGTATGCCATGGCAGGTGCGGCGTTTCTGGCCATCGTGGTTATTCCGATCCTGATGGGATTCTGGATCCGCGGAAAAATACCTGCAGAAAGCAGCAACCCGCTTAACCGTTTCCTGATCCGTATTTACCATCCGCTATTGCTGAAGGTATTGCACTGGCCCAAGACCACCATTCTGGTGGCGGTGCTTTCAATACTGACGGTTATCTACCCGCTGAATAAAGTCGGTGGCGAATTCCTGCCGCAGATTAACGAAGGTGACCTGCTGTATATGCCTTCGACATTGCCGGGGATCTCAGCGGCGCAGGCAGCGGACATGTTGCAAAAAACCGACAAGCTGATCATGACCGTTCCGGAAGTGGCGCGCGTGTTTGGTAAAACCGGTAAGGCAGAAACCGCAACAGACTCCGCACCGCTGGAAATGGTTGAAACGACGATCCAACTGAAGCCGCAGGACCAGTGGCGTCCGGGGATGACGATGGACAAAATCATTGCCGAGCTGGATAAAACCGTACGCTTGCCGGGACTGGCGAATCTGTGGGTTCCGCCGATTCGTAACCGTATCGACATGCTCTCTACGGGGATCAAAAGCCCAATTGGCATTAAGGTGTCAGGTAATGTTCTGGCAGATATCGACGCCACGGCGGAGCAAATTGAAGAGGTGGCCAGAACCGTGCCGGGCGTCTCTTCGGCGCTGGCTGAGCGCCTGGTCGGGGGGCGCTATATTAATGTGGATATTAATCGGGAGAAAGCGGCCCGGTACGGAATGACCGTCGGCGCGGTGCAACTGTTTGTCACCTCTGCGGTCGGAGGCGCAATGGTCGGCGAAACGGTGGAAGGGATTGCACGTTATCCGATTAACCTTCGCTATGCGCAGAGCTATCGTGATAGCCCGGAAGCGCTGCGTAATCTGCCCATTCTGACGCCCATGAAACAGCAAATCACGCTGGCGGATGTCGCCGATGTGACGGTGGTTTCGGGGCCTTCGATGCTGAAAACCGAAGATGCGCGACCAACCAGCTGGATTTACATCGACGCCCGCGATCGTGACATGGTCTCAGTGGTGAACGATCTGAAAAAAGCGATCGCTGAAAACGTACAGTTAAAGCCGGGGACCAGCGTGGCGTTTTCCGGGCAGTTCGAGCTGCTTGAGCGCGCCAGTCATAAGCTCAAACTGATGGTGCCGATGACGCTGATGATAATCTTCGTTCTGCTTTATCTGGCCTTCCGTCGCTTTGGTGAAGCGCTGCTGATTATCACCAGTGTGCCTTTTGCGCTGGTGGGAGGCATCTGGTTCCTTTACTGGATGGGGTTCCATATGTCGGTTGCAACCGGAACCGGATTTATCGCCCTGGCCGGTGTTGCTGCGGAGTTTGGCGTGGTGATGCTGATGTACTTGCGCCACGCTATTGAAGCCGAACCCGCGCTGGAAAATCCGCAAACCTTTACGGCGGATAAGCTGGATGAAGCGTTATATCACGGTGCTGTGCTGCGCGTGCGCCCGAAAGCGATGACCGTGGCGGTGATTATTGCGGGTCTGTTACCTATCTTGTGGGGGACGGGAGCTGGCTCAGAAGTCATGAGCCGCATAGCCGCGCCGATGATTGGCGGCATGATCACCGCACCATTGCTCTCTCTGTTCATTATTCCGGCCGCTTATAAGTTGATGTGGCTGCACAGGCATCGCCACCAAAAGTAATGCCCTGAAGCGCTCGTCTGCCTCGGTTTTACTGCCGAAGCAGGCGTTGCGTTATACCGTCAACGCTTTCACGCGTTTGCGGTACTCGCCCGGCGTGCAGCCAAATTCCCGTAAAAAGACTTTATGAAACGACGATTCGCTGGCGTAACCCACCGACTCGGCAATAACGATTAACGGCTGTGTACCGCGCGATAGCATCTGGGCTGCGAACTGCAGGCGCAGCGCGGTTAACACCGCCAGCGGCGTGGAGTTTGATACTTCACGGAATAGCTGTGCGAAGCTGGCCCGCGACATATGTGCTCGTTTTGCCAGTTCTTCGACGGTCCAGGCAAAAGCCGGTGACTCCAGCATCATGAATACAACGGATCCAAGCCTGGGGTGCAGCAGTAAATTCAGCACATTTTTAGCGGGTGTCGACTGGGCGAGCCACTCGCGAACGGTTAACGCGAACAGCGTAGCGCATTGCTGGCTGCAAACGATGCTGGAGCCAGGCAGGTCGTTGATGTATTCCTCCTGCATTAGCGCAATCATGGCCTTCAGCCAATGGCTGACGGGGCTGTTCTCCTCAGGTGCCAGTAATAATACTTCCGGAAGCGCGGTTAAAAAATAGCGTGAAGATGCCTGTAATCGCAGGCTCCCGCAGACAATATGCGTTTGTTCTTCCCCTATCTGGCACAGACGATGCGCGGAGTTTTGCGGCAGAATGACTATTGTTCCAGGGCGTAATGTGGAAGATGTTCCGTCAGGCATATCCAGTTGAGCGAATCCCTGGGTTACCGTATGCCAGCGAATAACGGACAGTTCACCCGCCGCATGCGGCAGTTGCCAGTCCCTGCTCAACAGGCAGTTTTGATCAATCGAGCCCTGCGGGTCGTTAAGCATAAGTAATCGGCTAAGTGCGTCCATGAAGACTCCTGGGCAGTTTTTGCTAATGCTAATTGAGATGGCAACAACGCTATCACACATAATTTTATTAATAATTTTATGGTATTAGTTTAATTTCTCAATAAGTTGAGTGGAAGGGAAAGAGCGGTTTTTTAGACGATTTGACAGTAATTGGCGCGTTATGGATACATTGTTCGTGCATCGCTAAACCTATAATTCAGTTCAACAAACGAACAGTGACATGGCGGAGAGACAGCATGAATCAGTATCAGGCGATTGTTATCGGATTTGGTAAAGCGGGTAAAACGCTGGCGGCAACACTGGCCAAAACGGGTTGGCGGGTAGCGATTATTGAACAGTCAAACACCATGTATGGTGGGACATGCATCAATATCGGCTGCATTCCCACCAAAACCCTGGTACACGATGCTGAACTTCAGCATGACTTTGCCGCAGCGATGCAGCGCAAGACCTCCGTTGTCAGTTTTCTGCGTGATAAAAACTTCCACAATCTTGCCGATCTGGAGAACGTGGATGTGATTGAAGGTCGTGCTGAATTCATTGATAACCATACAGTGCGGGTCGTGCAGCCAACAGGTGAGGTTGAACTGAGCGGCGAGAAAATCTTTATTAATACTGGCGCCCAGTCAACGATTCCGAACGTTGAGGGATTAACCTCGACGCCTGGCGTATTTGACAGCACCGGGTTGTTGAATTTGACGCAACGTCCCGAGCGTCTGGGCATTTTAGGCGGTGGGTATATCGGCGTTGAATTCGCATCGATGTTTGCCAACTTTGGTAGCAAAGTCACTATATATGAAGCAGCTCCGCAGTTTTTGCCTCGTGAAGACCGGGATATTGCTGACACTATCGCCAACATTTTACGCGACCAGGGCGTTGAGCTGATCCTCAATGCCAACGTGCAGTCGGTCTCCTCTCACGATAGTGCAGTACAGCTGCACATGCCGGAAGGTACCCAGACGGTGGATGTGCTGCTGGTGGCATCGGGTCGCAAACCGGCGACTGAAAATCTGCAGCTGCAGAATGCGGGTGTGGATGTAAACGACCGCGGTGCCATTATTGTAAATAAATATCTACGTACCTCGGCAGATAACATATGGGCAATGGGCGATGTCACTGGTGGATTGCAATTTACCTATATTTCGCTGGATGATTTCCGTATTGTGCGCGACAACCTGCTAGGCGAGGGGGTACGTAACACGGGCGATCGTCAAAATGTACCATATTCCGTCTTTATGACGCCGCCGCTTTCCCGCGTCGGAATGACTGAAGAACAGGCTCGTGCCAGCGGTGCGGCGGTGCAGGTCGTGACGTTGCCGGTAGCGGCTATCCCGCGTGCGCGGGTGATGAATGATACCCGTGGCGTACTTAAAGCGGTGGTGGATAGCGAAACGAAACAAATATTAGGTGTGTCGCTGCTGTGCGTGGATTCTCATGAAATGATTAATATCATCAAGACGGTTATGGATGCGGGGTTACCTTATACCACATTGCGTGACCAAATATTTACCCATCCAAGCATGAGCGAATCACTAAACGATCTCTTTTCTCTCATTAAATAATAATAGCGTAGTCTACATATTTGCCCCACCCGTGTGGGGCTTTTTTTATATTTCCTGATACTAATTGACAGTTATTTTGGCGTTACGGATGAAATAAAATAAAGTGACATGTTTTATTATATTTCCACTGAAATAACTTGTTAATGGGAATAGAAATGAACATGTTTAAAACTACGTTACTAATGACTGCATTACTGACTGCTCCGGTGACATTTTCCGTGTTAGCGCAAACTGAGGTTGCCCACGTGAGCGTATCGACTGTGTCTGGCACTCCTTCCGTGGTGGAAGATGCCATTGCGAAACTGGCACAGGAAAAGAAAGCGACTTCCTGGAAAATTACTTCAATGCGCATTGATAGCAGCACTCACGCAACGGCAATTTTGTACAAGTGAGGAGAGCCGGAATGGAAAAATATCTTCGTATATTGGGCAAAGGTGATAGGGTTGGATTAACCTTGATTCGCCTGAGTATCGCGATTGTTTTTATCTGGATTGGGTTATTAAAATTTGTACCTTACGAAGCCGACAGCATTACGCCGTTTGTCGCCAATAGTCCGGTAATGTCATTTTTTTATGAGCATCCAGAAGAATACAAACAACATTTAACCCACGAAGGTGAATTCAAACCGCAGGCTCGTGAATGGCAGACGGCGAATAACACGTATACGTTCTCAAATGGCCTGGGCGTAGTCGAAGTTCTTATCGCTTTGCTGGTGCTGGCTAATCCTGTTAGCCGTTGGCTGGGATTAATTGGCGGCGTTCTGGCATTTGCCACACCAATTGTAACTTTATCATTTTTAATAACCACACCAGAAGCATGGGTGATGCCGCTGGGTGATTTACACCACGGATTTCCGTACTTGTCAGGCGCTGGACGGTTGGTGTTAAAAGATACGTTAATGTTGGCGGGAGCGGTGATGATCATCGCGGATTCTTCCCGATCAATTATTAAGCAAAAGTATTGAGTTTTTAACGTTGTACCCTCTGCAAGACAGTAAGCCACTATAGTTCGATTCGGTAATTACCGGGCCAGCAGGACGCTGGCCTTTTTTCTGCCCTAAGGGAAATTTATGTTATACATGAAATACAATGATTCGCTTTGCCACAATAACCAGTCGGACTTATATTACTGATTAATAATATAGTGACGTAAGCATCTTCTTTCTTCTTTCTTCTTTCTTCTTTCTTCTTTCGATAGCGCACCAGTTCGCATATTGCGTAGTTCCTCCATCAAAACCCATTCATTTTTCTCTGTTTTTTTCTGTACAATTCTTGCTATTTGTTATCTCAAAATGACACTTTAAAAAAGATTGTTATTCACTTTTGTTATAATTAAACAACACGTTCGCATGGTTTTAGGCATGACTTCAGCTAGAATTAACTTTGATTAAATGTTTTTACGTATCAATAAATGGCTAAAGATAGTTAAAAACTTAATTTTTAATCAACTGTTCGACATGGAATCCACTATGGTAATTAAGCACCAGGGGTGGATGCTGATCTCGCGTTTTGTGAGTCACCAAACGCGGGACATATCTTAAATATGGAAATAAGGGTTTTAGAATGAGCTTTGGATTAGCAAAGGAAGATAAGTTTGAAATCATAGCTACCCTTCGTGAAGAGCTGCACAAGAAAACGAAACTGGAAGTGTTATGTGAAAACAGTAGCGTTATCACGCAGTTAGAGAAGGTTGATTTCGAGCGGTTTGTTATCTCCTGGCACGAAGACATTGTTCCTGAAAAGGTCCAATACTTTATCCTGCACAGCGAAAGCGGGATTGTGAAATTTAGTGCCAGATTCGAGCAAACCCCATCAGCAGGTGCAGAAGTAGGATTATCCTACCTCATACCGGATTTGATTTTCTTTGCCCAGCAGAGACAAAATCAGCGTTTTTCCTTCATGAAGGGGTATGACTTTTTCTGTTTTGGTCGTTACAAAAATGGAGAAAACTACTCTTTCAAGATCAAAAATATCTCGCAGGGTGGTTGTGCGTTAATCGTTAAAGATGTAAACGCCCGTTTTCTTTATAAAGATGCGGTGATTAAAAATGCATCTCTGGATTTCGATACATTTGGCAGTTTACAACTGGACTTAAAAGTGATCGATGTCGTCCTGATCAATGAATTTGATGAGGATAACCAGTTGTATTCCTGTCATCAGATCTCGTGTGAGTTTGATTTTAAAAATCGTCGTGAAGAGACTGAAGTCGAGAAAATTATTATTAAATTTTTAATGAGTAACAAGATTAGAAGCTTATAAGGAACGGTGAACAGGATGTTGATGTGTGGCAGTGATAATTTTGTGGGCAATGGTATGTTTGCCTACCTAACCAGCAAACATGTACCGATACAAACATTCCAGTTTGAGGATATGTTGCATCAGTCATCATTATGCCAGCATCAAACCATGGTTTTTAATATCATCGATAATGAACATGCGTGTTCGGACATTGTTCAGTTTTTGAATAAAAACCGATTCAAATTCTATAATAACGTCGTGGTGATTGTTGCTGATAGTTTGGTGGCGAAATTATGCGTAGAGTTATTATATGTCGAAAAAATAATAGTTTTGACTGAAAAATCTTCATTGCGTGATTTTGGTCAATTGGCGACATTATCAGTCGGGAAATGGAACCCCCGACTGTATCGTTCGCAGAAAAGATTAACCGAAAGAGAGCAGCAGATCCTGAACTTACTGGTAAGTGGTTATACAGCCAAAGAAATTTCTGAGTTAGTTAGCCTGAACTATAAAACGATTCAGGCACATAAGATGAGAGTCGTCGCCAAGCTTGGCCTGACCAATACCTCTGATTTAAATAAGTTAATTGTCAGATTTACCCATCGTATGTCTTTTTTACCCTAACCTGACCATTCTTTTCTGATGTAATACACCTAATAGTAGATACAATTCGGGAGTGATTTTGACTGGTTTTTAATGTTATGATTTGTAGAGGGAGAGGGGAATGTTTAATTCCAGTGAGGTGCTAACCGCGCTTGAAAAGGCTTTGAATACCAGTCAACTTTATATGGTTTATCAGCCTATTTTCAATTTACATGCCCAGTGTATAAGCGGATTTGAAGCATTAATGCGTTGGAATAGTCCTCAGATGGGTATGATCTCTCCCGATGTTTTTATTACGTTACTGGAAGATAGCGGCAATATTATTTCAATTGAAGATATGGTTACTCACTCTCCGTGGGATGTTGCAACTTCCTGGCCTGACCCCATTGTATTATCCGTCAATATTTCCGCGCTTGAATTCTGCGATCCTCTGTTACCCCAACGCGTCAGACAAAATCTTACCACCTCCGGATTGCCGGTCCATCGATGCCAAATAGAGGTCACCGAAACGTCACCGCTGTACGACAGTCAGATTGCGGCTAAAAATATGACGGAATTAAAGGCGATAGGGGTCAAGCTTGCGCTTGATGATTTTGGAACCGGTCATGCTAATCTTAATTACCTGTTGAAATACCCTTTTGATACCTTAAAAATTGATAAAGAATTTGTCACTGGCATTGAACCCGACACCCGATCGACAAAGATTGTTGAGGGTATTATTTCACTGGCGCATAATTTTGGTATCGAAGTTCTTGCCGAAGGGGTGGAAACCCAGTCCCAGCTGGACCGGTTGATGCAGATTGGTTGTGACAAAATTCAAGGCTTTTTCATTTCGCCCCCGGTGCAGGCACAAGAGATCCCTTCACTCTTAGCGCAATATAATCGTTAATCCTTCCGTATTTACGTTTCCCAATCCCTTGATTGTTCCACGTTGCTGGTAAGTCTGTAGGCCTGATACGCGTCGCGCATCAGCCACCCCTGTAATACTATAAGCAAAAAAAAGCCCCCTGCTAAACAGGAGGCTGGCGAGTTTATGTCAGCTTAGAACGATTTCTTAAAGCCGATAGAGGCATTGACCGGCGCTTCGATCTGCGACTTACTGCCACCGTTGCTGAATTGCGTACCCAGCTCACCGTAGACCTGCAGGTTTCTGTCGATAGACCATGACAGGCCGGCTGCAACTTCAGTGCTGGAGTACTGCTGTGAAGATTCCAGCGTAGTGGTGGCTACCGCATTGCTAAAGTGCGTTTTGTCTTTTGAACCCAGACCCTGCCAGACGTTAACCCTGCCGTACGGCTGGAATTTGCCATGGTTGGTGTCATAGTCAGCGACCAGACGCACGCCCAGACGCGCGGTAAAGGAGTCTGCGGTATCCATTTTCACTTTCGTTGGGGTCACACCATCCAGTGTGCTGTTATCAAAGTCGCTGTACTGGTAGATCAACTGAGCCTGAGGCTCCAGACTCCATGCGCTGGCGCCTAAACGGAACGATTTACCCACCTCTGTCGACGCCGTCAGCGTGTTGCCTCTGACGGTATACGAGCCATTGTTACCGGTCGCCGCCAGGCGGGATTTATGGTTACCGTACTGCAGGACGTTATCAACATACATACCGTCACCCGAGAACCAGGTCGCATAGCCACCGACGTAAAATGCGTTGTCGTCGATGTTACCGCCTTTGCCATCGCTGCCTGTCTTCGTGCCTTTCACGTTGCTGTCGATATCAAGGATGCTGGTATACATCCCGGCTTTCCAGTTTTCGTTAGCATACATATCAACGCCGACCTGGATACCCATGGTATGGGAGCTGGTTTGCGTACCGGCAGCATCATCCAGTTTGGTTTTACCGGAGTAGCCAATCATTCTTGCCCAGGCGCGATTGTCTTCATCAATGCCCGGTTTAACCTCGTCCCCCATACGTTGGTGCATGTTACCTAACAGGCTAATATCACCCTGACGTACTACGCTGGCGAGGCCAGAATACAGCATGGTTTCTGGACGGTATTCACTTCTCAGATACCAGTTTTCACCCTGGCCCTGAGCATTACCCGCATGTAGTTGGTACTCAAACGCACCTGCAGCCATACGATCGGCGGCAAGATGGAAGGCATCCCGCGACGTTTGCGCGGTTGTGGTTGCGCCATTGAGCGCAGTCACCACTTCGATACCATCCCCAATGGTCGGCGCGCCAAGACCAGAGCCATCGACATCCAGCAGTGTGCTACCGCTGGCTTTACCGCCATCGATAATCAGACGGTCGGCAATGCCTGCTCCGCTACCATTCTGGATAGCTGCCATGTTGATAGTCCCTTTTTCGCCGGTGTAATCCCCTTTGACGGTTAAGGTTGTGCCAGTCTGCTGACCTATGAGCGAGACATCGCCACCGTTGCTCAGGCCCGCTACCGTCTGGTTATAGCCCTGCGTGTTCAACGTGGTGTCTGCGACTACATAGTGGTGTGATGCGCTACTCAGGGTGTTGGTATTACCCGCTTGCAGCACGCCGTTGGCGATCAACGTAGCGCCGCTGTAGCTGTTTTCACCTTGCAGCTCGGTAATGCCGCTACCGGTCTGATGCAACTGGCCTTTACCACTGATATTGCCGGTCAGCGCCAGGGTATCGCCACGATTGACGTTGAGTACGCCGTTATCAACGACATCCCCCTGAATGCTGCCAATATCACCGCCGTTACCCAGTTGTAAAACGCCTTGTTCGATGGTGGTGCCACCGGTGTAGGTGTTATCCAGCGTCAGGGTGAGGGAGCCTTTACCGGTTTTGGTCAGTTGACCGTTACCTTCGACTTCCGTCAGCAGAGAAACGTCATGCCCGTTGGTGTCGAATGTCCCGCCGCCGGATTCCAGCGTCACCTGACGGGCAGTATCAAACGCTTCGCCATACTTCAGCGTACCGCCATTAAAGGTAATTCCCGTATCTGCCGCACCCAGGTTGGTATCACCCGCCACCTGCAGCGTCCCTGAGGTGATGGTGGTGCCACCGCTGTAAGTATTGTCGCCGGTGAGAATCAGCGTACCGAGATCGCCTTTATTCAGGCCGCCGGTACCGCGGATAACGCTGTCGATAGTGGCGGTATAACTGGCACCGTCTACTGTGCCATCGCCGACACGAATCAGGGTGTTTGCCGTGTCGGTGGTAATGGCTTCGCCGCCCACACGATAACCATCGGTGGCGAACTGCGCGCCGCTGATGATGACATCGCCTTTGCTGTTATCGACGGTTACGTTGCCCGCTTCACCCTGGAAGACGGCGAATGCGGCATCGGTAAACGGTGCGTTCAACGCGCCTTCTGGCGTCGATTCATCGGTAGTCCAGTTGTCGTTACCCTGGCTGGATTGCCAGATACCGTCGCCGCCGTTGATGACGCCGTTATTTTTCAGCTCGCCATTCTCACCGCCGGTGCCGTCCCAGAAGCGCAGCGTCAGTCCGGCGTGGTTGACCAGGTTGACCTGATTTTTCACCGATGTCTGCACGTACAGGCTGTCAGCTGCTTCCGGTGCGTTAGCAATATCCATTACATTGTTGGTCAATGTGCCGGTGTAGTTGATGACGCGGTAAACGCCCACATCAAAGCTACCGCCTGGTGAGGTTTCAATGTTGAGCTTACCGTCGAGCGTCAGATCGCCATTTACGTCAATCAAGTCGTTGAAGGCACCGCCCGGGGTATAAGCCTGACCAAACTGATAATCCAGTTGGGCGTTATCACTGAGCGTCAGAGAACCGGTAGTCAGTTTACCCACACTGTTGATAGCTGCACCTGCGGTAATATGCGCGTCGTCCAGCACATCAACCGCGCCGCCGATAATACCGTTACCGCCGAGCGTTGCCCCGGATTTAACCGTCACCTGGCCGGTAGCCGCAGACTGATTACCGTTGACCAGCAGCACGCCTTCATTGACGTCCGTGGTGCCGGTGTAAGTGTTATCGCCGGTCAGCGTCAACGTACCGTCACCGATTTTCACCAGGCTGCCGTCGTTGCCGCTGATAATACCGCTGATGGTGTCATCAAGATGCAGATTACCCAGCGACAGTTCTTTATTGCCCAGTTCGACATTACCCGCGCCGGACAACGAGCCGATAGACGTTGCGCTGTCGACTGCGCTGATATCGACCTTACCGCCCACCAGGTTTTTAACGACAGTGTTCTCTGCCATCGCATAGTCAGCAAAGGTCATCAGTCCGCTGTTATTCACGGTGGCATTGCCCCCGCTGGCATTTTCTTCCAGCGCCAGGGTACTGTCTTTTGACACGTTAACCGTCGCGTTGCCCGCGCTGGCGTTGTTGGTTAACACCGCTTTCGCCGTGCCCGTCAGGTTCAGCATTGCGCTTGCGGCGGTGACGTTATCCGCCAGCGTTAACAGGCTGTCGGCGATGTTCATAGTCAGGGATTTCAGGCTGGTATCTGTCCCGCTGACATTGAGCGTCGCACCCTTATTGACGTTCACGGTGCTGCTTTCATTACTGCCAAAGGCTCCGGTTTTGCTGACGTTGACCGTCACATTGTTGGCGTTTCCGGTACCGGCAATTTCGGTGTCGCCTTTGTAGCTGTTTGCGCGGTCGAGCGACAAGGTGCTGCCCGCATCACTAGAGCTGCTGGTGACTTTCAGTTTACCCTCGCCGGTAATCTCACCGGTTGGCGTGAAGTGGTGCGAATTAAGGTCAAACACCGCAGCATTCTCATTCGCTCCCAGCTCAATGGTACGATTGCTGGTCAGGTCCGCGCCCAGTTGCAGCGTTGAACCGTTATTGATGGCCAGGTCAGTTCCGCTCTGGCCGAGATTGCTGTCGGAGGAGATCTGCAACGTGCCGCCATCAATGCGCGTGCCGCCGCGATATTCGTTGTCACCGCTGAGGATCAGACGGCCAAGGTCGGTTTTCACCAGCGTCAGCTTGTCAGCAGTACTGGCCTCGCGGATAACGGACTCAATGGTCGCGGTATAGTTTTGCCCCGCACCACCAGCGCCAACGCGCACCAGTAGTTCGCCAGTCCCCGGCGTCTGGCCTGCGTGGGTCGCGTTTTCCGTGGTGGCATACGCGTTAAGCGCATCGCCTTTAACGACATAGCCATCGGCATCAAACTGTGCTCCGGAGAAGTTAACTTCTCCCGCGGCGTTATCCACGGTAACGGTACCGCCTTTGGTGGTGAAGACGGCGAAGGACTTCTGTGCCCAAGGGGCGTTACCTTCACCGGTTGCGGTGGTCCAGTTGTTATCACCCTGACTGCCGATTGCCATCCATTTGCCATCGCCACCGTCAATTTTGCTGTCGCCTTCAATGCCCGACGCGCCGTGGCTCTGATTAACGGTTGCGCCGTCCCAGAACTGCAGGGTAACGCCGTTGGCATTCACCAGGTTGACCTGTTTGTCGATGGAGGTCTGAACAAAAATATTGCTCTTATCCTGGCTATTCGGTATCGCGCCTAATTCCAGCGTCTGGTTATCCAGCGTGCCACCGTAGTTATAGATACGGTACACGCCCGGTCCGAAGTTACCACCCTGTGAAGTGGTGACGTCCAGAGTCCCGTCCAGTTGCAGATCGCCTGCGACGTTAATCAGATCGTTTAGCGCGCCGCCTGGCGTATAGGCTTGACCCAGTTCGAAAGCGGAGGTCGTTTTGCTGCCAAGCTGCAGATTACCGTTAATGGATAACGTACCCGCACCGCCGTCACCGGCGCTGAGGGTAGAGGCATCGTTCATCAGCACGTCGCCGCCGATCACCCCGTTACCCCCCAGCGTCGCCGTACCGCTTACTTTGGTCACACCCGTCGCGGCACTCTGATTCCCTTTCACCAGTAGCGTACCGCTGGTGACGGTCGTGTCGCCGGTATAGGTGTTATTGCCCGTCAGGCGAGTAATACCGTTACCAATCTGCTGTAACGCACCGATCCCGGAGATTACGCCGCCAAGCAGCACATCATTGGCCCGATTAATCGCCAGTACGCCATTGTCGATGATGTCAGACACGGCGTTGACTCCGCCTGTATTTCCGCCGTCACCCAACTGCAGCGTACCGGTTTGATCAATAGTGGTAGAGCCGGTATAGGTGTTGTTGGCGGTAAAGACGGTGGTGCCGTCCGCCGCGCGTTCAAACTTCCCATCACCGCTGATGACGCCGTTATAGATCTGTGCCGCCGTCGTGTCGCCCTGCGTGTCAAAGATGACCCGGCTGCCTGCACCCTGAGTCGTCACATTGTAGTCAGCGATGGTCGCGGCAGTGCTGGTGGACTCGCCGTGATCGCCGGTACGCAGCGTTGCGCCATTGGTAACCGCAATGGTTTTACTTGCCAGTTGCAGACGATCGACGATGCGCATATCTGCACTTGAACCGCTAATGGTCAGTGAGTCCCAACCCGTGCCGATGTTGGTACCGGTGGTCAGGTTATCGCTGCTCAGACTGCCAATTTTCGCACTGTTACCGTGTGTATTGGTGAAGGTGAGGGCGTTGCCACTGCCGGCTTCGGTAGTGATATGGCGCGTTTTATCCAGCGTCACATTGCCGATGTTGGCTTTATTGTTGCCGCCGGTTCCGGCGAAATTCACCTCGCCGGCAAAGGTTCCGCTTTGCCAGTTAAAGGTGTCCTTGCCTTCACCGGTGTTGATCACGCCACTGGTGATACCCTGGCTGATATCAATGGTGTCATTGCCCTTGCCAGATTGAATCGCCACTACCGTATCGTTGATAGCCTGAAGGGTACCAGTATTGGTGATTTTTTTATTGCTGTCACCGCTGGCATCAATAACGGGTGCGGTGGTGCTGGCAGAGATAATTTTTCCGCTATTGGCTATTGCGCTAACATTTTTAGCGATGATTGCAGAACCACCTGCGCTGTCGTAGACGTTGATATCGGCATTGGTGGTGACCTTACCGTCCGTATTGGCGCGGATACCGCTGCCTTCGCTGTTATGCACCTCAACGATATAGCCTTTGCCGATGGTCAGATTGCCTGTCACTGCGTCACCATTGCGCTGCTCAAAGGCGAAGCCGGTACCTTTACCGTTAACGTTCAGAATGTTATTCAGGCCATCTTTCATGTTTAACGCGACGCTGGTACGGATCCCCGGACCGTCGTTGGCATTGATAGTGACATCATTGAGTGTGATATCGGTATTGTTGGCGTCGTTTTGAATGCCAGCACCAGTACCTTCGGCGCTAATAATCACCCCTTTGGCAGCCAGCTTACCGGCTCCTGTATCAAGACGAATACCATCGGCCGATCCATTAGTCGTGATGGCATCACCGGCATTACCGGTAATACTCAGGCTGGCACCGTTGGTCAGCAGAACCCCTGCGGTTCCATCATCAACTTGAATCTGACCCAATTTTTTAATCTGTGCGTTCGAACCCGAAGCTTGTACGCCAATGCCGTTACTCACATGTAAGGCAGCGGTCGCGTTATTGGTTAAACTCCCGCCTTGTTGCACGTTAACACCAATGCTGTCGGTGCTGGCAAGATCGATAATTGCCTGGGTATCGAGGATCAGGCTGCCCTGGTTCCTTGCCACATAGGCAATAACCTTGTTGCCGCTGGCTTCTGAAGTGATTTTTGCGTTTGAAGTGAGGATGGTCGGAGTGGCGCTACCTTCTGCGTTGCCATTCAACTGATGAGCCTGACCGTCCACTACCCCGGCAATGGTTCTTTCACCGGTTAAATTGATGGTGGTTTTATCGCTGATGTTACCTGTGGCACCGCCTTCAATCAGCAGCGCGGCGGAGTCGGTGCCCTGCACGGTGAACGTGGCTTCGCCGGTATCCACACTACTGCCTGTGCCCGTCGCTAATACGCCAACGGACTGTTCGCCGCTTAAGGTCAGGTCAAGGTTTGAGCTGGGCTGACCGTCAGGAGTGGTGGTGTTACCGGCCAGCATTGCACCATTGGCAATACGGAAAATGGTGGTGCGATCTTGCCCGTTGTCATTCATTACCGCCTGACCAATATTGGCAGTTGCGCCTTTACCATACAGGTAATAGCCAATCTGATCGGTGCTGTTGAATGCCGGGCTACTCAGACTGTCGACGTTAGCGACGGCGTTATCACGCACGTGTACGCCGATGTTCCCGGCTTTGTTTAGCGTGATGTTGGAATAGACGTTGACCACTGCCTTTCCATCTTTGCCACCTTCAGCCCAGACGGCATAGTTACGGTTACCGACACTACCTTCACCATCAACTACGATAGAGCCTGAAGCGCTGGTCGTGGCTTCGGCATTTTTGTTAGTTGCGCTGACGTGGATGCCGACGTTGTTGGTGCCGTTGACGTTAATCTTGCCGTCGTTGCGAATTTCCTGATTATTTTCCGCGCCGCTGTCACGCACGGTGATACCGTAGTTCCTGCTACTCCCCGCGCTGGAATCGCCATTGATCACGATATTACCGGTATTGATGACGTTGCCGGTCGCGTTACCAATCAGCATACCCGCGGCGTTACGTACGCCGGTTCCCAGCGTGATAAGGCCGTTGTTAATCACCTCTTTGGCGCTCTTGGTCATGATCCCGGCGCTCAGACTTGAACCGCCTGACATGGTGACATCTTTAGACGGATCACTTGCGTTACGGCCAAGATAAATAGAGGCACCTGCGCTGTTGGTAAAGGTGGCGTTGTCGGCGACTTCTACGCCATAGGCGATGCCGCTGCCGTAGGATGCACCGTTTTTGCGCCCGTCCACGACGTTGATATCGCCGTTGTTGACCCCTTGCGCATTGTCAGACAGTTGCATACCAATGGCCAGCGTCAGCGAGTCAGTGGGTTTGTCCTTGCTCCAGGGATCGGCGGCAGAAGCGGTACCGAAGTTATCGGTGGTGATCGCCTGGTTGATGGTACCTTCGTTGGTGATTTGACTGGCGCCTTGCCCCTGCATACCAAATGCGCCATAGCTGTTGACGTTTTGGTTGCCGTCTTTATCAATAAACAGCCCGGAGTTGATGATCCCGTTGTTGGTTGCCGTCGCGTCTTTTGCCAGCATGCCAATCGCCAGGCTTTGCCCGGTAGACGTGCGTAATGCGTTCAGCTCGCCAAGGTTAGTGATAACCCCACCATTAATGGCTTTCATCACGCCATTAATACTGCCGTCAACGGCAATAATCGCGTCTTTGTTCAAGGTGCCGGAGGTGCCTGCGCCGTTGGCATAGATGGCATGTAACTCACCACGGCCAGCGGTCGCGTTGTTGGTATGTGACAAACCGTCGGTCCAGACGTCGTAATCCCAGCTGAGTATGTCAGCTGGCTTACCGGAGGTGAGCAGATTTTCAATCAGCTCGGCGTACTTTGTTTGTGCTGCGGTGACGGTTGTGACTTCCTTCGCATCTATCCACAGCTGGATTTGGCTGACTTTTTCACCATCAGGGTTTTGTGCCGCGTCGTCGCTTTTGCCCAACAGCCAGTCATTGAATTCGGCCAGTTCTTGTGTGTTGGTAATAGTAAATGTGCGCTCCCCGGTTTCGACGACCTTGCCATCCTCGTCATAGCCATAGGTCATCAGCGAAAATTCATCGCCAAACACGGAGGTTTGCGCTGAACCGGTGAACGTTTTTTCAGGGATCACCGGGGCTGCGTTAAATTTTATATAGTTATCTGACTGCCAGTTCACCTGGCTTGCAGTACCTTGCGCTTCCAGCAGCGAGGAATCTTTTGCCAGCAATTCGATGGTATTGGCTTTGTCACGCACATTGAGGGTGTCGTCGCCAATATTCAGATTCGCAATGGAGCCATTTGTCGCCAGGGCGATACCAAATTGCTTATAGATTTCTGATTTCTGAGCATCAAAGGTGTTTAATACCGCATCGCCGACTTGCGCTTCGGTAAGAAAACCATTTAACTCATTGGTATCAAAGACTTTGATGGTCGTTTTTTCGCCGGGAAACGCCGGATCGTTGATATCAAATTCTGTGCTCTGCGAAGGCGTCGACGACTGGTTGTAAGTCAGGTATTCCGCCAGTTCTTCAGAGTTGGTAATGGTTTTTACGCTCTGGTCAGGGCTGGTCGCCAGCAGGGTGATTTTGCCGCTTTCCAGCAGTTCCCGGATAGTGGTTGATTCAACAACGCCGCTTTGACCCGGGCTAAATGTTGGGATTGCACCACTGATATTCAGTGCCTGACCGGTGGTGTTATCTTCATATAAGAAGCCGTAGTCGTGGATACCCTCATAAACCCCAGCGGAAATACCTGTCTTGAAGTCTTCATGAATATCGTGTTCACCCGTTGCGGTAATCTGGGCTGCAGAAGCCAGCAATGAAGCACCGCTTAATGCGCCAGCTGCCAGTACGGCGACAGTTTTACGCGAGCTGCTTTTTTTCTTTCCTTTCGTTAATTCAGAAACGACCACCCAGATACCGAGCGCCGCGTTCCAAATAATGCTGTAAACTTTGTTCATATATAACCCTTGTCTACATTCCTGTTATGTATGTGTTAATACGTTGAGTTGTTGGCTATGGTTGGCACGCGGATGTGCTACCCGGTAATGGATTTTGGAAATAGGGTTCCCTTCCGTGCGATGCGGAATTAAAAAAGCGAGTCGAAAGAAAACCTCTTTAAATAATAACCGTGATAATTGTCCTTAAATAAGTCAGTTACGGCTGGCTATAGTGGGAAATGGTGTACTTGAGCCGGGTGTTATTTTTGCCGAGTTTTCTGGCAATATTGCTTTTGTACGCCCCGATGGTTTTTTCACTTTTTTGTGATGCCCCGGCGATTTGTGTCAGTGACCATCCTCGGGCAAGCATCATCATTACGTTAAATTCGTTAGCTGTAATTTTTGTGTGTAGTTCTTTGATACTTTGTTGTTTTTTGTTTTGCGTGATACGTGTGACGGTCTGTAATAGCTGATCAAGGCTGGTGTCTTGATCGAGAAATTGCATGTTCTTCCCGCAAACGGTTTGAAAAATGGCAAAGGTAGCTTCATCTGCCAAAACAATAATTTTGGTGACAGGTCGTAAAGCCATGTTGCGGATAATCCTGGCATATTTTAAAAAATCTGATTTGTCAGGATTAATGATGATGCAATCCGTTTCATAAGGGAGCATTTTGACAGCAGAAAGTGTCTGGGAGGAGTAGTACGTGATATCAATAAATAATGATGAGCCACGTAGGATTTCTCGCATGCCTAGCCAAGGGTAAATTGAGTCACCCAAAAAAATAGCTTTTGACATAACGATCTCCTTGAAATTTTGGTGCAAGCAGTCGCCTCTTTTTTTAGGTTAAAAAAGAGTTTCTTGCGACGCGTGAAATGTTAATTAAATCTCGTATAACGTTCTGTGCTGTGAACGTATCCTTATTAATTCCAGATCAAACAGAAATTCTCTGTATTAATTAGAATCATTAACTATCCTAAAGTGGATATTACACTTTGTTAAAATTTAAGATAAATCGTTTATTTCAGCTCTGCGTAAATGATTGATAGATTTCGCTTATGGATCGGGATAATAATAAGAAGGAGGTTTGTATAAAGGCAGGGTATTCCTAGGGTTAAAGAAAGGTATTTATATGTAATGGCTTTAATTTCAATAAGATACTCATTTTTCTTCATGGGATTAATTGAGGATAGGAGAATTCTTAATCCTGGCCAGGACGTAGGAGGTGGAAGGTCAGGAGAAGAGGGAAATATTGCCGAATTTACACCTATCGGCTAAAAATATGATTATTCCAGATGATATTTCTATGTTAAAGCAATTTATTAGTGCTTTATCCTTTTTTGGTCTTTTTGTGCCTAATGTTGAAATCTGGCTTGCTGGTGTCATTTTGTCTTAATGCGCTAGCGATAGCGCTTAGCCCGCCAACAGCTCCTGCTCAACCTGTTGCACCTGTTGTTCCAGCGTATTGCGGATTTCCGTAAGCGCCCGTTGTTGATCGGAGAAGTAGGCCTCTTTATCTGTCACGGAGGTGGCAAGCCGCCAGGTGTTCTCCGCTTCCAGTTCGGTAATCTCTTTCAGCAGCGCGTTAATATGTTCTCTGAGCTGTTGTATTTTGCTGCGTAAATGCTGCAAATCGTTCAATCGGTCACTCGCCATCATCGGTTCGAGGCCGCTTTGCAATTGAGTCAGTAGCGCCCGGACGGCGGCAAGATCGGCATTTTGGCGTGCCTGGTTAAGCTGCACCATCATCTGATGCGCTTTCTCTTTCAGATCATCGGCTACCACGTCCGGGTGGCAAAGACGGCTGGCCTGACGCCACAGGCGTTTTAGCTCATTACGTTCATCAGAGGAAAGCCGCTGGTCACGGCTAAAACGATGCTGCGCATCCTGCTGCTGCTCCTGATATTCATCATATTCATGGCTGGCCTCTTCCTGTGCCTGACGGGTTGCGCTGTCGTCCTGGCGAGAAAAGTCGTTTTCCAACTCACGAATCTCCGCCAGCAGGGCGGTAATCAGTTCCGTTTGTTGCTGAATACGTTGGCGTGTTTCTACCGATTCGCGCGAATCTGAATTCTGGTTCATCCAGTGCTGCTTGAGCCTGGCCAGTTGATCAACAGCCTGGGAAATATAGTGCTGGCAGGATTGATAGTCTTTTTCCCGGCGTTTTCGCTCCGCTTCCTGTTTGCGCTGGGCGCTGGCGGCGAGCTGTTTACGCAGTTCGAGAATGCGGCTCATCAACGGTCCAAGACGAAGGTGATACAGATCGTTGAAATCATCAAGGATTTGAATGCGCGTGTTGCGCTTATCGATCAGGTCACGCAGCTGTGTTTCGAGCGCTTTGAGTTCCAGCTTACTGGCGGCAATGGCTGGATCCTGCCACGTAGAGACTGCCCGTTGAGATTGCAGCCAGGCCGAGATTTCACGCAGGGCATCACTAAAACGTCGTTCTTCGATCGCCTGCACAATGGTGCCAGGTACGACTGACAAAGGTTCATTTTTAAGATGCGCCACCTGCTGGAAAATAATCTCCTCATCTTCCAGTTCAATAGCGCTTTTGACGATTTCCAGTCGTTTGATGATCTTATTCATGACAGTCGTTGCCTGGCCTGGCTAAAAAACGAGTGGCTGAAGTACAACAGGTTCACCCGTTTGAAAATGTTAGAAAAACAGTAAAGCGCATTCTGTGGCCTGCGATGCCTTTTCGTCCAGAATAATTCACTGTAATTATGAAAAACCGGAAGTCGCGCGCACCTGTCTGCATCTTCAAACCTCTGTTTCATGTTTTTTACTCTCGGGTAATTATTCTTGATTCAGTAAAGATAATGCGTATAGTTCTCATTCTCTTTTATTATTAACTCTCTGTATTACTTCTGGTAAGGATCCCTACAATGAAAAAAACAACATCCGCGCTGGCATTGCTGATTGTTGCGGCGTTAAGCGGTTGTGCGCCGCATACCACGCCAGCCAGCAACGCCAGCGTTACGGAAAAAACAACGCAACCTACCGTCACCGATGTACAGCAACGCGCGCTGGCGGCTGGGTTATATGAAATGGCGCTTAGCCCGACAGGGGATGCGTTGTACGTTGCCAGCGCCGAAGGATTTAAAGATGTGCAGGGCGGTGTGGTTTACAAGCTGGATCCGAAAACGCTTAAAACGCTCGGCTTGAGTCATACCGATATGAAAAACTTTGGTATGGCTATCTCGCCGGACGGTAAAACGGTGTATGTCACCAACTCACTGGATGGCGGCCTGAGCGCGCTGAATACCGCTAACGGTAAAGTGAAAAATCGCGTATTGTTCCCGGAACGTAACCCAGAAGGGTTCCCGTACGGTGCACGTCAGGTTCTGTTGCATAACGGCTTGCTCTATATTGGCGCCGTGGCAGATCCGGCGGTGATTTGGGTGGTTGACGCTGAAACCCTGACACTGAAAACCCGCATTAAAAATACGGGTAAATGGATGACCGGACTGCATTATTCCGACGTGACGCAGCGAATTTATGCGGCTAACGGCGGCGGTGAAATTCTTGTCATCAACCCGCGTAATCAGCGTGTTGAGAAACGCTGGCAGCCGCTGGGGGAACAACCTGCGCTGCTGCTGAATATGGCAGAGGACGCGCAAACGGGTCGCTTGTTTGTTACCGACAACTCGAAAGCGAAGACCACCCTGGTGCTGGATATCCATACCGGTAAGCTGTTGAAAAAATTGGATGTGGGTGATTCGCTGGCGGTGAAATTCAACGCAAAACGCAACGAAATCTATATTACCCAGCGTGATTCAGGGAAATTACTCAGCCTGAATGCGACCGACTACAGTGTGAAGAAAAGCTGGGACTTACCGCCTAATCCCAACAGCCTGCTGCTCTCGGCAGATGGGCAAACCCTGTTTGTCACCGTGAAACAGAAATTTAATAAAGACCACTCCACCTCTGCGCCAGATAACGTGGTACGTATTGACCTGAATAAACAATAACAACTTGCCTTCTTTCTATTGTTTTTCTGCAGAGCCTCGGTGCGTTGGGCAAGGAAGCCCGGCGTATCCAATCGATTGCGCCTTGCGACAACCAGGTTGAAATGTTAAAAGAAGCCCCTTCAATAAAAACGACACAGGGGAAGGGCGTGAAAAACGCGTCAACTGCATCTGACACCAGCGTGTCTGATGCCGCGTCAACAAATGAGCCGACGCTTCAACGAGGGTTGCAAAACCGCCATATTCAGTTAATTGCACTGGGCGGTGCAATTGGTACGGGCCTGTTTTTGGGCATTGGCCCGGCTATTCAGATGGCGGGACCTGCGGTGTTACTGGGTTACGGCGTTGCCGGGATCATCGCTTTTTTGATTATGCGTCAACTGGGCGAAATGGTAGTGGAAGAACCCGTTTCCGGATCCTTTGCCCACTTTGCCTATAAATACTGGGGACCGTTCGCGGGTTTTCTGTCCGGTTGGAACTACTGGGTGATGTTTGTGCTGGTCGGTATGGCGGAACTGACAGCGGCCGGGATCTACATGCAGTACTGGCTGCCCGATGTCCCGACCTGGATTTGGGCCGCGGCATTCTTCGTGATCATCAACGCCGTCAATCTGGTCAACGTACGTCTGTATGGCGAAACGGAATTCTGGTTCGCACTGATTAAAGTGCTGGCCATTATCGGCATGATTGGTTTTGGCGTGTGGATGCTGTTTTCCGGTAACGGCGGGGAACATGCAAGCATCGATAATCTGTGGCGTTACAACGGCTTTTTTGCTACCGGCTGGAACGGATTAATTCTGTCGCTGGCAGTGATTATGTTCTCCTTTGGCGGGCTGGAGCTTATCGGGATTACCGCCGCGGAAGCGCAGGATCCGCAGAAAAGCATTCCAAAGGCGGTAAACCAGGTGGTGTACCGTATTCTGCTGTTTTACATCGGTTCTCTGGTGGTGCTGTTGGCGCTATACCCGTGGGTGGAAGTGAAATCCAATAGCAGCCCGTTTGTGATGATTTTCCATAATCTTGATAGCAACGTGGTGGCTTCTGCGCTGAACTTTGTCATCCTGGTGGCTTCGCTATCGGTGTATAACAGTGGCGTCTACTCTAACAGTCGTATGCTATTTGGTCTCTCGGTTCAGGGGAACGCGCCGAAGTTCTTAACCCGCGTCAGCCGTCGCGGCGTACCGGTTAATTCACTGATCCTTTCCGGTGCTATTACGTCGCTGGTGGTACTGATCAACTATGTGCTGCCGCAAAAGGCGTTTAGCCTGCTGATGGCGCTGGTGGTGGCGACGTTGCTGCTGAACTGGATTATGATCTGTCTGGCGCATCTGCGATTCCGGGCGGCGATGCGTCGCAAGGGACGTGACACGCAGTTCAAAGCGCTGCTGTACCCGGCGGGGAACTACCTGTGTATTGCTTTCCTCGGCATGATTCTGGTGCTGATGTGTACGATGGATGATATGCGTTTGTCAGCTATCCTGCTGCCGATGTGGATCCTGTTCCTGTTCGTTGCCTTCAAACTGCTGCGTCGTAAGTCTCGCTAAGTTTATACCGATCTCATCCTGGTGATGAGATCGGTCATTTATCTATTCTACGGATTAACGCTGAAACGCGCCTGACAGCGCGCGAATATCATTTCCGGTAGGTGACTGATGAATGCGTAAACCAAACTCTTCGACCACCGCAAATATATGGTCGAAAATATCAGCCTGAATACTCTCATATTCCAGCCAGACCACCGTATTGGTAAAGGCATAAATTTCGATCGGTAAACCGTGATCGTCTGGCGCAAGCTGGCGTACCATTAACGTCATATCTTTGCGAATACGCGGGTGGTGACGCAAATACTCGTTCAGATAGGCGCGGAAAGTACCAATATTGGTCATCCGACGGTGATTCAATACCGATTCAGGCGCATCTAATTGCTGATTCCACGCGTCGATTTCCTGATGACGCGTGGTCAAATACGGTTTCAGCAGGTGCGCTTTATGCAGCCTCTGACGTTCATCCTCATCAAGAAAATGAATGCTGGTGGCATCAATGCTAATGCTGCGTTTAATTCTCCGACCACCGGAAGCGGACATCCCACTCCAGTTTTTAAAGGAATCTGATACCAGTGACCAGGTAGGAATAGTGGTGATGGTGTTATCCCAGTTGCGCACTTTGACGGTGGTTAAACCAATATCGATAACAGCACCGTCTGCACCGTATTTCGGCATTTCCAGCCAGTCACCAAGCTTAAGCATGTCGTTGGCCGAGAGCTGTATTCCGGCCACCAGACCGAGAATCGGGTCTTTAAACACCAGCATTAATACGGCTGCCATGGCACCCAGGCCGCTTATCAGTATTGCCGGCGATTGACCTATCAGCAGGGAAATCATCAGGATCCCGACCAGGATGGCGGCGATCAGTTTGATACCCTGAAATATACCTTTTAAGGGTAATTGGGATGCGGCTGGGAGCTTTTGTGACAGGTTGAGAATAACGTCCAGCAGAGAAAACAGGGACAGCAGGGCGTACATCATGATCCACAGCTGTGCGCAAGTCACTAATATATCTGCTGCTTCACTGCCTTTTTGTAGCCAGAGTGTGGCCTGTATATTGACGATGATACCTTGCAGCGTAAACGCCAGGCGGTGGAATAATTTGTTCTGCGTGATAATTTGCAACCACAGACGGGAACTGGTGCTGGCGCGTTTTTCAAATGCGCGTAATACCACCCAGTGTAAAATAACGTGAACAATAATGGCGGTGATAAAAATAATGCCAAAAATCATCACCAGCGAAGTGGTGTGATTTATTTCAATGCCGAGTTCTTCTACCTGAGATATCAATTCCTGCATAACGTCTCCTTAATAAACAGCGGTCTATGATGACCGCTGTGTGGAGCTTATGCAAATGCGGGGATTAGACTTCCGTCAGCGTTGTTTCCAGCGGCAGACGGGATTTCGGCAGCGTGGCGTTGAAATCCTCAACACTGTGATGACCCACCGGGACCACCACTACGCTGGTGAAACCTTTTTCTTTCAGACCAAACTCTGCATCCATCACCGCCGCATCAAAGCCTTCGATCGGCACTGCATCCAGACCCATTGCTGCAACGCCCAGCAGGAAGTTACCGACGTTCAGGTACACCTGTTTTGCCATCCAGTGGTTGTCATCTTTTAGTTCTTTGCGATGCATATCAGCAAAGAAGGTACGACCTTTGTGGTTTGCAGCTTTAGCTTCAGGGGTGGCGAAGCGGCCATCGCTCTCTTCCTGATCCACCACGCGCTCCAGCCACGCGTCGTCCATCGCCGTTTTGGCGCAGAACACTACTACGTGGGATGCATCCAGCATTTTACGTTCGTTGAACACAAAGCCGCCGGCTGCGGATTTGGCCACACGCGCTTTACCTTCATCAGTGCTGGCAACGATAAAATGCCATGGCTGAGAGTTGGTGCTGGATGGGCTAAACTGCAGCAGCGTTTTTAATTTTTCTGCCTGCTCAGCGGTCAGTTTTTTAGTCGGATCGAATGCCTTAGTGGAGTAACGTTTTAAGGCGACAGAAACAATATCCATAACTACTCCTGGTGGTTTTTTATACCCTGCGGGTACGTTTTGTTTCAGCAGGGTACAGGGTTAGCAGGAAAAAGATAAGACAGGAAAATGCAAAAACACTTATCGGGGTTAGCGATAAATCAATCTGGACGCAGGCGTTTTTGATCCCGCTTCGGCAAGCCGTCAACGACGCGGTGCCAGGAATCATTCACCAGCTCTGCCAGTAATGACTCGGTAATGTCGTCGCCCGGATAGACCGAGATCCAGTGCTTTTTATTCATGTGATAGCCGGGTTTAATGCTGGGGTAGATCTGCTGGTTTAACAGTGATTTTTGCGGATCGGATTTCAGGTTAATAAGCGGACGTCCGCGAAGCTCCGTGACCAGCATAAAAATTTTACCGCCAACCTTGAAGACATCGTATTCCGGGCCGAATGGCCAGCAGTGTTCGGTAAAAGGCAGTTCGAGCGCAAGGCGTTTCGCACAGGTAGGCAGGGTTTGGCCGTCCATTATTGTTCCTCGCGGGTTAGAGCGCGCCACATCGCTTCAAATCCCATCGATATGTATTCCTTGGCCCGGGCAGAGTCTCGGGCAGCGAACTCCATGGTGGTTTCCGCCAAAGAGAGAAAAAGGCCATCGCCAAAGGCGCGATATTCGTCAGACATAAACTCAGGTCGTACGTAACGATGACAAAGATCGCGCAGTTCGGGAAACATATCGTCAGCCTGCTGTTCTGTTTCTTTGCTGATTTTCTCGCTAACGGCTAACTGGCGAATCGTGCGATGCCCACAGGTATGGTTCAGGCCCCAGCTAATGTAGCTGTTCCAGATATAGTGAGTCATGGTTTTGGCATCGGTCACCGAGCGATCCAGATTTGCCATCATCGACTGACAGAGATCGTGCTTTAAAAAGAGGTAAAGCTCGTTGATTAAATCATCTTTGGTCGCGAAATAGCGAAACAATGTTCCCTCCGCAACACCTGCATTGCGGGCAATTACGGCGGTAGACGCCGCAATACCTGATTGTGCAAATGCTGTGGTTGCAGCTTCCAGTAATGCCAATTTTTTGTCTTCACTCTTCGGACGAGCCACTACACTTTACCCTTAAGTTGTAAAAAGCATGATTGAATCACGGCCTTTGCAGCACCGCAACGGTGAATGTCAAAGATTGAAAATCATCTTGACGGCGAACTTTCGATTTCTATAATGAGTGCTTACTCACTCATAATCAAGGGTCAGTCACGCAAACCAGCGGAAAGGGGGCGTGTTTAAGGTCAGGATATGAAGCGTCTCACAGTTTGTGTGGTTGTTATTATGCTCATTGGCGCAGCTGCAAGTTTACCGTTTTTACTCAATGCCGGGTTTGGTCAGGCACCGAAAGGGGCACAGCTGAGTCAGGTTGAACAGTCACCGCACTATCGTGATGGACAGTTTCATAACCAGGTGCCAACACCGGGCTATACCGGCAACAAAAGTATGCTGGCTGCCTGGTGGGAGTTTTTGGTCGCTAAGCGCGAAAATGCGCGGCCAGCACATCCGTTGCCATTGGTGGCGACCGATCTCGTCGGGTTATCTCCAGAGCAGGACACGCTTGTCTGGCTGGGTCACTCTTCATGGTATTTGCAGCTGGCGGGTCAACGTATCCTGATCGATCCCGTGTTTAGCAACTATGCTGCACCGCTTTCCTTCCTGAACAAAGCCTTTGTCGGTGATTATCCGTGGTCCGCACAGACGATGCCGGAGATCGATCTGCTCATTATCTCGCACGATCACTATGACCATCTGGATCTCGCCACGATCAAGGCGTTAATGCCGAAAATTAAGCGGGTGATTACGCCGCTTGGCGTAGGGTCACATCTACGTTATTGGGGAATGCGCGGCGAGATAATCGACGAGATGGACTGGAATCAATCCATCAGAGTAACGGATTCGCTGATCGTTCATGCGTTGCCAGCCCGTCATTTTTCGGGGAGAGGCATCAAGCGCAATCAGACGCTATGGGCGAGTTTCATGTTTGAAACGCCGGAGCAGAACGTTTATTACAGCGGCGATTCCGGCTATGGACCGCATTTTAAAGCCATCGGCGAGCAGTTTGGCTCGGTTGACTTGGCGATTATGGAGAACGGCCAGTATGACCATGACTGGAAGTTTATTCACATGATGCCGGAAGAGACGGCACAGGCTGCGGTCGATCTGCATGCGAAAGCCGTTCTACCAGGGCATGCAGGTCGTTTCGTTCTGGCGAAACATACCTGGGATGATCCTTACAAACGACTGGCGCTTGCCAGCCGTCGTTACAATTACCGATTGCTGACGCCAATGCTGGGTGAACCGGTAATACTGTCCGAACCGGACCAACCGTTTACGGCCTGGTGGCAACAGGTGACTCAATGAATACAGGGGAGAGCATGATGACGATTTCTGCTCAGGTAATTGATACGATTGTTGAATGGATTGATGATAATTTGAATCAACCATTGCGCATTGATGATATTGCACGCCATGCGGGATATTCAAAATGGCACCTGCAGCGTCTTTTTATGCAGTATAAAGGCGAAAGCCTCGGGCGTTACATTCGGGAACGTAAGCTGCTACTGGCCGCGCGCGATCTACGCGATACCGACCAGAAAGTGTACGACATCTGTTTGAAATACGGATTCGATTCGCAGCAGACCTTTACGCGTATTTTCACCCGTACGTTCAGCCAGCCGCCGGGCGCTTATCGCAAAGAAAATCATAGCCGAACGCATTAACAGCAAAGGGTTCTCGCGGGTCTAATCCGCCAGCGAGAACCAGCGCCGCCAGATGAAGCGCAGCACCAAATATTCAATCACACCCAGCAGTAAAAACCATAGACAAAACAGCAAAGTATAAAACTGATTGAGATCCATCAGATGAAAAATGGCGACGAGTTTTTGCGCCAGCACCAAGCCAAGCGAGGGGGCGGGCAGCAGCAGGCAAGACAAAAAAGCCAGCAGCAGGATCCCTGCTACGGTCATCAGTGATTCAAGCGGGTGTTTCATAACATTGTTAAACTTGAGTTAAAAAGCCATTGTCCGGGATCTCTGCGGGCAACGCAAATTCCCACGCTCAAAGCCCGGCCCAAATCTCACAATGTTTTTTCACCAGACCACTCAGTGACCCGCCTTCGGCGACGAAGTCACGCATGTTTTGTGCTTCATCATGATCATTTTTAACCTGCAGGTGTATAGCTTCAATCGCGCTGGCCGCGCCCACTTTATCCGCAGAGACCGCAACATTCTCCAGTAGTCGCAATGTGTCATCTGACAGGCGACAACCGTCGCCGGTATTGACGTCGGTGATGATTCCCGCCATACCAAAGCGACAGGCCTGAAAACGATTGAATTTATACAACAGGTAATCACGCTCCTGGTGCTTGAACGGCCGTTTGGTGAGTAACCAGTGGGCGGTAGCCTGAATAAGCCCTGCCATATTGACCGCATGATCAAGGGTCAGCGGCGTATCCATTACCCGAACCTCTACCGTGCCAAAGTGCGGGCTGGGACGGATATCCCAGTGTAAATCTTTAATACTATCAATCATGCTGGTGTAAGCCAGCCGACGGAATAGCCCCTCGAATTCTTGCCAGTTATTCACCCATGGCATCGGGCCATTATCGGGAAATCCGGAGAATATATTCAGTCGCGCGCAGGCAAACCGCGTGTCGGACGTCTGCATATAAGGTGAAGCGGCAGAGAGCGCAATAAAATGCGGAACAAATCGCGACAGGCCGTGCAGCAGGTAAATGGCATCATCGCCGTTTGCGCAGCCGATATGCACATGCTGGCCAAACACCGTCGCCTGCTGAATGAGATAACCGAAATTTTCCAGGTTGCGCCGATAGCGTTCGTCATCGCAGACTTCCTGACGTTGCCATTTTTGAAATGGATGCGTACCACCGCCACAAATGGCGAGGTGCTGCTCTGCAGCAACCCGCGTGATTATCTGCTGCATAGCGGATAATTCAGCACTCGCCTGGTCGATATTGCGACAAACTCCGGTCGCCATCTCCAGCATACTTTCCGTGATATCGTGCTTCACTTCTCCGGCGGTAAGCAGTGGCTTTACGGCGTCAATCAGCCTGGAAGAATCCTGACTCAGGTCGTAGCCCGGAGGATTGACCACCTGCATTTCCAGTTCAATGCCTAACGTGAAAGGGTCAGAAACATGAAAATCGGGAAGTGGCATAAGACTCTCTTCAGCGTTGATTTTTAATCAGTATAGAAGGGCGGCTGATTTTCTGTTTGTTGTCAGATATTCCCTGGTGACGCTTTGAAGGTGAAATAGCTGGTGTTATAACTATTTTTTACTTCGCAACAGGGGTTGAATCGTGCCGGAAATAAATCTTTATGGGCAGACCGTCGGCGATGTTGTGCCGGACTGGAATGGCGCTGCCGTACTGCCACGGGAAACGCTTGTCGGTCAATATTGTCGACTGGTTCCTCTGGATGCCGACAGCCATGCCGCCGATCTGTTTGATGCCTACGCGCAGGCACCGGACGATCGCGACTGGACCTGGCTTGCAAGCTCTCGCCCCACAAGCGTTGAGGCTGCAGCTTGTTGGGTTGAGGGGAAATCCACTGATGCCTCTCTGGTTCCCTATGCCGTCATTGAGCAGCGTTTCGGACGTGCCGTCGGACTGGTGTGTTTTATGGCGATCGAACGAGAGCACGGTTCGGTCGAAATTGGTCATGTGACCTGGTCACCGCGCATGAAAAATACGGTACTTGGCACCGAAAGCATCTGGCTGCTGCTGCGCCAGGCGTTTGCGTTGGGTTATCGTCGCGTGGAGTGGAAATGCGATTCTCTGAACACCGCTTCTCGACGGGCGGCGGAGCGCCTTGGGTTTATCTTCGAAGGACGCTTTCGCCAGAAGATTGTGCGTAAGGGCCGCAATCGCGACAGCGACTGGTTATCGATGATTGACGGCGAATGGCCCCAGTGTGACGCCGTGTTACAGCGCTGGCTGGCGGCGGAGAACTTTGATGAACACGGGCGGCAACGCCGGTCAATGGCGGACTTTGTTACAAAGTCGCTTCACACAGAGTAATGATGTTTTCATCATGCTGAAACCAGCGAACATTAACTTCCTGTCCGGCGAGGTTTTGCGAAAATGACGGGGTGATTTGCACCGTTAAGTGTGTCGCTGTGAGTGCAACTATTTTGGCGCTGGCAAAACCCGGCAGCTCTGATGCCTGCGCGGAAAATGTTTTATACACGCTCTCTTTGGCGGAAAACGCCAGGGTTAAGGCGAGCGGAAAGGGCAAAGGACTGAGCTGTAAAATTCGTTGTTCGCTGTTGTCGATAATACCGCCAGTCAGCTCAACTGCGGTTTGTGGCGTAAAAATAGCTTCTATATCCAGTCCGACGGGATGCGTCGATACCACCGCCAGCGCAGTTGACGTACTGTGGCTGATGCTGCCAAACAACTTTTGTGGCCACAGCGGTTGTCGCTGCCCGCCGATGCCAGGCACAGTTTTGATACCGTATTCACGTAATGCATGTACTGCGGCAATACGCCCCGCTAAGTGCTCAGCTTTACGCTTACGCCCACAGGATTGAAGCTGAGTATGGTGGGGGAGCCAGAACAGGTCGTGCTCTTGGAAGGTGTCGGGATCGAACTCGACAATGTGCAGCGTGTGGTCTGCGAAAGTGAGCGTTGTGTGCGTTGTGTGCATCGTCGTTATTGTTTCCCTCTCCCCGTAGCGAGGAGAGGGAGAAACGTTATCAGAAGTGCGTATTAACGCTCATGAACCACGTCCGGCCCGGTTCGTTATAGGTGTGCGCGCCTGCGCCCGCCATATAGTTCCCGGTTACAATATCGCCCGTGGTCTGGGCATTGCCTTCACGCCACAGACGTTTGTCGAAGACGTTATCCACGCCGCCAGTCAGGCTGACATTTTTCGTCACATCCCAGGTCGCGCTCAGGCCGACGATGCTGTACGGGCTGACTTCACTCGCCGAACTACCGGTTACGGGTTTACCCTGGTAATCGTATTTCTTCGGCTGCTGTTTACCGTACCAGGTGAAGGTTGACTGCAGCGATAAATCTTCACGCGCCTGCCAGCTCAGCGTTGAGTTCAGCGTGTATTCAGGAATAATCGACAAGCGCTCGCCGGTCTCTTTATTCTTACTTTGCAGCATGTAGGTAATGTTGTTGGTCCAGTTAACGGTTTCGCTAACCGGTACGTTCAACGTACCTTCCAGACCCTCAACCACTGCTTTAGGAATGTTTTCCCACTGATAGATATCAGTGTAAGTCGTCTTCCCTTTGCTGGTGATAGACGTTCTGTCGAACGGTACCGTACCCGCTTCAATCTTGTTGCGGTAATCGTTACGGAACCAGGTTACCCCGGCCAGCCAGCCGTCACGTTTGAACTCAAGACCAATCTCTTTGTTGATACTGGTTTCGGCCTTCAGGTCATCGTTGCCCATCATGTAGCAACCAATGCCCGTCGCGGAACCGGTGGCGTAGCAACCCTGGCCTTTGCTGTACAGAATGTAGTTCGGGTTGAGCTGGTACAGGCTTGGTGCTTTATAGGCTCGCGCAATCCCCATCTTCAGCGTGAAGTCATCACCCAGACCCTGGGACAGGTTCAGAGATGGGCTCCAGTTGTCGCCAACGATGCTGTGGTGGTCGAAACGCAGACCCGGCGTCAACATGGTGCTGTCGGTCAGTTCCATGTTGTTTTCAGCAAACAGAGAGAAAATCTCTGCGTCTGAGTATGGGCTACGGTTGGTACTGCTCGAACCTGGAATATCACCGCCCATAAAGGTCTGTGAATTGGACAACATGTCCTTCATGCGTTGCTGGTTCCATTCGGTACCAAGCGTCAGGTTTTGGTTGACCAGCAGATCTAACGGAATGCTGACTTCACTGTGCAGCATGACGTCACTCAGGTCGGCGTCGAGATATTTTTGTGACGCATTCGGGTCGAAGATACCCTCAGTACCGCCCGCCAGACCTTCAGGCGTACGGGAGTTACGTGTATGTTCGTACTGTACCCAGTTGCTGGTGGTGACGCCGTTATCCCAGCCGCCATTCCAGGTCAGAGAGTAGTTCTGGCGGTAAAGACGGTTGGTCTCTTTCCCGTAGTTATCTTTCACCAGTTGGTTGGTGTTAGTGTTTTGAGTGTCGCCCGCATACAGGTTGCCCTGACGGCTATAACCGGCTTCCAGTTCCAGTGACTGGAGTGGGGCGAAATCCCAGCGAACCACACCGTTAATGTCTTTGTTGATCACCCCTTCACGACCGGCTGGTAAGGTATTTGAATATGTGCCGGTACGTTCTGACTGATGACCCTGGTTGATGTCCCATGCGTCGGCCTGGGTTTTATCGAGATTACCGTACAGGCGGAAGCTGAAATCCCCACCCATTGGACCATTCAGGCTAAAGTTGGTGCGCTTGGTCGATCCTTCGTCTTTGTGTTCCGGGGCGTTGAAATAGGTATCCCAGGAACCGTGCCATTCATTGCTGCCTTTTTTGGTGATGATATTCACCACGCCGCCAGCTGCGCCATTGCCATAGCGTGCCGCGGCAGGACCGCGCAGCACTTCAATACGCTCAATCATTTCCGGTGGAACCCAGGCGGTATCGCCGCGGGTATCACGCTCGCCGCGCCAGCCCTGGCGTACGGAGTTACGGCTGGTAACCGGTTTACCGTCGATCAAAATCAGGGTGTTTTCTGGCCCCATGCCGCGAATATCGATCTGGCGGTTGTTGCCGCGCTGACCGCTGGTTGAGTTACCGGTCAGGTTAACGCCAGGCATGGTACGGATGATTTCCGACACATCGCGAGCGGGAGGGTTCTTACGAATTTCATCAGCGGTAATGGTTGAAACGCCCGGCGCCTGTAGGTTCTGCTGGGCGGCGGTAACGACGATGGTGTCTTCATGAGAGACAGCTACGCTATCGGTTTGATCTTCTGCCATTGCTGGCAGGGCTACCCCGTAAATCCCTAAATTGACCAATAAGGCCAGTGAATGAATCTTGTTGTTCATTGTATGTCCTGCTGTTCTTTTAGCCACGAGTACCAATGTGCCTCGGTGCGGCATTTGGTCTGATGTCGCCCGCATCTGCGTAAACTATCCATTCCAGAAAAAGTACGCAGTGCCAGGTCGGTTTATAAGTGGTGAAAAACTGTGCGCGCTTCCCACAGCGCGACAATACGCTATTGCAAATGCAAATAGTTATCAATAATATTATCAATATATTTCACGCTAGATCATAAAATTTCACAATAAACATGGGGTTATGGCGGTGACGACGTTAAAGATGGGAAGCGAGGCGTGGTGGCAGTCAAAAAAAGGCCCGGAGTGGGAGCGTGAAGACAACGGAAATTATCGTGTAACCTTCTGGTGGCGTGACCCGCAGGGAACGGAGAAAGAGTCAGCCATTCATCGCGTGTGGGTCTATATCACTGGCGTCACCGATCATCATCAAAACGCTACCCCTCAGTCGATGCAACGCATTGATGGAACAAATGTTTGGTGCTGGCGTGTTTCTCTCAGCGCCAACTGGCGCGGCAGCTACTGTTTTATCCCGACAACACGAAACGATATCTTTTCCTCGCTGGCGGTGGGCGCAGCGCCTGACCGAAGCGCACTGCGTGAAGGCTGGCGGCAATTGCTGCCGCAGGCCATTGCCGATCCCCTTAATCCGCAGAGCTGGCAGGGCGGTCGCGGTCATGCGGTGTCTGCGCTGGAAATGCCGGAGGCGCCCGTACAGCCCGGATGGGATCGACCTGAAAACCCCGATTCACCCGCAGTTTGCCTGCAATGGCGTAGCGCAAGGCTTGGTAATACGCGTCGCGTATGGGTATTTACCACCGGTGAGGCCCAAGCGGAATCTCGTCCGCTGGCTATCCTGCTGGATGGGCAGTTTTGGGCACAGAGTATGCCGGTCTGGCCTGCGCTAACTTCACTTACGCATCGTGGACACCTTCCTCCTGCCGTTTATCTCCTGATTGATGCCATCGACACGACTCACCGTAGCCGCGAACTGCCGTGTAACGCGGATTTTTGGTTGGCGGTACAAGAGGAGCTGTTGCCGCTGGTGAAGACGACGACCGCATTCAGTGACGATCCGCAGCGTACTGTGGTCGCCGGACAAAGTTTTGGCGGGTTGTCATCGCTGTATGCCGGGCTGAACTGGCCCGCGCGCTTTGGCTGTGTTCTTAGCCAGTCGGGCTCTTACTGGTGGCCGCATCGTGGTGGTGGTCAGGACGGAGCGATCGTCGAGCAACTGAAGACCGGGACCATCAGCGCTCAGGGACTGCGTATTGTCCTGGAAGCGGGGATCCGCGAGCCCATTATTTATCGCGCTAATCAGGTGTTATATGCCCAGTTACCTTCTGCACCACAGTCTATTTTCTGGCGTCAGGTTGATGGTGGACACGATGCGCTTTGCTGGCGCGGCGGTCTGATGCAAGGGCTAATGACGCTCTGGCAACCGCTTACCGACACGATTTAACCGGACGACGTTCCACGACAGGAGTTGAGTATGGAATTCAGTAACCCCTTCGATAATCCGCAGGGCCAGTTTTACATTCTGCAAAATCCCCAACGTCAGTTTAGCCTTTGGCCGCAGCAGTGTTCACTTCCTGCTGGTTGGCAAATTGCTTGCGAACCCCAATCCCAGGAAGCCTGCCAGCAATGGCTGGATGCAAACTGGACCACGCTGACGCCCGCGAACTATGTCGATATGCAGGAGGCTCCATGACTCAGCGTTTACCGTTAGTGGCGGCTCAGCCGGGGATCTGGATGGCGGAAAAACTCTCCACATTGCCCTCGGCGTGGAGCGTGGCGCACTACGTAGAATTAACCGGCGAACTGGACGCGTTGTTGCTGGCGAAAGCGGTTGTGGCGGGCCTGGAGCAGGCCGATACCTTGCGAATGCAGTTTAACGAAGATAACGGCGAGGTCTGGCAATGGGTGGATCCTGCGCTCACTTTTGCGCAACCCGAAATCATCGATCTGCGCGAAAAATCCAACCCACATGAGGCGGCGCGTGCGTTGATGCAGGCAGACCTGCAGCAGGACATACGTGCTGACGGCAATAAGCCGCTGGTTTTTCACCAGCTTATACAGGTGGGAGATAAACGTTGGTATTGGTATCAGCGTTACCATCATTTGCTGGTCGATGGCTTCAGCTTCCCGGCCATTACCCGCCAGATAGCCGCAATCTATCGCGCATGGCTAGATGGCGAGTCTACGCCAGACTCGCCTTTTACGCCGTTCGCCGAGGTGGTGGAAGAGTATCAACAGTACCGTCAAAGTGATGCCTGGCAACGCGACGGCGCCTTCTGGCGCGAGCAGCGAAAGCAACTCCCACCTCCTGCTTCGCTGTCGAACAATCCGTTGCCGGGACGCTCGGCCAGCGCGGATATTATTCGCATGAAGTTAACCGCGCCTGAAGGAGCGTTTCGCCGGCTTGCGGCACGCATGCCTGACGTTCAGCGTGCGGATCTGGCCCTCGCGCTGGTGGCATTGTGGCTGGGACGTTTATGCAGCCGAATGGATTATGCCGCCGGGTTTATCTTTATGCGGCGCATGGGCTCGGCGGCGTTGACGTCCACTGGACCGGTTTTAAACGTTCTGCCATTTGGTGTGAGGCTGGATGCGGCAGAAAACTTGCCTGCGCTTGCACAACGACTGGCCGGACAGTTGAAGAAAATGCGTCGGCATCAACGTTATGATGCCGAACAAATCGTTCGCGACAGCGGGCGTGCAGCCGGTGCAGAGCCGCTGTTTGGCCCGGTGCTGAACGTGAAAATATTCGACTATCATCTGAATATTCCCTGCGTTCAGGCGCAAACTCATACGCTGGCGACAGGACCGGTGAACGATCTTGAACTGGCGTTGTTCCCGGATGAAAACGGCGGGCTGAGTATTGAAATCCTGGCCAATAAACAGCGCTATGATGCAGAAACGCTGGCGCAGCATGCCTCGCGTTTAATCGGGCTTATCGAGCAGTTTGCTGACAATCCGTCGCTATGCTGCGGCGACGCCGGGATGCTGTTGCCTACAGAACATGAGCGGCTGGCGAAGATTAACGACACGACCGTGGAGATCCCGTTCACTACGCTTAGCGCACTGGTGACACAGCAGGCCGATAAAACGCCGGATGCCCCGGCGCTGGCCGATGCCCGTTATCAGTTTAGCTATCGCGAAATGCGCCAGCAGGTCGTGGCGCTGGCGAGCCTTCTGCGCGAACGCGGCGTCCGTCCTGGCGACAGCGTAGCTGTGGCATTACCGCGTTCTGTGTTCCTGACGCTGGCGCTGCACGGTATTGTGGAAGCCGGAGCTGCCTGGCTGCCGTTGGATACCGGATACCCGGACGATCGCCTGCGGATGATGCTCGAAGACGCGAAGCCAAAATTGTTGATAGCGACTGAAGAGCAACTGGCGCGTTTTAGCGATATCCCAGGGCTGGAAAGTCTCTGCTATGACTCGCCGCTGCCAGCAGAAGATGCTGCTCCGTTGGCGCTATCTCAACCCAATCATACGGCCTATATCATTTTTACTTCCGGTTCTACCGGTAGACCAAAAGGGGTGATGGTTGGGCAAACCGCCATCGTTAACCGTCTGCTGTGGATGCAAAATCACTATCCGCTGACCGCAGATGATGTGGTGGCGCAAAAAACGCCATGCAGTTTTGACGTCTCGGTATGGGAGTTTTTCTGGCCGTTTATTGCCGGGGCAAAACTGGTCATGGCAGAACCTGAAGCGCACCGCGATCCGCTGGCGATGCAGCAGTTCTTTGCCCGTTATGGGGTGACGACCACGCACTTTGTCCCCTCTATGTTGGCCGCTTTTGTCGCTTCACTGACGCCGGAAACCGCGCGGGAGAGTTGTGCCTCTCTGAAACGGGTATTTTGCAGCGGCGAAGCCTTGCCAGCCGATTTATGCCGTGAGTGGGAGCAGTTGACTCATGCGCCACTGCACAATTTGTACGGACCAACGGAAGCTGCGGTCGATGTGAGCTGGTATCCAGCCTGGGGAGAAGATCTCGCTGCCGTAACCGGCAACAGCGTACCGATTGGCTATCCGGTATGGAATACCGGTTTACGCATTCTGGATGCCATGATGCGCCCGGTGCCTTTCGGCGTAGCGGGTGACCTGTATCTGACGGGGATCCAACTGGCGCAAGGCTATCTGGGGCGTCCGGATCTGACGGCGAGCCGCTTTATCGCCGATCCGTTTAACGTCGGTGAACGTATGTACCGTACCGGAGATGTGGCGCGCTGGCTGGAAAATGGCGCGGTGGAATACCTCGGGCGCAGCGATGACCAGCTTAAAATTCGTGGACAGCGCATTGAGCTCGGCGAGATTGACCGGGTGATGCAGCAGTTGCCTGATGTCGAGCATGCCGTTGCCCATGCTTGCGTATTCAACCAGGCTGCGGCGACAGGCGGCGATGCGCGCCAACTGGTGGGGTATCTGGTGTCGCAATCGGGTTTACCGCTGGATACGGCTGTGTTGCGGGAAAAGCTGCGCGAAAAACTGCCTGCGCACATGGTACCGACGGTATTGTTACAACTGGCGGAGTTGCCGCTTAGCGCGAATGGTAAACTGGATCGTAAAGCGCTACCGATGCCGCAGTTGACGTCGCGTGTTTCCGGGCGCGCACCGCGAGCAGGGACTGAGACCACCATCGCGCAGTCTTTTGCGGCCTTGCTGGATTGTGAGGTGAATGATGTAGAGGCTGATTTCTTTGCGCTTGGTGGGCATTCGCTGCTGGCGATGAAGCTGGCGGCACAGTTGAGCCGCATTTTTGAGCGTCAGGTGACGCCCGGGCAGATTATGGTGGCTTCCACCGTGGAACAACTGAGCGCATTGCTGGAGAGCAATGATGATGAACAGTCGCAGCGTCTGGGGTTCGAGACGCTATTGCCACTGCGTGAAAGTCACGGCCCAACGTTGTTCTGCTTCCATCCGGCGTCGGGTTTTGCCTGGCAGTTTAGCGTGCTGTCGCGTTATCTCAGCCCTCAGTGGTCGATTATGGGTATTCAGTCGCCACGACCGGATGGCCCTATGCAGACGGCGGAAAATCTCGACTCGGTATGCGAACATCACCTGGCAACGCTGCTCAGTCAACAACCTCACGGACCTTACTATTTATTAGGTTATTCGCTGGGTGGCACGCTGGCACAGGGGATCGCCGCGCGCTTACATGCCAGAGGAGAGTCGGTTGCATTCCTCGGGCTGTTGGATACCTGGCCGCCAGAGACGCAAAACTGGCAAGAAAAAGAGGCCAATGGGCTGGATCCAGCGGTGCTGGCGGAGATCGAGCGTGAACGCGAAGCCTTTCTGGCGGCGCAGCAGGGGAATGCGTCAGAGGCCTTATTTAACGCTATCGAAGGCAACTACGCCGATGCGGTTCGCCTGCTCACCACGGCGCACAGCGTGCCGTTTGCAGGTCACGCCACGCTGTTCGTTGCTGAGCGTACCTTAGTGCCGGGTGTCAGCCCTGAACGTAGCTGGGCCCCGTGGATATCCAGTCTGGATGTTTACCGCCACGACTGCGCGCATGTTGATATTATTTCCCCCACCGCGTTTGAGGCGATAGGACTTGTAATAAATACACTGATTAATAAATCTGTGTAACCAGACGAATATTGCAATCGCGATGATCGAACAGCTCCACAATGTAAAAAATATGTTGTGGAGATGTTATTTTTATGCGGTGCAAGGTGATGAAAGGGGTGAATAAATTCCGAATATAATTTTTGGTAGGGCGACAAGCACAAAGAGTGTTTCGGATAATTCTGACTAGCTGGTAGACTTCTCCCACAGAAATGTTTTTCTTTTAGGAAAGTTTTCAGGTCACGCAACATGTCATCATTAAATATTAAGCAAGATAACGTTTCGGAATTTACTGGCTATCCTCAGCCAGCGGCAAACGCAAATGAAATCGATTTAGTGAACCTAATCGAAATCTTATGGCGAGCAAGAACGAAAATTATCGCGACCGTTTTCGCCTTTGCTTGTGTGGGTATTCTGGTATCTTTCCTGCTTCCGCAAAAATGGACCAGTCAGGCAATCGTGACCCCCGCAGAACCGGTCCAGTGGCAGAGTCTCGAGAATACGTTGACCAAATTGCGCGTGCTGGATATGGATATTAGCGTTAGCCGTGGTGATGTGTTTAACCTGTTTATCAAAAAATTCCAGTCGCCTTCATTGTTAGAAGAATATCTGCGCTCTTCACCTTACGTGATGGATCAATTGAAAGGCGCTGATATCGACGAAATGGACCTGCACCGGGCAATCGTGAGGCTCAGTGAAAATATGAAAGCGACCGACAGCAATGCAGCAAAAAAGAATGAAACCTCGCTGTATACCGCATGGACGCTGAGTTTTACCGCGCCGCTAGCCGAAGAAGCCCAGTCTGTGCTGAAGGGCTATATCCAGTATATTTCTGATGTTGTAGTGAAAGAAACGCTGGAAGATATTCGCAATAAACTATCCATCAAAACCAGCTTCGAGAAAGAAAGGCTGGAGATGGATCGCGTCAGGCTCAAGAACCAACTGGAAGCAAATATCCAGCGACTGAACTACTCGCTGGAGATTGCCAATGCCGCCGGGATTAAAAAGCCGGTCTACAGTAATGGCCAGGCGGTGAAGGATGATCCCGATTTCTCTATTTCACTGGGTGCTGACGGCATCGAACGTAAATTAGAAATAGAAAAATCAGTAACGGATGTTGCTGAAATTAACGGTGAATTACGTAATCGGCAGTATCACGTTGAGCAACTGTTAGCGATGAATGTGAGCGACGTAAAATTCACACCGTTTAAATATCAACTTACGCCTTCGCTGCCGGTGAAAAAAGATGGCCCGGCTAAATCAATGATCGTTATTCTGGCCGCATTACTAGGTGGAATGGTGGCGTGTGGTGGCGTTCTGCTGAACTATGCCATGGTGTCGCGTAAGCAAAAAATGACGTTTATTGATCAGCAACTGGTGTGATGAATTATCGTATGGCGGCAAGCCAGCCGCCTTACGATAACGCGTGTTATTTGCTGCGTCCAAGCGGCACTACTAACGGCGTTCCGGCAACTGGATCGTCGATAATCATACAGCGCAGTCCATAGATTTTTTCAATAAGCTGCGCGGTGACGATCTCCTTCGGTGCACCCTCGGCAATAATTTTTCCATCTCGCAGCGCAATCAGATGCGTCGCATAGCGACAGGCCTGATTCAGGTCGTGCAAAACGGCGGCCAGCGTGTAGCCTTTTTCCCGGTTTAACTCACTCAGCAGTTCCAGCAGATCGATCTGATGACTGATATCCAGCCAGGTGGTGGGTTCATCAAGCAGCATAATCGACGTTTCCTGCGCCAGCACCATCGCAATCCATGCACGTTGACGTTGTCCGCCGGAAAGGGTATCCACACTTTGTGATGCCAGGTGGGTGATACCCGTCGCCTGCATGGCGTTTGAGACCGCAATTTCATCCTCTTGCCGCCAGCGGGTAAACAGCGGCTGGTGCGGATAGCGCCCGCGGGCAACCAGCTCCTGTACCGTAATATCTCCCGGCGTGGTGGCGTTTTGCGCCAGCAAACCTATTCTTCGGGCGACTTCCTTGCTGGCATAGTGTTGAATATGCTCGCCGTCGAGCCACACCTTGCCGTTCGCGGGTGTCATCAGGCGACTAAGCGTGCGCAGCAATGTCGATTTCCCGCAGCCATTTGGCCCGATAATCGCGGTGAAGTGACCGTCGGGAATCGACACATTGAGGTTTTCCGCCACGGTAAACTTGCCATAACCCAGCGTTAGCTGGTCGCCACGCAAACGGGCTACTGATTCGGTCATTTTTTGCGGGACTCCTGAATTAACAAGACGATAAGATAAATACCGCCGAGGCTTACGGTGACAACGCCCACCGGAAGCTGATAAGGCATAAACAGCTGTTGGGCGCATAAATCCGCCATCAGCAGCAGCAACGCGCCGCACAGCGCTGACAGGGTTAATCCCCAGCGCGATGTGCCGCTTATACGTCGCGCGATATGCGGCGCGACAAGGGCAATAAACGAGATAGGACCCGCCAGCGCGGTGGCGGCAGCGGTCAGTACAACCGCAACCAGCATCATCATCAGACGCGAGCGCTCAACGCTGACACCAAGCGCACAGGCGCTGTCATCACCCATTTCCAGTAAGCGCATCCGGCGTACCAGCAATGTGGCGCATACCAGCATGATGATAATCAGCGGGGCAGACGGCCAGGTTTTGGCCCAGGTCAGGCCATTGAGCGATCCAGCGTTCCACAGTCCGGCCGTTAGCGCGGTTTCTAATGATGCTTTCAGCAGTAGCCAGGTGTTGAACGCCACCAGCATGGCGCGTATGCCGATACCAATAATAATTAGCCGGAAGGTGTCGATCCCATTGCGCCAGGCGAGCGCCCAGACCACCAGAGAAGTCAGGATCCCACCGAGCATGGCCGCCAGCGCGATTGCGGTAAGATGCTGTCCGAACAGCACCATTGCCACCAGCACACCGCTCCAGGCCCCGGTATTGAAACCCATCACATCCGGGCTACCCAGCGGGTTACGCATCAGCGACTGAAATATTGCGCCGCTCACGCCGAGCGCTGCGCCAATCAATAGCGCCATGAGCACGCGTGGCAAACGCCATTCGGTCACCACCAGGGTAATACTGCGCGGCGCATCGCCGAGCAGGGCGGCAATAATTTGCTGGGTTTCCAGCGTAACAACGCCGCTACGCAGGCTCCATAAACCAATGACGAGACAACCTGCAACCAGCAGCAGGCTGCTGATTATCAGGCGGCGGGAGAGGTGCATCATGCGCCACCCCCGCGCGATTTACGGCGTACCAGAAAGATAAGCACCGGCGCGCCGATGAAAGCGCTGACCACCGACACGCGCAGCTCGCCGGGAACAATCAGGCGACCGATGATATCGGCAATCAGTAACAGAGAAGGGGTTGCCAGCAGGGTGACGGGCAGTGACCAGCGGTGATCCGCCCCCACCAGCCAGCGCGCCATGTGAGGTATCATCAGGCCGATAAAGGCGATAGGACCGACAATCGCGGTCGCGCTGCCGCACAGTACGGTAATCACCAGCAGGCCAATAAACTGTGTGCGAGCGACTTTACTACCAAGCGCGGTAGCTGTGTCGCTCCCGAGGCTCAGGCTATTCAGGGCACGACTGAGGAACAGTGCGACAGCCGCGGCAATCAGTACTGGTACCAATACCACCTTCAGCGTTTGCAGGCTGCGGATATCCAGTGAGCCAGCTTGCCAGAAACGCAGCTGATCGTAAACGTCCGGGTTGAGCAGGGCGATGCCGGTGGATAATCCTTCCAGCACCGCGCCCAGGGCAACGCCCGCCAGCGTCAGACGTACCGGGCTTAACTGCCCACCGCCCTGACTACCGGTAAAAGCTACGATCAGCGACGCAGCCAGCGCACCGCAAAAGGCCATCAGCAGTTGTTCTTGCGCAGAGGAGAAGCCGAACAGCGCGGCCCCCAGCACAATAGCAAAGCTGGCACCAGAGTTGACGCCCAGAATACCGGGATCGGCGAGAGGATTACGCGTGAGCGTTTGCATTAAAGCGCCAGCCAGGCCCAGCGCACCACCGGCGAGTAGCCCTGCCAGCGTGCGCGGCAGACGTGCGTCTAGCACGATGGTGCAATCAGCGCTTTGACAAGTGCCCGTGAGCGCATCCAGCACCACGGAGGCAGGTAGCGACTTGGCGCCAATAACCAGACTTAATACCGTGGTCAGAACAAGTAATAACAATAGTCCGGGCACGGCGAAGGCGCGTGTCGCGGAAACAGAGCATGACATATCAACTTCCCTGATAATGATAGTAATTATCGTTATCGATCTTATTTGGATATGTTAGCATGTGCAGCCATCGAATGGATATTGAAAAAGTACCTGGTAAGGCTCTGTAATGAATCGACAATCATGGCTGCTCAATCTCAGCCTGTTAAAGACCCACCCTGCATTTCGTGCAGTCTTCCTCGCCCGTTTTATTTCCATTGTCTCTCTGGGGCTACTCGGCGTAGCGGTTCCGGTACAAATCCAGATGATGACCCAGTCGACCTGGCAGGTCGGTTTGTCGGTGACGCTGACCGGCAGTGCAATGTTTATTGGCCTGATGGTGGGCGGTGTGCTGGCCGACCGCTATGAGCGTAAAAAAGTGATCCTGCTGGCGCGTGGTACCTGTGGCATTGGCTTTATTGGCCTGTGTTTGAATGCGTTACTTCCCGAACCGTCGTTACTGGCAATTTATCTGCTTGGCTTATGGGACGGTTTCTTTGCTTCGCTGGGCGTGACTGCTTTACTGGCGGCGACGCCAGCGCTGGTCGGGCGGGAGAATCTGATGCAGGCCGGGGCGATTACCATGCTGACGGTGCGTCTGGGATCGGTAATTTCGCCGATGCTTGGCGGGGTGCTGCTCGCGACCGGCGGCGTAGCCTGGAACTACGGACTGGCGGCGGTGGGGACCTTCATTACCTTACTACCGTTGCTGAGTCTTCCCGCGTTGCCGCCTCCGCCGCAGCCGCGTGAGCATCCGCTGAAATCGCTGCTGGCAGCATTCCGCTTTCTGCTTGCCAGCCCACTGATTGGCGGTATTGCACTGCTCGGTGGTCTGTTAACCATGGCGAGCGCCGTGCGCGTGCTGTATCCGGCGTTGGCGATTAACTGGCACATGTCGAGTGCGCAAATTGGCCTGCTGTATGCGGCTATTCCGCTGGGGGCAGCCGTGGGTGCATTGACCAGCGGACAACTGGCGCACAGTCTTCGTCCTGGACTGATTATGCTTGCATCGACCGTGGCTTCATTTCTGGCTATCGGTCTGTTTGGCTTGATGCCCGTTTGGCAGCTTGGTGTGGTTTGTCTGGCGCTGTTCGGCTGGTTGAGTGCGGTCAGCTCTTTGTTGCAGTACACCCTGTTACAGACGCAGACGCCGGAAGCGATGCTCGGGCGAATTAATGGTTTGTGGACCGCACAGAACGTCACCGGCGATGCGATTGGCGCGGCGTTGTTAGGTGGTCTGGGCGCGATGATGACGCCAGTTGCTTCGGCAAGCGTGAGTGGGTTTGGGCTGGTGATTGTCGGTCTTTTACTGCTGCTGTTGTTGGGAGAAGTGCGCCGATTCCGGCAAGTCCCCGTAAATGTCTGATCGCGTTGTGCTCTACGGATTGTAGGCCGGATAAGGCGTTAGCCGCATCCGGCGCTGGCAATTAAAACAGAGCCGACAGACGTTGCAGCAGCAGCATTGCGCTGTAGTAGTCGAGACGGAAGGTTTCCGTACCCAGGGCGTAAACACGTTTATTTTGTACGGCTGGCAGATGCGCCAGAAGCGGATTAGCGTAAATAGCATCGGCATCTTTGCTGTCGCCAGCAAACAGGAACAGCGCTTCGCCGTTCAGGCCTGCCGCCAGGTTCTCACCGCCAAGCTGGATGATATCGTGGCGTTTGCCCTGACTCTGGCTGGTATGCAAGTTGGCAGGCAGCGTTGCCAGCGTGAACCCTAACTGCTCCATCAGCTTGCCTTGCGCTGACTCAGGCGTCCACAGGTTGGCGCTGTGCGCCGCGGCGGTATATACCAGCGCGCTGACCGGCTGTGGTGGCAGGGTAATACGTTGCTTAACTGCCTGTAGTTGCTTATCAAACTCGGCAATACGCGCAGCAGCCTGTTGCTCCTGACCGGTAATTTCACCTAACTGGGTCAGCAGCGACTGCCAGCTTTTATCGTCGTAATTAATGATTAGCGTTGGCGCAATGGTGGACAGCTGATCGTACAGCGCGAGGGCAGAATCGCCCCCGGTGGCGCTTACCAGAATCAAATCCGGCATTTGCGCCGCAACGGCCTCCGCGCTCGGTTCGCCGATATACAGGCGGCTCAGTTTGCGTTCTTTTGCCACTTCGCTCCACTGGCGTAAAAAGCCCTGCGCATCGCCGATGCGATTGTTCGGCGTAGTGGCACCGCTGGCGATGACCGGGGCATCAATCGCCAGCAGCGAACCGGTGAGGGTCACGCTGGTGGAGACAATTCGCTGCGGTTTATGCTCCAGCGTATGCGTGCCGCGGCTGTCAGTAACCTGACGCGGCCAGTCGGCGGCGTGACCTGAAGAAATTCCTGAAAGAGATAAACCTGCCAGTAAGAGCACGGTGCGGCAAAAAGAGGGGAGACTCACGAATCAGCTTCCTGTTATCAATATAAGTAATGCTTCTCATTTTCATTGTTAGCGAGCAAGGATGCAAGCCAAAGTCGCACATTGTGCTACCACAAGAGTTGACATACCGCCGCTTTACTTTTAGGTTAGCGACCGAAAATATAAATGATAATCATTATTAGAGCCTTTATCATTTTTGGAGGATGATATGGATACGTCACTGGCCGAGGAAAAAACGCAGACTATGCCGACGCTCGCTCCCGACAGTTTTTTCTTTATGTCGCCGTACCGTAGTTTTACGACGTCAGGATGCTTCGCCCGCTATGCGGAACCGGCAATTGATGGCGATTCGCCAGACAGCCCTTTCCAACAAAAAATGAACGCACTGTTTGCTGATGCCAAATCGCAGGGTATCGCGAACCCTGTCATGGTCGGGGCGATCCCTTTTGACACCCGCCAGCCATCATCGCTGTTTATTCCCCAATCGTGGCAGAGCTTTTCTCGTACGGCGAAGCAGCAATCATCACGTTACTTTACCGCGCATCAGTCGCTGAACGTCGTGGAACGTAAATCGATCCCGGAACAGGACTTTTTTGAAGATATGGTCGCCCGGGCGGCTGCGCTGACGTCCACTCCGGAAGTCGACAAAGTGGTGTTGTCACGCCTGATCGATATCACCACCGATGCCAACATTGACAGCGGTGCGCTGCTGGAGCGTCTGGTGGCGCAAAATCCAGCGAGCTACAACTTCCATGTGCCGATTGAAGACGGCGGCGTATTGATTGGTGCCAGCCCGGAATTGCTTCTGCGCAAAGAAGGCGAGCGTTTCAGTTCTCTGCCGCTGGCGGGCTCTGCACGTCGTCAGCCTGATGATGTGCTGGATCGCGAAGCAGGGATCCGCCTGCTGGCATCTGAGAAGGACCGCCATGAGCACGAACTGGTGACGCAGGCGATGAAAAATGTATTGCGCGATCGCAGCCGTGAACTGCAACTGCCTTCTTCTCCGCAGCTGGTTACTACGCCGACGCTCTGGCACCTCGGCACGCCGTTTGAAGGTAAAGCCAACGCGCAGGAAAACGCCCTGACGCTGGCGTGCCTGTTGCACCCGACGCCTGCACTGAGTGGCTTCCCACATCAGGTTGCGCGCAAGCTTATCGCCGAGCTGGAGCCGTTCGATCGCGAACTGTTCGGCGGTATTGTCGGCTGGTGTGATGCCGAAGGTAACGGTGAGTGGGTAGTGACGATCCGCTGTGCGAAGCTGCTGCGCAATCAGGTGCGTTTCTTTGCCGGAGCAGGAATTGTTCCAGCCTCTTCCCCGGTTGCGGAATGGCGTGAAACGGGGGCCAAGCTATCCACGATGTTGAATGTTTTTGGACTGCATTAAGAGCCTTGTGGACTGGTTTTAAGGAGCAAAAATGAGTATTCCATTCACCCGCTGGCCGGAAGAGTTTGCCCGCAGGTATCGTGAAAAAGGTTACTGGCAGGATTTGCCGCTGACCGACATTCTGACCCGTCACGCCGACAGCGACCATACGGCGGTTATTGATGGTGAACGCCACCTGAGCTATCGCCAGCTGAATCAGGCCGCTGACAATCTAGCCTGCAGTTTGTGTCGCCAGGGGATTAAACCCGGTGAAACCGCGCTGGTACAACTGGGCAATGTGGCTGAGCTGTATATCACCTTCTTTGCGTTACTCAAGCTGGGCGTAGCTCCGGTGCTGGCCCTGTTCAGCCATCAGCGTAACGAACTCAACGCCTATGCCAAACAGATTGAACCGGCGCTGCTGATTGCCGATCGCCAGCATACGCTGTTTAGCGGGGACGATTTTCTAAACACTTTTGTGGCCGAACACAATTCAGTGCGCGTGGTGCAACTGCACAACGACGAAGGTGAACACAATCTACAAACGGCGATAAGCCAACCTGCGACTGATTTTACTGCTACACCGTCGCCCGCTGATGAGGTGGCGTACTTCCAGCTTTCCGGCGGGACGACCGGGACGCCAAAGCTGATTCCTCGCACTCATAACGATTACTACTACAGCGTACGTCGCAGCAATGAGATTTGCCACTTCACCGGGGAAACGCGTTATTTATGCGCAATCCCGGCGGCGCATAACTACTCCATGAGCTCGCCAGGCGCGCTGGGCGTGTTCCTTGCGGGTGGAACCGTCGTGCTGGCGGCCGACCCGAGCGCTACCCTGTGTTTCCCGCTGATTGAACAGCATCAGGTTAACGTCACGGCGCTGGTGCCACCTGCGGTGAGCCTGTGGCTGCAGGCGATTGCGGAGTGGGGCAGCAATGCGCAATTGGCTTCGCTGAAACTGCTACAGGTCGGTGGAGCGAGACTTTCCGCCACGCTTGCGGCGCGTATTCCGGCTGAGATTGGCTGCCAGTTGCAGCAGGTCTTCGGCATGGCGGAAGGGCTGGTGAACTACACCCGTCTGGACGACAGTCCTGAGCGCATCATCAATACCCAGGGTCGCCCGATGTGTCCTGATGATGAAGTCTGGGTAGCAGACGCTGACGGCAACCCCTTAGCCCTGGGAGAGACCGGACGCCTGATGACACGTGGTCCGTACACCTTCCGTGGTTATTTCAAAAGCCCTGAGCATAATGCCAGCGCCTTTGACGCCAACGGCTTTTACTGTTCCGGCGATCTGATCGCTATCGACCCGGATGGCTACATCACCGTTCAGGGACGCGAAAAGGATCAGATCAACCGCGGCGGGGAGAAGATCGCTGCTGAAGAGATTGAAAACCTGCTGCTGCGCCATCCAATGGTTATCCATGCAGCGCTGGTCAGTATGGATGACGAACTGATGGGCGAGAAAAGCTGTGCCTGGCTAGTGGTAAAAGAGCCGCTGCGCGCGGTTCAGGTGCGCCGTTTTCTGCGCGAACAGGGTGTGGCGGAATTCAAATTACCCGATCGTGTTGAGTGTGTTGAGTCATTACCGCTGACTCCAGTGGGGAAGGTAGATAAAAAACAATTACGTCAGTGGCTGGCATCACGTTCACTGGCCTGAAGGAGAAATAGAAATGGCAATTCCTAAACTGCAGGCTTATGCGCTACCAACGGCGCTCGATGTTCCGGTGAACAAAGTCGACTGGGCATTTGACCCTGAACGCGCCGCGCTGCTGATCCACGACATGCAGGATTATTTTATCGGCTTTTGGGGCGATAACTGTCCGATGATGGAGCAGGTCGTCGCGAACATCGCCGCGCTGCGCCAGTACTGCAAAGAGCATAATATTCCGGTGTATTACACCGCTCAACCGAAAGAGCAGAGTGATGAAGACCGCGCTCTGCTCAATGATATGTGGGGACCGGGCCTGACGCGTTCGCCGGAACAACAAAAGATCGTTGAGGCGCTGGCGCCAGATGAAGCGGATACCATTCTGGTGAAATGGCGTTATAGCGCATTTCATCGCTCCCCGCTGGAACAGATGCTCAAGGAAACCGGGCGTAATCAACTGATCATTACCGGGGTGTATGCGCATATTGGCTGTATGACCACCGCAACTGACGCTTTCATGCGTGACATCAAGCCGTTTATGGTTGCCGATGCGCTGGCGGACTTTAGCCGTGATGAACACTTGATGTCGCTGAAATACGTGGCGGGACGTTCCGGGCGTGTGGTTATGACCCAGGAATTATTACCGGCGCCGGTTCCGGCCAGTAAAGATGCGTTGCGCAGCGTTATTCTGCCGCTGCTGGATGAGTCCGAAGAGCCGATGGATGACGAAAACCTGATCGACTATGGGCTGGATTCCGTGCGCATGATGGCGCTGGCGGCGCGCTGGCGTAAGGTTCATGGTGATATTGATTTCGTGATGCTGGCGAAAAAACCGACCATTGACGCATGGTGGGCTCTGCTCTCCCGCGAGGTGAAGTAATGGCCGGATTTGATTTTGCCGGGAAAACCGTCTGGGTAACCGGGGCGGGAAAAGGGATTGGCTACACCACGGCGCTGGCGTTTGCGAATGCAGGTGCTGAGGTGACTGGATTCGATCGCGAATTTCCTCAGGATAACTACCCGTTTACGACCGAAGTGCTGGATGTGGCGAATGCCGGACAGGTAGCTGAGGTGTGCCAGCGCGTCCTCAAAGCGCGCGAGCGTTTGGATGTGTTGGTCAATGCCGCAGGTATTTTGCGTATGGGTGCCACCGATGCGCTAAGCGCTGAGGAGTGGCAGCAGACGTTTGCGGTTAACGTTGGCGGAGCGTTCAATCTGTTTCAGCAGACGATGGCGCAGTTTCGTCGCCAGCAGGGCGGGGCGATCGTGACCGTCGCGTCGGATGCGGCGCACACGCCGCGTATCGGCATGAGTGCTTACGGTGCGTCAAAGGCCGCGTTGAAAAGCCTGGCGCTGACCGTCGGACTTGAACTGGCAGGCAGCAGTGTGCGTTGTAACGTGGTTTCTCCGGGGTCGACCGATACCGACATGCAGCGTACGCTGTGGGTCAGCGATGACGCGGAGCAACAGCGCATTCGTGGATTTGGCGAGCAGTTTAAGCTTGGGATTCCGCTGGGGAAAATCGCCCGGCCGCAAGAGATCACCAACACTATTTTATTTCTCGCTTCCGATCTGGCCAGCCACATTACATTACAGGATATCGTGGTGGACGGCGGTTCCACGCTGGGGGCATGACGATGATCTGGAAACGTCATTTGACGCTGGATGAACTCAATGCCACCAGTCAGAACACGATGGTGGCGCATCTGGGAATGGTCTATACCCGACTGGGTGATGATGTGCTGGAAGCCGAAATGCCGGTGGATAGCCGAACGCATCAGCCGTTTGGCCTGCTGCATGGCGGCGCGTCGGCGGCCCTGGCGGAAACGTTGGGTTCGATGGCGGGTTATCTGATGACGCGCGACGGGCAGTGTGTGGTGGGGACGGAACTAAACGCCACGCATCATCGGGCGGTATCGCAGGGGAAAGTACGCGGCGTTTGTCAGCCGTTGCATCTTGGGCGTCAAAATCAAAGCTGGGAAATCGTCATCTTTGATGAGCAGGGACGACGCTGTTGCACCTGCCGTTTAGGCACGGCGGTGATGGGGTGAAAGATAAAACGCGTCTGAGCATACCAGACGCGTTTTTGTGTAGATTACCAGCTATAGTGCAGGTTAACGCTGCCACTGAGATCGCTGAAATCGTTGTTTCCTTTCTGCCCTGTTGCCTACGCGCTAATGTTCCATTGATTGTTGATAGCGGCCTGGATCCCGAGTTTTATTTCAGCGCGATCGGCGGGAAGATCCAGGTTTACCGCTGAGTTATCAAAGGATACCGCCATATCATCGGTCATATGTAGCCAGTTGACTTCGGCGAATGGCTGAAGAACCGCATTGGTTGTCGGTGACGAACCCTCGACGCGAAGACCGAGGCGAGTGGTCCAGTTTTCGCTATTTTGACCGTCAATACGCGTATTGTGTGCTTGCACGCTGTCCGCTTTGTAGCTTTGCCAGACAACCTGTAATTGCGGTATCAGACTTAACGATTGGTTACTGGCGAAGTCCATCGTATATCGATAGCCGCTTTCCAGAGAGAGCGCGTTGGCGGTTGAGTCGTAATGTGTTGTTCCTGCATCACCGTTTTCAACGCTATTATCGTAGAAACCATATTGATACCAACTGTCGACATACCAGCCACGATGACGCATAGCATCAGCATACCAGGTTGCGTAAACGCCCAAATTGTAGCCGTCGATATCTCCGGTGGCTGAAAACTGGCTGCCATCTGCGCCGCGGTTTCCTGTGCTATCTGTACTGCCATTGATATAGCTTCCCATGAGTCCCAGCGTCAGACTTTGCTGACCGTTGTTCCAGGTGGCGATATCCCCGCCAAGTTGGAACTGGACGTAATCGCTGTCCATGTCGACATTTCCATCCGCAGCAGTAGAGTCCGCGTTTCCGCCTTTTACACGTAGCCATAAGTCGCCTTCATGTGAACGATACTGGCTATCTTCACGGTCGAAAAGCGTTTGCATTTGTAGCTCGCGAGCCAGCCACTGATTCCCCAGATAAGCGCCGATATCGGCACGGTATTGTGGATTTGATGGTTTACCGTCGCTGCCGCCGTCGTCGGGGTCGACAGGGGTTACGTCGCTGCCGCTGTCGTCGGGGTCGACAGGGGTTACGTCGCTGCCGCCGTCATCGGGGTCGACAGGGGTTACGTCGCTGCCGCCGTCATCGGGGTCGACGGGGGTTACGTCGCTGCCGCCGTCGTCGGGGTCGACAGGGGTTACGTCGCCGCCGCCGTCGTCGGGATCGACAGGGGTGACGTCACTGCCATCGTCGTCAGGATCGACAGGAGTAATATCTCCCCCGTCATCGGGTGTCTCCGCCTGTGAGCGCAAATACCAATTTTCATTATCTTCGTATAAGCGATATTCGTACGGCCCAATCAGGACCCGATTGCCCAGCGAGAAAGCATCATCTGTTGATGTACCGCCAACATTCACAATTTCAATACCCTGGTCGGTGAATGCGCCTTCCCCTCCAGCCTGGTTGATGTACAGCGTGGTTTTACCGTCCACGTCACCCGCTACAATCAGTTCATCGGTCGGCGAGCTATCGTCGCCTAAATAAGTATTGAGTGTCAGGTTACCGCCAGTGCCAGTGTAGTTGCCGTTAATAGTCAATGTATTGCCCGGCGTCGTCCCCGAGCTTGCGATACTGCTCTTGTTGGTGACATTACCGTTTATGATAAAACCGCTTTGGGCGGCAGTATTATCGCCAAAGCGTAATGTTCCAGCGTTGTCCACGTTGCTGTTAACGGCGCCATTGCCACCTAAGGTTGAACCTTGCCCGACGGTGACATACTGCTGACTGCCTGCGGCACCAATAACGCCTGTCTCTGTTAGCCATAACGTCCCCTCCTGCACGGCGGTGGTACCGCTATAGGTGTTATTCGACGTCAGAGTGAGTGTGCCTTCTCCTTTTTTGGTCAGGCTCTTACCGTCCCAACCGCTGCGCGTGTCTGATGCGACGTCTTCCAGTTGGCTATTGACAGTAAACTGCTTGCCGCCATCGAGGGTGAATGTGCCGTGAGCAGGGGTGGCGACGGAGCCAGACTGTCCGGCATACCAGCTCAGGCCAACACCCAATTGGTATTGGGTGTTATCTGTGGCGCTGATTTGTCCGAATACTGACAGGTAATCCGGTATTGAGTCAGTATCCGTTGATAAGCTGGCAAAATCTTCGGTGATTGCAGTGTCTGTATCAATCAACGTAATAGTTTCAATGTCTTGTAATTGAGCGTCAGAGGTGAGTGTGCCGATATCCAGCGCATTGCCGCTATTACTGATATGTAAATCACCGCCTAACGCAATCTCACCCCCGGTAATCAATGGTGCGCTATTGGCGCTGGCCAGGGCTGCTGCGCTAAGATCAACATTCAGGATGCTACTTTCCTGCAACGTCAGGCTATTAGCATGTAATGTGCTGTCGGCTGCCAGTTCTACGGTACCCGCATTGTCCAGCGATGTCAGGGTTGAACTGTCAGTAACGAGCCATTTTCCTTGATCGGCGAGCGTAAGGCTAAGCTCAGAGTCCAGGCCCCGGGTGTTAAAGTCGTGATTGATGGATGTTGCGCCCTCAAAATAAGATCCCGCATCCATTGTCAGATTGATATATCCCCAGCCGCTGTTAACGATGTCGCCGATAATCGTCATTTTTCCCGTACCGTTGATGGTGCCACCGGGCAATATATTGCTGCCGGACGACACTTTAGGTACCCAGATAGCGACTCCATCGTCGTTGGTTTTAATCGTTGTGTCACCACTCAGATTGACGATGCCGCCCTGTTGAACCATAACGCCAGAAGCGTTGATGGCTCCTGTCATGTCGATGTTCATGTTGCTGGCATTAATAATGCCTGCGCGGGTAAAACTGTTATCGCCTATAGCCGAAAGCCCGTAGGAATTGGCTCCGTTCATAATGATGTCGGTATTGGAGATATTAATAGTTGAACCACTAAATTGTGCTGATGCGCCATAGCCTCCCGAGGCATAAATTGTGTTTCGATTATCCTGAGAACCGTTGAAATTGATCGTTGATGGGTCAGAAAAAGATGTGTTGGCTATCAGCCCGTACGTTTTGGCGGTGTCGATTCGTCCGTCGATCGTACTGCCTTCACCAATATTAACGACTGTGGCATACATGCTACTTTGGGCTGTTATCGCTGTTCCTTGCGCTGTTTTTACCGTCAGGTTATCCGCGTCAAGTTCCCCGTATCCTCGGCCAGTGAGGTAAATAGTTGATGCCGTTCCGGTGGCGCTGATGGAACTGCCTGAACCGAGATCTACCAGACCTCCCTCTATACGGATACCTTCGGTTTTGCCGCCGGTTACTTCAATTGTCAGGTTTTCGGCATGTGCTGCGGCAGTGACGTCTTCTTTTTTTGTCGCCGAATAATCTCCGACAAACAGACCATATCCTTCGGAAAAGCCTGCCACGGTTATGGTCGAGTCGTGGCCAAAGTCGATGTTGCCTGAGATGTCTGCGCCGCGGCCACTTGTGTGTTCTGTAGAGGTAGTGGATACATCGATCGTCAGGTTATTAGCAGCGATCTGACTTCCCCTTCCTGACGTCAATCCATAGGCCGTTCCACCTGGAGTGGAGAGCGTTATCTTACTGCCTTCACCCAGATTAATATGGTTGTTTGACCCTGTCTGGATTCCATAAATCATCACGGTATTTGCTGAGTCTGCCGTTGTGACATCGATAACCAGGCCGTTCGCATTGAGCGTTGTATCTTTGCCGAAATAGAGACCACTGCCTCTCTCGGTACCACTGTTGATTTCTATGTGGGTGTTGTCTCCCAGATTGAGCGTGGTTTTCTCTGCCCTGGAGGTATCGATACCCGTCGCTTTACCGGCGGAGTTGGAGGTGACATGAATGGAGCCACCATCCATGGTGAATGTATTACCGCCATCATAGAAAAAGACACCGGTACTATTTCCGTTCTGGGATTCAACGTTGATTTTGCTTCCTTGCCCGAAGTCGAGAGATGAATCCATACCGTGAATATAAACACCATAGGCGGTGTTGTTACTGGCAACGTTAATTAATAGGTTGTTGGCATCGATGCGAGTACCTGGATTTACTTTATTAATGTAAACACCATTTGTTGAGCTTGTAGTGGTTGAACCGGTATCGGTTACGTTAATCTGTGTATCGTTTCCTAAATCATTTATCACACCGTTATCGAGTTTAACGCCGATTGAACCGCTATCCCCCGTAACGTTAATTGATGCCTTACCCTCAATTTGCACTCCTTGACCACCGGTCACGGTGCTATCGATACCCGTCTCTCCTGATAATGACGTTATAGTGTCACCATTGTTCAGGATGATGGTTTCTCCGCTCTGTGGGCCTTTATCTGCGGCAAGGGCGGCGCTGGTCATGATGCCGACGGTTGATAAAAGCACCCCGGCAACGGTGGTTCGTACCCGATTATCGCCACGAGAGCGTTCTGACACGACGATGAACATGTTTCGCGCGATATTCCAGACAATGCGATAGCATTTATTCATTATTTATATCCTTATAAAATTATGCCGCTATTAATGAATAACATTCTGCGTAAAAAGATTTTGGATGTTTCTATGTATGCTTTTTAAATATATGTTAGAAGGTGGTGGTGATATTTTTATGTAATTTCACTTAATCAATGTTGCATTGGATTATAGGTAGGGGGTATCGCTAAAGGTAGCTTTTGATGTCTGATTTTTTATCAGGATTAATAAAAGCATTCCATGTATAAAAAATGAGAATATCCTAAGATTATTAATGGTTTTATAATTAAGGATGTTGCTACTTATGGTTTTAAAATAAGGGCACATCGCCAGAGTGATGAAATGCTAAATAATTATAATTTACTGTAAATGTATCTATGTTGATGATGAATTCTGTAATTGGCCTCCTGGGCAAGCAAAACGCTGGCCCAGCCGCATAAGTAACGTAATTGTTTCAGCTATAGTTGTAGCAAAGGTGATCCAGTTAACAATGCAATGTAAATAGTCAGTGATGTCTCAGGTTTATGTGGTTGTCAGGTTGTTAAAATCAGGAAAGATGTTATAGAAACAAAATGTAACATCTTTCTGGATCACGCAAACGGACAACAACTATGAATAAATCAGGGAAATACCTCCTCTGGACATTGCTCTCCGTTATCGGAGCATTTGCCCTGGGATATATTGCGTTAAATCGTGGTGAACAGATCAACGCGTTGTGGATAGTCGTGGCGTCAGTCTGTGTCTACCTTATCGCTTACCGTTTCTACGGCCTGTACATCGCGAAAAATGTACTGGCGCTGGACCCGACGCGTATGACGCCAGCCGTGCGTCATAACGATGGTCTGGATTATGTTCCCACCGATAAAAAAGTACTGTTTGGTCACCATTTTGCGGCGATTGCTGGAGCGGGTCCGTTAGTTGGACCGGTGCTGGCGGCGCAAATGGGCTATCTGCCGGGTATGATCTGGCTGCTCGCCGGGGTGGTACTGGCAGGGGCGGTGCAGGACTTCATGGTGTTGTTTGTTTCTACCCGTCGCGATGGTCGTTCCCTTGGCGAACTGGTGAAAGAAGAGATGGGCCCTACGGCGGGTGTTATTGCGCTGGTGGCCTGTTTTATGATCATGGTGATTATCCTCGCGGTACTGGCGATGATTGTCGTGAAAGCGTTGACCCACAGCCCGTGGGGAACTTACACCGTAGCGTTCACTATCCCGCTGGCGATTTTTATGGGGATTTACCTGCGCTATCTGCGCCCGGGCCGCATTGGTGAAGTGTCGGTCATCGGTCTGGTATTCCTGGTGTTTGCCATTATTTCCGGCGGCTGGGTAGCGGAAAGCCCGACCTGGGCACCGTACTTTGACTTTACCGGCGTACAGCTGACCTGGATGCTGGTGGGCTACGGTTTTGTCGCCGCCGTGCTGCCGGTGTGGCTGCTGCTGGCCCCGCGTGATTACCTCTCTACCTTCCTGAAAATCGGCACCATTGTTGGTCTGGCGGTAGGGATTCTGATCATGCGTCCGACGCTGACCATGCCAGCTCTGACCAAGTTTGTTGACGGTACTGGTCCGGTCTGGACCGGTAACCTGTTCCCGTTCCTGTTTATCACCATTGCATGCGGTGCGGTATCTGGCTTCCATGCGCTGATCTCCTCCGGAACCACGCCGAAGATGCTGGCGAATGAAGGGCAGGCTTGCTTTATCGGCTACGGCGGAATGCTGATGGAATCCTTTGTCGCCATTATGGCGCTGGTTTCCGCGTGCATCATCGATCCGGGCGTGTACTTTGCGATGAACAGCCCGATGGCGGTGCTGGCTCCTGCGGGCACGGTTGATGTAGTGGCTTCTGCGGCACAGGTAGTCAGTAGTTGGGGCTTTGCTATTACGCCAGATACTCTGCACCAAATCGCCAATGAAGTGGGTGAGCAATCCATTATCTCCCGCGCAGGTGGTGCGCCGACGCTGGCCGTCGGGATGGCGTACATTCTGCATGGCGCACTGGGTGGCATGATGGATGTGGCGTTCTGGTATCACTTCGCCATTCTGTTTGAAGCTTTGTTTATTTTGACGGCGGTTGATGCCGGTACACGCGCTGCGCGCTTTATGCTGCAGGACTTGCTGGGCGTGGTGTCACCGGGCCTGAAACGTACCGATTCGTTGCCTGCGAACCTGCTGGCGACGGCGCTGTGCGTGCTGGCCTGGGGTTACTTCTTACACCAGGGCGTGGTGGATCCTCTGGGTGGTATTAATACCCTGTGGCCGCTGTTTGGTATTGCTAACCAGATGCTGGCCGGTATGGCGTTGATGCTCTGTGCTGTGGTGCTGTTCAAGATGAAACGCCAGCGTTACGCGTGGGTGGCACTGGTCCCAACCGCCTGGCTGCTGATTTGTACCCTGACCGCTGGCTGGCAGAAAGCGTTTAGCCCGGATGCAAAAATCGGCTTCCTGGCTATCGCCAACAAATTCCAGGCGATGATCGACAGTGGTAACATTCCGGCGCAGTACACCCAGTCGCAGCTGACGCAGCTGGTGTTTAACAACCGCCTGGATGCGGGTCTCACCATCTTCTTCATGGTAGTCGTTGTGGTGCTGGGTCTGTTCTCCATCAAAACTGCGCTGGCAGCATTGAAAGAGGACAAACCAACTTCGAAAGAGACGCCGTACGAGCCGATGCCAGAGAATGTCGAAGAGATCGTGGCGCAGGCGAAAGGCGCGCACTAATATTCTCTTAACCAATGAGCCCTCTCCTGAACGGGGAGGGCGTTTGTACGACAGGGAATCACTATGTTTGAAACACTCGCCAAAGCCGGGAAGTATTTAGGTCAAACCGCCCGATTAATGATAGGTGTGCCGGATTACGACAACTATGTTGAACATATGCGCGCCACGCATCCGGAGCAAACGCCAATGACCTACGAAGAATTTTTCCGCGAGCGCCAGGATGCGCGATATGGGGGGAAAGGCGGCGCGAAGTGCTGTTGATTTTTTGCCGGATGGCGCTGACGCTTATCCGGCCTACAACATCGCATTTGCCGTTATAATTAGTCGTCGTAGGCCTGATAAGGCGAAGCCGCTATCAGGCATCCCATACACTAATCATACCGTAAACGACTCTACCTTTTCGAATGCTGCGCGCAGTATCTCCGGCGTTAACGTTACCGGCAGGGCGTGAATGGACTCCACCGGGCGCAGGGTGTGGGTAATCACTTTGTCGATTTCTGCGCGATTATTGATGTCCACGTCCAGTTGAGCTAATCGGGTTGGCAGGTTGAAGCGCTGATAGGCGGTAATTAACTGCGCCAGCACGGCATCTTGTCCCAACAACGCACTCTGCACCAGGATGCCGTACGCCACTTTAGTGCCATGTAAAAACTTCTCTGTTTGTGGGAGGACGGTCAGGCCATTGTGAACAGAATGTGCCGCCGCCACGCGGGTGTAGCGCTCGCCCAGACCACCAACCATGCCGCCTCCGGCAATAATCGCATCCACTACATCGCAAAACGCGCGGCTTAACGAGCTTTGTTGTTTGTCTGTCAGCGCCTGCTCGCTGCTTTCCAGCAGGACGTCGCGGATCGTCTGCGCGGCATCGATACCCAGACGAACAGTTAATGGCAGGATTTCTGGCTGAGGCGCAAGCACGACGGCCTCGTACCACTTCGCCAGCGTGTCGCCGATCCCCGCCAGTAGATATTCCTCTGGCGCATTGAGAACGATCTCGGGTTCGACCAGAACGAGGAAATTGGCATCAGGGAAAATTTCAAAATGCAGCGCCTGGCCTGCATCGTTATACCAGACGGAGAGCGGCGTCCAGGCAGCGCAGGTCGCCGCAATCGTAGGAATACCGACAAACGGCAGATCCAGACGACGGGCCAACGCTTTAGCGGTGTCGAGCAATGTTCCTCCGCCCACGCCAATCACCACGCTGCGATTCTCTCCCGACTCTTTTGCCAGTTGAGCAACATCGGTTTCGCTGCAATGTCCCGTAAACAGCAGGCGCTTAGCCTCGGCGAGATGAAATGTCTCTGGCAGATAAGGGCGGGCCGCATCGATAGCGCGCTCACCATAAACCCATACGGCGCGTGAAAGTTGGTCGGCAGTGAAAAAATCGTTGAGTCTCGACAGGCTGCCGGGATGGGAAAAATAGTTGGCCGGGCCGGTGACGACGCGAATCTCGGTATTACTCATGTTGTGTTGTCCTTTGGCTGTCCTGTCCAGGCAGGTTATTTTTATATAGACGTCTGAACGTCTTGATTGCCAAATACTAGCATCGTGTTATAGTGGCTTCAACCACAACATCACACGCTGGGATAACAATAATGAGTAATAACCCGCTGATTCCGCAAAGCAAACTGCCTAACCTGGGCACTACTATCTTCACGCAAATGAGTGCGCTGGCGCAGCAGCATCAGGCCATTAATCTCTCGCAGGGATTTCCTGATTTTGACGGTCCGCTCTTTTTGCAGGAGCGTCTGGCGTATCACGTCGCGCACGGTGCAAACCAGTATGCACCGATGACGGGCGTGCAGGCGCTGCGCGAAGCCATCGCGGATAAAACGGCAGACCTGTACGGCTACAAACCCGACGCGAATAGTGAAGTGACCATCACGGCGGGGGCCACAGAAGCGCTGTATGCCGCGATCACTGCGCTGGTGCGCCCAGGTGATGAGGTGATTTGTTTTGACCCGAGCTACGACAGCTATGCACCTGCGGTTGAATTATCCGGCGGGGTGGTTAAACGTATCGCGCTGCAACCACCGTCTTTTCGCGTCGACTGGCAGGCTTTTAGTGCCTTACTCAGCGACCGTACCCGATTGGTTATCCTGAACACGCCACATAATCCTTCTGCCACCGTGTGGCATCACGCCGATTTTGACGCGCTGTGGCAAGCAATTAAAGAACGCGAGATCTTTGTCATCAGCGACGAAGTTTATGAGCATATCTGTTTCGTCAGGCAAGGGCATGCCAGTGTGCTGGCACATTCAGAGCTGCGGGAACGCGCTGTTGCTGTTTCATCGTTTGGTAAGACCTACCATATGACCGGCTGGAAGATTGGCTACTGCGTTGCGCCAGCCGCCATTAGCGCTGAGTTACGCAAGGTACACCAGTATCTGACGTTTTCCGTCAACACGCCGGCTCAGTTGGCCCTGGCGGATATGCTACGAGAAGATCCTGCACACTATCGCGAGCTGCCTGCGTTTTATCAGAAAAAACGCGACGTGTTGGTGAACGCTCTGCGTGACAGCCGACTGGAAATTCTGCCGTGTGAAGGCACGTACTTTCTGCTGGTCGATTACAGCGCCGTTTCCACGCTTAACGACGTGGAATTTTGCCAGTGGCTGACCACTGAAGTGGGCGTTGCGGCGATACCGCTGTCGGTGTTCTGCGCCGATCCTTTCCCGCATAAACTGATTCGTCTCTGTTTTGCCAAGCAAGAATCGACGCTGTTAACAGCAGCTGAACGTCTGGTGTCGCTGTAGCTATTTCACCGTCCAGGCTTTGGAGAATCGACGGTCGGCGAACAACTCTTGCAGACCGTTGATTTGCTTCAGGCGTAACACCTCGTCGTTGTCCATGCCGAGATCCTTGCCAATTCTTTCTTCACTCCATCCCAGTTGCGATAGCTCGCGGACAATCTCGGACATGGCGTGGATTTGATGACGCCCACGGGCGCGGTTGTGGCGAATGGTCGCCGCCATACGCTCATGGCGTTCTCGTTCTAAACAGGCAACCGGCAGATATCCTTTAAGCCTGGGCCTCAGTGAGGCTTTGGCTTTACCTAACTCGTGGCGGTGGAAACCATCGACAATTTCGTATTCCTCTGCCGTTGAGTGAACCACCACAATGGGTTGTGTAAACCCGTCTGCTTCAAGGGACTTCAGCAGCAGCTTTTTCTCCGGCGGCGCAACGTTATTGGGGTTGTAGTCATTGGGTGAAATGTGATCATTTTTAACCCAAAGTACGCAATCTACGGGTTCCTCGCGAAAGGGACTGACGCTGTGTATCGCCCGTCTGAATTCATTGATGGCTTCAATTCGTTCTTCTTCTGACAGGCCAGAAAGAAAGCCGAGGAGTTCGTGAGTTAGTCGGTGTTGCATAAGATTCCCCATTCCTGGCGTTTTGTTTTCATACGTTCGTTATAGCGTTGGTAGTTTTTGGGTTTCGTTGGACTGAATGAAAGTGCCCGACACCAGTAGTCATTATTCAACAGGACTTTGCAGATACGTCGCCATGAAGGAATATCTTTCGAACCAATATCGCCTTCCTGAGTTTGCGGGATATTATCCATGCCTTTTTTCTTATACCACTGCAAATAGACGGCGATTTTATTGCGGTAATGCTCTGCGGTAGTCTCCGGCATGCTGTTCAATAGCAGCATGGCATATTCCTGCCAGCTTAAATGTTCTGGTTTAAGTATTTTCCGATGACCGTAAAAATGGTTGTCATGACCGGCATAAATACCCCCGCTTTTAACACCGCTGACGCGGGTGCACATAGCCGCCCAGCGCTCGGGTTCAATGACATGATATAGCCATAATCCCTGACGCTGTTCTGGGCCAAAGGGCTCACAAATACGCATGTAGCGCGTGGGAACACCAGCCTGATACATTAGATTGTATAATGGATTACACGGCATTCTGGTTTTTGCAAACCAGGTCCATATATCGGCGGTTTTCCAGTCATAGAGAGGATAAATATACCAGGTGTGTCCGCCGGGGGCGCTTGTAGTCCAGGGTTTATCATCGGCAAAGCGCTGTTTTTGCAAGTTGGCAATGGCAACAAAGCGGTTATATGACTCATCGGCGCGGATGCCCACCATCATGGCAGCCGGTCGTTTCTGTGAAAACCAGTCAGCGAACTCACGAACAAATTGTTCAAAAGTCATGCCGGGTTGATAGAAGGAGAAATATTCAGGATCGGTTATGGCATCTGCGGGCGGCTGGCGAACCCATTGTGTACCCGGCTCCCAACACTGCCATTCGGGTTGAAATTGTGACAGTGAATTTTGGGTAGTGAGCGGTAAGGCCACCCAATAAAATTGTTCGATGACATCGGCATAATGTTCACGTAGAGCTCCTACATAGTCGATAGTGCAGGAGAATTGTGCTTCCCAATCGATAAACAACACATTTATTTTTTTATGCAGTTGGCGTGCAAGCATGGCTGTCAGATGTAGCATTAGCCCTGAATCCTTCCCGCCGGAAAAGGAGACACAAACACGAGGTAGGGTTTCAAGTGTCCAGGTTATGCGCTCCAGAGCGGCTTCCAGCACGTTTTGACCAAGCGGGATTTTATAAATAGACATATTGAACTCATATCAGAATTATTATTCAAAATAATAACAAATGCTGACAATAAGATATGCTAATTTTTATTGGGTGCAACTTTTTTAATGTATTCATAATTATTTTGAATCGCATTTATTCATACAAATTCAAAATGAATTGATAAAGGTCTACTTGTTAGTTTTTAGGCTGTGCTTGCCGTCTATTTTTTTAATGAAATCGTCAAACCCAGTATTATTGAGTGACGCTCTGTTATACATCAAAAATAAATTTATTTTAGGTAGTGGGAACTCGGTGTTAATTTCTTTTAAATTAAATGTGCCGGCATATTGCTCATAAATTGCTGTTGGTAGTAAACCAATGATATCTGTATTTGAAATGATGTTAGCAATCGTTATTAATGAGTCGCTACGGAAACCAATGTCACGATTTTCCAGAAAGAATTTGGTTTGTTGCCTATATTCTTTAATGCCCGGGTCTTCAGAAAGAAGCTGCGTAAACTGTTCTTTTAATATATTTTCAAGCGTGGTTTTCTCATTAATTCTGGGGTGGTTTTTGTTACAGACTAATACTGTTTCGATGGTTTTAAATGGCGAACATATGATCGAGCGATTACTCACTGGAGCGGTAGTAATGACTAAGTCTGCCTTTCTGTAAGCCAACAGGTTTTCCGCATTTTCAGCAGTGATGAGTATGTCACGGTGCTCAATTTCGACATGTGAGTCTTCTCTGAGAAAATGAATAACTTCCGCGATATTAATAGTTGTTGTTAGTTGCGGGCAATAAATAATAAATTTTTTCTTCAGGCTGGAGTTATGCATAATGTTGATTGTCTGCTCCAGACTGTTGAGATTTTTCTCAAGATGCTGATGTAGGTTAATTCCAGCCGTCGTTGGGGTGATTCCTTTACCTGAGCGAATAAACAGCGGGTCATTAAACTGTGTACGTAGTCTCTGCAATGACTGACTGACAGCAGAGGGTGTAATATACAGTGTTTCCGCCGCTTTACTGATGCTCAAATGTTGATATATGCATTCAAATATAATCAACAGGTTGAGATCGAACTTTTTGAGGTCATAGAGGTTAGCCATGCGTACCTTCCTGTGATGGTAATGTATTGAAAAATTCAATTCTAGAATAGTTTAAAGGGTAGTTATTCTTGAAATTTATGTTTGTGTGCTTAATGAATAATTAACTTTAGCTAAAATAGCACAAGTTGCGTAATTTTCAGCAGGAAAGTTAATTTAAATGAGTGATTGATATGAGAACGATAACAATCACTCATCTTGTTACTTTTATTTATTTCCCATGATAATGTTTAATTTTTCTTTATCCGGTAAGCCTACTTCCTGTTGTAACGTATCGTCTTTACTCATGTAATAGATAGCCGGCGTTACGTTGGCCCCCAAATCATCCATCAACTTTTGGTTGATATTCAGTAACTTCATTTGCTCCGCAGGGACCGAAGCCGGGATTTCCAGCTTCATTTTCCCACCGGATGCCTCATAGTCATGCCAGGTTTTGGCCGGATCTTTGGCTGCCAGAATTGCAGCGGCGGTGGCCGGACTTTCAGGTTTAATTACGCCAACTAATAATGTACGCAACTGAACTTTACCGGATTCTACCCACGGACGCGCCTGCTGCCAGAGCTGTTTACAATAGGGACAGAAGGGATCGGCAAACACGTACACAATAACCGGTGCCTCTTTTTTCCCGTCCAGAATCCACGACGCTTTTTCCATTCGCTGCCACATCTCACGTCCGGCAGGGGCATAGATCTCTTTTTCTATGAGCGCATTACTGAGGTTTTCGCCTTTTTCATTATACATGTAGCCGGAGATGGCATGTTTACCGTCAGGCGTGACATAGATAGTGACCCCCATGTCCTGGTATTTTCCCAGATAGCCTTTCATTCCACCCGGTGCATCGAAAGGCTTCAGGATGGTAATGCCCTGTTTCTCAATAGCTTTAACGGGAGCAGGCAGTTCTTCGGCATGCACCACGGCAGGGAGCAGGGTTAAAAGTAAGGTACGTTTAAACATTGATTTTCCTTATAAAATCAGCAGGAAAGGGGGCTTAATTGCAAAACCTATCGCAGCCATAGGTAAGATCGACGGTCCGTCGATTGCCCTTTCTTGAGTTGGGTGATGTAATCCCAATCGCTGTTACGACCTTTGTTAAGGTAATGTAGAGCGCAACACATAGCCAGCCCTGCTGGCACTGACGTTACCTGCGGGTAGCTCGGGTAATGAGGCTCCCTGCATAGGGGGCCTTTTTTACTTTTGTCTTTTAGGTTCGATTGAGTAAGTTGTTAGTTAACGCTTATTGATTTGATAAAGGAAACGCATTAGCCCTGCTAAGAGATTTTCGTTAACTTATCTCTCAACGAAAACACGGAGGAAGTACAGATGTCTTTGATTAATACCAAAATTAAACCTTTCAAAAACCAGGCGTTCAAAAACGGTGAGTTCATCGAAGTAACCGAGAAAGATACCGAAGGTCGCTGGAGCGTCTTCTTCTTCTACCCGGCTGACTTTACTTTCGTATGCCCGACCGAACTGGGTGACGTTGCAGACCATTACGAAGAACTGCAGAAACTGGGCGTAGATGTGTATTCCGTATCTACTGATACCCACTTCACCCACAAAGCATGGCACAGCAGCTCTGAGACCATCGCGAAAATCAAATACGCGATGATCGGCGACCCGACTGGCGCCCTGACCCGTAACTTCGACAACATGCGTGAAGATGAAGGTCTGGCTGACCGCGCAACCTTCGTTGTTGACCCGCAGGGTATCATCCAGGCAATCGAAGTTACTGCTGAAGGTATCGGCCGTGATGCATCTGACCTGCTGCGTAAAATTAAAGCTGCACAGTATGTCGCTTCTCACCCAGGTGAAGTTTGCCCGGCGAAATGGAAAGAAGGTGAAGCAACCTTAGCTCCATCTCTGGACCTGGTTGGTAAGATTTAAGTCGCATTATTTGTAGGCCGGATAAACGTAGTGCATCCGGCATTCCACAGGCGCAAATCTGCGCCTGTTTTATTCCAGCACCATGACGCAAGTTGCATTAATGCAGTCCCGCAAAATCGGCTTGCATGATGATGTTTTCAGAGAGGGAAGAAGAATGCTCGACACAAATATGAAAACCCAGCTCAGGGCTTATCTTGAGAAACTGACCAAACCTGTTGAGCTGATTGCTACGCTGGATGACAGCGCTAAATCGGCAGAAATCAAGGAACTGCTGACTGAAATTGCTGAACTGTCAGAAAAAGTCACCTTTAAAGAAGACAATACTCTGGCGGTGCGTAAGCCATCGTTCCTGATTACCAATCCCGGTTCTCACCAGGGACCGCGTTTTGCCGGTTCTCCGCTGGGTCATGAGTTTACCTCTCTGGTGCTGGCTCTGCTGTGGACCGGCGGTCATCCGTCAAAAGAGGCGCAGGCGTTGCTGGAGCAGATCCGCGATCTCGACGGTGATTTTGAATTTGAAACCTATTATTCGCTCTCCTGCCACAACTGCCCGGACGTGGTGCAGGCGTTGAACCTGATGTCGGTACTGAACCCACGTATCAAACATACGGCGATTGACGGCGGTACATTCCAGAACGAAATCACCGATCGTAACGTGATGGGCGTTCCGGCGGTATTTATGAACGGCAAAGAGTTCGGCCAGGGTCGTATGACGCTGACTGAGATCGTGGCGAAAGTGGATACCGGCGCAGAAAAACGTGCGGCTGAAGAACTGAATAAGCGCGATGCTTATGACGTGTTGATTGTCGGTTCTGGTCCTGCGGGGGCGGCGGCAGCGGTGTACTCTGCACGTAAAGGCATTCGCACCGGTCTGATGGGCGAACGTTTTGGTGGTCAGGTTCTTGATACCGTTGATATTGAAAACTACATCTCAGTACCGAAAACTGAAGGTCAGAAACTGGCAGGTGCGCTGAAAGCACACGTTGATGATTATGATGTCGATGTGATCGACAGCCAGAGCGCAAGCAAACTGATCCCGGCAGCGCAGGAAGGCGGTTTGCATCAGATTGAAACAGCCTCCGGCGCGGTGCTGAAAGCACGTAGCATTATCATCGCCACCGGCGCGAAATGGCGCAACATGAACGTTCCGGGCGAAGATCAGTATCGCACCAAAGGTGTAACCTATTGCCCGCACTGTGATGGTCCGCTGTTTAAAGGTAAGCGTGTTGCGGTAATTGGCGGCGGTAACTCCGGCGTTGAAGCGGCTATCGACCTGGCAGGTATTGTTGAACATGTGACACTGCTGGAGTTTGCTCCAGAAATGAAGGCAGACCAGGTGCTGCAGAATAAGCTTCGCAGCCTGAAAAATGTCGACATCATTCTGAACGCGCAAACGACAGAAGTGAAAGGCGATGGCAGCAAGGTCACTGGCCTGGAGTATCGTGACCGCGTGAGCGGGGATGTTCACAATGTGGAACTGGCCGGTATCTTTGTACAGATTGGTCTGCTGCCGAACACCAACTGGCTGGAAGGCGCCGTTGAACGTAATCGCATGGGTGAAATCATCATCGATGCCAAGTGTGAAACCAGCGTGAAAGGTGTTTTCGCTGCCGGTGACTGCACCACCGTACCGTATAAGCAGATTATCATCGCGACCGGTGAAGGCGCGAAGGCCTCGTTGAGTTCGTTTGATTATCTGATTCGCACGACAGTAGCATAAAAAAAGTAAGACTCACCTGCAATGTCAAAACCGCCAGTCATCCGCTGGCGGTTTTTTATTTCCATATACTCAAATTGTCAATTCTTGAAACAATAAACCGTATAAAACATTCACTTAATTAGCCTGATCATTATTTTTATCAAAGAAAGAGAGGGCGTTATCTTTATTATATTAACCTGCATTATTTTTTCATTTGTTGTGTGAATAAATGGTTGGTTAATTCATGGGTGAAATATATGAAACCCTGACGATCTTTGAATCGACAGGGTTATTGCTACGTGATTTTTTTATCTCTCACGATAGTTGCACGCTGAAAGCGGCTTATTCAGCTTTAGATACAAATGCCTCGGCGCTAACAGAGCAGGAGTGGCTGGAAGCGGAGTACGACTTCAATGCGCTGTTTGTCGGACCGCAGAAGCTAAAGGCCGCGCCGTTTGCTTCGGTTTATCTTGAAGAAGATGCCCTTGTAATGGGTAAATCAACCCTTAGCATTCGGGAATTCATGGCAAATATAGGGTTATCTATAAATGTCGGGAATAATATTCCGGATGATCATATTTCCTGTGTATTGGAATTGGCGGTTTTATTATCAGCTAATTCCAGAGCATCGTCAGAATACCAGGTGACCCTTACTCGATATGCATCTGAGTATGTCGCGGTGTGGGTGCCCGAGTATATAGAAAAAATAAATATAAATGCACAAACCGCCACGTTGAAAAACGTAGCTGGAAGATTGTCTTCTTGGCTTGATGAATTAAAAACGAGAGTATCAGTATGAGTAATGAACCGGGAGTTCTGAACAGACGTTCATTTTTGAAAGGGTTGATTGCCCTTGGCACGGTCGCAGCCCTGCCTGGGGGATTGCTGACTTCACGCTGTGCATTGGCGCAACCGCCCATTCCATTTAACCCCAAAACCTACAAAATCTATCGTAACGCCTGTCCGCGTAACTGCTATGACACTTGTAGCCTGAAAACCTGGGTGAAGGATGACGTCATCACCTTTGTGGAGGGTGCGCCTGAGTCAACGTTTACGCATGGCACGCCGTGTGTGAAGGGACTGAGCTACCCGCGTCGGGTATACAGCCCGGATCGCATTAAATATCCGATGGTTCAGGATGTTCGCGGCAGTGGGAACTGGCGTCGTATTTCCTGGGACGAAGCAATGCAGCGCATTGCGACCAAGATGCTGGAGATTAAAAAGAAAGACGGTTCAATGCTGGGTCTGGCGATGACCAAATATTCCGGCAAATTTGGGGTATTGAACTATGCGGTTGAAGGGATGATGTCTTCGCTGGGTTACACCACGCGTTTTGCCGGAACACCTTGCTGGCCAGCCGGTATCGATGCCCAGAACTACGATATGGGTGATATGTGGTGTAACGACCCGGAAGATTTTGTGAAAGCAAAATACATCATTATCTGGGGCGCTAACCCGGCCTGGTGCTCTATGCACACCATGAAGTATATCTACCAGGCGCGGGAGAAAGGGGCGAAAGTGGTCGTTATCGATCCGCTGTTAACCCAGACTGCCGCGAAAGCCGATCTCTACTTGCGTGTCCGTCCAGGCTCAGATGGCGCTCTGGCGCTGGGTATGGCACGTCATTTGGTGGATAAAGGTCTGGTGGACCAGGATTTCGTCAACAACTATTCCCATGGTTACCCGGAATTCGAAGCCTATCTGCGCAACAGCGTTACCGTAGAGTGGGCGTCTGAGATTTGCGGGCTGTCGGCGGATGTTATTCGCCAGTTGGCGGAAGAATTTACCGCGGTTAACCCTGCTACCGTGTGGATTGGCTACGGCATGCAGCGTCATGTTAACGGCGGCGCTAACGTACGGGCGATCGATGCCTTTGTAGCAATGACCGGCAATATTGGCATTGAGGGCGGTGGCGCTCGCTACGGCCACCTGCATACCTGGGGCTTTAACTACAATGCCATGATGCAGAAGCCACCGGTAGGCTCCATCGGTATGCCAGGTGCAGCGGGAACTACCAGCGAGTTTGGTTCTGCGGGGGAAGTTGCACAGTATTCCGATCGCTCATTGAATATCAACCAGACCGCCAAGGGAATTCTGGAAGCCAACGAGCCGCCTGTCCGAATGCTTTGGGTTGCCTGTAAGAACCCGTTTGCTCAGGATTTTGATCGCAGCAAGATGGAAAAAGCATTCGAAAAACTGGAAATGGTGGTCTGTGCCGATCAGTTCTTTAACGAGACCGTCCAGCATGCCGATATCGTTTTGCCTGTCACCACGGCCTTTGAAGAGTGGAACGTAGACGCCTCATATTGGCACTACTGGCTCTCAATCAACCAGCCTGCAATTAAGCCAATGTACGAGGCAAAATGCGATCTGGAAATCGCCGTTTTACTTTCCCGCACAATCAACAAGCTGGAGCCGGGTTCTTGCACATTCCCGCAGGAGTTCAATCATAAGCGTTGGCTGGACCAGGAATTCAATGACGGAATGGCCAAAATGTTTGGCATCTCCTCATGGGATGACTTACTGGATGGCCCGAAAAAAGCCATTTTGCCGAGTTCTGCGGCCTGGTATGACCGCAAATTTAAAACCCCCTCAGGAAAGTTTGAGTTCAGATCTGAGCTGTGTGAGAAAAATGGCCATACGGCGCTGCCGGAATACAAACCGGAGGCGAAAAGCACGCTGCCATTCCACTTGTTTACACCGCATGTGCAGTTCGGTATCCATTCCCAATTTATCAACCTTGACTGGATGCAGGTCTTCTATCCGGAGCCGTTTGTCTATATGCATCCGATTTCCGCAGAAAAAAGAGGCATTGCCGAAAACGACCTGGTGAAAGTGTTTAACACCGTAGGTGAAGTAGAACTGCGTGCGAAGGTGACCGCTAACGTTCCGGAAGATTTCCTGGTGATGTATGAATCCTGGTTTAATAAGCTTAGTTACAACGTACAGAACGTGGTGGCAGATACCCCAGCCGATATGGGGTTGATGAAAACCGGTGCGCCAGGTGCGGCTATCCACAGTCAGTTTGCGGACATCATTTTGATCAGTAAAGGAGCAGCGGCATGAGACGCGCGTTTTTAGTTAATAGCGATAAATGCATCGGCTGCCGTGGCTGTGCAATGGCGTGTAAGAGTTTTAACCAGTTGGAACCTGAACGTTTCTGGCGCTATGTCTACCCGCTGGATAAAGAAATTTATCCGCATGAAGAGCGGGCGTTCTATTCGCTGGCCTGTAACCACTGCGAAAACCCGGCCTGTCTGGCGGCGTGTCCGGTAGAGGCGTACACCAAGCGTGAAGATGGTGTCGTGGTGCATAACCCAGAGCGCTGTATTGGATGCAAAAACTGTATCCGCAACTGCCCATACGGTGCGCCGCGTTTTAATGAGGAGACGAAGAAAGCGGAAAAATGCAGCATGTGCTACGAGCGCCTTGATGTTGGTATGCAACCGGCTTGCGTGAATGCCTGTCCGGTAGGTGCGCTGACGCTTATCGATCTGGATGCCGATCCTATACCTGACAATGCCGTACAGTATCCGCCGGGATTCCCGCGTATGCCGCAGCTTAATCCTGGCACGCGTTTTATCCTTGCGCGTCAGCCGAAGCAGCCGGAGGGCAAGTAATGGAAAAGTATGAACTTCCGCTGGTTATTTTTACCGTATTGAGCCAGATGTCGGTTGGGATCACGCTCATTCTGACGCTACGCACGCTGCAAGGAAAACTGGAAAGCAAACGCCTGTACTGGTTGGTAAGTGGGCTGGTTCTGGCGGTGGCGTCCGTTGCAGCGATCCTGCACCTTGCGCATCCGGATCGCGCCTACGATGCCCTGATTAACCTGCAGCACGCCTGGCTGAGCCGTGAAATTCTTGGCGCCACCTTATACGGTGCGGCGGTCGGGGTGACGTTTTTGGCAAAAGGGCACAAAGCGCCAGCTGTTCTGGCCTCTGTTCTCGGTATCGCGCTGGTGGCGGTGCAGGGGATGACCTATGCTGCCCCGGCAATGGTGGCGATCGCCAACGGTCTGACAATGCTGTTGTTCTTTATCACGGTGTGGGTGATGGGGTGTGCGGCGATTCCACTGCTTAACCTTGCACCTGCCGTTGCCGCATTACGCCAGGGGATTGTTGTGTGTATGGCGGTCATGATCGCCGCGCCCATTATCTGGCTAAGCGGCGGCACCATCATGCAGATGACGGCGCATGCCTGGCTGACGTCGCCGCTTTATCTGGCGAGTCTGGTGTGTCTGGCGGTGGCCTTTGTGCTAAGCCGTCAGGGAGAGCGTCGCGCAAAAGCGCTTTTTGTCCTGCTGTTTGTTGGCATATTCCTGAGTCGTCTGACGTTCTTTGGCGATACGATCAGCACCATCGTGAATATCGGTCATTTGTATTGATCGTGAGGTAATAAAAACCCCTGTCAGGCGTTAACCTGGCAGGGGTTTTCTTTAGCGAATCAGTGGCTGTTAACGAACAACCAGCACTGGCAAAGTCGCGTGGCGGACAACGCTAGAAGCGTTTGAGCCGAGCAGATGGGTGCTGATTGATGGGTTACGCGACCCAATGACAACGACATCTGCATTCAACTCTTCACCCAACTCGTTGACCACATCACGGACACTGCCAAAGCGGACGTGTTGCTTAATACGGGAAGGATCGATGCTGAAGTGACCGACCATCGTTTGCAGACGGGTTTCCGCTTCGTGTTGCAGATGCTCTTCAAAACGACGGACATCGGCCGCAAAGCGGTGCAGGCTTAAGCTCGCTGAGCCTGGCAGCACATGCAGCAGATGGATAACCCCTTTATCCTGGGCCAGAAATTCTGCATGGCGAATAGCCTTGTCGCTCAGTTCCATTTCGAATACATCAACAGGCATTATGATTGTGTTGTACATAAACATTCTCCTTGTCATTACATGAACACATAACAGCATAGTATTAAAAATGATTCTGTCAGTCACGACACAGATTTATGTTTTGCGAACAGGAAAGAAAGCGAGGAGCAGGGAGATCTAACCGGAAAGAGGATGCAGATGCATCCTCTGTAAGATAAAGCGAGTGGCTTTGATAAGACAGAGTTAGCGCAGGTAGTCGCCTGCAGCTTCAGGCTGGTACTCAAGCTCAATAACTTCGAGGTGCGTTGAGGCCCCGCCTGGCAGTTCCCAGTGAATGGTATCACCAACGCGCAGCCCCAAAAGTGCAGCGCCGACAGGTGCCATTACCGAAAGCTGTGTGCTGCTGTCAGTCATAGTGGCCGGATACACCAGGGTACGCACACGGACTTCTCCATCACTCAGATTGCGGAATTTCACGCGGCTGTTCATGGTCACGACATCGTGCGGCATGGTTTCTGGAGAACACATTTGGGCACGATCCAGCTCGGCGTTAAGGGCGTCGGCAATCGGTAAACCAGCAAACGCAGGTTGCTCCAACAGGCGGTCAATGCGTTCCGCATCGAGGTCGTTAATGATGATAGTTGGTCTGGACATTTATTACTCCATGTCGTCGATACTGCGGGTGCGCAGGTAAATAATCCCAAAAGAAAACCCTCACCGTCAGGCGGCAAGGGTTTAGCTTTTATGATGATACTGAGACTTACCCCATGTTTGAAGTGATTTAGTTCACATTCAGGCAAATCATCAATATTGTCGCGTATGGTGTAATGTCAGTCAGTTAACGAACCTAAGGTAATAAATCTGTTGCCTCCGTCGCATTGCTACGTTCACCTTATGTTATTCACTTCTCTGAAACCATCCTACCTGTGAACGTGTTAAGGGTACTATCGCCGTACCCTTAACAATCCCGGCGGGAGCCTGGGTTGCAAGGGAGGCGGCGGTGAGCCTCCCTTGCTCGTTCACGGGTATCAGTGCTTCAGAGAAGTGATACCGCTGAGGTGTACGGAACCCTGAGCCGGGATCACATGTCCCTATAATGCTTAACTGACAAGCATTACGCGTATGGTGTGATTTTAGCCGAAAAACGTGATCGTTCTCCAATTTGCATTATGCTTTTTAAGCGCTCGCTGCGGGCGCGTCAAACAACTCAGTGTTCCGCGACAGGAGATCTCATGAGCCAGTACGACAAACTTACCTTGAAAGACGGCAGCTATTTGCATTTTAAAGACTGGGGAAGTGGACAGCCCATTGTCTTCAGTCATGGTTGGCCGCTGACGGCAGATGCGTTTGAGGATCAGATGTTATTCCTCGGGTCGAAAGGATTTCGTGTGATCGCCCATGACAGGCGTGGGCATGGGCGTTCGGCCCAACCCTGGGATGGTCACAATATGGATCAGTATGCTGACGATCTGGCTGAACTTACCGCGCATCTCAATCTTAAAGATGCCGTCCATGTCGGACACTCTACCGGCGGTGGGGAAGTGGCTCGTTATATTGGCCGGCATGGGACGCAGCGGGTGGCAAAAGCGGTGTTAATTGGCGCGGTGACGCCCATCATGATCAAGACTGACTTTAATCCAAATGGCGTGCCGAAAGAGGTATTCGATGGCATCCGTGAGGGGGTTGTGAACGATCGCGCCGCCTTTTTCTATGAATTGACCGCTGCATTCTATGGCTACAACCGTCCTGGCGCAAAAGAGTCGAAAGCCGTCAGGGAAAGTTTTGTTGAACAGGGTTTACAAGGTTCCATCAAAGCGTTGTACGACTGTATCCACGCGTTTTCGGAAACAGATCTGCGTGAGGACCTCAAAAAGATGACCATCCCGACGCTGGTGATCCACGGTGATGACGATCAGATTGTCCCGTTTGAAACCTGCGGAAAGGTTGCGGCGGGAATACTGCCTGATTCGCAGTTGAAGGTATATGTCGGCGGCTCGCATGGCATTTGCACCACCCATAAACAACAGATCAACGGTGACCTGCTCAACTTTATTCAGTCGTAATCGTTGGCAGATTGTTCTACGCTGATCTTCTTTTTCCAGGGGGATGAGCGAAGCATAATTTGTGCTGCGCTGACGTTAACTTCAACAGGGAACGCTATGTATTTCTATCAACCGTCACAGGGACACGGCTTACCGCATGACCCGCTAAATGCCATCATTGGACCGCGCCCGATTGGCTGGATTGCGTCACGTGACGGCAATGGTCGGCACAATCTGGCACCATACAGTTTCTTTAACTGTTTTAACTATCATCCGCCGATTATCGGTTTCGCCAGCAGCGGCTGGAAAGACAGCGTGCAGAATATTATTGAAACCGGTGAATTTGTCTGGAACCTGACGACTCTTGAGCTGGCCACTGCGATGAACGAAACGTCAGCCAGCTTGCCGCACGGTGAGGACGAGTTTTTTGCCGCCGGGCTTAGCAAGGCAGATAGCCGGATAGTCAACGTGCCGCGCGTGGCGCAAAGCCCGGTCAATTTTGAGTGTCGCTTATCGCAAAGCCTGCAACTGACTACCGCTGATGGCTCACCGGTTGATACCTGGCTGGTATTGGGGGAAGTGGTGGGCATCCACATCGATGAAACGCTCCTGGAAGACGGCATCTATCAGACGGCGAAAGCGAAGCCGGTACTGCGCGCAGGTGGGCCAACGGCATATTATTCGATCAGTGAAACACACCGTTTTGATTTAGTTCGCCCGGACGCCCGAGCAAAACGCTAAGCTTACGGACCGACGCCAGCTTGCAGCGTCGGTCGCAAGTTTCAATATCCCACTTTGTCGATAATAAACTGTTTACCGCAGCTACCTGGATGCGGTTGCGGTAAGAATGACTGTGCAGATAACGTCTGGTTGATGTTGTCGGCTTTCAGGGATAACTGGATCTCAGTGAGATACGCCGGATTGCCGTGGCAGCTTAGCTTCACAGCTTTGACGTTCTCTTTACCCCAGCTTTTGGCAACTACGGCGTCAAATGCGTTACGGCTGACGGTTTTGCCGTAGTTTTCCGCCAGGAATTTGCCCACCTCGCTGTTCTTAACCTCATTATTCAGCCGTACCATCGTGCCAAAGTACGCGTCGGGATCAAAACCGAAACACGCGCCATGTTTGGCATACTCGTAACGTTCCAGACAGGATCTCCCTCCAGCGCCGGGCATTACGGCGCTGAGTTTTGCTGCGCTTTCCAGCGACAGCCCGGTTTCGGGGGCCGCGCATTTACGGCTGGCACGTGCTTCAGGCAGGTTGGGAATAGGGCGAGTCGCGCAGCCAAAACGCATCCAGCGGCGGTTGTCGACTCCACGGGCGGCAATGGATTTAGGCAGGCTGGGCCATAAACCGTGAACGGTCAGGAAATCCGCTTTGTCTGCGCTCTCTTTTTGTAAACGACATTCGTCAGGCTCCTGACGATTACGCTCGTGTTGGCTCTGACAAAATCCAGTTTGCCAGGAGAGGGCCAGCACGTAGCTGTCAAAATCAGTGTATTGTTTTGCCTGAAGTTCATCGGCCTGAGCTGCAGAAACTGGCAGCAGAAGCGCTGCCAGTAATGAAGAATAACGCCATGTTGATGTCATGATGATTTCGGATACTTATATAAATTCTGAATATCATCTATTTAATCATAAAAAATGCCAGTCAGGTTTAGCTGACTGGCATCATTTTCATCAGGTGTGAACCGAAATGATTAGCTCCACATTGCCAGAATCGGCCAGCCGACCAGCAGAAGCATAGAGATGTAGATAACGCCGAAGATAGCACCCAGACGCCAGTAGTCTTTGGACTTCACATAACCACAGCCGTAGATGATAACGCCAGGGCCTGTTGCATATGGAGTCAGACAGCCCATGATACCGATGGACAGTACCAGCAGGATACACAGATGTTCCATCGGCACGCCCGGGATACCTTTACCGACAGCCAGAATAACCGGCAGCATGGTGGCAGTGTGTGCAGAAAGGCTGGCAAACAGGTAGTGAGCAAAGTAGAACACCAGCACCAGCACGATTACGGTCGCGTTAGGCGAGAAGCCTTCCAGGTGTGTGCTCATGGTGTTGGCGAACCAGTCGATGAAGCCTGAACGGGTTAAACCATTCGCCATAACGACCAGCGTGGCGAGGTTAACCAGTGTGTTCCATGCGCTGTTATAGCGGGTAATGTCTTTCCACGGTACCACGTGCAGCGCCAGCATCAGGGAGACAGCCAGCAAACCCACTGCGGTTGCATCAATCAGTTTACCACCGAAGACCCACAGGCCCAGGCTGAGCAGAACCAGACCGATCAGCGTTATCTCTTTACGGGTCAGTTTACCCATGCCTTTCAGTTCATCACCGGCCCATGCGGCAACTTCAGCACTGTGAGTGACCTCTGGTTTGTACAGAACGTATGACAACCACGGAGCAACGATCAGCAAAATAATACCAACCGGCAGGAAGCTGAGGAACCATTGCAGCCAGCTGATTTGAATACCGGCAATTTTGTTGACGAATTCCAGACCCAGTACGTTTGGCGCAGCGCCGGTCACGAACATAGAGGAGCTCAGGCTGGTACTGATTACCATCATCCACATCAGGTATCCGCCGATACGGCGCGCGGAAGGATCGTTCGGGAATGATTTAAACAGCGGCGGCAGGTTTTTGATAACCGGGAATACGGTACCACCGGTACGCGCGGTGTTAGACGGTGTAAACGGCGCCAGCAGAATGTCGATGATAACAATCGCATAGCCCAGCGTCAGGGTGCGTTTACCCATGAATTTCACCAGGAACAGCGCGATACGACGACCCAGACCGGTGACTTCATAACCCAGTGCGAAGATAAACGCACCAAACACCAACCACACGGTGGTGCTGGAGAAGCCCGCCAGACCCCATTTCAGCGCTTGCTTACCCGCTTTAAATGCCGGGTCGGCCAGTTCTGAAGCATCAAACAGCAGATAGTTGCTGCCGATAACGCAGATCGTTACGGCGATAAAGCTGATCGCTGTTGCCGGAATTGGCTCCAGGATCATACCGACGATCATCGCCACAAACACGGCAAAGTAGTGCCAGGCCTGTGGAGGCATTCCATCAGGGACGGGGATAAGAAACATGACGCCCATTACGACCAATGGGGCCAGTAACTTCCATATTTTATCTTTTGCTAAAGACATGTGTGTGATTCTCCGGAAAGGATCTTTAATTGTGATAATGATGAACTTGTGAAATCTGAGCTAAGAACCAGGTGACGATCAGCAGATCGGCGCAGCCTCCGGGACTGAGGTTGCGTTCAATGCACTGTTGGTCGAACTGGTGTAGGTATTCGAGATCGGCAGGGGTACGAATCCCCCCTTGCTGCATCAGGGCGGTGGCCTGCTGCTGTAGCCAACGCAGACCTTCTGCGCCGCCACGTGAAGCCACGTTGGTGTCGCCGTTGATAGACATCAGCAGCAATAAAGTGTCGAGTAACGCCAGTTCAGGGTCGCGGCCCTGAGTCAGCAGTGCGCGGTAGTGCGGCAGGGCATGCTGGATGACTAGCGGGTATCCCGCTTCGGCTTCGCCCCGTGCGCCGGTTAATCCCAGTTGCTGATAAAGACGTTGGCCTGCCGTGAGTTGTTGATTGTTCTGGCGCAGTTCGCGCTCGGTCAGACCACGGCAAAATGTTGCTGCCGTAGAGCAAATGGTTTCAGCGGTAACAGTTAGTTGGAGCTGGTGCAGGCGGCCAATGGCGGCGCACAGCAGGCCCAGAGAAAAGATGCTGCCTTTGTGGGTATTCACCCCTGCGGTGGCGCGAAACATATCAGCTTCGCAGGCCATGCCCAGCGGGCGCAGTCCTTTCAATACATCCTCAGGCGACAGCTGTGCGCTAAACGCCCCATATTCAATAAAACGTGGCAGCCAGGCCTGAATAGCCTCGGCGCTACGATGAAAATCTTCCAGCGCCATATCTTTATGCGCGCCGTTGTTAATACGATCTACCAGACCGGGTTTAGGTGACAGGTTGACTTCAGTCAGCATGGCGCGCCACGCGAGCGTTGCGTAAGCATCAGGCAGATCCAGAGGAAGGACTGCATTATTGGTTGATGTTGCGGGAATCGGCATCATGCAGCAGTGCCTCCATCTGAGTGAGTAAGTCGGAAAGTGCGTGGGTTTTACCCCGCGCACAGTCGGCAGCACTTTGCTCGCACAGCAGACAGCGGCGGGCAGGGAGTGCGAAATGACGCCGGGACAGAATTTCCCCTTCAGGGGTCAGGACATCGATGTCCCATAGCCGTCCCAGCGGGTGTGAATGCTCAAGTTCAATCGTGGCGAGCTTGAGGTCGTGGGCCGGAGCCTCAATAGACAAAAGACCTTCTGGACCGCTGGCAGAAACCAGCGCTGTTTGCTCCCTGACAATCCAGGCTGATTGTTCCGCCAGCGCGAGCAAGGCGGTTACGCCGTGATTAAAGATGCGACGGGTTAATGCGCTGTCTTTAATCGGACCCGGTGCAACCACGGTGAACGAGACCAGTGGTGCAGAGTGGCGTGTCAGCCAGTCCTGTTGCCTTGCTTGTCTCTTATCGCGGCTGGCGAGCAGCTCGGGAATCGAAACCGCGTGTTGGGTGGCGAGTTCAGGGAGCAGGTGCATGGCTTATTCCTTCACCTGATGCACAACGTCAATCACTGAACCGTCGCGATAACGCACAACGGCAATCACGCGGTCAGTGAATTCGATAGCGCGTGGCTGACCGGTGAGTTGCTGTGCACGTTCGCGCAGCCATTCAATGGACACCACTTTCATACCGGCTTCTTTCAGTCGTTCTGCCAGTTCCGGACGTGCAGGGTTGACGGCGATACCGTGGTCAGTGACCAGAATGTCAACGCTGGAGCCAGGGGTTACGCAGGTCAGCACGTTATCAACCAGCGTCGGGATGCGTCCGCGAACCAGCGGTGCGACGATGATGGAAAGCGCTGCGGCCACAGCCGTATCACAGTGTCCGCCGGATGCGCCTCGCAGTACGCCGTCAGAACCGGTCAGTACGTTCACATTGAAGTTGGTGTCTACTTCTAATGCGCTCAGTACCACCACATCCAGACGGTCAACGGATGCGCCTTTTGAACCCCAGTTGGCATACTGGTTTGCACTGATTTCAATGTGGTTTGGGTTGCGGGCCAAGGACTCAGCCGCGTTACGGTCGAAGCTCTGCACGTCCAGCAGTTTGCGAATCAGGCCTTTTTCATGCAGATCCACGATGGTGGCGGTGATGCCGCCCAGCGCGAAGTCAGCACGGATATCGCGGCTGCGCATTTTGTCTTCCAGGAAACGCGTCACGGCCAGAGAAGCGCCGCCGGTGCCTGTCTGCAGTGAGAAGCCTTCATTGAAGTAGCCGGAGTTAGCAATGACCTCTGCCGCGCTACGGGCGATTAACAGTTCACGCGGGTTAGTGGTCATGCGGGTCGCATCAGCACCGATTTTGTCCGCATCGCCGACCTGATCGATCTGCACGATTAGATCTACCTGATCCTGTGTAATGCTGGCCGGGTTATGTGGATAGGTCAGCAGTTGTTCAGTCAGCAGGACAACCTGTTTCGCGTTTTCCGCGTCTACGCGGGCATAGCCCAGTGAGCCGCAGCATGCTTTACCGGTATAACCGTTGGCGTTACCAAACTGGTCGCAGGACGGTACGCCGAGGAACGCCACATCAATGCTGAGTTCGCCGCTTTGTACCAAGTGTACACGTCCACCGTGGGAGTGAATCTGTACCGGTTCGGCCAGCAGGCCACGGGAGATCTCTTCCGCCAGCGGGCCACGCAACCCGGAGGTATAAATACGGCTGACCACGCCCTGACGGATGTGCTCAACCAGCGGAGCATGGCAATCGCTCAGAGAGCTGGAGGCCAGCGTCAGATTTTTAAAGCCCATACTGGCGATGGCATCCATCACCAGATTAATGGTCAGATCGCCACCGCGAAAAGCGTGGTGGAAAGAGATGGTCATGCCATCCTGTAAACCTGAACGACGAATGGCGTCTTCCAGGTTAGCGCACAGCTTTTTGTCGCGCGGTTTTTGCGCCTGTAGTTCTACTTTTGCGGTGCTCTGATAAGCGGAAAGCTCACTTTCTGCATGACGGCTCCAGGTCGCCACGCGATCCTGGCGTTGAGACTGTTCGATTTTCTGCGTCATTTTTTTGCCTTATTCTTCGCGAATGCCGGAAAGTTCTGCACGGGAGATAACCAGAAGGGCGCGCTCGATAACCGGGCTGTCGACCATTTTGCCGTTCAGGGAAACAACTCCACGACCTTCGCGGGCAGCGGCTTCAGCGGCTTCTACGACCAAACGGGCGTGAGCCAGCTCTTTGCGCGTCGGGGCGTACAGGTTATGCAGGAGTTCGATCTGGCGCGGGTTGATGAGCGACTTGCCGTCAAAACCCAACTGCTTGATGTGTGCGGCTTCGTGCAGGAAACCTGCTTCGTTGTTGGCATCGGAATACACGGTGTCGAACGCCTGAATACCGGCAGAACGTGCAGCCTGCAAAATAGAGCAGCGGGCAAACAGCAGTTCAGTACCCTCCGGCGAGCGTTCAGTGCGCAGGTTACGCACATAATCTTCAGCACCCAGAGCAATACCGATCAGGCGCTCGGAAGCGTGGGCAATTTCTACCGCACGGGTAATGCCTAACGGCGACTCAATGGCGGCTAACAGGCCGGTGCTGCCGGGTTCACGGCCACAGGCGTTCTCGATGCGCAGAATTTCACTTTCGATGTCGATGACATCCTGCGCGGTATCGGTCTTCGGTAAACGTACGATGTCAGCACCGCCGCGTACCACGGCTTCAAGGTCGTTGATGCCCCATTCGGAGTCGAGGGCGTTTACACGCACGATGGTTTCAACGTCGTGATACAGCGGATGCTGCAGCGCGTGGTACACCATGCGGCGAGCGGTATCTTTTTCACGCAACGCGACGGAGTCTTCCAGGTCGAACATCAGTGCATCTGCCGGGTAGATGAACGAGTTGCTGACCATGGCGGCATTGGCACCCGGTACGAACAACATGCTGCGGCGAGTACGGGTTTTACGTTGTTGCAAAGATGCGGAAATCACTGGCAATCCTCCCATGGCAGTGCCGGAATACCGCCAGCGCGGGCCAGTAGTGCTTCCAGTCGCGCACGTAAAATGCAGTCCAGTGCGCCTTTATCATCAACATTTAATTGCACGCCGCGTACGTTGTAGCGGGACAGAACGTCCAGGATGGTGGTCCGAATGGCATCACCGAACTGTTTTTCGACGCTACTGTTAACCTGCAGGTCAATATCCTGCGAATCGAGTGGGGCGATGCGAATCATCACATCACCGGACTCGAGTGTGCCTGCGACGGCTGCCTGGTTTATTTTCATTTTTCACCTGTTGCTAATGCGGGGGTATTTTGGCGGACTGCCGCACCCGATGAGGCTCGTTCAACCATGCTTTGCAGATAGTGCAGCGTGGCGTCAGGGACCAGGGATGCGATAGCCGTGAGATCTTTTTTAACCAGCAGCTTGCGCACCCAGGAGGCGGAAATCGGCATCTCCTGGAAGCACAGCCGCTCAATTTCCACCAGTTCAATCGGTGGGGCGGGAAGCGTTGGGGTCTCCAGCCAGTAGCGCATATCGTTGTTGTACTGGGAGGTGACGGAGCAATACGGCTCGGTACCGACGAAACGATGTGTAACGCCGAGAGCCGGTGCCAGGTACTGGCGGAAGATTTTCAGGTCTATTTCGGTGTAGCAGTGGTTAATAACGCTCTGCTCTTTGATGAAGTAGCACGGGAACGTGGCGCGGGAAATGATGTATTCCGAACCGCGATGCACGGTTAAACGTGGAATATCTTTTGTCCCTTTAAGCACCAGATCCAACCGGTCTTCATACGGAAACCGTGAGGTATCCTCTTTGACCAAAAACAGATGCAGCCAGTCACATTGTGCGGCCGCCTGTTGGATCAGAAAACGATGTCCGTTGGTGAAGGGGTTGGCGTTCATGACGATGCAACCAATTTTTTTCCCTTCACGACGCTGTTTTGCCAGAGATTCAGCGTAACGTTTCAGACGCGTGGTGCTGTTTTCCATCAGCACCATAATGCCGGGAACGCTGGTCAGCGTAGAAAAGCCACACTGTTTAAACAGCGATTCGTACTCGGTTTTGGTATAGATGAAGAGGTGCGTACAGTGGCGCTCATAGGCGAGGTTGATTAACTCGGTCGCCAGCGTCAGCGCTAAGCCTTCGCCCCGTACGGATTCGCAGATGGCGACACATTTTATAATATTCCCAGCGATACCGCCGCAGGCAATCAGGCGGTCGTCTCGGGTGACGGTGATAAATACTTCGACGGTGGTGTCAACGCTCAAATCATTCTCTTTCAGAAATTGCGTGATAGCCGCCATCTTTTTATTTTCTGAGCGTTTAACTTGCGTGAATATATTATTACCGAACATAGTGAATAGAGCCCCGATGCTATATTTGTTACTGGGTTTCTGTTTTTGTTGCTCTGCTTAGCAACCTGATAACGTTTTGTTTGCAATTGAAGGGAATGGTTTTTTATTACGGAGTATTTCTTTTTTTCCCTGCTGCATACATCGTAAGGGGTATTTTGGAGGTAATTTTTGATTTATTTCACAATAAGTTAGAAGGTTTTAATGTGTTTTATGGTTTTAAGTTTTTTAATTAATTTAACCTCGAAATAGCGTGTGGTTTTAATTTGTTTAATTGATTTAAAGTGGGGAATCTGCAACGATCTTGTTTTATACCGTAACGTGTAAATAAAACATTTCTATTACAACTACAATGAGAAATAAGTTTCGGGCAACGTGGATGAGGAAGATATATGGCTGAGCAGAAAAATAAAACACGGTTTCCTTTTTTCCGCAGCCTGGCGTTTCCTTTACGCATCTTTCTGCTTATTTTGGTCGTTTCTGTTTTTATCATCGCCGCCCTGGCACAATACTTTACCGCCAGCTTTGAAGATTATCTGGCCGCGCATGTCCGCGATATGGCAATGAACCAAGCCAAAATCATCGCCTCTAACGACAGTATCATCACGGCAGTTAAACATCGTGATTACAAGCGTTTGGCGACGATTGCCGACAAACTGCAGAGCGGAACTGACTTCGACTATGTGGTTATCGGGGATACCAACTCCATTCGTCTATATCATCCGAACCCGGAAAAGATTGGCTACCCGATGCAGTTCACCAAACCCGGTGCGCTGGAAAAAGGGGAAAGCTACTTTATTACCGGTAAAGGGTCCATCGGGATGGCAATGCGCGCTAAAACGCCCATCTTTGATGACGATGGCAAAATCATTGGCGTAGTCTCAATTGGTTATCTGATCAGCAAAATCGATAGCTGGCGATCGGATTTCTTACTCCCGATGGCCGGTGTGTTTATCTTGCTGTTGTTGGTACTTATGCTGCTATCCTGGTTTTTCGCTGCCCATATTCGTCGGCAGATGTTGGGTATGGAACCGAAACAAATTGCGCGGGTGGTACGTCAGCAGGAAGCGTTGTTCAGCTCGGTATATGAAGGATTGATTGCCGTGGATCCTGATGGATATATCACCGCAATAAACCGCAGTGCGAGGAAAATGCTGGGGCTGTCTTCACCAGGGCGAAAGTGGCTTGGAAAACCGGTGAGTGAGGTGGTTCAGCCAGCGGACTTTTTCACCCAACAGATTGCGGAAAAACGACAGGATGCGATGGTAAACTTTAATGGCCTGAGCGTTATCGCCAACCGTGAAGCGATTCGCTCTGGTGACGAACTGCTTGGGGCAATCATCAGTTTTCGTAGTAAAGATGAAATTGCTACCCTTAATGCGCAATTAACGCAGATCAAACAGTATGTAGAGAGCCTGAGAACGCTGCGTCATGAGCACCTGAACTGGATGTCGACCATCAATGGCCTGCTGCAAATGAAAGAATATGACAAGGTTCTGGCCATGGTGCAGGGAGAATCCCAGGCGCAACAGCAACTGATTGACAGCCTGCGTGGCGCGTTTGCCGATCGTCAGGTCGCCGGTCTGTTGTTTGGCAAGGTTCAGCGCGCACGGGAACTGGGCCTCACCATGACTATCGTTCCGGGGAGCCAACTGCATCAACTCCCCGAGGGGCTGGATAGCACAGAGTTTGCAGCAATTGTTGGCAATCTGCTTGATAATGCATTTGAAGCGAGCTTACGCACCCAGCAAGGCAACAAGGTCGTAGAGCTCTATTTGAGCGATGAAGGGGATGACGTGATCATCGAAGTTGCCGATCAGGGATGCGGTGTGCCGGAAGCATTGCGTGAGAAAATATTTGAACAGGGTGTGAGCACCCGTACCGATGAACCAGGTGAACATGGCATCGGTTTGTATCTGATTGCAAGTTATGTGAGGCGCTGTGACGGGGTGATTACGCTCGAAGATAACTCCCCTTGCGGTACCTTATTTTCTTTATTTCTTCCGAAAGTGAAAAAAAATAATGACGGAACCATTAACGCTGTTGATCGTTGAGGATGAAACGCTACTGGCGGAAATGCATGCTGAATATATCCGCCATATACCCGGTTTCAGCCAGATATGGCTGGCGGGTAATCTTGAGCAGGCGAGGATGATGATTGAGCGTTTTAAGCCCGGTCTGATACTGCTCGATAACTACTTGCCGGACGGCAAGGGAATTACGTTGCTGCATGAGCTGACCCAGGCGCGCTATCCGGGCGGCGTAGTGTTTACCACGGCGGCCAGCGATATGGAAACGGTCTCCGAGGCTGTGCGCAGCGGTGCGTTTGATTACCTGGTCAAACCCATTGCCTACGAGCGGCTGGGGCAGACCCTGACGCGTTATCAACAACGTCGACGCATGTTGGCGGGGAATGACAGCGCCAGCCAAAAGCAGATTGATGAAATGTTTAATGCCTACGCGCGGGGCGAACCGAAAGGGGATTTACCGACTGGGATTGATGCGTTAACACTAAATGCAGTGTTGAAATTATTCGCCGACCCGACGGTACACCATACTGCGGAAACGATCGCCCAGGCGCTTACCATCAGCCGAACGACTTCCAGACGCTACCTGGAGTACTGTGCCAGCCGTCATTTGATTATTGCGGAGATTATTCACGGTAAGGTGGGTAGGCCGCAGCGTATTTATCATGGCGGCTAAATGCTGATTTCTGACGTAGGCCGGATAAGATATTTTAGCATCGACATCCGGCAACGGTGCGGTTTAAATGCCGGATGCGGCGTAGATGCCTAATCCGGCCTACATTTCACTGAGTATCAGCCGCCAACGACGGCTGAAGAAGAACCTGGTACCATCACTTCAGTTGCGATAATCACAACCAACAGCCCAACCAGAACCGGAACCGAGGTACGTTTCACCACTTCGAACGGAGAAATCTTTGCCATACCTGCGACAGCGACAACCACGCCGGAGACCGGGGAGATGGTGCGCCCAAGGTTTGACGCCTGCAGCATCGGGATAACAAGGTAAGCCGGGTTAATGCCGGAAGAATGCGCCAGCTTAGGGATCATTTCAACGAAGGCGTAGAACGGGGCGTTACCGGAACCCGTAGTCATTGCCGCCAGCATAGTCAGGATCACCAGCACCATCATCAAGATAATGCTCGCTGAACCAAACGAGGTGGCGATAGAAATCAGACTCTGAATAAAGCCGATTGTGCTCAGACCCTGGGCAAAAACACCCGCAGCGACTAACAACATCACCACGTTAGCAAAGGCATCCGCCATGCCACGGTAAGCGACTTCCAGACCAGAGAAAACCTTTTGGGTGTTGAACCCACGTACGAACTCCAGAATAGCCGCGATGAGCATGCACAGAACCAGAATCGTAATGATGTGCAACTGCGGGCCCCATTTACCATCAAAAATCAGGACGCCAACGATCGGGGTAAACGGCAGAATGGCGTAAAATGACGGGGCAGTCGTGGTGATTTCAGCCACATCTAACATTTCATGAGAAATGTTCTCTTTTTTATCCAGAAAACGCTGCCAGAAAAAGTGGGCAATCGCCATAGCAATGATGGCGGCAATAGAAATTGGCAGCGTGGTTTTAAAGGCGAAATCGATCAGCGGCATTTCCGCAGCTTTTGCCGCCAGCACCACATCACCGGATGTTGGTGAAAGAATAATTGCAGCAGGGGAGGCACAAATAGCCGCTGCAGCGCCACGGCTGATTCCAACGTTAACCATGACCGGGAACAGTGTTGCCATCAGCAATACGCCCAGACCGGTTGCTGAAGAAACCGCCAGTGACATCAGGCAGGCGACAAAATAGGCGGCAATCATTAGCAGGTAAGGAGAGTTGATGTATTGCAGGGGCTTGGAGGCCAGCTTAACGACCATATCGTTCGCGCCAATATGGGTCATATAGGCGGCAAAACCACACAGCATCATGATCATCATGCCGAGATCGCCACCACGGCTCATCAGCAAAATTTTAATATATTCAACAATGTCTGTTGCCGTATAGCCCGTCGATGCCGCGCTGGATGGCAACACTTTATGCCCCATCAGCGCACTGATAATCAACAAAACCAGACCGCCAACAAACAGTACGCCTGTCGCGGAATAACCTTTAATGATGTAGCGCGCTACACCTACAATAACCACAACCCCAATAAGGAGTTCAATAAATGTCAACATCGTTTCCCCTGTCGCATTGCTGCCCAGAAAGTAAAAAAACTAAAAAAAGTAAAAAGTGGTGACAGAATGTGCCTAATAAATCGATAACTCTTGCTGATTAAAATCAATAAAAATACGGATTCAAGCGATGGCTTAGCCGTTTTTTCAGCATCGTGGTTAAAAAAAGAATCTCACAATAAAAAACTGTGAAGTGCAGCGCCGGTGTGTGTGTTTTGTGGTGATATTGATTCTTAATTGTTAATTTATTGTAATGTTATTTAACTTTTCTCGGAGTAAAGAACAATTTATTGGCAATAAAGAGAAAATAGTTCCTATGAAATGGCTCAATAAATTAAGGGCTAATTATCTTAAAAATTTCATGCTGAGGAATATTCTGATTTTTTAGCTGCGCATTTTTGTTAAGCTAACATTAAGGTTGGGTTTGCTACAATTAATAATAAATCCTAGGATGGTAATTAAGTTGTGATTGTCGCTAAACGATATTTTCTCATTTTTTCATTTCTTTTTATTCAGTTAGCTTTCATTCCCCAGAGCGCTGCTGAAGATAAAGGCTGGTTCGCTACTTTTAAAGACAACGTCAGTGAAACCTGGCAGCAGCCGGAACATTATGATTTGTATATACCGGCTATTACCTGGCATGCACGCTTTGCCTACGATAAAGAAAAAACGGATCGCTACAATGAACGCCCGTGGGGGGCAGGATTTGGTCAATCCCGTTGGGATGATAAAGGTAACTGGCATGGACTTTATATAATGGCCTTTAAGGATTCCTACAATAAATGGGAACCTATTGGTGGTTATGGCTGGGAAAAAACCTGGCGACCGCTGGCCGATGAAAATTTCCATACAGGTCTCGGTTTTACCGCCGGTTTTACCGCGCGTGATAACTGGAACTACATTCCGGTACCCGTGCTGTTACCGCTGGCATCGATAGGGTATGGTCCGGCAACGTTCCAGATGACCTACATTCCGGGAACGTACAACAACGGTAACGTCTACTTTGCGTGGATGCGTTTCCAGTTTTGATGGACTACCTGTATTGTCAGGTGGATTATTAAAAAGTCTTTTTAAAACAGTGTGATATCAGCGTTAACTGAAAAATAACGCGACATTTATCACTTTTTGATAAAGTTCGACTGGACAAAGTGCACCACAATTGTTGTACTGATACCCGACACAGCATTTGTGTCTATTTTTCATGTAAAGGTAATTTTGATGTCTAAGATTAAAGGTAACGTTAAGTGGTTTAATGAGTCCAAAGGATTCGGTTTCATTACTCCGGAAGATGGCAGCAAAGACGTGTTCGTACACTTCTCTGCAATCCAGACCAATGGTTTTAAAACTCTGGCTGAAGGTCAGCGTGTAGAGTTCGAAATCACTAACGGTGCCAAAGGCCCTTCTGCTGCAAACGTAATCGCTCTGTAAGCATACGACAGCAAGCATTCAAAACCCGCTTAATTGCGGGTTTTTTTTCGCCTCAGTGTGCGGGAGAGGCCGAAACCAGCCAGAATGCCAGGGCGGTCATCGCAAATGATCCCAGCAGATTCACCAGCACATTCACCATAGCCCAACCAAAGCGTCCTTCCTGTAACAAAAACACCACCTCAGCCGAGAAAGTGGAAAATGTTGTTAGCCCCCCGCAAAAGCCAGTTGTAATCAGTACCTTCCACATTGGATCAATGTTTGTCATGCGATTAAACCATGCCAGACCCATACCAATGATAAATGCGCCAAGTAAGTTTGCAGCCAGCGTACCGAATGGAATGGCCTGATGTAGCGGGTTAAACCTCATGCTCAACATCCATCTTGCTACACTACCTGTACCACCACCGATAAAAACCGCTAAAAGGAGTTGTAACACTGCGTAATCCTGCTATTTGATTGTATATAGGATGAGTGTAACGCTGAATAATCGTGGTTGGCGAGCCTAACAACGTTTTCTGGAGGGAATATGTTCGTTGCAGCAGGGCAATTTGCCGTGGGACCTTCATGGGAAAAAAATGCAGAAACCTGCGTTTTACTGATGTCTCAGGCTGCGGGAGAGGGGGCATCGTTACTGGTATTACCGGAAGCGCTTCTGGCCCGTGACGATCTGGACCCAGACCTGTCAGTGAAATCAGCTCAATTGCTGGAAGGTGGATTTTTGACGCGCTTGTTGCGAGAAAGCGCGCAAAACGAGATGACGACAATCCTGACGATTCATGTTCCCTCTGTGCCTGGACGGGCGTATAACATGCTGGTGGCGCTACGGGCTGGTCAGGTAGTTGCCCATTACGCTAAATTACATCTCTACGACGCCTTTTCGATTCAGGAGTCACGAAATGTGGATGCAGGGGACGTCATAGCGCCGCTGCTGGACGTAGACGGGTTAAAAGTAGGGTTAATGACCTGTTATGATCTGCGCTTCCCAGAGCTGGCGCTGGCGCACGCATTGCAGGGAGCGGAAATTCTCGTATTACCCGCAGCCTGGGTACGGGGATCGCTTAAAGAGCATCACTGGTCTACGCTTTTAGCTGCAAGAGCGTTAGATGCAACGTGTTACCTGATTGCGGCGGGAGAGTGTGGTAATAAGAATATCGGCCAAAGCCGGGTCATCGACCCTTTTGGTGTGACCATTGCTGCTGCGGCGGAAACGCCTGCGCTAATTATGGCCGAGGTTTCTGCAGAGCGGGTAAGGCAGGTCAGAGCACAACTTCCGGTGTTAAGTAACCGACGTTTTGCGCCACCGCAATTATTATGACGTTTTTTTAAACAAGGCTTGATTCACCTTGTTACAGATTGCTATTGTGTGCGCGCGTCGAAAGGCCGTTAATATTCTCAGGTTAATATGGCGCTTTATGCAGCCTGGTTTAAGTGAAGAAGGTATCTATGGGTGAGATTAGTATTACCAAACTGCTGGTGGTTGCCGCACTGGTTGTTCTGCTGTTTGGTACCAAGAAGTTACGTACACTGGGTGGAGACCTGGGAACGGCAATCAAGGGCTTCAAGAAAGCAATGAATGACGATAATGCCGATGCTAAGAAAGATGCTGATGGTAGCGTTCAGGCTGAGAAGCTTTCTCATAAAGAGTAATGTCAGGAGCATGATGCTCATACTGCATACTCTGCATGAAAAAAAACCGGCAATTTGCCGGTTTTTTTATTACTGATATGTAAGTGAGTATTACACGATTACTTCACTTCCAGCCCTTTGGCCTGCATGTCAGCATGGTATGAAGAGCGAACGAATGGACCGCAGGCTGCATGGGTAAAGCCCATGGCCATAGCTTCGGCTTTCATCTCATCGAACTCATCCGGGCTTACATAGCGTTGAACCGGCAGGTGGTGGCGGCTTGGCTGTAAATACTGCCCCAGCGTCAGCATGGTCACGCCATGACTGCGCAGGTCACGCATGACCTCAATGATTTCTGCATTGGTTTCGCCCAGACCAACCATCAGACCTGATTTAGTCGGAATCTCCGGGTGCGCTTCCTTGAAACGTTCCAGAAGCTTCAGCGACCAGTTGTAGTCCGCCCCCGGACGTACATTGCGATAAATACGCGGTACGTTTTCGAGGTTGTGGTTAAACACGTCTGGCGGCGTGGCGGTGAGGATATCCAACGCGCGATCCATACGACCACGGAAGTCAGGCACCAGCGTTTCGATTTTAATCGACGGGCTTTTCTCACGAATAGCGGTGATACAGTCAGCAAAGTGCTGAGCGCCGCCGTCACGCAGATCGTCGCGGTCAACGGAGGTAATGACGACATAGCGCAGCGCCATGTCAGCAATCGTCTGAGCAAGTTTTAACGGCTCGTTAGCATCCGGAGCAACCGGACGACCATGGGCAACGTCACAGAATGGGCAACGGCGGGTACAGATTGCGCCGAGGATCATAAAGGTTGCGGTTCCGTGATTGAAACATTCAGCCAGGTTAGGGCAGGAAGCTTCTTCGCAGACAGAGTGCAGGCCATTTTTGCGCATTGCCGCTTTGATGCCCTGGATGCGAGTGGAGTCCGCTGGCAGTTTTATTTTCATCCATTCCGGTTTACGCAGCAGGGCTTCACGCTCTGTTGCCACATTTTTTACCGGGATAAGAGCCATCTTATCGGCATCGCGGTATTTAACACCGCGTTCCATCACAATGGGTTTACTCATAGCTTGCGTGTTCCAGTTGCGAATTACGAAGGAAAGCGTTTCAATTCAAGGGAATGTTGCATTTATCAACTATTTTTGAATTAGTGATACGCAGTATATCATTGAAACGGGCCAGAAAGCAGCCTGACAGGCTGGCAAAATGTAAAATAGTTGTTGTTTTGTGCCATTTGCCACAACATTTGCCGTGGCAAAGTATGACCGTATTTTCAGTCTGCAACGTACTCGTGCGGTGGGTTACCCAACAGCGCTAATATGTTGGCCAGCAGGCGTGGGCGAACGCTCTCGGTCGTGGCTGCGCTATCCCACTGCGATACTTTCGCCATCTCCATTCCGGCGTAACCACAAGGATTGATACGCAGGAAAGGCGACAAATCCATATCCACGTTGAGCGCTAAGCCGTGAAACGAACATCCTCTACGAATACGTAATCCCAAAGAGCAGATTTTCTTCTCCCCGACGTATACGCCAGGCGCATCGGCTCGCGGGTGGGCATCAATGCCGATTTCCGCAAGTGTATTGACGACGGTTTGTTCCAGCAGCGTAACCAGTTCACGAACGCCAAGTTTGCGACGCTTCAGGTTCAACAGCACATACATGACCTGCTGGCCCGGCCCGTGGTAGGTCACCTGGCCGCCACGATCGCTCTGGATCACCGGAATATCGCCCGGCATCAGTACGTGCTCTGCTTTACCTGCCTGACCCTGGGTAAAAACAGGATAATGCTCTACCAGCCAGATTTCGTCATAACTGTTTTCATCGCGGGTATCGGTGAATTCGTGCATGGCCAGAGAAACTGGCTCGTAAGGTTGAAGACCGAGCTGGCGGACCAGAATTTTATCCTGATACAAAACGGCATCTCCGTAGATACTCACATAGAGTAGAGAATATAAAAGAGGGGGAAAAGTATATCACAGGAGGGAGGGGTTACCCGAGCGGGGATGCAGCGGGTAACCAACAGGATTTTACAATACCATGCGTACGATATCGATATTGCCTAATTCTTCGTACAGCGTTTCAACCTGCTCAATGTGTGTAGCAGTAATAGTGATTGAGACCGAGTGGTAGTTGCCTTTGCTGCTCGGTTTTACCGTCGGAGAGTAATCACCTGGCGCATGGCGCTGTACCACTTCAACCACCTGATCAACCAGCTCAGGCAACGCCTGCCCCATTACTTTGTAAGTAAATGGAGTAGGGAATTCAAGCAGTTCGTTAAGTTTGGTTTTCATGTCAGCTCCGGCGTTACATCAATAAATAATAACTCCCACAGCGTGTGGGAGTTATCTGGATACCTAGTATATGGGGACGTAAATCACACTTTCAAGTGTTCGATTTTTAGCCAAACCAGTGATGGAACATTAATTTAATGTAATCAATGATTTTCCCAAAGAAGTTGCCTTCAGGGATTTCCTGCAGGACTACCAGCGGGCGCTGTTCGATGGTTTTGCCATCCAACTGGAAGTTGATGGTGCCGACAACCTGGTTTTTCTGCAGCGGTGCATGCAGTTCTGTGGTGTTCAGCACATAGCTTGCTTTCAGATCTTTCATGCGGCCGCGCGGAATGGTCAGGTAGACATCTTTATCTACGCCTAACGATGCACGATCTGTGTTACCAAACCAGGCCGGTTCTGAAGCAAACTCTTTACCGACTTTCAGTGGATTCACGGTTTCAAAGAAACGGAAGCCCCAGGTCAGCAGTTTTTTACTTTCGGTTTCGCGACCTTTATAGGTGCGGCCACCCATGACGGCAGAGATCAGACGCATCTGACCTTCGGTTGCGGATGCAACGAGGTTATAGCCAGCTTTGTCGGTATGACCGGTTTTGATACCGTCGACATTCAGGCTGTTATCCCACAGCAGGCCGTTACGGTTTAACTGACGAATACCGTTAAAGGTGAACTCTTTTTCTTTATAGATAGAGTATTCGTTAGGCACGTCACGAATCAGGGCCTGGCCAATCATCGCCATGTCGCGAGCCGAGCTGTACTGACCGTCAGCATCGAGACCATGAACGGTCTGGAAGTGGGTATTTTTCAGGCCCAGCGCGTTCACATAGCTGTTCATCAGACCGACGAAAGCATCCTGGCTACCGGCTGCGAAGTCCGCCATTGCCACACACGCGTCATTCCCGGATTGTAGGTTGATACCACGGATCAACTGGGAAACAGGAACCTGCATTCCAGGTTTCAGGAACATCAACGATGAACCTTTAAAGACCGGGTTACCAGTAGCCCAGGCGTCATTGCCGACAGTGACCAGATCGGTTTCTTTGAACTTGCCGGCTTTCATCGCCTGGCCGATGACGTAGCTGGTCATCATTTTGGTCAGACTGGCGGGGTCGCGGCGAGTGTCTGCGTTCTGTTCTGCCAGAACTTTGCCTGAATTGTAATCAATCAGGATATATGACTCCGCATCGATCTGCGGAACACCCGGAATCATGGTTTTAATATTCAGGTCATCGGCATGGGCAGCAGAGAGAGAAGCTGCGCAGAGAGCCGCGGTGAGCGCCATACGCTGCACGAAACGAGCGGAAAAAGTGGTCTTCATGGTCTGAACTACGACGTCCGTGATGAAATTAAAAAAAGTGCCCTACTATAGCAAATGCAAAACGGGCAGGCATCTGACTTTCCGCGTGACTTTGTTAATGTCATTTACAGAAACTGACAATTCAGATACCTGATTTACGTTATTACACGCCGGTGATGAAGGACTGTAATTGCGCCTCGGATTGAAGACGCTGCTGCAATGTGGAGGCTTCAGCTTTGCTGGCGAACGGCCCCATCTGGATACGCCAGACTGCGCCATTTTGTACCACCCGACCTGGGACGCCAAACTGCTGGCTTAAACGTTTTTGATACTGCTGCGCACGCGACTGCTCGCTGACTGCGCCAACCTGAACCACGTAACGTCCGTTGGCTACTGCCGCTGGAGCTGGTGCCGCGACGGCGGCTGGTGTTGCTGCTGGTGCGGTTGGTGTTGCCGGTGCGGTTGGTGTTGCCGGTGCGGTGATGGTCGGTTGCGGAGCCGGAGTCGGCTCGCTACCTTCCAGCACGCCTGCGGCGAGGGTGGTTGGCGCACCGAGGAATCCACCGCTGTTCACTGGCGCACCGGTTGGATCATCGCTTTTCAGCGTGGAATTGCTGATCGGACGAATATCGCCTTGCGGCTGACCCGCATCCGATGGCGAAGGCATACTTCCCATATTACCGCCACCGCTTAAATCAGGACGCGCGGGCAGGGCATAGGTTTGCTTTGCGACTGTCGTACACGCCATACCCGGACCGGACAATGAACCATCCTGGGCGACGATGATTGGGTCGATACGCACTTTGGTGTTGTTGGAGGTATTCAGACGGTCTGCTGCTGCACGTGAAAGTGAAATCACGCGATCGTTGCCATAAGGGCCGCGATCGTTTATGCGCACGACAATCATCCTGCCGTTTGCCAGGTTAGTTACTCTGGCATAGCTTGGGACTGGCAGAGTCGGATGCGCTGCGGTCAGTTGCATCGGGTCGAACGCTTCACCAGACGCGGTTAAGTTGCTTCCGGGTTCCGCATCATAGATAGCGGCAAGCCCTGCCTGGCTAAAGCGGGAAGGGTCCTGGACGATTTTGTAGCTCTTACCATCACGCTGATAGTCCTGATTCGCCGTTGGGTTCAGGGGTTCAAAGCGCGGATCGGCCCCGCTGATTTCAACAATCGGACCATTACACACCGCAGGCTGCGGCGCGACAGCACCCTGTTGCTGACCATCATCACTCGAACACGCCGCGAGCATTCCTGCTGCGATGCAGATACCAAGCCACTGCTTACGCATTGCGTACCCCTTACACGCTTTTCGACAACATTTTTCTATGGGTGTGGATCGACATAACAATCCCGAACCCGGCCATCAGCACGATAAGTGCCGAGCCTCCGTAACTGACCAGTGGGAGAGGAACGCCAACCACGGGCAGAATACCGCTCACCATACCAATATTTACGAAGACATAAACGAATAATATCAACATTAAACCACCTGCCATGACGCGACCAAAGGTGGTTTGCGCGTGGGCAGCGATCCATAATCCGCGCATAATCAGCAAAATGTACAGCGCAAGCAGAATTAAGATCCCTACCAGACCCAGCTCTTCTGCTAATACCGCGAAGATAAAGTCCGTGTGACGTTCGGGTAAAAATTCAAGCTGCGACTGCGTACCGTGCAGCCAGCCCTTGCCGCGTAGACCGCCGGAGCCAATAGCAATTTTAGACTGAATAATATGATATCCCGCACCCAGTGGATCGGTTTCTGGATCGAGCAACATCATGACGCGCTGACGCTGGTAATCATGCATCAGGAAGAACCACAGTATCGGGATAAACGCCGCAACCAGAACCACCGCAACACCGATTAAACGCCAGCTTAAACCAGAAAGGAACAGAACAAACAGACCGGAAAGGGCGACCAGTATTGAGGTACCGAGGTCAGGCTGAGCGGCCACCAGCAGGGTGGGCATAAATATCAGCACCAGTGCAATGGCGGTATTTTTTAGCGATGGCGGGCAAACATCACGGTTGATGAAGCGTGCGACCATCAGCGGCACGGCAATCTTGGCAATTTCGGAAGGCTGAAAACGCACAATACCCAAATCCAGCCAGCGCTGCGCCCCTTTGGATATCGCGCCGAAGGCATCTACCGCCACCAACAGGATGATGCAGAATATATAGAGATAGGGTGCCCAGCCTTCATAAACCCGGGGCGGGATTTGCGCCATCACCACCATGATGACCAGGCCCATTGCGATCTGGCCGACCTTGCGCTCCATCATGCCGATATCCTGGCCGCTGGCACTCCAGATGACCAGCGAGCTGTAAACCAGCAGCGCCAGCAAAATAAGCAACATCGTGGGATCGATGTGGATTTTGTCCCAGAATGTTTTTTTGTTCGGATTATCCGTCACGATTATTGGTCCTCCGCTGCTGCAACCGCGGGGTTTTCTGCAGGCAGATTGGTGTTGTTGTCGCCCAACATAATGTGGTCAAGGATCTGGCGCATAATGGTACCCACAGCCGGGCCCGCGCCACCGTTTTCAAGGATTATGGCGACAGCAACCTGGGGCTTATCATAGGGTGCGAAGGCCGTCATCAGCTTGTGGTCACGTAAGCGCTCGGCGATCTTGTGCGCGTTATAGGTTTCATTGGCTTTCAGGCCAAAGACCTGGGCAGTACCGGATTTCGCCGCAATTTTGTAAGGTGCGCCAGCGAAATACTTGTGCGCAGTACCGTTAGGACGGTTTGCTACACCGTACATACCGTCTTTTGCGATTTCCCAGTAACCGGAATGAATGTCACCAACGGGGGGTTCGTGTGGCTGTACCCACGGTACTTGCTTGCCGTTTTCTGCCGTACTCATCAGCAGATGCGGGACTTTTACCAAACCGTCGTTGATAAGGATCATCAGCGCTTTACTCATCTGGATAGGGGTTGCCGTCCAGTAACCCTGACCGATGCCGACCGGAATGGTATCACCCTGGTACCATGGTTTTTTAAACCGTTTTTGCTTCCACTCGCGAGTTGGCATGTTTCCCGCGCGCTCTTCGGCAAGATCGATGCCCGTATATTGGCCGTAGCCAAACTTGCTCATCCACTCTGAAAGTCGGTCTATCCCCATATCATAGGCGATTTGATAGAAAAACGTATCCGCCGACTCTTCCAGAGAACGGGTGATGTTCAGATGGCCGTGCCCCCATTTTTTCCAGTCACGGTAACGTTTTTCAGAGCCCGGTAATTGCCACCAACCTGGATCGAACAGACCAGTATTGCGGGTGATGACACCTGCACTTAATGCAGAAACTGCGACGTAAGGTTTAACTGTCGAAGCCGGTGGGTAAACACCCTGCGTGGCGCGGTTAACCAATGGGGTGTTCGGGTCATTGAGCAACCCGGAGTAATCTTTACTGGAGATACCATCGACAAACAGGTTCGGGTCGTAGCTCGGCATGGACACCAGCGCGAGAACGCCGCCGGTACGCGGGTCGGTAACCACCACGGCGGCGCGACTGCCTGCCAGCAGCGTTTCAATGTACTGCTGGAGTTTCAAATCGAGGGTGAGATAGATATCGTGCCCGGCCTGCGGCGCCACTTCTTTCAGCTGGCGAATGACGCGGCCGCGGTTGTTCACCTCAACCTCTTCATAACCGGTCTGGCCGTGAAGTACATCTTCGTAATAACGTTCAATACCCAGCTTGCCGATGTCGTGCGTCGCCGCGTAGTTAGCCAGTTTGCCGTCTTTGTCCAGGCGGTCTACGTCTTTACCGTTGATTTTTGATACGTAGCCAATGACATGGGTCAGCGCAGAGCCGTAGGGGTAGTAGCGGCGTTTATAACCTTTAACTTCGACGCCAGGAAAGCGATATTGATTAACGGCAAAGCGTGCGACCTGAACTTCACTCAGGTTAGTTTTTACCGGAATGGATGTGAAACGGTGTGAACGGGCGCGCTCTTTTTTAAAAGCGGCAATGTCATCGTCCGTCAGGTCTACGACGTTACGCAGAGCGTCGAGGGTATCCTGAACGTTGTCGACCTTTTCTGGCATCATTTCTATCTGATAAATGGTGCGGTTAAGGGCGAGCGGAATTCCGTTACGGTCATAAATGATGCCGCGGCTGGGGGCGATAGGCACCAGTTTGATGCGGTTTTCGTTCGAGCGGGTCTGATAATCAGTAAAGCGAACGATTTGCAGATTATAAAGGTTGGCGATCAGCACGCCGGTGAGCAGCAAAATCCCCAAAAAAGCGACCAGCGCCCGGCGCACAAACAGCGCAGACTCAGCCGAATAGTCGCGAAAAGAATTCTGTAGTTTCATCCGCTGCTTAATCTACTCAAGAATCAATGATCACTCACGGTGATAAGGATGGTTGGTGGTAATGCTCCACGCCCTGTACAGACTCTCCGCAACCAGAACCCGAACAAGAGGGTGAGGAAGGGTTAACGCTGAGAGTGACCAGCTTTGTTCCGCTGCTGCTTTACAGGCAGGAGAAAGACCTTCCGGCCCACCAATCAACAAACTGACGTCACGACCGTCCAGTTTCCAGCGTTCCAGTTCGGTCGCCAGCTGCGGCGTGTCCCAGGGTTTGCCAGGGATATCAAGGGTGACGATGCGGTTTTTGCCTGCGGCAGCCAGCATCTGTTCACCCTCTTTGTCGAGAATGCGTTTAATATCCGCGTTCTTGCCGCGTTTTCCTGCCGGGATTTCGATCAGCTCAAAGGGCATATCTTTCGGAAACCGACGGAGATACTCCGTAAAACCGGTTTGCACCCAGTCAGGCATTTTCGTACCCACAGCGACAAGTTGCAGCTTCACGCATTAACTCCAGAGTTTTTCCAGTTCATACAGGCGACGGCTTTCTTCCTGCATCACGTGGACAATCACATCACCGAGGTCAACGACGATCCAGTCTGCGACGTTCTCGCCTTCTACGCCGAGCGGCAGCAGACCAGCAGTGCGGGACTCCTGAACAACGTGGTCTGCGATAGACATTACATGACGGCTGGACGTGCCAGTACAGATAATCATGCAATCAGTGATGCTGGATTTGCCCTGAACGTCTAAGGCGATGATGTCTTGACCTTTCAGGTCATCAATTTTGTCGATTACAAAATCCTGAAGTGCTTTACCCTGCAAGTGTTCCCCCTGGGTGAAAAGAGTTAAAAACGTCTGTTAGTATACCTGAACCAGAGGCGATATCGGGACAAATGTCTCCGAAAGCGCTTGTGAAGTGCGCTATCATCCCACCCCACGCCGCAGAATGCATCGCCATTTTTGTAAAACAATTTCTGCAAAGCTCTGAAGGGCGGGAAAAGTCAGGTTGCGGAGAATAACAGCCTGTCATGGGGTGTCAATGGGAGAGAAGCCCTTCGGCAGAAAAAACAGTGCTTTCACTCTCCGTCGTGCCATACAGCCCGGCTGTTAAGTACTTTCAGAACCGCAAAATCGTCGCAAAAATCAATCGCGCTCCAGCAACCTTGTTCGACGCGAAAATGCCACATTGCTGCTGCCGGCATGGACAACAAACGGGCGATCAACACGCTCAATACACCCTGATGGCTCACCACCAGCAGGTTTTGGCACATTTTGTAATCATCGAGTTGAGCAATGAAGCGTTCCACGCGCAGGGAAAATGCCTGAAAACCTTCGCCATTAGTGGGCGTCGCGTTCTGCCAGTCGTTACACCACACGGCGTAGTTTTCGGCGTCTTCGCGCGCCAGATCGCGATGGTGGCGCATTTCCCAGTCGCCAAAAAACATCTCATTGAGCTCAGGCATGTTACGCACAGGAATCTCGCGATCGCCTAAGATCAACTGCGTTGTATGGCGGGCGCGCTCCAGCTCGCTGCACAGAACGTTGTCGACAGGCACATCGCGTAACAGCGTACTCAGCGTTTGCGCCTGAGCTATTCCCCGTTCTGTTAGTGGTGTGGGAGCGTGGCCGCTATATAAACCCGCGACGTTGGCTTCAGTTTCGCCATGACGTACCAACCAGAGTCTCATTTTTTCCTCTTGGGGTTATTCGCACAAAACATGATGTTTGCCCTGATTGTGCAGAGATTTTTCACTAAAATACCTTTTTTTACGTGGAGCGGCACGATGTCTTTATTGAAGAGCGCGCATGGTGGTAATACCCGAGAAGCCGCCGAACTGTTGGGCGTCTCGCCTGAGCAATTGCTGGATTTTAGCGCGAATATTAATCCGCTGGGTATGCCAGCAGGTTTAAAACGCTCAATTATCGACAATATGGACTGCGCGGAGCGTTACCCGGATGTCGATTACGCGCAACTGCATGCAGCGTTGGCGGAGCATCATCAGATTCCGGCCTCGTGGATCCTGGCCGGAAACGGTGAGACCGAGTCTATTTTTACCCTGGTAGATAGCCTGAAGCCACGTCACGCGATGATCGTGACGCCTGGGTTTGCTGAATATCGTCGGGCGCTGCAATGGGGAGACTGTACGATCCATGAGTTTGCGCTGCGCGAAGACGATGGCTGGCAGCTTACCGATGCGATCCTCGATGCGTTAACTCCAGAGCTGGACTGCCTGTTTCTCTGCACGCCCAACAACCCCACCGGGTTACTACCGGATAACCGCCTGCTACGTGAGATTGCCTTACGTTGTGAGCGGCTTGGGATCAATCTGATCCTTGATGAAGCGTTTATCGATTTTATTGCCGGGGAGCCGGGGTTTATTCCGCTACTTCGGGATAACCCGCATATTTGGGTGCTGCGCTCGCTCACCAAGTTCTATGCGATACCGGGGCTGCGTCTGGGGTATCTGGTCAACAGTAACGAGCAGGCCGTTGTACAAATGCGCAGCCGACAAATGCCGTGGTCAATTAATGCGTTTGCTGCTCTGGCTGGCGAGATTATTTTACGCGACAGCGCTTATCAGCAGGCGACGTGGAAATGGCTGGAACAAGAGGGAGCGCGGTTTGAGCAGCAGCTACAAAACCTGCCCGGCCTGACGGTGTATCCCGGCCAGGCAAATTATCGTTTATTACGCTGCGATCGCGCGGATATTGATTTGCAACGGATGTTGCTGGAACAGCATGTCTTGATTCGCAGTTGTGCCAATTACCCTGGGTTGGACGCGCGTTATTACCGAGTTGCTGTTCGCAGTCAGGAAGAAAATGACCGCCTGCTGGCGGCATTAAACAACACGCTTAGCGGTACAACCCCTGCTGATTAATATAGTCAAGCACTGCGCCTGGCATCAGGTCGTCGCACGGCTCGCCTTTTTCCAGTCGCTCGCGAATGAGCGTGGCGGAGATGTTGAACCACGGCGTTTCGGCCAGGTAGATTTTCCCGCAAGGCAGGTTGTGCAGGTCATCCGGCGAATGAGTCAGGTGATCTTCCAGCCATTGCTGGTGCTTTTCCTGCGTCATTTCGAGAGGATAACCTGGACGTCGGCATACGATGAGATGGGTATTATCCAGAATCGTGTGGTAGTCGTGCCAGGAAGGGAAGGTCAGCAGCGAATCCTGACCAATGATAAACGCTAACGGCACATTCGGGCCTTGTTCCTCGCGCCACTCTTTTAGCGTTTGCGCGGTGTAGGAGGCCGTGTCGCGTTTCAGTTCGCGTTCATCCAGGGAAAACAGCGGTTTATCAGCAATGGCCAGTTCAACCATGCGCTTACGTTGCTCACCGGACGCTTCAGGCTGCGCACGATGCGGCGGCACGTTATTGGGCATGATGATGACCCGGGAAAGACCAATCAGATTCGCCAGAATTTCAACCGGTTTAAGATGACCATAATGCACCGGATCAAAGGTGCCGCCGAACAGAGCCTGCAATGATTTCATATCAACCATCAATAAAAACATCGGCCAGTGATTTATGGCAGAGCAAAAGGGACAGTCCCTCAAGTTCCGCCCACACTGACTGACCATAGTCTTGTTTAAGCGTAATTTCTGTACGCGTTAACAGCGTTACCGCCTGACGCAGCTGCGCCGGGTTCAGCCGGTTTAGCGCATCACCCATCATGCCCCGGCGATTTTGCCACACCCGGTGTTTATCAAACAACGTGCGCAAGGGGGTATTCGCCGACTGCCGTTTTAGGTTGACCAGCAACAGCAATTCACGCTGTATCGTACGCAGCAAAATAACCGGCTCACTGCCTTCCAGACGTAGCTGTTGCAGAATGTGCAGCGCGCGTTTGCTTTTGCCCATCAGCAGCGCATCCACCCAGTGGAACGGGGTAAAGTGCGCCGCATCGTTAACGGCTTTTTCTACGCGAGGCAGCGTTAGTTTGCCATCAGGCCAAAGCAATGCTAACCGTTCCAGCGCTTGCGCCAGTGCTAACAGGTTACCTTCATAGCAATAGCACAACAGCTGATTGGCTGCGTCATCCAGTTGCAGGTTATTGAGTTTAGCCCTCGCGGCGACCCAACGCGGGAGCTGTGCTTGCTCCGGCGTCTGGCAGCTGACCTGCACCGCATTATTGGCAAGTCCGGTATACCATGCGGCGTTTTCCTGCGCTTTAGTCAGCTTGTTACCACGAACAATCAGCAGCAGGTCGTTATGTAGCAGTGTGACGAGTGAAGCGAGCTGTTCGTTAATGGCGGCATTGGGGCCATTTTCAGGCAGTTGCAGGAGCAGGGTTTGACGGTTGGCAAACAGGCTCATCGCCTGGCAGAGTGAAAAAATCTCTCCCCAGTCGGTGCTGTTGTCTAGAGTGAAGGCGTGGTGTTCTTCGAACCCTTGTGTGGCAGCAGCCTGACGGATGGCATCCTGGCTTTCCTGCAATAAGAGGGGATCGTTACCTAAGAGCAAATACGCCGCGCGCAGCCCTTCATTGAGCTGTGCGCGGAGTTGTTCAGGGTACAACTTGAGCATCAGTTACCCAGCGTGGTGGAGACACGCGCCGGAGATGACGCAGGCTCTGCGGCTTTTGTCGCAGCTGGCTTAGCATCATCATCAGCATTGGATGACAGAGTATCAGCCAGATGTACGCTTGGCAGCTTACGAATTAACTGTTCAGCCGCTTTGTCATACATCTCTTTTACGATCATCTCCTGCTCGTTATCCTTCGCCAGTGCAGCCTGTGGGTTGTCAAAGAACGAACGATAAACTTTTGCGCTGATAGGGTAAATATCATGTCCTGGAATCAGCACGGTAGCGCTTACGGACATCACCATCTGGTATTCAGCCGTTTGACCGTTCTGGAATACCGACGCCGTATCCTGCGAAATGCTGACCGCGCCAAGACGTAAAGACGTCACATCTTTACGCATTGTACCGTCTTCAAGCAGCGTCACACCGTTCAGACGCAGCTGGTTACGGACCGCACGGCTTAACGGGCCGTTCGGATCGCCAGAGTTCAGGATCATGGTTTTCATTGAGGGTGGAACCTGAGTAGTACTACGCAGATGCCAGCCACACCCGGCGGTGACAAGCACCGCCAGAGATAACAACAATGTTGTCAGAAGTCGCACGCTTCCTCCCGCGCTTAGCCAACGACCAGATTGAGGAGTTTACCCGGTACATAAATCACTTTACGTACGGTAACGCCATCAAGATATTTTGCCACCAGATGCTCCTGGCCAGCACGTTCACGAACCTGTTCTTCTGTCGCATTTACCGGAACGGTAATTTTGCCACGGACTTTACCGTTCACCTGAACAACAACCAACGTCGAGTCTTCAACCATTGCGGCTTCGTCAGCTACCGGCCACGGTGCGTTGTCGATATCGCCTTCACCTTTCAGCGCCTGCCACATCGTGAAGCAAACGTGTGGGGTGAACGGGTTCAGCATGCGAACGACGGCCAGTAACGCTTCCTGCATCAGGGCTCTGTCTTGTTCGTCTTCCTGCGGTGCTTTCGCCAGCTTGTTCATCAACTCCATAATCGCCGCAATTGCGGTGTTAAAGGTCTGACGACGGCCGATATCATCGGTCACTTTAGCAATGGTTTTGTGCACGTCGCGACGCAGCGCTTTTTGGTCTTCGCTCAACACATCAACGTTCAGTTCAGCTACATCACCTTTGGAGGTATGTTCGTAAACCAGCTTCCAGACACGTTTCAGGAAGCGGTTCGCCCCTTCAACGCCGGATTCTTGCCATTCCAGCGTCATATCAGCCGGAGAAGCGAACATCATGAACAGACGTACGGTGTCGGCGCCGTAACGTTCAACCATAACCTGCGGGTCGATACCGTTATTTTTCGACTTGGACATTTTGCTCATGCCGGTATACACCAGTTCATGGCCTTCTGCGTCCTGAGCTTTGACGATACGACCTTTCTCGTCGCGCTCAACGATGGCATCAACCGGAGAAACCCAGTTACGCTCACCGTTTGCACCAACGTAATAGAACGCATCGGCCAGCACCATACCCTGGCACAGCAGCTGTTTAGCCGGTTCGTCAGAGTTGACCATACCCGCATCGCGCATCAGCTTGTGGAAGAAGCGGAAGTAGAGCAGGTGCATGATGGCGTGTTCAATACCACCAATGTAGATATCAACCGGAAGCCAGTAGTTTGCAGCTTCTGGATCCAGCATCCCTTCGTTGTACTGCGGGCAGGTGTAGCGCGCGTAGTACCAGGAGGATTCCATAAAAGTATCGAAAGTGTCGGTTTCGCGCAGTGCAGGCATGCCGTTAACGGTGGTTTTTGCCCACTCCGGATCGGCTTTGATTGGGCTGGTAATACCATCCATAACCACGTCTTCCGGCAGAATAACCGGCAACTGGTCTTCTGGCGTCGGCAGTACGGTACCGTCTTCCAATGTCACCATCGGAATCGGCGCGCCCCAGTAACGCTGACGGGAAACACCCCAGTCACGCAGACGGTAGTTCACTTTACGCTCACCCACGCCAAGAGCCACCAGCTTGTCAGCAATGGCATTGAAGGCTGCTTCGAAGTCGAGGCCGTCAAACTCACCGGAGTTAAACAGCACCCCTTTTTCGGTCAGAGCTTGTTCGGACAGATCCGGCTCTGCGCCTTCAGCGGTCAGAATTACAGGCTTGATGGTCAGGCCATATTTAGTCGCAAACTCGTAATCGCGCTGATCGTGCCCCGGAACGGCCATGACTGCGCCCGTACCGTATTCCATCAGGACGAAGTTTGCTGCCCAAACCGGGATCTCTTCGCCAGTCAGCGGGTGAACGGCTTTAAAGCCCGTGTCGACGCCTTTCTTCTCCATGGTTGCCATTTCGGCTTCAGCAACCTTGGTGTTGCGGCATTCGTCAATGAAGGCGGCCAGTTCCGGGTTATTTGCAGCGGCTTTCTGCGCCAGCGGGTGACCTGCGGCAACGGCCAGATAGGTCGCACCCATAAAGGTGTCCGGACGGGTTGTGTAAACGGTCAGCGTGTTGTCGTAATCGTTCACATCGAAGGTGATTTCTACGCCTTCAGAACGGCCAATCCAGTTGCGCTGCATCGTTTTCACGGTGTCAGGCCAGTGATCCAGGTTATCCAGGTCACGCAGCAGTTCGTCAGCGTAAGCGGTGATTTTGATGAACCACTGCGGGATCTCTTTACGCTCGACTTTGGTATCACAACGCCAGCAGCATCCGTCGATAACCTGTTCGTTCGCCAGTACGGTCTGGTCATTCGGGCACCAGTTGACCGCAGACGTTTTCTTGTACACCAGGCCTTTTTTGTACAGCTCGGTGAAGAATTTCTGTTCCCAACGGTAATATTCCGGGGTGCAGGTCGCCAGCTCACGGCTCCAGTCGTAACCGAAACCCAGCATTTTGAGCTGGTTTTTCATGTATGCGATGTTGTCGTACGTCCACGGTGCTGGTGCGGTGTTGTTTTTAACCGCAGCACCTTCTGCAGGCAGACCGAACGCATCCCAGCCAATTGGCTGCAGTACGTTTTTGCCCAGCATGCGCTGGTAGCGGGCGATCACGTCACCGATGGTGTAGTTACGTACGTGGCCCATGTGTAGTCGACCAGAAGGATAGGGAAGCATAGACAGGCAGTAATACTTCTCTTTGCTCTCGTCTTCGGTAACTTCAAATGTGCGCTTCTCATCCCAGTGAAGCTGTACTTTGGATTCTATCTCTTCCGGGCGGTATTGCTCTTGCATGGCAGCCAGTGGTCCTGTTTTCAATACAGCTACAAACGTAGCTCTAGATGTGGTGTTTCAGATCCGCATAGCATAGCCCAAACGCCCGCGCCAAAACAGCCTTTCGCGCATTCAGCGTTGAATTCCCGCAAGGATAATTCTTGCACGAATTTACACACTCTGTGGACAGTCTTGCAAAGCGTAGCGTAAATAACGTCTATTATTATAGACAGTTAACGACCCAGGAGGCGAAGCGATGAACAAGGTTGCTCAATATTACCGTGAACTGGTAGCTTCACTGAGCGAACGTCTGCGTAATGGCGAACGCGATATCGATGCGTTGGTGGAGCAGGCGCGTCAACGAGTTATGCAGACCGGGGAGTTAACGCGAACCGAGGTGGAAGAGCTCACTCGGGCCGTCAGACGTGACCTGGAAGAGTTTGCTCTGAGCTATGAAGAAAGTCTCGATGAGGAGACAGACAGCGTCTTTATGCGGGTTATCAAGGAGAGTATCTGGCAGGAGCTGGCCGATATTACCGATAAAACGCAGCTCGAATGGCGCGAAGTGTTCCAGGATCTCAGTCATCACGGTGTTTATCACAGCGGCGAGGTGGTCGGATTAGGTAATCTGGTCTGCGAGAAGTGCCACTTCCATTTAGCGGTTTACACCCCGGATGTGCTGCCGCTGTGTCCGAAATGCGGACACGATCAGTTTCAGCGCCGACCGTTTGAACCGTAATTGCTTATTGCCGGATGGCGACGCAAAGCGTCTTATCCGGCCTACAAATTGCACGATTTTGTAGGCCGGCTAAGCGTTAGTGCCATCCGGCGTGTATTAGGCGTAAAACTTCAGCCGTTCTGCCAGCAAATCGACAAATCCCTGGCGATCAACATCCACCATCACGGTGGCGTTTGGCTTATTGCCGCTCAGGAAGTAGTAGTCCACCACGGTCATTCCCTGGGTATATTTACCCTGAGTTTCCACGCCAACCCAGCGTTCAACGGTGGTAAACAGTTCAGGTTTCAGCAGCCAGGCAATGGTGCATGGGTCATGTAGCGGTGCACCGATGAATCCCCATTTTTCATCTTTGTGATATTCAAAGAAGAAATCGAGTAGTTCAGCAACGATCGTCGAAACAGGATTGCCGATAGCGCGGAACTGCTCGGTATCTTCACGATGTATTTGTGCTTTATGCGTGACGTCCAGCCCGGCCATCACCACCGGAATACCCGACTGGAATACGATCTCCGCGGCTTCGGGATCCACAAAGATGTTGAACTCGGCGGCGGGTGTCCAGTTTCCGAGGCCCATTGCACCACCCATAATCACGATACGGTCGATTTTGGCGTGCAGTCCAGGATGGCTATTCAGTAGCAATGCCACGTTAGTTTGCGGCCCGGTGGAGACAATCGTCATCGGTTCCGGGCTTTCACGCAGGGTTTTCGCCATCAGTTCCACAGCGGTACAGTCTTGTGGCGCAAAAGTGGGTTCCGGCAGCGCCGGACCATCCAGCCCACTCTCGCCATGGACGTTATCGGCGATAATCAGATCGCGCATCAGTGGTTTCATAGCGCCACCGGCGACGGGAATATCCGTACGCTTGAGCAACGTCAGCATGCGCAATACGTTACGCAGCGTTTTGTCGGGAGTCTGATTCCCGGCTGACGAGGTTATCGCTTTCACATCCAGTTCAGGTGAGGCGAGGGCGAGAACAATTGCGATAGCGTCGTCATGACCTGGATCGCAATCAAACAGGATCGGAAGTGCCATTGTTGCTCCTTGTAAGTGGGACTTTGTGACAAGGTTAACGCTGGGCTGTATGTGTTTCGAGAGGCGAAGGAATAAAGCGTGAGGTGGCGCGCACATGGAGATGCGCGCCAGCAAGATTAGTGCAGGATTTTCGCGAGGAAGTCTTTGGCGCGGTCCGATTTCGGATTAGCGAAGAACTCTTCTTTCGGTGAGTCTTCAACAATTTTTCCTTCATCCATGAAGATCACCCGGTTCGCCACTTTACGCGCAAAGCCCATTTCGTGGGTTACCACCATCATGGTCATCCCTTCATTGGCCAGTTCAACCATAACGTCCAGTACTTCGTTGATCATTTCAGGATCAAGCGCCGATGTCGGTTCGTCAAACAGCATGGCGATAGGATCCATACATAGTGCCCGGGCGATAGCGACACGCTGTTGCTGGCCCCCGGAGAGTTGGGCCGGGAACTTCTCGGCATGTGCTGACAGACCAACGCGTTCCAGTAACTTTTGCGCTTTGTCGCGGGCCGGCTTTTTATCGCGCTTAAGCACTTTTACCTGCGCCAAAGTAAGGTTCTCAATGATCGACAGATGCGGGAACAGTTCAAAGTGCTGGAACACCATACCAACACGAGAGCGCAGTTTGGCCAGATCGGTTTTTTTATCATTCACCACGGTACCATCAACGGTGATGACGCCCTGTTGCACCGGCTCCAGCCCGTTCACCGTTTTGATAAGCGTTGATTTACCTGAACCTGACGGGCCGCAAACCACCACCACTTCACCTTTTTTCACTTCCGTGGAGCAGTCGGTCAGCACCTGAAAGTGACCATACCATTTAGAAACATTTTTCAGGGTAATCATTAAACTGTCCTTTTCTTCAAATAGCTGACCAACAACGATGCGCTCAGACTGAATACAAAATAAACGGCGCCAGCAAACAGGATCATTTCAACCTGTGTGCCGTCACGCTCGCCAATGGTGGAGGCGGTACGGAAGAAGTCTGCCAGACTCAATACATAGACCAGCGAGGTATCCTGGAATAGTACGATGCCCTGGGTCAGCAGCAGTGGTACCATCGCGCGGAAGGCCTGTGGCAGAATGATCAGCTTCATCGACTGCCAGTGTGTCATCCCCAGCGCCAGCGCGGCGCTGGATTGCCCACGAGAAATACTCTGGATACCGGCACGGATAATCTCGGAATAGTACGCAGCTTCAAACATCGAAAACGCGACCATCGCTGAGATCAGGCGAATATCGGTTTTAGGCGACAGACCCAGTACGTTTTGCAAAAAGCCGGGCACAATCAGGTAGAACCACAGCAGCACCATGACCAGCGGAATAGAACGAAATACGTTGACGTAGCCTTTCGCAAACCAGGCAATCGGCGCGAAGCTGGACAGACGCATTACTGCAAGGATGGTTCCCCAGACAATACCAATGACGACTGCCGTAACGGTGATTTTCAGGGTGATGATCAGCCCGTCCAGCAGATACGGCAGGGAAGGGACGATAGAACTCCAGTCAAATTCGTACATTATTTGCCTCCCAAATTGCCAGGCAGGCGGATTTTGCGTTCGACGAGATTCATCACCAGCATGATGACGGCGTTAATCAGGACGTAGGCCAGCGTGATGGCGGTAAACGATTCCCATGCGTGGGCGGAGTAATCCAGTAGTTTTCCCGCCTGCGCCGCCATATCGACCAGGCCGATGGTGGAGGCGATCGCGGAGTTCTTCACCAGGTTCATCATCTCTGAGGTCATTGGCGGAACAATCACGCGGTATGCGTTTGGCAGCAGCACATAGCGGTAGGCCTGCGGCAAAGTCAGCCCCATCGCCAGCGCGGCGTTTTTTTGCCCGCGAGGCAGGGACTGAATCGCGGCGCGAACCTGCTCACAGACGCGCGCGGCGGTAAACAGCCCCAGACAAAGCATGGATGAGAGGAAGAACTGAATGTTGGGATCCAGTTCCGACTTGAACCACATGCCAATGTTTTCCGGCAGCAGTTCAGGAATGACCAGATACCAGGTAAAGAACTGAACGATGAGCGGAACGTTACGAAACAGCTCAACGTATAGCGTGCCGATCCCGGAAAGGAAACGATTTGGGACGGTACGTAAGATGCCGAATAAAGAGCCTATGAGGAAAGCGATAATCCAGGCAGTGATAGATAACGCGACCGTGACCTGGAAACCACTCCAGAGCCAGCCGAGATAGGTGGTGTTGCCGAACGGGGCCTGTTGTAAAAAAATACCCCAGTTCCAGTCTATAGACATAAATCTACTCCAGAAAAAAAAGGGTAGCAGCGCTACCCTCGAAGATTGTTATTCGGCGTTTTGCGGTTTTCAGGCCTGATGGGGAACGACCATCAGGCTTATAGTCTGTCCGTGCCGAGTAACAATCGAGAGGGAGGGGAAGCCTCCCATTTATTTTAGTTAGTTAAGCGCTTTATCATTCGGTTCTTTGAACAGGGCTTTCATCTCGTCTGACAGTTCGAAATTCATGTTCAGGTTCTTCGGTGGAATTGGATTTTTAAACCACTTATCAAACCATTTCTCAGCTTCGCCTGAGGTCTGCGCCTTGGCGATAGTGTCGTCCATCAGCTTTTTGAACTCAGGGTCATCTTTACGCAGCATGCAGCCGTAGGCTTCCTGAGATTGTGGCTTGCCAACGATCTCCCAGTTGTCTGGTTTCTTCGCTTTCGCGCGTTCGCCAGCCAGCAGGGCGTCATCCATCATAAAGGCAACAGCACGACCGCTTTCCAGAGTACGGAAAGAGTCACCATGGTCTTTCGCGCTGATGATGCGCATATCCATTTTTTGTTCTTCGTTCAGCTTGTGCAGCAGCACTTCTGATGTGGTACCTGAAGTCACGACCACGGCTTTGCCTTTCAGGTCAGCGAAATCTTTGACGTCGCCGCCTTTTTTCGCCAGCAGACGGGTACCGACAACGAAAATGGTGTCAGAGAAGGCTGCTTGTTTCTGGCGCTCGACGTTGTTGGTGGTGGATCCACATTCAAAGTCGAAGGTGCCGTTTTGCAGCAGCGGGATACGGTTTTGTGAAGTAATCGGGATCAGTTTTACCTGCAGATCGGGCTTGTTCAGCTTTTTCTTCACCGCTTCAACGATCGCGTTGGAGTAATCCTGTGAATAACCGACCACTTTTTGCTGATTATCGTAGTAAGAAAACGGTACCGATGATTCACGGTGACCGACAACGATCACGCCATTTTTGGCGATCTTATCCAGCGTGCTGCCTGCCGCGGGTGCTGCGTCTTCTGCGTGCGCCAGACCGGCGGACATTCCCATGACCAGCATGGCAGTGGCGAGCTTACGTAATTGCATATCCAACTCCTTTATCGTCTGCGCCAGGGACGCATTGATACCCATTGTGATGTTGTTATTGTTTGCTACTAAAACGTGCAGTCTTGTATGTGTTTGTTAACATTTAGTTTGGATGAATGTAAAGAATTTGCTGTGTTATTGTTTATTTTTGCGAAGTGCGCCGCACCATTTGGGGGCAAAAATATCTTGTTGCACTTTTCAGGTGCTACCGGCGCTCAACTTTGGTGCGACCAGGTTGCACATTCAGCCAAAACAGCGTTTGCCTTGTAGAACAAAGCAATAGACGTGCCAGAATGGGATGTGGGAAATGTTTGTGGGCCGGATAAGCGAGGCGTTATCCGGCCGGGGAAGGAAGGTTACTTACGACGTTGACGCAGGCTCATGACCACCGCACCAAAGCCAAACAGTGCAGTCAGCAGCCAGAGCGGCCAGTTACCGGTACGGGCATAAGGGGTCAGGCCCGTGGTTGGCGTCACGCTGGTGGTCAGAACCTGACGGGTAAACTGCGGGATCATCGCCTGAATCTCACCCTGAGGACCAATCACCGCCGTAATACCATTGTTGGTGCTACGCAGCAGGGGGCGCGCCAGCTCAAGGGAACGCATCCGCGCCATCTGGAAGTGCTGCCACGGGCCAATGGACTTACCAAACCAGGCATCGTTGGAGATAGTCAGCAGGTAGTCCGTATCCGGACGGAAGTTATCCCGAACCTGTTCGCCAAGAATGATTTCGTAGCAAATGGCAGCGGTCAGCTTAAAGCCGTGTGCATGCAACTGTGGCTGTACGTACGGGCCACGGCTGAACGAAGACATTGGCAGGTCAAAGAACGGCGCTAACGGTCGCAGGATTGATTCCAGCGGGACAAACTCGCCAAACGGTACCAGATGGTTTTTGTTGTAGCGGTTGCTGGAGTCGTAGCTGTATGGACTGTCTTTACCCAGTGTGATGATGGTGTTGTAGGTGTCGTAACGATTCTGCTTGTTCAGACGCGCGTCCACGATACCGGTAATTAGTGTGCTGTTTTTCGATTTCAGCAGGTCATCCATCATGCTCAGAAAACGCTGTTGGTTAATTTCCAGATCCGGAATAGCAGATTCTGGCCAGATGATTAGCTGTGATTTGCCCATCTCGGGTTGGGTGGCGTCGAGATAAATCTTCAGGGTGTTGAGTAACTGACCTTCATCCCATTTAAGCGACTGCGGAATGTCGCCCTGCACCATCGAGACCTGGGTGGTTTTTTCCGGCTCAAGCGTGTACCACTGGATATAGCGCAGTGGAAAAGGCAGAGCAAAGAGCACGAGTGCGACAACCAGCGGCTTCCAGTTACGTCTCACCAGCGCCAGCGCCAACAGGCCGCTAACCATCATCAGCAGGAAGTTAATCGCCTCAACGCCCATTACCGGCGCCAGCCCCTTTAACGGACCGTCGATCTGGCTATAACCGAACTGCAACCACGGGAAGCCGGTCAGTACCCAACCGCGCAGGAATTCCGTGATTTGCCAGACTACCGGCGCGGCAATTGACACCCGTAGCCAGGTGGTTTTCGGCCACAAGCGCGCCAACACGCCGGCAAACAGACCGGTGTAGAGGGAAAGGTATGCGGCAAGCAGAACCACGAGGAAAATGTTAACCGGGCCGGGCATACCGCCAAACTGCGCGATACTGACGTAAACCCAGTTGATGCCTGAGCCAAACAGTCCCAGCCCCCAGAAGTAGCCGATAGCGGCAGACTGGAGCGGACGGCGGTTGAAGGTGAGAGCCTGCAGGCCCATCAGCGAAACAATCGCAGCGGGCCAGATGTCATACGGTGAGAAAGCCAGTGTCCCGCAGGCACCGAATAATAACGCCAGCAGCAGGCGAATGCGCTGGCGTTCAATTAATGGGGCAAATGCCATGTAGTCTTAGATCCAGTTTCGGGTTTATTCGTCCAGTTTTGGCTGGGGTGAGTCGTCCGGAATTCTGACATGAACCTGAATAATACGGCGGCTGTCGGCCATTGCCACTTTAAACTGGTAACCATCAATGTCGATAGTTTCCCCACGCGCGGGCAGATGACCAAAGGCCTGCATGACCAGCCCGCCAATGGTATCGACTTCTTCGTCGCTAAAGTGGGTCCCGAAAGCTTCGTTGAAGTCTTCAATCGGCGCCAGCGCGCGAATAGTCCAGGTGTGGCGACTGAGCTGACGGAAATCAATATCGTCTTCTTCGTCGTACTCATCTTCAATTTCACCGACAATCAGTTCAAGGATGTCCTCAATGGTCACCAGACCTGAGACACCGCCAAACTCGTCGATGACGATAGCCATATGATAACGCTGGGAGCGGAACTCTTTCAGCATGCGGTCAACCCGCTTGCTTTCAGGTACGACAACCGCCTGGCGTAACACTTTCTCCATGCTGAAGGCTTCGGCATCGCTGCGCATAAACGGCAGCAAATCTTTGGCCATCAGAATCCCTTCAATGTGATCCTTGTCTTCGCTAATCACCGGGAAACGCGAGTGAGCAGACTCGATAATGACATCGAGACATTCGTCCAGGGTCTGGTTGCGTTTCAGGGTAATCATCTGGGAGCGAGGGATCATGATGTCGCGCACGCGTTGGTCCGCAATATCCATTACCCCTTCGAGCATATCGCGCGTATCTTCATCGATAAGGTCGTTTTGCCCGGAATCACGGATCAGCTCCAACAGTTCGTCGCGGTTTTTCGGTTCACCGTGGAAAAGTTGGCTCAGTAACAGGGAAAAAAATCCCTTTTTGCTGTTTAAGGTGTCACTACTGTGTGAATTGTCGTCGCTCATGGCGTCGTATGGGTTCTCATGTTAGTTAATACAAAGCGCGTCATGCGTATACTCAGCTGTTGACGGCATGTTTTGCCTGATGGCGCTACGCTTATCAGGCCTATGAAAGGCATGAATGTAGGCCGGATAAGGCGCAAGCGCCGCCATCCGGCAAGCTACTATTCTGCAATCTTCTCGGCAATGTACGGATCCTCATAGCCCAGAGCAAGCATAATCTCTGTTTCGAGGGATTCCATTTCTTCCGCTTCATCGTCTTCGATATGGTCGTAGCCGAGTAAATGCAAGCTTCCGTGCACCACCATGTGCGCCCAGTGGGCCTCAAGCGGCTTACCTTGTTCCTGCGCTTCTTTCTCGACGACCTGACGGCAGATGATCAAATCACCCAGCAGCGGCATCTCAATGCCCGGCGGGGCTTCAAACGGGAAAGAGAGCACGTTGGTGGATTTATCTTTCCCGCGATAGGTCAGGTTGAGCTCATGGCTTTCCGCGTCATCGACCAGACGAATGGTTACTTCAGACTCTTCCTGAAACTGCGGGATCACCGCATCCAGCCACCCCTGAAACTGGCTTTCTGTGGGTAAACCGGATTCGTCTTCACATGCCAGCTGTAAATCGAGAATAACCTGACTCATTTTTGTTCCTGCTCCTGAGCTTCGCGCTTGCGTTCTGCAGCCTGCTCGGCTTTACGTTTCTGTTCTGCTTCTTCCCAGGCTTCATACGCCGTGACGATACGAGCCACCACCGGATGGCGAACCACGTCTTCGCTATGGAAGAAATTAAAACTAATCTCGTCGACGTCAGCCAGTACTTCAATGGCATGACGCAGACCGGACTTGGTACTACGCGGCAGGTCAATCTGGGTGATATCGCCGGTGATGACCGCTTTGGAGTTAAAGCCGATACGGGTCAGGAACATTTTCATCTGTTCGATGGTGGTGTTCTGGCTCTCATCAAGAATGATGAACGCATCGTTTAACGTACGGCCACGCATATAGGCCAGCGGCGCAACTTCAATGACGTTACGTTCAATCAGCTTTTCAACCTTCTCAAAACCGAGCATTTCGAACAGCGCGTCATACAGCGGTCGTAAATAGGGATCGACTTTCTGGCTGAGATCACCCGGCAGGAATCCCAGTTTTTCGCCCGCTTCCACTGCCGGACGGGTCAGCAGAATACGACGGATCTCCTGACGCTCAAGCGCATCAACCGCAGCGGCAACGGCGAGATACGTTTTACCCGTACCCGCAGGGCCAACGCCAAAGGTGATGTCGTGGTCGAGGATATTTGCAATGTACTGTGCCTGGTTCGGCGTACGCGGCTTAATTACTCCGCGCTTGGTCTTGATGTTCACCGCTTTGCCAAATTCAGGCACGCTGTCTGCGCTTTGCTCAAGCACACGCGCTTCTTTGATCGCCAGATGAATTTGTTCAGGCTCGATGTCCTGCGTCTGACCGCGCATTGGGGCGGTATCGACGTACAGACTACGTAAAATATCTGCCGCAGCGGTGACGCAAATTGGGCGGCCGGTCAGTTTAAAGTGGTTATCACGGCGGTTAATTTCGATGCCGAGGCGACGTTCCAGCTGTTTGATGTTGTCATCAAATGGGCCGCAAAGGCTCAACAGGCGGGCGTTGTCTGCGGGTTCAAGGGTGATTTCGCGAGTGTCTATGTTCAAACTGTTCCTCTTATGCATGTCTCGCCGGACGCTGAACATTTACCGGCATCTAAGGAAATTATTCACGCCATGGGGGAAAGGCGCAAGCATTGCAATAAATATGGGGATGCCAGGGCTGATTACAAGGCCCGTCGGGACAGCGAGCCCAGAAGTGTAGGCCCGATAAGTGTAGCGGTATCGGGCCTTTTTTACGTCTTTCAGCAGGATTAAGGCTGATAAATACCAACACCCAGATCGTTTTCTTTGCGGGTACGCGCAATGACCGATTCAGGGGATTCTGCGATGCGCAGGCCCATTTCGTCTTCGGTACGCACCACTTTGCCGCGCAGGGAGTTCGTCCAGACATCGGTAATTTCAACATCCACAAACTTACCGACCATATCCGGGGTACCTTCAAAGTTCACCACGCGGTTATTTTCGGTACGCCCTGACAGTTCCATAATGCTCTTACGCGATGTGCCTTCAACCAGGATGCGCTGGATCGTACCAACCATACGACGGCTCCAGGCCATAGCTTGCTGGTTGATACGCTCCTGTAGAATGTACAGACGCTGTTTCTTCTCTTCTTCTGGTACGTCATCAACCATATCGGCGGCAGGGGTGCCAGGACGCGCAGAGAAGATAAAGCTGTAGCTCATGTCAAAATTGACGTCAGCGATCAGCTTCATGGTCTGCTCGAAATCCTGCGTGGTTTCACCTGGGAAGCCAACGATGAAGTCGGAGCTAATCTGGATATCCGGACGCGCAGCGCGCAGTTTGCGGATAATCGCTTTGTATTCCAGCGCCGTGTGGGTACGTCCCATCAGGTTCAGTACGCGGTCTGAGCCGCTCTGTACCGGCAGGTGCAGGAAGCTCACCAGCTCTGGCGTATCGCGATAAACTTCAACGATATCATCGGTGAATTCGATCGGATGGCTGGTGGTGAAGCGGATACGATCAATGCCGTCGATCGCTGCTACCAGACGCAGCAGATCGGCAAAGGATCCGATCGTGCCGTCGTAGTTTTCACCACGCCAGGCGTTCACGTTTTGCCCCAGCAGGTTCACTTCACGCACGCCTTGGGCTGCCAACTGGGCGATTTCAAACAGAATATCATCCGCCGGACGGCTGACTTCCTCACCGCGGGTGTAGGGAACCACGCAGTAAGTACAATATTTATTACAACCTTCCATGATGGACACAAACGCGCTTGGACCTTCAGCACGCGGTTCCGGCAGGCGGTCGAACTTTTCGATCTCCGGGAAACTGATATCAACCACCGGGCTACGGGTCGTGCTTCCACGCACTTTGTTGATCATTTCCGGCAGGCGATGCAGCGTTTGCGGCCCAAAAATAATATCGACGTAATGCGCGCGCTGGCGAATATGATCGCCTTCCTGAGACGCAACACAGCCACCGACCCCAATGATGAGCTTGGGATTTTTCTCTTTTAACAGTTTCCAGCGGCCCAGTTGATGGAACACTTTTTCCTGAGCCTTCTCACGGATTGAGCAGGTATTCAGCAGCAGCACATCCGCTTCTTCCGCCACGTCAGTCAGTTGATACCCATGAGTGGCATCCAGCAGATCGGCCATCTTCGATGAATCGTATTCGTTCATCTGACAGCCCCAGGTTTTAATATGGAGTTTTTTGGTCATCGACTTGCTCTTGCGAAATTGTGGCTGAAATGCAGGGCGCATAGTGTACTGCTTTGGCGCGGTTGTGACCAGTATGACGGATGTCAGCCTCAAGGGGTAAAAAATCCTGTAAACTTACACAATACATGTAACTGGAAAATTGACCATGACAAATCAACCAACGGAAATTGCCATTGTCGGCGGGGGGATGGTCGGCGGCGCGCTGGCGCTAGGACTGGCGCAGCATGGATTTACGGTAACGGTGATTGAACATGCCGTTCCCGCGCCGTTTGTGGCTGATGGACAGCCTGATGTCAGAATTTCGGCCATTAGCTCCGCCTCCGTGTCGTTGCTGAAAGGGCTGGGCGTCTGGGATACGGTTCAGGGAATGCGTAGCCATCCTTACCGTCGTCTGGAAACATGGGAATGGGAAAATGCCCATGTGATGTTTGATGCCGCCGAGCTTAAGCTGCCTTTGTTGGGCTATATGGTGGAGAACACGGTCCTGCAACAGGCGCTCTGGCAGGCGCTGGAAGTTCACCCTAAAGTTACGCTGCGCGTGCCGGCGTCGCTTCTCTCTTTGCATCAACATCACGATCGGCATGAACTTGAACTGGCAGATGGTGAAAAAATCAGCGCGAAGCTGGTCATCGGCGCGGATGGTGCCAATTCTCAGGTGCGGAAAATGGCCGGGATTGGCATTCATGCCTGGCAGTATGCGCAGTCCTGTATGTTGATTACCGTGCAATGCGAGCATTCGCCGGGAGACAGTACCTGGCAGCAATTTACCCCTGACGGTCCGCGCGCGTTTTTACCGTTGTTCGATAACTGGGCCTCGCTGGTGTGGTACGACTCACCAGCTCGCATCCGCCAATTGCAAGCGCTGAATATGCCGCAACTGCAGGCGGAGATCGCTAAACATTTCCCTTCACGACTCGGTAACGTTACGCCTGTGGCGGCGGGGGCATTCCCACTTACGCGTCGTCATGCGCTGCAGTATGTGCAACCGGGGCTGGCGTTGGTAGGTGATGCCGCGCATACCATTCACCCACTGGCGGGGCAGGGCGTTAATCTGGGTTTTCGTGATGTCGATGCGTTGATTGATGTGCTGGTGAATGCGCGTAGCTACGGTGAATCCTGGGCCAGTCAGCCGGTGCTCAAGCGTTATCAGAATCGCCGTATGACTGACAATTTCATCATGCAAAGCGGTATGGATCTGTTCTACGCCGGATTCAGCAATAACCTGCAGCCGCTGCGCATCATGCGTAATCTCGGGCTCATGGCCGCAGAGCGCGCTGGCGTACTGAAACGTCAGGCACTGAAGTATGCGTTAGGGTTGTAGCTCGAGTGGTGCCTGATGGCGCTACGCTTATCAGGCCTACAAGTCATGTAGGCTTGGTAAGTCTTGCCATCACCCGACGTTAGAAAAGCAAAAAGCTCGCCGAAGCGAGCTTTTTTAATATGGCTGGGGTACGAGGATTCGAACCTCGGAATGCTGGTATCAGAAACCAGAGCCTTACCGCTTGGCGATACCCCAACGGGTGCACCCACAAAGTGGACGACTTTTTGAAATTGGCTGGGGTACGAGGATTCGAACCTCGGAATGCTGGTATCAGAAACCAGAGCCTTACCGCTTGGCGATACCCCAACAATTTTTTGGATTTACCGAACGAGTCGATACGTCCTTAATATGGTGGCTACGACGGGATTCGAACCTGTGACCCCATCATTATGAGTGATGTGCTCTAACCAGCTGAGCTACGTAGCCAGATACTATCATATTCTTCGATGGCTGGGGTACCTGGATTCGAACCAGGGAATGCCGGTATCAAAAACCGGTGCCTTACCGCTTGGCGATACCCCAATGACCGTTGCGGTGAACCGCTATATCGAAGAAAAAATGGCTGGGGTACCTGGATTCGAACCAGGGAATGCCGGTATCAAAAACCGGTGCCTTACCGCTTGGCGATACCCCATCCGTGCAACGCTTACGGGTGAATGGTGCGGGAGGCGAGACTTGAACTCGCACACCTTGCGGCGCCAGAACCTAAATCTGGTGCGTCTACCAATTTCGCCACTCCCGCAAAAAAAGATGGTGGCTACGACGGGATTCGAACCTGTGACCCCATCATTATGAGTGATGTGCTCTAACCAGCTGAGCTACGTAGCCATCTTTTTTTTCGCGTAACCTTATCGGCGTTGCGGGGCGCATTATGCGTATTGAGCCTTGAAGCGTCAACCCCTTTTTCATTGAAAATAGCTGGAATGTGACTGTTTGGTTAGGTTGCGAACAGCATGACGCAATATTCGGCAATTATTAGTTATTAATTGTTTTTTTGCACAGAAAACAGACATAAAAAAAGAGCCCCGCTGGGCCCTTTTCTAAGGATTACTTATTTATAAGCAGACTGGTGTACGCCAACCGCACGACCAGACGGATCGTTCATGGTTTTAAACGCTTCATCCCATTCGATCGCTTTAGCGGAAGAACAGGCTACAGACGGCCCGCCAGGTACGCATTCCGCAGCGCTCGCAACCGGGAACAACTCTTCGAAAATTTCACGGTACAAATACGCTTCTTTAGATGATGGCGTGTTGTATGGGAAACGGAAGCTGGCGGTTTCCAGTTGTTGGTCAGAAACTTGTTCAGCAGCGACTTCTTTCAGTGTATCAATCCAGCTGTAACCAACACCGTCAGAGAACTGCTCTTTCTGACGCCATGCGACGCTTGCCGGCAGGTAGGACTCAAAACATTCGCGCAGAACGTGTTTTTCCATTTTGCCGTTGCCGCACATTTTGTCCTGCGGGTTGATGCGCATCGCCACATCAAGGAATTTCTTATCCAGAAACGGCACGCGTGCCTCCACGCCCCAGGCTGACATCGCTTTGTTGGCACGGGCGCAGTCGAACATATGCAGTGCCTGCAGCTTGCGCACGGTTTCTTCGTGCAGTTCTTTTGCATCTGGTGCTTTGTGGAAATAGAGATAACCGCCAAATACTTCGTCCGAACCTTCGCCCGACAGCACCATTTTAATGCCCATCGCTTTAATTTTACGCGACATTAAGTACATTGGCGTCGAGGCGCGAATCGTCGTGACATCGTAAGTTTCGATGTGATAAATAACGTCGCGGATAGCATCCAGACCTTCCTGCACGGTGAAGTGGATCTCGTGGTGCACGGTACCCAAATGGTTCGCCACCTCTTGTGCAGCTTTCAGATCAGGAGCGCCTTCCAGGCCGACGGCGAAGGAGTGCAGCTGTGGCCACCAGGCTTCGCTACGTTCCTGATCTTCAACACGGCGTGCCGCGTATTTTTTTGTGATCGCGGAAATGACGGATGAATCCAGACCGCCGGACAGCAGTACTCCATAAGGAACATCTGACATCAGGTGGCTTTTCACCGCATCTTCCAGCGCCTGGCGCAGCTCGTTTTTATCGGTAACGTTGTCTTTGACTGCATCGTATTCAAACCAGTCGCGCTGGTAGTACTGACGAATTTCACCGTCTTTACTCCACAAATAACTACCGGCCGGGAATTCTTTGATTGTGCGGCAGACAGGAACCAGCGCTTTCATTTCAGACGCAACATAGAAGTTACCGTGTTCGTCGTAACCCATATACAGCGGGATGATCCCAATATGATCGCGACCGATCAGATACGCGTCCTGCTCGCTGTCATACAGGGCAAAGGCAAACATGCCTTGCAGATCATCCAGAAACTCTGGGCCTTTTTCCTGATACAGCGCGAGGATAACTTCGCAGTCGGAACCGGTCTGGAACTGATAGCGATCGCCGTACTCAGCGCGCAGCGCCTGGTGGTTATAAATTTCACCGTTAACCGCCAGGATATGCGTTTTCTTCACGTTGTACAGCGGCTGAGCACCGGCGTTGACGTCGACGATGGACAGACGTTCGTGTGCCAGAATGGCGTTATCACTGGCGTAAATACCCGACCAGTCCGGGCCGCGATGGCGCATCAGACGAGACAATTCCAGGGCTTTTTTACGCAGTTCAACTGCGTCAGTTTTAATATCGAATACGCCAAAAATAGAACACATAACCTTCTCCGTTAACCTGTTGCGTGATGCTTTTTATGTTTGCTTGATAAAGAAAATGCCGCAAAGCGGGAGAGGGCGCAAGCGAATTGCGGGTCAGAAAATAAAAAATGCAATGGTCATTGTGGATTGGTGAAAAAAGATTACAGAATAGACGTGTTTATTGATGAATCGACAGTTTTATGGCGGTTTTATTGAATGGATGGACTTCGTGGGGCGAATAAGGCGATGACGCCGTCATCCGGCAATAACGCTGCAAAATTGCCGAATAAGACGAACTCATGTCTTATCCGGCCTGCGAATCAAATCACATCAATTTCAGCAACAGACGGGTAAATCCAGCTTGGTCTGAACGGCATGTTGTCAATATCATCGAGCTTGGATACGCCAGACAGTACCAGGATAGTTTCCAGACCCGCCTGAAAACCTGCCAGAATATCGGTGCGCAGGTTGTCGCCAACAATGACGGTTTCTTCTGAGTGCGCCTGCATTTTGTTGAGCGCCGCGCGAATAATCCACGGGCTGGGTTTGCCGACATAAAATGGTTTACGACCTGAGATCTTCTCAATACCGGCACAGAGTGCTCCACAGGCGGGATAAAAGCCGCGACCGTGGGTATCCGGGTTAGTGGCGATAAAACGAGCGCCGTTGGCGACAAAATACGCCGCTTTATGCATCATGTCCCAGTTATAGGAACGCGTCTCGCCAACAATCACAAAATCGGGGTTCACGTCGGTAATGGTAAATCCAGCTTTATACAGTTCGTGAATTAACGCGCCTTCACCTACCACATAGGCCTTTTTTCCTTCCTGGCGACGAAGAAAATCAGCGGTAGCCATCGCGGAAGTATAAAAGACGCTATCAGGGACATTCACACCTGCGGTGGCGAAGCGGTTTGCCAGATCTTGCCCGGTCTGCGAAGGGTAGTTAGTCAGCAGGACTAACGGCAGACCTTTTTCCAGGATCCCAGTCAGAAATTCTGCCGCACCCGGTACGGCAACATTGTCGTGCATCAGCACGCCGTCGATATCACAAATTACATTCTTAATGGCCATGGACAATCCGACATTAAAAAAAGAAGGCATTACTATACACAAAATACACTACATCATTCGAGTCGCATCAAGGCGGCAAGTCTGCGAACCTCCGGAGCTTACTGAAGTAAGTGACCGGGGTGAGCAGATGCAGCTAACGCAGAGGCAGCTTGAAGGATGACGTGTATTAGCTTTCCAGCAAACGTTGCAGCAAAGTCCCGTTAAGCATTGCGCGTTTCACCAGCGCAAAGGCGCCAATGGCGGAGCGGTGATCCAGCGTGGACCGAACCACCGGTAAATTATGGCGAAACGCCTTCAACGCCTGCGTGTTGATACAGCTTTCTATTGCAGGCAGCAGTACTTTATCAGCCTCGGTAATTTCGCCCGCAATGACGATTTTCTGCGGATTAAACAGGTTGATGGCGATAGCGATGGTTTTACCCAGATGGCGGCCAACATGCTCGATGACTTCTGCTGCCAGATTATCGCCTTTATTCGCTGCCTTACAGATGGCTTTGATACTGCAATCATCCAGCGTGAGCCGGCTTGGATAGCCTTGCTTTAGCAAGTTTTGTACGCGGTGTTCGATAGAGGCGTTGGCCGCAATGGTTTCCAGACAGCCGAAATTACCGCAGTGACAGCGCTCACCCAGCGGCTCAACCTGAATATGACCAATCTCACCGACGTTGCCATTGCGACCGATGAAAATGCGGCCATTGGAAATAATTCCCGCGCCGGTTCCGCGGTGCACTCGCACCAAAATGGAGTCTTCGCAATCCTGGCTTGCCCCGAAATAGTGCTCAGCCAGCGCCAGGCTGCGAATATCGTGACCAACAAAGCAGGTAACTTTGAAGCGTTTTTCGAGCGCTTCGACCAGCCCCCAGTTTTCGACCTGAATGTGTGGCATATAGCGGATGACGCCGCTTTCAGGATCGACAAGGCCTGGCAGGATGACAGAAATTGCGATCAGCTCGCGGATTTTCCGCTGACAGCTCTCAATAAAGATGGCAATGGTGTTGAGCAGCGCATATTCCAGCGTTTCCTGGGTGCGCTCCGGGAGAGGGTAATGCTCTTCGGCGACCACTTTACTGCTCATATCATAGAGAGTGAGCGTCGTATCGTGGCGCCCCAGGCGTACGCCAATGGCGTGGAAATTGCGGGTTTCTGTGACGATAGAGATAGCGCGGCGGCCCCCGGTGGAGGCCTGCTGATCGACTTCTTTGATCAGCCCGCGTTCGATCAACTGACGCGTAATTTTGGTTACGCTGGCGGGGGCAAGCTGGCTTTGCTCGGCAATTTGAATTCGCGAGATTGGCCCATGCTGGTCAATCAGGCGATAAACCGCCGCGCTGTTAAGCTGTTTTACGAGATCAACATTACCTATTTGAGCTTGTCCGCCTGGTGTCATTCTTTCTCTTACTCAGTAACGACCTCGTTGCCATTAACGATGGTCTTGATAATTTTAAAGTCGTGCGTGAACGCAGTCAGGTTGGCTACTTTGCCTGGCGCGATACTGCCGAGTTGTTTGTCGACGCCAATGGCGCGAGCAGGGTAGAGCGTTGCCATGCGCAGGACTTCGTCGAGAGCGATATTCGCATGTTCGACCAGATTGCGTACACCTTCAATCATGGTTAATGATGAACCGCTCAACGTACCGTTCTCATCAACACACAGTCCATTGCGGTAGTATATTGTTTTACCAGCGAAAATGAACTGTTCAATGTTTGCACCTGCTGGCGCGGTCGCGTCGGTGACCAGGCACAGCTTGTCGCCTTTCAGGCGCTTAGCATTACGAATGTTAACGTAATCAACGTGCAGGCCATCGGCGATGATACCGCAGTAGATATCGGCTTCATCAAGAATTGCGCCCGCCAGACCTGGTTCACGACCGGTAATGTACGGCATCGCGTTGAACAAATGGGTCGCAAAGCTGATGCCTGCGCGGAAACCGATTTTGGCTTCTTTGACCGTTGCATTGGAGTGACCCGCAGAAACCACGATACCGGCATTAACCAGTTTGGTGATGACCTCTACCGGGACCATTTCTGGTGCCAGTGTGACTTTGGTGATCACATCCGCATTATCGCACAGGAAATCAACCAACGCAGCGTCCGGCTGACGGACAAATCCCGGATTATGGGTACCTTTTTTCACAAGGTTCAGCCACGGGCCTTCAAGATGAAGTCCTAATGCCTGATTCGGGTGTTTCGCCAGGTATTCACGCATCACGCGAACACCCTGTTTCATCAGGTCATCGCTGGTGGTGATAAGCGTTGGCAAATAGTTGGTGCAGCCAGATTTTTCATTGGCTTTCTGCATGATTTCCAGCGTTTCAACGGTCACGGCTTCTGCCGTATCGTTAAACTGTACACCGCCGCAGCCGTTTAGCTGTACATCAATAAAACCGGGGGAAACAATGGCCCCATTCAGTGAGCGCTGTTCAATTCCTGACGGTAACTCAGCCAGTGGGCAAACGCTGTCAATCAGGCCATTGGCGACAACAATCGCATGGTCATCAAGAATTTCGTGACCGGTAAAGATCCGGCCCTGGGTTAAAGCATACATTCCGACCCCCGATTTCAAAAAATGCCGCCCTGCAACTCATCGACAGGGCGGAGACATCAATTACAGACCTTTAATATTTTCCGCTTCTAACTCGTTGAAGTATTTCAGCGTCTTCACTTTCAGTTCCATGGTGGAAGGCTCATCGCAGACCACAACGGCTTTTGGATGCAACTGCAGGCAGCTGATGGTCCACATGTGGTTAACGTTGCCTTCAACGGCGGCTTGCAGCGCCTGTGCTTTCTGGTGGCCCAGAACCAGGATCATCACCTCTTCGGCATCCAGCAGGGTACCCACGCCAACGGTCAGCGCATATTTAGGCACCTGGCTTACGTCGCCGTCAAAGAAGCGTGAGTTAGCAACACGTGTGTCGTGAGTCAACGTTTTGATACGGGTACGGGAAGCCAAAGAGGAAGCCGGTTCGTTGAACGCGATGTGACCATCGTTGCCTACACCGCCCATAAACAGGTGGATTTTACCGTAAGAACGGATTTTTTCTTCATACTGACGGCATTCTGCATCAATATCCGGCGCGTTACCATTGAGGAGGTTGATGTTTTCTGCTGGAATATCAACGTGATCAAAGAAATTGCGGTGCATAAAGCTGTGGTAGCTTTCCGGATGTTCTTTCGGCAGGCCAACATATTCGTCCATATTGAAAGTAACAACATGCTTGAAGCTCACCTGGCCCGCTTTGTGCATTTCAACCAATGCTTTATAAGCTGTCAGCGGAGTACCGCCAGTCGGCAGGCCCAGAACGAACGGACGATCTGCCGTTGGTTTGAACGCGTTAATACGGTTAACGATATGGCGAGCAGCCCATTTGCCGACTTGTTCAGCGGTATTCAGGGGGATCAGTCTCATTCTTCACCTCAAAAGTAAATGTAAGCAATTGGCGGATTGAGTCTCTGTGCAGTATTAAGCGTAACCTGGTTTTGCATCGGTAAGGATCAATCCGTTTCGATTTTTTGAATGATAAAATAAGTTTTCACAGTTAGCCAGTGAAAGGGAGGGTTGATAACGATATTTGGTGACTGTAATCACAAAAAACACGCTTTTAATTTGCGATACGAATTAATTTTCCACACACTCTGAATGTAGATGAATGGTTAATATTGTTGTTCCAGAATCTATCGTTTGTCAGAAATGGTCGCACAATAAAAATATGGCTTCAAAGGAGCCTAATCGGGGTCTCGTAGGGGGAATAAAATGAATATATTAGGTTTTTTCCAGCGGCTGGGTAGGGCGTTACAGCTCCCCATCGCTGTGCTGCCAGTCGCGGCACTGCTGCTGCGATTCGGCCAACCAGATTTACTTAACGTACCCTTCATCGCGCAAGCGGGTGGGGCCATCTTTGATAACCTCGCGTTAATATTTGCGATCGGTGTTGCTTCCAGCTGGTCAAAAGACAGCGCAGGTGCAGCAGCGCTGGCAGGTGCGGTCGGTTATTTCATATTGACCAAAGCAATGGTTACCATTAACCCTGCAATCAATATGGGCGTGCTGGCTGGTATCATCACCGGTCTGGTCGGCGGTGCCGTGTATAATCGCTGGTCTGGTATCAAACTGCCTGACTTCCTGAGCTTCTTTGGCGGCAAACGCTTCGTGCCGATCGCCACTGGCTTCTTCTGTCTGGTGTTGGCTGCTATCTTCGGTTACGTATGGCCACCGGTACAGAACGCCATCCATGCGGGTGGTGAGTGGATCGTGGGCGCTGGCGCGCTGGGTTCCGGTATCTTTGGTTTCATCAACCGTCTGCTGATCCCAACCGGTCTGCATCAGGTGCTGAATACTATTGCCTGGTTCCAGATTGGCGAATTTACTAACGCTGCAGGTACCGTATTCCACGGTGACATCAACCGTTTCTACGCGGGTGACGGCACTGCGGGTATGTTCATGTCTGGCTTCTTCCCGATCATGATGTTTGGTCTGCCGGGTGCGGCGCTGGCGATGTACTTCGCGGCTCCGAAAGCACGTCGTCCGATGGTTGGCGGTATGCTGCTGTCCGTTGCGATCACCGCGTTCCTGACCGGTGTTACCGAGCCGCTGGAATTCCTGTTCATGTTCCTGGCTCCGCTGCTGTACCTCCTGCACGCACTGTTAACGGGTATCAGCCTGTTCGTTGCAACACTGCTGGGGATCCACGCGGGCTTCTCCTTCTCCGCAGGTGCTATCGACTACGTGTTGATGTACAACCTGCCGGCAGCAAGTAAGAACGTCTGGATGCTGGTGGTGATGGGTCTGGTGTTCTTCGTCATCTACTTTGTGTTGTTCAGCGCGGTTATTCGTATGTTTAACCTGAAAACGCCGGGCCGCGAAGATAAAGAAGACGATATCGTTACTGAAGAAGCCAACAGCAACACTGAAGAAGGTTTGGCTCAACTGGCAACCAGCTACATTGCAGCGGTTGGCGGCACTGATAACCTGAAAGCGATTGATGCCTGTATCACTCGTCTGCGTCTGACCGTTGCCGACTCCGGTCGCGTAAACGATGCGATGTGTAAACGTTTAGGAGCATCGGGTGTCGTTAAGCTGAATAAGCAAACAATTCAGGTCATCGTGGGTGCGAAAGCTGAATCCATCGGCGACGAAATGAAGAAAGTTGTCGCGCGTGGCCCGGTGGCAGCAGCGTCTGGTGAAAGTGCGCCAGCAGCAGCGGCTCCGGTAGCAAAACCGCAGGCGGTAGCGAATGCAGTCACCGTTGAAGCGCTGGTTTCTCCGATCACCGGTGACGTAGTTGCGCTGGAGCAGGTTCCTGATGAAGCCTTCGCCAGCAAAGCTGTAGGCGACGGCGTGGCGGTGAAACCAACGGATAAAATCGTGGTTGCTCCGGCTGCGGGCACCATCGTGAAAATCTTCAACACTAACCACGCGTTCTGCCTGGAAACTGTTAAAGGCGCGGAAATCGTGGTCCATATGGGCATCGACACCGTCGCGCTGGAAGGTAAAGGCTTTAAGCGTCTGGTTGAAGAAGGTGCGGAAGTTACTGCAGGCCAACCGATTCTGGAAATGGATCTGGAGTTCCTGAACGCTAACGCACGTTCTATGATAAGCCCGGTTGTGTGCAGCAACAGCGATGATTTCGGCGCTCTGGTCATTAAAGCCGAAGGTCACGTGGTTGCCGGTCAAACACCACTGTATGAGATTAAAGGTAAGTAACTGCTCCTGAGTAAAGTGAGTTAAGTGCCTTAAGCGGCGGGGGATAGTCCTCCGCCGCTTTTTTTTGCAGCAAATGCCCTCATATCTCCTGCTGAACAGCTTTTTTGTGCAACTAATAGTTGTCTCCTGACGTCGCTTATAAGATCATACTCCGTTATACGTTGTTTACGCTTTGAGGAATCCACGATGAGTGAGGCTGAAGCCCGCCCGAGTAACTTTATTCGTCAGATCATCGATGAAGATCTGGCCAGTGGTAAGCACACCACTATCCATACCCGTTTTCCGCCGGAGCCAAATGGCTATCTGCACATTGGCCACGCGAAATCCATTTGTCTGAACTTTGGCATTGCGCAAGATTACCAGGGCCAGTGCAACCTGCGTTTTGATGATACGAACCCGGTTAAAGAAGATATCGAGTACGTTGAGTCGATTAAAAACGACGTTGAATGGTTAGGTTTCCACTGGACTGGCGACATTCGCTACTCTTCGGATTACTTCGATCAGCTTCACGCCTATGCGGTAGAGCTTATTAATAAAGGGCTGGCGTACGTTGACGAACTGTCAGCGGACGAAATCCGCGAATACCGTGGCACGTTGACTCAGCCAGGTAAAAACAGCCCGTACCGCGATCGTAGCGTTGAAGAGAACCTGGCGCTGTTCGAAAAAATGCGTACCGGTGGCTTTGAAGAAGGTAAGGCCTGCCTGCGTGCGAAAATCGATATGGCTTCGCCGTTTATCGTGATGCGCGATCCGGTGCTGTACCGCATTAAGTTCGCCGAACACCATCAGACCGGCAACAAGTGGTGCATCTACCCGATGTACGACTTTACCCACTGCATCAGCGATGCGCTGGAAGGCATTACGCATTCACTGTGTACGCTGGAGTTCCAGGATAACCGTCGTCTGTACGACTGGGTGCTGGACAACATCACCATTCCGGTTCATCCGCGCCAGTACGAATTCTCGCGCCTGAATCTGGAATACACCGTGATGTCCAAGCGCAAGCTGAACGAGCTTGTGACCGACAAGCACGTTGAAGGCTGGGACGATCCGCGTATGCCGACGATCTCTGGTCTGCGTCGTCGCGGTTACACCGCTGCCGCGATCCGTGAGTTCTGCAAACGTATTGGTGTGACCAAACAGGACAACACCATTGAGATCGCTTCTCTGGAATCCTGCATCCGCGAAGATCTGAACGAAAATGCTCCGCGCGCGATGGCGGTTATCGATCCGGTGAAACTGGTTATCGAAAATTACCCGCAGGGCGAAAGCGAGCTGGTCACTATGCCTAACCATCCGAATAAACCGGAAATGGGTAGCCGTGAAGTACCGTTTAGCGGTGAAATTTGGATCGATCGCGCAGACTTCCGCGAAGAAGCGAACAAGCAGTACAAGCGTCTGGTGATGGGTAAAGAAGTACGTCTGCGTAATGCTTACGTGATCAAGGCCGAACGTGTTGAGAAAGATGCAGAAGGGAAGATCACCACCATTTTCTGCACCTACGATGCTGACACCCTGAGCAAAGATCCGGCCGATGGTCGTAAAGTTAAAGGCGTTATTCATTGGGTGAGCGCGTCCCATGCGCTACCGATTGAAATCCGTCTGTACGACCGTCTGTTTAGCGTGCCAAACCCAGGTGCGGCGGAAGACTTCCTGTCCGTTATTAACCCTGAATCGCTGGTCATTAAGCAGGGTTACGGTGAGCCGTCGCTGCAGGCTGCGGTTGCAGGTAAAGCGTTCCAGTTTGAGCGTGAAGGTTACTTCTGCCTGGACAGCCGTTATGCAACGGCTGACAAGCTGGTGTTTAACCGTACCGTTGGTCTGCGTGATACGTGGGCTAAAGCGGGCGAATAAGTCGCAACACATCCTCTCTAAACGCCGCTTCATGCGGCGTTTTTTTTCGCAATAAAACCGTTTGACAGGCTCCGTTTGCGCAGCGAATTAATTACATGTCTGTAATAATAAATCGGCTGAATGTTTTTACGTTTAAATAACTTACCTCAATGTGAAATGGGCTGAAACCGATTTCATCTCTATGGAAAACAAGCGATTTTTTCATTTTATCAACGCTTTTTTATCTCCCAATGAAAATGTAACAGAAAGCAATGAAATATGTGCGGTTGCTCATACTATTACATACTCGTTACAGAAAGAGATTGATAATTCGCGTCGCGAAAAATAGTCTATTCATTGTAGTCACTGAGGTTTTCTTGGCGCTACTTTTTTAATTTTTGTTTTTTCGCTGTCCGCTTATATCGGCAGCATTTTTATGTCAAAGAGGATTAACATATGCGTACGTTTAGTGGCAAACGTAGTACGCTGGCGCTGGCTATCGCCGGTATCACAGCAATGTCGGGTTTTGTTGTCGCTCCGCAGGCACACGCCGAAGGATTTATTGATGACTCAACCTTAACCGGCGGCATCTATTACTGGCAGCGTGAGCGTGACCGTAAAGATGTGACCGATCATGACAAATACAAAACCAACCTTTCTCACTCCACCTGGAACGCTAACCTCGACTTCCAGTCCGGTTATGCGGCCGATATGTTTGGTATTGATATCGCAGCATTTACCGCTATTGAAATGAACGAAAGTAGCGAAAGCGGCCATCCAAACGAAATCGCATTCTCTTCCAAAAATAAAGGCTATGACGAGGATTACTCCGGCGATAAGAGCGGGATTAGCCTTTATAAAGCAGCAGCTAAATTTAAATACGGCCCAACCTGGGCGCGTGCCGGTTACATTCAACCAACCGGGCAGACTCTGCTGGCACCGCACTGGAGCTTTATGCCAGGTACCTATCAGGGGGCTGAAGCCGGTGCCAACTTTGACTATGGTGATGCTGGCGCACTAAGCTTCTCCTATATGTGGGCTAACGAATATAAAGCACCGTGGCACACCGAAGTCGATAAATTCTATCAGGCTGATAAAAAGACCAGCGTTGATTACCTGCATTCAATCGGCGCGAAATATGACTTCAAAAATAACCTGTTGCTGGAAGCGGCATTTGGTCAGTCTGAAGGCTACGTCGATCAGTACTTCGCCAAAGCCAGCTACAAATTCGATTTAGGCGGTAACCCGTTTACTACCAGCTATCAATTCTACGGCGCACGTGACAAAGTTGACGATCGCACCGTGAACGATATTTATGACGGCACGGCCTGGCTGCAGGCGCTGACCTTCGGTTATAAAGTAGCGGAAGTGGTTGACCTGCGTCTGGAAGGCACATGGGTTAAAGCAGATGGGCAGCAAGGCTACTTCCTGCAGCGTATGACCCCGACCTACGCCTCATCAAACGGTCGCCTGGACGTGTGGTGGGATAACCGTTCTGACTTCAACGCCAACGGCGAAAAGGCAGTCTTCTTCGGCGCAATGTATGACCTGAAGAACTGGAACCTGCCGGGCTGGGCAGTGGGCGCGTCCTACGTTTACGCATGGGATGCCAAACCCGCTACCTGGCAGCTCAACCCGGATGCGTACTACGACAAAAACCGCACTATCGAAGAATCTTCTTACAGCCTGGATGCGGTTTACACCCTGCAGGATGGTCGTGCGAAGGGCACTATGTTTAAACTGCACTTCACCCAGTACGACAACCATTCAGATATTCCGAGCTGGGGTGGTGGTTACGGCAACATCTTCCAGGATGAGCGCGACGTGAAATTCATCGTTATTGCTCCGTTCACTATCTTCTAATGCCAATAGCGGCAGGCCGTGCGCCTGCCGCCTCGTTGAGGAACGTGCTATGAAAAAACTGATACTCATCGCCGTTATGGCATCAGGGCTGGTGGCTTGTACGCAATCCCCTGCACCGAAAGAAGACAGCCGTCTGAAAGAAGCCTACAGCGCGTGTATTAATACCGCTCAAGGATCGCCGGAAAAAATAGAAGCCTGCCAAAGCGTGTTGAATGTACTGAAGAAAGAAAAACAGCACCAGCAGTTTGCCAATGAAGAAAGCGTACGCGTGCTGGATTATCAACAGTGTATCCAGGCCACGCGCACGGGTAACGATCAGGCCGTTAATGCTGATTGTGATAAAGTCTGGCAGGAAATCCGCAGCAAGAATGCCGCGCAGTAATTCAAAAAATGAAAAAGACAACGGGCGGAGAATTTTCCGCCCGTTTGCATTTCAGAGCTTATTTTCCACTGGTTGATAACCCCGACTCAGCCGGACAAACAGCATTGCCGTGGCGGCGAGTCCGCAAAGTGCCGCGCACACAATAAAGAAGGGTATGCGCCAGCCCCATTCCGAGATCTGATCGTGTCCCAGGGTGGCGTTCAGACCGTAACCAATCAGCGCCGCCACCACAATGGCGACCTGTTGACTGGCCGACTGCCAACTGGTGTAGAAGCCTTTATTGCCAGGCGTGGCGATTTCCGAAAGATAAACCGAGACGCCGCCTAACTCTACGCCTGCAGAAAATCCCTGTAATAGTCGTCCAAGTAATACCAGCACGGGAGCCAGCAGGCCAATACTGTGATAGCCAGGTACCAGGGCTATCAGCAGGGTACCGCAGCCCATAATCGCCAGCGTCACCATCAGGCCTTTACGACGACCAATTCTGTCGATATAAGCACCCAGCACAATGGCGCCAACGGGTCGCATTAAGAAACCCGAACCAAAAACAGCGAAAGTTAACATTAGCCCGGCAAATTCACTCTCCGCGGGAAAGAAGGTCTTTGCAATATAGGTGGCGTAAAACCCGAACAGAAAAAAGTCGAACTGTTCGAGAAAATTACCGCTGGTTACCCGCAGTATTGCGCCGAAAGTTCCGGCGCGCGATGGTTGTTGTGTCATTGGGTTTGCTCCACTGTCTTATCATAATATTTATAGAGGTAAGAGTGTGCGGGTTAGTTGTCTGTGACCCCCACCTGTTTGCCGCGCCGTTTCTCAATCGCCCACTTGAGTAAGGCTGCGCAGCGGTAAAATCCATGGGCAAATTTTCCGTAAGGAATGGTCAGAAAGAGCGCCATGACCACGCCGAGGTGGATGGCGAGCAAAATAGCCATCCAGGACGAGTCTCTTCCTGCCAGCAGAGCTAAACCGGTCAGACTGGTCAGCAGCAGCAGTAAAATAAAACCGCGATCCATCGGTTTTTGCCGCGCGTCGCCATGTAGCGGTGAGCGCTTGAGATTGAGCCATAGCAAGCCAGCCGGGCCGACAACCAGGCCAATGCCGCCTAATGTGCCCAACATCACCGGCAAGCTGAAGAACGGATAGGGCGCTTCAATACCTGCGAAATAGTGATAGCCCGTCGCCACCACGGTGGCGGCAAAGCAGAGCAGAAAACCGTAGAAAGTGAAGTGATGAAAACGGCGCCGCATCAGAGTGAAGGCATCATCTGCTTCATTACAACCTTTACCGTGCCCACCATCGAGATACTTTAGCGTCAGCGCATCGTGTGAAGCTTCAGCAATTTCGACGGAACGTGGCATACCGGGAGAGATCTCACGCCAGAAGCGGATAACGCCCGCCATCAACAGACCTATCGCCAGAATAAATACCAAACCAAACATCCAGGCCAGCAGGTTATGCGGGAAAATTTGGTAGAAATCTCCGGCCAGCGGTGGATGGAGTAACGAGCCTTTTAACCCCATGGCGAGCAGTAAAAACAGAATCAGACCGAAAACCAGCGCCAGCGTCACGGTGACGCCTGCGCGACGATAAAGCGCGCCAAAGGCCGCGGGTTGCGCGTAGTTCTGATAGGTTTCAAGCCGGACTTCTGCCATCGCCTTCGGCACGTTGATGGCAAACTCATGAGGCGGGGCATACTGACAGGCGTGCAGGCAGGCACCGCAGTTATGGCACAAGTTTGCCAGATAATTGATATCCGCTTTACCGAATTCCAGGCGCTGCGTCATTGCCGGGAACACGGCGCAAAATCCTTCACAATAGCGACAGGCGTTGCAGACCTGCATCACGCGTTCAACTTCCGCTTCCGGTTCGGTGATAATTTGCGCGTCGATAATCAGTTTCTCAAGCTGCCTCATGACGAGTCTCCTTACGTGCGGCCAGCGCGGCTTCTTTTCCGGCAATACGGCCAAAAGTGGTACCGATTGACATGCCCACGCCTGCGGTGTAGCCCTTGCCCAGCACGTTGCCCGCCATCATCTCTCCGGCGACGAACAGGTTGCGGCTTGGCTGCCCGGCAAAGTGTACGGCAGCGCGTTCATTTACTTTTAACCCGAGATAGGTGAAGGTGATCCCTGGCCGCAGGGCATAGCCGTAGTAAGGCGGCTGGTCCAGTGGTCGCGCCCAGTGTGTCTTCGCGGGGGTTAACGCTTTTGTCGTGCAGTTATCCAGAATGGTATGGTTGAACTGGCCGGGCTGGCAGGCGTTGTTGTACTCCGTCACGGTGTGGGTAAAGTGTTCGCCATTCAGCCCCAACTGATGAGCCAGTTCCGCCAGCGTATTAGCCTGTGCGCCAGGAAAGACCGGAGGCATGAAGTGACCGATGGCTTTACTGTCGATAATGGAGTAGCCAATCTGCCCGGGCTGTTGGGCGACCAGTCGTCCCCAAATGGCGTAGCGTTTGGGCCAGAAATCTTCGCCTTCATCATAAAAACGCTCAGCGTCACGGTTGACGACTATGCCGAGAGAAACACAGTCCACGCGGGTACAAATCCCGCCGTCATATAACGGCGCTCTGGCGTCAATAGCTACGCAATGTGACTGGGAGGGTTCGCCGATGATGTCGGCTCCGGCATCGATCATAAATTTGAGCAGTACGCCCTGGTTAAAGCGCGTGCCGCGAATCAGAAAGTTATCTGCAGGCCATTCGCCGCGCTCGTTCTCTCCCCACGCTTCTCGTAGCCATTCGCGGTTTGACTCAAACCCGCCAGCGGCAAGCACGCAGGATTTAGCTGTGATGCGCTCTTCACCTGCCAGCGCCGCCACGAACTCGCCATTACGCAGTTCAAGCGCCTGAACGGGGGTGTTATAGCGGATCTGCACTCCCAGTTTTTCTGCGCTGCGATAATAGGCATTCACCAGGGCCTTGCCACCGCCCATAAAAAAGGCGTTGGTTCGCGCCACGTGTAAAGCGCCAGAGAGAGGAGGTTGAAAATTGACGCCGTGTCGGCGCATCCAGTCGCGACACTGTGAAGAGGTGCGGATCACCAGACGAGCCAGGGCTTCGTTGGTATTTCCTTCCGTGACGCGCTGCAGATCTTGCCAGAACTCCTCTTCCGGATAGCTTTCCACCAGCACATCCTGCGGTGCATCATGCATACAGCGCAGGTTACGCGTGTGTTGGGAATTTCCCCCACGCCATTCCCGGGGAGCCGCTTCGAGTAGTAAAACGGAAGCGCCTTGCTCCCGGGCGGTAAGGGCAGCGCATAAGGCAGCATTGCCACCGCCAATCACCAGAACATCAACCATCGTATACTCCATTACCATTTAACCAATTGTTAAATTTGTAATTAAAATGTATGCGAACGGCTTGTGCGGGCGCTATGACGTAGTGCTAAAGAGGGCTTTAGTTATTGTAAAGGATGGCGCCTGGCCAGCGTCCTGCTTCCACCAGTTGATGCATCACTTTCGTCAGCACTACGCGGGCTGCGAGGCCCGCCGGGGTGAGCTCATCGTCAGAGAGGCTCACCAGAAAGTTGGGGCGGCTAAGTATCGGATTATGGACGCCGATCACTCTTAGCGTCTCTTTATCGAGATGGGAAATCGCCGCTCCGGGTTGAAGAGTGGCGCCAATGCCACTGCGCACGGCGCGCATCAGCAGCGCCAGACCATCAATTTCTGTAGCAATCTCAATGTTCAGCGCGTGTTCCTGACAAATTGCTTCCAGCCTGCCGCGCAGACCGTGGCCTGGGCTTGGCATTATCAATGGAATACGTGCCAATTCGGCTGGAGAAATATTGTCATCGGTAATATCAGCCAGTAGGGCATGGGTCCCAATCAAAAACAGCCGTTCTTCGAGAATCGGTCTGGCACTCCAGCGCAGGATCTTTTCTTTTTGAAACACCACAGCCAGATCAATCTGTCGGGTATTAATCATCCGTTCCAAATTACCAGAGAGACTTTCCACCACATGCAGGCGAACATCGCTATAGCTTTCCCGCATGGCGTGAATAAAAGGCATACCGAGAACTGAAGCGGTACTGGGAGCCATGCCGACGCTGACGTGCCCGGAAAGCCGGGATTCACGCGCGGCGAGGATTGCATCGTCTGCGTGACGGAGCGCCAGCTGCGCCTGGGAGTAAAAAGCCAGTCCGGCGCTGGTGGGGGTCACGCCTCGCGAAGTGCGCTGCAGCAGGCGAATAGCGAGTTCGTTTTCCAGACGCGACATTTGCTGACTGAGTGCCGAAACCCCGATATTGAGATCGAGCGCCGCGCTACCCATGCTGCCGGTTTCTACAATGCGCACAAAATAGCGTAGCTGGCGAAGTTCCATTTCGACTCTCCGGAAGGGGGCAATTGATTTTTACATTAAAGCAACACAGGAGCGGAGGGAAGGGGAAAAGGGCAGGTAACGCCCATAAAAAAAGCCAACCGGATGGTTGGCTTTTCAGAAAGCATTACATTATTTGCCGTCGTGGGCGTGCTCATCTTCGCGGCAATCGCCTTCGGCACAGTGACCGTAAAGATAGAGGCTATGGTTAGTTAAGCGAATGCCATGTTTAGCCGCAATCTCACGTTGGCGGGCTTCGATGGAATCATCGCTGAACTCGACCACTTTGCCGCAGTCAAGGCAGATGAGGTGATCGTGATGATGCTGTTGAGTCAATTCGAAGACGGATTTACCACCTTCAAAATTATGGCGGGTCACGATACCGGCATCATCAAACTGGTTCAGCACGCGATACACGGTCGCCAGACCAATTTCTTCACCCATATCGATCAGGCGTTTGTATAAGTCTTCCGCACTGACGTGATGGTTATCCGGTTCCTGAAGAACTTCCAGAATTTTTAAACGAGGAAGCGTTACTTTCAGGCCAGCCTTCTTTAATGCGGTATTGTTGTCAGTCATGCGGAATCTGTCCTGTAGCTAAACGATTCACTTCATTAACAGAAGTGACAGAAATTGCACTTGAGATAATGCGATTCATTATAGAACTGCCATGGCTAAATGAAAACTGCAAGTCTCTGGCATATATTGTTAATCAAAACGTGGTATCGCCGACAAACACACTGTGCAACACCCGATTGGCATCCAGCCATTGTACAGGGTCAGACGAAAAAGTTACAAATTTGTAGCAATTATTTTGATTGGTTTTATCTATTGATGCGGCGCAGATGGAAATCTGCGCCACACGAAATCAGGCATTAATGATTTCGTCGAGGTGCAGCTCTTCAGAGATCTGTTTAACCCATTTCTCTACGCGTTCTGCGGTCAGTTCAGGTTGGCGATCTTCATCGATAGCCAGACCGACAAAGTGGTCGTCGTCAGCCAGACCTTTGGACGCTTCAAAGTGATAACCCGCCGTTGGCCAGTGACCAACGATGGTTGCGCCGCGCGGTTCGATGATGTCGCGAATGGTCCCTAACGCATCGCAGAAATATTCTGCGTAATCTTCCTGGTCGCCACAGCCGAACAATGCAACCAGTTTACCGTTAAAATCAATGTCTTCCAGGGTAGGGAAGAAGTCGTCCCAGTCGCACTGCGCTTCACCGTAGTACCAGGTTGGGATGCCGAGCAGCAGTATGTCATACCCTTCGAGGTCTTCTTTGCTGCTTTTTGCAATGTCATGAACATCGGCAACGTCTTTACCAAGCTGTTTTTGAATCATTTTTGCGATGTTTTCGGTATTACCGGTGTCGCTGCCGAAAAAGATGCCAGTGATTGCCATGAGTAAAATAACCTCTTGAAACTTATTGAAATGGTGGTGGCGCATTGCCCACGGATAAGGGCAATCATAGCAGAACAGTCAGGCATGCGGAAACAGCAAACACGCAGGACTGCACTCTGTGCTACACGATTTATGATTTAGAGCAGAAATTCAGACTATGCCTGACCGCGCAATGCGCTGAGTTGGTTCATCAGCATCTCTTCGATGAGTTCACTGCGACTCATGTTGCGTGCCTCAGCCAGCTCGTTCAGAGCGTCAACGGCATCAGCGTTCAGTTTCAGTTCGACACGCTTAAGCCCGCGAACTTTGTCACGCTTAAGCTGATTACGTTTATTAATACGTAACTGTTCATCACGCGAGAGCGGATTAGTTTTGGGTCGTCCCGGGCGACGCTCCTGCGCGAACAGATCTAATGTCGTACGGTCCGTTTGTTCTTTGGCCATGATCTTGGTGACTTCGGGGAAACAATCAGCCAGGCGTCTGCCCGGATGGATAGCGCGCCATAATACATCAGCAGGGGAGACACGCCAACGCCCGCGCGCGTAATCGCGCGCAGACGCTGAGTTTTTAATCAGTTAGCCTGCTCGCTCAGATAACGACGGATGGCGCGCAGCACCGCCTCCGGTTTTTCGGCATGCACCCAATGCCCGGCGCCAGCTATAACGTGCGCACGAGCTTGTGGGAATTGCGCCAGCAGTTGTTCGCGATACGCTTCGGTAACATACGGTGAGTTGCCGCCTGGGATAAACAGCGCCGGGTGCTCCCACGCAGGAATGGTTTCCCAACCGACGATATGCGGATATTGATCCCACAATACGGGAACGTTAAAGCGCCACTCGCCGTCAACAAAGGATTTCAGCAGAAACTGGATAACACCTTCCTCTTGCAGGTGCTGGCGCATGACGCTTGCCGCCTGCTGGCGTGAGGACGCTTGTGCATCGGTTACGGCATTGATTGCCGCAAAAATCTCATCGTGGCGGCGAACATGGTAGTTAACGGGAGCAATGTCGATGGCGACCAGCCGTTCGACGCGTTCCGGAGCCAGAGCAGTCAGCGCCATGACGGCTTTTCCGCCCATCGAGTGGCCAATAAAGATCGCTTTTTCGATCTGCCGATCGTCCAGCGTATCCAGCAGATCTTGCGCCATGGCCGGATAATTCATCTCAGGTGAACGAGGGGAGAGGCCATGGTTTCGCATATCGACCTGGATGATGTCGTGGTCGGCTACTAGATCGCGTGCCAGGATCCCCAGGTTATCCAGGCTGCCAAACAAGCCGTGAACCAGGACGATGGGAGAATTATTGTGCAGGTTTTGCGCAGATTGCGCTCGGATATTCAATTTCATGGCAAAGTTCTTTTTTTCACACTCGCGGGTTAGGGTATCATGTTGACCATTCTGCCACATGGCTGCAACAACTACGGTTACTCTGAGTTTTGCAGGCCACCAGGCTTGACGCTATCCGCTGTTGGGATTTGCCTTTACACTACGTGTGTTTACCCCGACAACTTGTATTCAGCTAAACACTGCACTGGATTAAGATGAAAACGATTGAAGTTGATGATGAACTCTATAGCTATATTGCCAGCCACACCAAGCATATTGGCGAGAGCGCATCCGACATTTTACGGCGTATGTTGAAATTTTCCGCCGCATCACAGCCTGTCACTCCGATAGTCAAAGAAGTCCGCGCTGTGCAACCTGTCGTGGAAGCCAAGCCGGTTAACCCCGTAAAAGATAAAGTGCGCGCGATGCGTGAGCTGCTGCTGTCCGACGAATACGCGGAACAGAAGAAAGCAGTAAATCGCTTTATGCTGGTGCTGTCTACACTCTATTCACTGGATCAAAACGCGTTCGCCGAAGCAACGGAATCGTTGCATGGTCGTACGCGTGTTTATTTTGCAGCTGATGAACAGACGCTGCTGAAAAATGGTAATCAAACCAAACCGAAGCACGTGCCAGGCACGCCGTACTGGGTGATCACCAATACCAATACCGGCCGTAAATGCAGCATGGTTGAACACATCATGCAGTCAATGCAATTCCCTGCGGAATTGATTGAAAAGGTTTGCGGAACAATTTAATCCTTGCATTAGAAGGACCAGGCAATGGCAATCCACAATCGTGCAGGTCAACCTGCGCAACAGAGTGATTTGATTAACGTCGCCCAACTGACGGCACAGTACTATGTACTGAAACCAACGGCAGGGAACGCTGAGCACGCTGTTAAGTTCGGTACGTCCGGACATCGCGGCAGTGCAGGTCGTCATAGTTTTAATGAGCCGCATATTCTGGCTATCGCCCAGGCGATTGCTGAAGAACGTGCGAAAAACGGGATTACTGGCCCGTGCTATGTGGGCAAGGATACCCACGCGCTGTCTGAACCGGCTTTTATCTCTGTACTGGAAGTGCTGGCGGCGAACGGTGTTGACGTCATCGTGCAGGAAAATAACGGCTTTACGCCAACCCCTGCTGTATCGAACGCTATCCTGGTCCACAACAAAAAAGGCGGCCCGCTGGCTGACGGCATTGTGATCACGCCGTCCCACAACCCGCCGGAAGATGGCGGCATTAAATACAACCCGCCAAACGGTGGTCCGGCAGACACCAATGTCACCAAAGTGGTGGAAGACAGAGCCAACGCGCTGCTGGCGGCCGGTCTGCAAGGCGTGAAGCGTATGTCGCTGGACGCTGCGCTGGCATCTGGTCATGTGAAAGAGCAGGATCTGGTTCAGCCGTTTGTTGAAGGACTGGCTGACATCGTAGACATGGCGGCGATCCAGAAAGCGGGTCTGACGCTGGGTGTCGATCCGCTGGGCGGTTCCGGTATCGAATACTGGAAGCGTATTGCTAAGCACTACAACCTGAACCTGACTATCGTTAACGATCACGTTGATCAGACTTTCCGCTTTATGCATCTCGACAAAGATGGCGCAATCCGCATGGACTGCTCCTCCGAGTGTGCGATGGCGGGGCTGCTGGCGCTGCGCGACAAGTTCGATCTGGCCTTTGCCAATGACCCAGACTACGACCGTCACGGTATCGTCACCCCGGCAGGGCTGATGAATCCGAACCACTATCTGGCGGTGGCGATCAACTACCTGTTCCAGCATCGTCCGCAGTGGGGCAAAGATGTTGCCGTCGGTAAGACGCTGGTGTCATCGGCGATGATTGACCGTGTAGTGAATGACTTAGGGCGTAAACTGGTTGAAGTGCCGGTGGGCTTTAAATGGTTTGTTGACGGTCTGTTTGACGGCAGTTTTGGCTTTGGTGGGGAAGAGAGCGCGGGGGCATCTTTCCTGCGTTTCGACGGTACACCGTGGTCAACCGACAAAGACGGCATCATCATGTGCCTGCTGGCGGCAGAAATTACCGCAGTGACCGGTAAGAACCCGCAGGAGCACTACAACGAACTGGCTGCTCGCTTTGGCGCACCGAGCTACAACCGCCTGCAGGCAAGCGCGACCTCCGCGCAGAAAGCGGCGCTGTCTAAGCTGTCTCCGGAAATGGTGAGCGCCAGTACGCTGGCGGGCGACCCGATCACCGCGCGTCTGACGGCTGCACCGGGCAACGGCGCTTCTATCGGCGGTCTGAAAGTGATGACTGACAACGGCTGGTTTGCTGCGCGTCCTTCTGGTACGGAAGACGCTTACAAGATCTACTGCGAAAGCTTCCTCGGTGAAGAACATCGCAAGCAGATCGAAAAAGAAGCGGTTGAGATCGTCAGCGAAGTGCTGAAGAACGCGTAAACCGTAGGCCGGATAAGACGCTAGCGTCGCTATTCGGCATGAATAATGAAAAAGCCGGACAGCAAATACGCTGGTCCGGCTTTTTATATTCAACTTAACGTCATGGCATGAACCGATAACCAATCCCGGTTTCGGTCAGAAAATGACGCGGACGTGCCGGGTCCAGTTCCAGTTTCTGGCGCAGGTGTCCCATGTAAATTCGCAGATAGTGGCTGTGTTCGACGGCGTTTGGTCCCCAAACCTGATTGAGCAACTGGCGCTGCGTCAGTACCTTTCCGGCATTATTCAGCAGTACCGCTAGCAGGCGAAACTCAATCGGCGTCATATGAATCCCTTCATCACCACGATGTACGAGCCGGGCGGCGATATCTACTTTTACGTTGGAAAAATGCACCACCGGCTCGGGAGACGTGCCGCTGGCGTGGCGACGCAATGCCACGCGCAATCGCGCCTGTAGCTCGCCAATACCAAAGGGTTTACTGAGATAGTCATCGGCACCGGCATCCAGGGCGGCAATTTTATCGCTTTCTTCGCTGCGGGCTGAGAGCACAATTACCGGTATCGCGCTCCATTGTCGCAGGTCACGAATAAAATCAATGCCGTCACCGTCCGGCAGGCCGAGATCGAGAATGATGAGATCGGGTTTTCGCGTGGCGGCTTCCAGCAGACCACGTTGCAGCGTTTCCGCTTCATATACACGCAGACCATCGGCTTCCAGCGCAGTGCGCAGAAAGCGACGGATAGCCTGTTCATCTTCAACAATCAGTACGTTCGTCACATATCCTCATGAAAATCTTCAAGTTCAGGGGGGATTTCCTGGGGCAGTGTAACACGGAAACATGCTCCTCCCTGTGCGCGATTGTGGACGGAAATTGTACCGCCGTGCACGTCCACAATGGCCTGGCAGATTGCCAGCCCCAGCCCAACGCCCGGTACAGATGACTCTTTGTTTCCCCGGGAGAACTTGTCAAAAACTCGTTGCTCCATTCCCGATGGAATGCCAGGGCCATTATCCCAGACGTCCAGTTGCAGATGCTCGCCATCGACGCTGGCATCAATACCGATTTGCGCCGCTGGACCTGCGTATTTAACAGCGTTTTCCAGCAGGTTAATCAGCACCCGTTCAAATAGCGGGCCATCGACGTGGATCAGCGTCAACGGCGCGGGTAGCGACAAATTAATAGGAGCAGAGAGTCCTGGCTCCAGCATCTGCAGGGCACTGCCGACCACCTCTTCCAGCGTTAACCACTCTTTCTTAAGATTAAAGCCGCCAGACTGAATTCGCGCCATATCCAGCAGGTTATTAACCAGTCGGGTCGTATTCAGGACGTGCTGGCGAATTTCGCTGGCCTGACGCGCGTGCGGCGATCCTTCGCTTGCCAGATCCAGCGTTAAGATCTCTGCCTGACCAAACAACACCGTCAGAGGTGTGCGTAAATCGTGGGAAAGGGCGGCGAGCAGGGCATTGCGAATGCTTTCACGCTCGCTGGCAAACCGGGCCTGCTCTTCGCTGGCGGTGAGCGTCAGGCGTTCCAGCGCACTGGCGACCAGTAAAGTGAAAGTTTCCAGCAGGCGTTGCTGTTCGGGGATCATCAGCTGGCGTAAATTTCCTGGTTCCACAACCAGCAACCCATGCGTTTTGTCGGCGCTTTTTAACGGTAAAATTTGATACGGCACACCGGGTAAGGTGTCAGTGCCTGCGCCGGCCGGTTGCCCTTTATCAAAGCTCCACTGGGCAATGGCGTCATCCCACGGCGTCATGCCCTGTTGATGAGTGAGAGGGGCCAGCTTACCGTTCTCACCGGGCAGTAAAACTTGGCTGCGGGCCTGGAACGTTGAGGCAATAAACTGTTCGCTGGTGGCGGCGATATCCTGCTGGCTCCGTCCGACGGCCAGCGCTTTCGACATCTCATATAAATGACGCGTACGCTGTTCACGATAACGCGCTACCCGTGCCTGATAACGCACTCCGGCGGTGAGATTACCGATAACCAGCCCTACCGTTAGCATCACGGCAAAGGTAAGCAGGTACTGGACGTCGGAAACGGCCAGCGTACCGCGTGGGGCAATAAAGAAGAGATCGAAGCTGGCAACGTTAATAAAGGTTGCCAGCACTGACGGCCAGCGTCCGTAAAAGAGGGCGATAACCACCACACCCAATAAATAGACCATCACCAGGTTGGCGGCGTCAAAGGCCATCAACCACTGCATGGCAATCAACGTAATGATGGCGCACAGCGCGACGGCAACCACGCAACCCTGAATTTGAACCCGCCACTTATCCTTAAAGGTACGGCTATCTGCAGTTTGCAGCACAGGGCGCGAAGGTGGTTCGTCGAGCGCAACAATCATCAGATCGAGATCCGGTGCGTGATGGGCCAGTTTGTCAGCAAAGGAATCACTGCGCCACCAGCGTCGCGTAGTCGGACGTCCGAGGACAATTTTTCCCAGATTATGCTCACGGGCGTAGCGGATTACTGCTTTATCTTCAGCGGGATCGGAAAGGGTGGCGGTTTCTGCACCCAGCTCCTGAGCTAATCGCAGAGCGCTTAAAATTGCGCGGCGCTGTTTTTCGGGCAGTCGGTGCAGCGCTGGCGTTTCGACATACACTGCATGCCATACGCTGCCGAGGCGCGCTGCCAGACGCGCGGCGGCACGCACGAGCTTTTCGCTGCCGGTGTTGTGTCCAATACACAGCAATATGGCGTCGCGGGTATGCCAGACTTTCTCCTCTCCCGGACGTCCACGCCAGGCACGCATCTGATCGTCAACCCGATCGGCCGTGCGGCGCAGGGCCAGCTCACGTAGCGCGATCAAGTTACCTTTACGAAAGAAATGCTCGATGGCTCTTTCCGCCTGACCGGCGATATAGACCTTGCCTTCGTTCAGGCGCTGGCGCAAATCGTCGGGGGGAAGATCGACCAGCACCACATCGTCAGCGGCATCGAAAAAAGGATCGGGGACGGTTTCGCGAACCTGAATGCCGGTGACGCCGCTGACCACATCATTGAGGCTTTCCAGATGCTGCACGTTGACGGTAGTAAAAACGTCAATACCGGCTTCCAGCAGCTCTTCAATATCTTGCCAGCGTTTAGGGTGGCGTGAGCCTGGCGCATTACTGTGCGCCAGTTCATCCATCAAAATGAGTGCCGGACGGCGGGCCAGCGCCGCGTCGAGATCGAATTCGCTGATATGACGACCATGGCGCGCCTGTCGCTTGAGCGGCAGGATGCTGAGACCGTCCAGCAGCGCGGCGGTCTCTTTGCGTCCGTGGGTTTCCACCACGCCAATCAGCACATCTAATCCCTGCGCCCTTAGCCGCTGGGCCTCTGCCAGCATGGCCCAGGTTTTACCGACGCCTGCACACGCGCCGAAGAAAATTTTCAGTTTTCCCCGGTGCGGAGCGGTGGTCTGCTCCAGCAGGCGATCGGGGTCGGGGCGTAATGGGTCGTTATGCATGTCCTTTTTCTCAGTGCTTATCCAGCGCTAAATTAAGTTCTACCAGGTTCACCACCGGTTGGCCGATAAAACTGACCAACGGCTTTTGCGTGTATTGTGCAACCAGGCGTGTGACCTCTTCAACGCTGAGGTTACGAGCCTGCGCCACGCGGGGGATTTGCCAGGCCACCGCAGCTGGCGTCAGGTTGTTATCCAGCCCGCTGGAAGAAGCCGTTACCAGCTCTACCGGAACGGCAGGATTTGCCTGCGGGTTAGCGGCACGCAGCGCGGCAATCCGGCTTTGCAGCTGTTTATCCAGTTCCGGGTTGCTGGCTGCCAGATTGCTGCCGCCTGAAGCCATTGGATTATAGGGCATTTCCGCTGTGGCTGAGGGGCGTCCCTGAAAATAACCGGCAGCGGTAAACTGTTGCCCAATGAGCTCGGAGCCGCGAACAATCTGACCTTCGCGGAGAAGCGAACCGTTAGCTTGGTGGGGAAACCACCATTGCCCCAGCGCAGTGGTCAGCAGCGGGTATGCCCCGCCGGTGATAAGCATCAGGAAAATCAATGTTGATAATGCAGGACGTAATCCACTCATCAGAAACCTCACACCAGACCCAGCAGGGTCAGCAGTAAATCAATTGCTTTGATACCGATAAACGGCACAACCAGACCACCCAGTCCATAGATCCACAAATTGCGGCGCAGCATCGCGGAAGCGGATAACGGTTTGTAACTCACGCCTTTCAGCGCCAGTGGGATCAGAAAGACGATAACCAGTGCGTTAAAGATAACCGCGCTGAGGATCGCCGAGTCCGGCGAATGCAGCCCCATCACGTTCAGCGCATTGAGCTGCGGGTAGGTGGCGGCGAACGCGGCCGGGATAATGGCGAAATACTTTGCCACGTCGTTGGCGATACTGAAGGTGGTCAGCGAACCACGCGTCATCAGCATCTGTTTACCAATGTGCACCACTTCAATCAGTTTGGTGGGGTTCGAGTCGAGGTCCACCATGTTACCCGCTTCTTTCGCTGCCTGGGTTCCGGAGTTCATGGCAACGGCAACATCGGCCTGCGCAAGGGCAGGTGCGTCGTTAGTTCCGTCGCCGGTCATCGCCACCAGACGACCTTCCGCCTGATACTGACGAATCAACGCCAGCTTGGCTTCCGGTGTGGCTTCGGCTAAGAAGTCATCCACTCCGGCTTCCGCGGCGATTGCGGCGGCGGTCAAACGGTTGTCGCCAGTGATCATCACCGTTTTGATCCCCATTTTACGCAGTTGGGCAAAACGCTCTTTAATCCCGCCTTTTACGATATCTTTCAGGGCAATCACGCCAAGTACGTGGGAGCCTTCAGCAACCACCAGCGGCGTAGCGCCAAGGCGTGCGACGTTTTCGACCTTCTGCTCAACGTCGGCGGGGAAGTGGCCGCCGTTGGCTTCGACGTGACGACGAATAGCATCGACCGACCCTTTGCGGATCATACGGTTGTCGATGTTGATCCCGCTCATCCGACTTTGGGCGGTAAACGGTACAAAGGTGGCGTGCAGCGATTGCACGTCGCGTATACGCAGATTAAAGCGCTGTTTAGCCAGAATCACGATGCTGCGGCCTTCCGGCGTTTCATCGGCCAGGGATGAAAGCTGCGCGGCATCGGCCAGCGTTTTTTCGTCCACGCCGTGGGCGGGCAGAAAATCTGAAGCCTGGCGGTTACCTAGCGTAATGGTGCCGGTTTTATCCAGCAGCAGTACATCCACGTCACCCGCCGCTTCTACTGCACGTCCGCTGGTGGCAATGACGTTCGCACCCAACATGCGGCTCATCCCGGCTACGCCAATCGCGGAGAGCAGCCCGCCTATCGTCGTAGGGATTAAACACACCAGCAGCGCAACCAATACCGTGACGCTGACTGCGCTACCGCCCCAGGCGGAAAACGGCCACAGCGTGGCCGTAGCCAGTAGAAAGACGATGGTCAGGGCTATCAACAGGATCGTCAGGGCAATTTCATTGGGCGTTTTACGCCGCTGTGCACCTTCAACCATGGCGATCATCCGGTCGAGGAACGTTTCACCAGGGTTTACGCTGCATTCGATAACCAACCAGTCGGAGAGGATTCGAGTCCCGCCGGTGACGGAGGCGAAATCACCACCGGATTCACGAATCACCGGCGCGGATTCACCGGTAATGGCGCTTTCATCTACCGACGCGCCGCCTTCGATCACCTCGCCGTCACACGGGATAATATCGCCAGCTTCCACCAGCACGATATCGCCTTTACGTAAATCATCGGCAGGGACGTGATCCATTGCCGCGCCGTATTTCGGTTCGCGAAGCTTGCGGGCAAAGGCGGTTTTTTTGACGCCTTTCAGGCTGTTGGCCTGAGCTTTACTGCGTCCTTCCGCCAGCGCTTCAGCAAAGTTGGCGAACAGAACGGTAATCCACAGCCACAGACTTATCGCGCCGGTAAACCAAGGATTACCCTGCATATGGCCTGTTGCCATCGCCACGGTTAACAGGGTCGTTAACAGACTGCCCAACCAGACGATAAACATCACCGGATTACGCCATTGGGTATGTGGGCTTAATTTTTTCACGGCGTCCATCAGCGCCTGTGCGACCAGAGAGGGTTCGAACAGCGCCAGTTGCTTGCGACTCATAGTAATGTGCTCCGCATCACTCAGTGTAATGACAGGTATTCTGCGACCGGGCCAAGCGCCAGGGCAGGAACAAAGGTGAGAGCGCCAACCAGTAACACCGTACCGATCAACAACCCGACAAACAGCGCACCGTGGGTAGGTAGTGTGCCGGAGCTGGCTGGCTGGATCTTTTTACTGACCAGCGATCCGGCAATCGCCATCACGGGAATGATCACGCCGAAGCGACCGAAGAACATGCATAAGGCCAGCAGGCAGTTCCAGAACGGGCTGTTGGCGCTTAACCCGGCGAAGGCGCTACCGTTGTTGTTCGAGGCGGACGACACTGCATACAGCACTTCGCTAAACCCGTGTGGACCCGGATTAAGCATGGCGCTGCGGCCAGCTTCGGTCATCATGGCGATCGCTGTGCCGATCAGGACCAGCGCAGGGGTGACCAGAATCGCCAACGCGGTCATTTTCATTTCGCGCACGTCGATTTTCTTACCCAGATACTCTGGTGTGCGGCCAATCATTAACCCGGCGATAAATACCGCCAGCAGCACGAACAGCAGCATGCCGTACAGACCTGAACCCACGCCGCCGAAGACCACTTCACCAATCTGCATTAACCACATCGGCACCATGCCGCCCAGTGCGGTGAAGGAGTCATGCATAGCATCGACAGCTCCGCAAGATGCCGCTGTCGTCACGACGGAAAACAGACTCGTGGCCAGCACGCCAAAGCGGCTCTCTTTGCCTTCCATGTTGATATTGCTGTCTGCACCGAATGCCATCAGGTGCGGGTTGCCCTGAACTTCGGCCCACATCACCACGGCTACGCAGACCACAAATATCAGCGACATTGCCCACAGCAGGGTCCGTCCCTGGCGACGATCGCCCACCACATCACCAAAGGCAAAACACAGCGCGGTAGGAATTAAGAAAATAGCCAGCATCTGTACCAGATTGGTCAACGCGGTAGGGTTTTCAAACGGATGTGATGAGTTAGCGTTAAAGAAACCGCCCCCGTTAGTGCCAAGCATCTTAATCGCTTCCTGTGAGGCGACGGGCCCCATCGGCAGCAGTTGTTTAACCCCTTCAAGGGTGGTGATGGGCTGATAAGGCAACACGTTTTGCAGCACACCTTGCTGAATGAAGAACAGCGCAATGAGCAATGCAATGGGGAGCAAGATCCACAGCGTAATGCGAATCAGATCGACCCAGGCGTTGCCCAAGGTGTTCATACTCTGGCGCGTGAAGGCGCGGGTCAGGGCAAAAATCACCGCAATCCCGGTTGCCGCTGACAGGAAGTTTTGTACGGTCAGCCCGACCATCTGGCTGAAGTAGCTTAAGGTGGTTTCACCAGCATAGGATTGCCAGTTGGTATTAGTGACAAAACTCACCGCGGTGTTAAGCGCCAGATCCCATGAAAGCCCTGGCAGTTGCTGGGGATTTAACGGCAGCAGGTTTTGCGCCATCAGCATCGAAAACAGGACCAGCAGGCCCAGTACATTGAGCGCGAGGATCGCCAACAGATACTGCCGCCAGTTCATCTCCTGCTGTGAGATGCCCAGACCACGCCAGAGTAAATTCTCCACGCCAGTCAGGCCCGGCAGGGACGTATTATTGATCAGTCGAGCCAGCCCAAAGCCCAGCGGTCTGGCGACGACAAACAGCACCAGCAAGAAACTGGCAATGAGTAAAAATCCTTGGGCCGCCATCAGAACGCCTCCGCATTAATCAGGGCATACACCAAATAACCTAATAATAAAAAGACCAGCACAATGCCGGTTATCACGCCTGCACTCACAGTGCACCTCCAGTGGCATAAATGTGATAACCAGAGCGTAGATTTTTGCTTGCAAAGATTTCGCAAAAATCAGTGGGTGGGGTGTAAAAAAAGTATAAAAATGGCAAAGACCATTATTTAACTAATGATTAGTATTAATTTAACTTTTATGTAACTTAATTACAGTTTTTAGCTAAACGGAGCATCAATAGATAAAAATAAGTGGTCGGATGAGTAGCAAAATTACACACAAGGCGGTATTATTTTCATCAGTTAACCAAGTTTATTTTTCCGGTGCGATTCACCGAACAGATATATGGGAGAGGATTATGGACTTTTATAAAGAATATCCAGCACACATTGTTTTCTTGCGCCGTACCTTTGCCGTTGTGGCGGGCGTGCTGGCGCTGCCGGTCATGTTGTTCTGGAAAGACCGCGCCCGTTTTTACAGCTACCTGCACCGCGTCTGGTCTAAAACCAGTGATAAACCGGTGTGGATGGAGCAGGCTGAAAAAGCCACCTGCGATTTCTACTGATAGCTAATAAATCCCCAAAAGCCGCTGATATCAGCGGCTTTTTTGTTCATGATAGCTACACTTATCTCAGGAATGAGAAAGGAGCGATCATGAGCGAGAAAATCCCTGTTGGTATCAGTGCCTGTCTGTTGGGGGAGGCGGTTCGCTATGATGGTGGGCATAAGCGGCTGGCCTTTGCTGTAGAAGAACTGTCGCCGTGGGTCGCGTTCGAACCCGTATGCCCTGAAATGGGTATCGGGTTACCGGTCCCGAGACCTGCGCTGCATCTGGTCAAAGAGGGCGAGGCTGTCTCCCTGCGTTTTAGTGATAAGCGCGAGGGTGATTTGACAGACGTAATGACGGCTTTTAGTCAGCGACAAAGCAATCGTCTGGAGCATTTGTGTGGCTATATTGTCTGTGCAAAATCCCCCAGTTGCGGTATGGAACGGGTGCGGGTCTACGACGTGGAAGGCAAAAACAACCGTAAAGCGGGACGAGGGATCTTTACGTCCGTGCTGATGTCGACGTTACCCTGGCTTCCCGTGGAAGAGGACGGGCGTTTGCACGACCCGCAGATTCGGGAAAATTTTGTTGAGCGCATTTATGCCTTGCACGAGCTCAACGGTATCCGTCAGCAAGGGTTAACGCGCGGCGCACTAATCGATTATCACAGCCGTTACAAGCTATTACTGTTGGCCCATTCCCAGCCGGACTATCGCGAACTCGGGCGTTTTGTCGCGGCGATCGGCGAATGGCAAGATTTGCAGGCTTATTTTGTCGAGTATCGCTTAAGGCTGATGAGTTTGCTGGCGCATCTTCCCTCGCGGCGCAACCATACCAACGTGCTGATGCATGTCCAGGGCTATTTCCGTACGCAATTAAATTCTCGTCAGCGGCAGGAGCTGGCCTCTCTCATTGACGGGTATCGACGTTCGACTCAACCGCTGCTTGCGCCAATAACATTACTCAAACACTATATGGCGGAATATCCGGATGCTTATCTCTCCGGGCAGCGCTATTTCAATCCCTGGCCAGAGGCTCTGCGCTTGCGCTACGGGCGTTAAATTTTTTCTTCAGGAGTGTTATGACCACCCATTTGGTCTGGTTTCGGCGTGATTTACGCCTGCACGACAACCTCGCGCTGGCGGCGGCTTGTCGGGATCGTTCTGCGCAGGTGCTGGCGTTATATATCGCTACCCCCGAGCAGTGGAAGGCCCACGATATGGCTCCGCGCCAGGCGGCATTTACCTGCGCGCAGTTGAATGCGTTACAAACAGCGCTGGCAGAAAAAGGTATCCCTTTACTGTTTTACGAAGTGGCTGATTTTGCGGCCAGCGTGGACACCATCAAAAGTGTCTGCCTGCAGCATGACGTCAGTCGATTATTTTATAACTATCAATATGAAATAAACGAACGCCAGCGTGATGCTGCCGTCGAAAAATCTTTACCTCAGGTGGTGTGCGAAGGGTTTGACGACAGCGTGATCCTGCCTCCGGGGGCGGTGATGACCAGCAATCATGAGATGTATAAAGTGTTCACACCGTTTAAAAATGCCTGGTTGAAGCGGATTAAAGACGGTATTCCAGAATGCGTTAGCGCGCCGAAAATGAGGGACAGCGGCGCACTCAGCACGTCGTTAAGCGCAATAACGCTGAGCTATCCGCAGCAAGAATTTGATGCGCAAAGGTTTGTGGCAGAAGAAAAATTGGCCATCGCGCAATTACGCCAATTTTGCCAGCAGGCTGCAGGAGAATACGAGCAGCGGCGTGATTTTCCTGCGATTGACGGGACCAGTCGATTATCCGCGAGCCTGGCGACTGGAGGACTATCACCGCGCCAGTGCCTGAATCGACTGCTCGCGGAGCAGCCGCAGGCGCTTGAGGGCGGCAGGGGTAGCATGTGGCTGAACGAGCTTATCTGGCGCGAATTTTATCGTCATCTGATGACTTACCATCCGGCGCTGTGTCGGTATCAACCCTTTATCCGCTGGACCGATCGCGTGCAATGGCAGAATAATCCGACGCATTTGCAGGCCTGGAAAACGGGTAGTACGGGTTACCCTATTGTGGATGCGGCGATGCGTCAGCTCAACGCCACGGGCTGGATGCATAATCGTTTACGCATGATTGCGGCCAGTTTTTTGGTGAAGGACCTGCTGATTGACTGGCGTAAAGGCGAACAATATTTCATGTCGCAACTGATTGATGGTGACCTCGCGGCCAATAACGGCGGCTGGCAGTGGGCAGCCTCAACCGGAACCGACGCCGCACCGTATTTCCGTATCTTTAACCCCACGACGCAGGGCGAAAAATTCGACCGTGACGGTGAGTTTATCCGCCAGTGGGTGCCGGAATTGCGCGACGTGCCGGGTAAAGCCATTCATAACCCGTGGTCGTGGGCAGAAAAGGCGCAGGTAACACTAAGTTATCCTCGCCCGATTGTGGATCATAAACAGGCAAGGCTGGCGACGCTGGCGGCATATGAGGCGGCGCGTAAAGGGTAAAGGCATGGTGGATTTTGCGTAATACCTTCCAACAGAATGAACATGTTGCAGTTGGGTGATTTTAGCGCTGAAGCGTGCGCTCAGTACCGTGAATACCCTGCTGCACAAGTTTTCTCTCAGCAGTAAATTTCCGTCATCTGAATGAAAATGACGGAAATTAATGACAACGCCAACGACCTCCACCCCGCATGATGCGGTGTTTAAAACGTTTTTACATCATCCCGAAACTGCACGGGATTTTCTCGACATTCACCTACCAGCTGAACTGCGGATGCTTTGCGATTTGAATTCGCTGCAACTGGAGTCAGAAAGCTTTATTGAAGCGGATTTACGTTCGCGCTACTCCGACGTGCTCTGGTCTTTGCACACACGCAACGGTGACGGTTATGTCTATGTGGTGATAGAGCATCAAAGTTCAGCCGAGCCACATATGGCTTTTCGTCTGTTGCGTTATGCGCTGGCGGCGATGCAGCGCCATCTGGACGAACTGCCACTGGTGATACCGATGCTGTTTTATCATGGCTGCCGAAGCCCCTATCCGTACTCATTGTGCTGGCTGGATACCTTTGCCGACCCCGTGGCGGCAAGACAGCTTTATTCCAGCGCATTTCCGTTGGTAGACATAACGGTGGTACCCGATGATGAGATCATGGCTCACAGGCGAATGGCGCTGCTGGAATTAATGCAAAAACATATCCGTCAGCGGGATTTGATGGGGCTGATAGAACAACTGACCACGCTACTACTTACTGGATGCGCTAATGACACGCAACTGCAGGCGATGTTTAATTACATCCTACGATCCGGCGATGAATCTCGCTTTAATGAGTTTATGCAAGAGATGGCGCAACGGATCCCCCAACATAAGGAGAGGCTGATGACTATTGCGGAGCGGTTACGGTTAGATGGATTACAGGAAGGTTTACAACAAGGCAAAGAAGTAGGAAAGCGAGAAGCCGCATTACGTATAGCGCAAACTATGCTGGAGCAGGGAATAGATCGCGCAATGGTACTACTAGTGACGGGGCTTACTGAAGAGGAACTCGCTGCAAGTTATGCGTAATTACCCGAAAAAACAGGCCCGAATAGTATTACATCATCGGGCCCTTACACTCAGGATTCTACCGCCAGCGGACGGTTTCTGAACTTAAGCGACTTGTACAGCCAAATCAGCAGCACCAACACCACGCAGGCCAGCGCGCCCCAGGTAATTTCGCTAAAGACATCAATATACGCATTGATGGAGTAGTTGATAGCGCCAGCAGCATCAAACGAGCCTTGCGACGTCTGATCGGCGATAACGCCTGCCAGATAGTTGGCGATGGCGCCGGACAGCAGCATATAAATGCCTGTTAATACGCCAGTCACCCCAGGGATCTCAATACGCGTAATTTGCGACATCGCCACCGGGTCGATAAACAGTTCGGCAAAGCCCATGACCGCCAGCCCCAATACCATCAGCGGCATGGAAGAGTGGCCGTAAGCTGCGGACCAGCGGGCGCTTAAGGTCAGAATGCAGAACCCTGCGCTCATTAAACCGAGGCCAAGGGCGAATTTACCCCAAATACGTACGGTACGATTGCCGCCAACGCTTTCTTTGATTACCCAGGCCAGCACGATACCGCACAGCATAACGGCAAAGGCGTTAACCGACTGGAACATCGCGGTCGGGACGTAATACCCCAAAATATCGCGATTTACGAAGCGGTCAATATACAGGCTAATCGAGCTGCCGCCCTGTTGAGCAAAGGCCCAGAACAGCAAGCTGAAGAAGGTCAGCGTGACGATAAGCCCCAATTCTTTGCGCTGCTTTTGGGTTTGCGCCTGACGGTAAATCTTCGCCAGAACCGCCAGACCAATAACCGTGGCAACAATCAGTGCGTAAACGGACCACTCTTTCCAGAACAGGACGGTAATCAGTAACGGTGCTGCAACCAGCAGAACTAACAGCCAGGCCCAGTTTGGCAGCATATACTTTTTCGCACACAGCACGGCCTTGTTGACGCCAGTGGTATGAGCGAAATGGCGATTACCGCATAAGAAAATCACCAACCCTGCCAGCATGCCAATCGCAGCCAGCGCAAAGCCCATCGCCCAGCTGTACTCTTCCTGCACGTATCCGCAGGCAATCGGTGCGATGATCGAACCGATGTTACCGGCTGCGTAGAGCAGAGAGAATCCACCGTCGCGACGCGGATCTTCAGGTTGATATAACTCGCCCAGCAGGCAACTAATGTTGGATTTAAACAGACCGTAGCCGCAGACAATGATCGCCAGCGACAAATAAAGGAACGCCGGAGCCATTTCGCTGGCGCCCAATACCAGATGTCCCACCGCCATTAAAAATGCGCCGATCATCACCGCCATTCGATTACCGAGCACTTTATCTGCCAGGTATCCCCCGAGAATGGGGGTGACGTAGACCAGCGAACAGTAGGCGCTGAACAGTTCATATGCGTGATTATCGTCGTACTTGAGCTGGTTAGTGAGATACAGGATCAGCAGCGCACGCATGCCGTAAAAACTGAAATATTCCCAGATTTGTAGCGCGACGACGTAATAAATCGCCCGTGGTTGAGATGCTTGTTTATTCATTATTTTCTCGAAGTAAATGCCTCGCGACAGGCTGAGCGTACTGCGCGAGTGTGTTTCCTTAAAGTTGTAACTTAGATACAGATCTGATTATTTTTGCAATATGCTGTCTGATTGCATAAATATACATGAATTGGATCGCGTAGTGGTAAGCAAATCATGTTCAAAGCGGGTGTGATTGTTTCTTGATGTGTCAGTGAAATGGCTATCGACGAACGCAGGCGAGGACGCTATTTTAACCTAAGCTGTGTTGCTGATTAGGCAGGCAGAATTAATGACTACGAGGACGATGATGAAAAACACCGAACTGGAACAACTGATCAACGACAAACTGAACAGCGCCGCCATTAGCGACTATGCGCCGAATGGTTTGCAGGTTGAGGGCAAAGAGACGGTGCATAAAATCGTGACCGGCGTGACCGCAAGTCAGGCGCTGCTGGATGAGGCGGTGCGCCTGCAGGCCGATGCGGTTATCGTTCATCACGGTTATTTCTGGAAAGGCGAATCTCCGGTAATTCGCGGCATGAAGCGCCATCGTCTGAAAACGCTGTTGGAAAACGATATCAACCTGTATGGCTGGCACCTGCCGCTGGATGCTCACCCAGAACTGGGGAATAACGCGCAGTTGGCCGCGCTGTTGGGGATTACCGTGATGGGTGAGATCGAACCGCTGGTGCCATGGGGAGAACTCTCCATGCCGGTTCCGGGACTGGAGTTGGCATCGTGGATTGAAGCGCGTTTAGGCCGTAAACCGTTATGGTGTGGTGATACCGGTCCGGAAAAAGTTCAGCGCGTCGCCTGGTGTACGGGGGGCGGTCAAAGTTTTATTGATAGTGCAGCCCGATTTGGCGTCGACGCTTTTATCACTGGTGAAGTTTCAGAGCAAACCATTCACTCAGCCCGCGAGCAGGGGCTGCATTTTTATGCTGCCGGTCACCACGCGACCGAACGCGGCGGCATTCGCGCATTAAGCGATTGGCTTAATGAAAATACCGATCTGGACGTGACCTTTATCGATATTCCTAATCCAGCGTAATAAAGAGGGACGAAAGTGCAGCGAGCGCGTTGTTATCTGTTAGGTGAAACGGCAGTGGTTCTTGAACTGGAACCGCCCATTACGCTGGCGACTCAGAAACGCATCTGGCGTCTGGCCCAGCGTCTGGTTGATGCCCCGAATGTACTGGAAGCTATTCCAGGCATGAACAATATCACGGTGACCTTGCGCGACCCGCAAACGCTGGCGCTGGATGCGATTGAGCGCCTGCAACGCTGGTGGGAAGAGAGTGAAGCACTGGAGCCGGATTCGCGCTTTATTGAAATTCCCGTTATCTATGGCGGTGAGGCCGGCCCCGATCTGGCAGAGGTCGCCCGGCACAGCGGATTAAGTGAAAAGCAGGTTGTGGAACTTCATGCGTCGGTTGATTACGTGGTGTGGTTTATCGGTTTTCAGCCGGGATTCCCCTATCTCGGGAGCTTACCTGAACAACTGCATACCCCCAGACGTGCGGAACCTCGTTTGCTTGTTCCGGCAGGTTCTGTCGGTATCGGTGGATCTCAAACGGGGATCTACCCGCTTTCCACGCCTGGCGGGTGGCAATTGATTGGGCGTACCTCCGTTTCGTTATTTGATCCAAAACGGGAGGAGCCGATTCTGTTACGGGCTGGCGATACCGTGCGTTTTGTCCCGCAGAAGGAGGGGATATGTTAAACATCATCCGCGCTGGTATGTACACCTCAGTACAGGACGGGGGACGTCATAGTTTTCGTCAATCCGGAATCAGTCACTGTGGGGCGCTGGATAAACCGGCGCTGAACGTGGCTAACCTGCTGGTGGGTAATGATGCGAATGCCGCAGCGCTGGAAATCACGCTGGGGCAACTGGTGGTGGAGTTTGAAGCCGATGGCTGGTTTGCCCTGACCGGTGCCGGATGCGAAGCGCATCTGGATCGTACGCCCGTGTGGAGCGGATGGCGGTTACCGGTAAAAGCCGGGCAGCGCCTGACGCTAAAACGTCCGCTTCATGGCATGCGCAGTTATCTGGCGGTAGCGGGCGGTATTGATGTTCCCGAAGTGATGGGCTCGCGTAGTACCGATCTGAAAGTGGGCATTGGTGGGTTTGAAGGGCGTCTACTGCGTGATGGCGATCGACTGGCGATTGGCGTATCTACCCGGCAATTCAGCGAGCCGCAAGGTGTTAAGCAACTGATGTGGGGTAATCTCATTCGCGCGCTGCCCGGACCTGAATATCAGGAGTTTGATGAGATATCGCAGGCTTCGTTCTGGCGCTCACCGTGGCAACTTAGCCCACAAAGTAACCGTATGGGGTATCGTCTTCAAGGGCAGCCGCTGACGCGCACGACCGATCGCGAGCTGCTATCACATGGCTTGCTCCCCGGCGTGGTGCAGGTTCCACATAATGGCCAGCCAATTGTGCTGATGAACGATGCGCAGACGACGGGCGGCTATCCGCGCATCGCCTGTATTATTGAGGCAGATATGTATCATCTGGCGCAGATCCCGCTCGGTCAACCGATTCATTTTGTGCAGTGTTCGCTGGAGGAAGCGCTGAAGGCGCGGTACGACCAGCAGCGTTACCTGGAACAGTTAGCATGGCGGCTTAACAATGAAAATTGATCTCAATGCAGACCTCGGTGAGGGATGTGCGAACGATGCAGCGTTGCTGCAATTGGTGTCATCGGCCAACATCGCCTGTGGGTTTCACGCAGGCGATGCGCAAACTATGCTCTCAAGCGTGCGCGAAGCGCTAAAAAATGGCGTAGCGATAGGTGCGCATCCCAGCTTTCCGGATCGGGAAAATTTTGGCCGTAGCGCCATGACCCTGCCTGCGCAAACGGTGTATGCGCAGACGCTATATCAAATTGGCGCGCTGGCTGCCATCACGCGGGCGGAGGGCGGTGTGATGCATCATGTCAAACCGCATGGCATGCTCTATAACCAGGCAGCGAAAGATCCTCAACTGGCTGATGCGATTGCGAAAGCGGTTCATGCCTGCGATCCGTCGCTGATTTTAGTGGGACTGGCGGGAAGCGAACTGATTCGTGCTGGAGAACACTATGGCCTGGTAACGCGTCAGGAGGTGTTTGCCGATCGGGGTTATCAGGCCGATGGCAGCCTGGTGCTGCGTAGTCAGCCGGGCGCACTGATTGAGGATGAAGAGCAGGCGCTGGCGCAAACGTTAGAAATGGTGCAATCCGGCAGAGTAAAAAGCCAAAGTGGGACATGGGCGAGCGTTACTGCCCAGACGGTATGCATTCATGGGGATGGCGAGCACGCACTCGCTTTTGCCCGCCGCTTGCGTAGCGCCTTTGAAGCATGCAATATTCAAATTAGCGCATAAATTTATTCATACAAAACAATAATATATTACACAACAACATAAGGGATTTAATTATGGGAGAGGCTATTTCTCTCTGGCCATTGACGGGGATCGCCGTCATTGTGGTCGGATTTCTTTTACGTTTTAACCCGGTATTGGTGGTTATTATTGCCGGGATCGTCACGGGACTGGCGGCGCATATGCCGATCGCCACTATTCTCGAGAAACTGGGTGAAGGTTTTCTTAACACCCGCAACCTGCCATTTATCTTATTGATCCCATTGGCGGTAATCGGCCTGCTGGAGCGTCACGGTCTGAAAGAGCGTGCGCAGACGTGGATCGCAAAAATCCGCAGCGCCACCAGTGGCCGCCTGCTGATTGTCTATCTGTTCATTCGCGAAGCGACCGCTGCATTAGGACTCACCAGTCTGGGGGGGCATCCGCAAATGGTGCGTCCACTGCTGGCGCCGATGGCGGAAGGGGCCGCTGAGAAAAATCACGGCGAGATACCTGGGGCGGTACGCTATCGACTGCGCGCAATGTCAGCGGCGACCGATAACGTCGGGCTGTTTTTCGGTGAAGATATCTTTGTTGCTTTCGGCGCTATCATCTTCATGCATAACTTTATGCTGGAGTCTGGTGGGATCCAGACCGAACCGCTGCATATCGCCTTGTGGGGGATCCCAACGGCAATTTGTGCTTTCCTGATCCACGGCACACGTTTGTGGCGTCTGGATAGCTATTTGCAACGTGAGGTGGCGAAAGCGAATGCCGCAGCGAAAGGGGAAGCGCAATGAATTTTCAACAAAGCTATCTCTACTGGCTGGCGGGCGCGGTATTACTGATTGTGGCTGTCATGTCCTGGCAGGATAAAGCGAACCCGCGTCGTTTCACCACTGGCCTGTTTTGGGGCATATACGGCGTACTGTTTCTGCTTGGCGACTGGACATTCTCGCTGTTTGGCGACAAGCGCGCGGTGCATATTGCCGTCGGTATTGCGGTGGTCGTCCTGGCGCTGATCGCCGGTTTTGGCGGCGTGAAGCTGGGAAGTTACCATCAACGGACGCAGCAACAACGCGAAGAAAGTGCCAGTCGCCTGGGCAACCGCCTTTTTTTCCCGGCGCTGGCGATCCCGGTGGTAACGGTTATTGGCGTGCTGATGTTCAACCATATTCCGGGCTTACAGGATGCGCTGTTTGGGCCGGGTAATCACGCCACGCTGGTGACGCTTTTTTCCATGACCGCAGGTTCGTTGATTGGCCTGGCGATGGCAATAAAAATGACCCATGAGCGGGTGCATCAACCGATCCAGGAGGCGCGCCGTCTGCTGGACTCCATCGGCTGGGCGTTCATCCTGCCACAGATTCTGGCCACGCTTGGGCTGTTGTTTACGGCAGCGGGCGTAGGCAGCGGTATTTCATATCTGACGCAGGAATATCTGGCGGTGGATAGCCGCTTTATCGCAGTGGCGGTGTACACCATCGGTATGGCATTGCTGACTATGGTGATGGGTAATGCGTTTGCTGCTTTCCCGATCGTGACCGCTGGGATTGGTATTCCGATTCTTGTTCTGCAACACGGCGGTAATCCGGCGGTAATGGCGGCGATTGGTATGTTCTCCGGTTATTGCGGGACACTGATGACGCCGATGGCGGCGAACTTTAACATTGTCCCTGCTGCGCTGCTGGAACTACCGGACAAAAATGCGGTGATTAAAGCGCAGGTGCCAACCGGCATACTGCTGCTATTGGTCAACGTGTTCCTGATGTATTTCCTGATGTTCTTGTAAGGTGACAGGATGAAAACAGTACTCATCACGGGATTTGAACCCTTTGGCGGCGAGTCAGTTAACCCTTCCTGGGAAGTGGTCTCGGGACTCGATAATGTTATCATCGGTGGATGCCGCGTCGTTGCCCGCCAACTGCCGTGCGTCTTTGGCGAGTCTCTTGCCGTACTCAATGGCGCGATTGATGCGCTGTCGCCATCGCTGGTTCTGGCGGTGGGGCAGGCGGGTGGTCGCACGGATATCACCGTGGAACGCGTGGCGATTAACGTTGACGATGCGCGTATTGCGGATAATCAGGGGCAACAGCCGGTAGATGTGCCGGTTGTAGCCGATGGTCCAGCGGCATGGTTTAGCACGCTGCCGATCAAAGCGATGGTTGTGGCTATGCGCAACGCGGGAATTCCGGCTTCGGTTTCCCAGACCGCTGGCACTTTCGTGTGTAACCACGTGATGTATGGCCTGCTGCATAAACTACGCGACGCACCGGCGGTGAAGGGCGGCTTTATTCACATCCCTTATTTGCCGCAACAGGCCGCACAGCATCCCGGGGCGCCAAGTATGGCGGCTGAAACAGTACGCCGGGCGCTGGAAGTCGCAATTGCCACCGCCTTGCAGGTGGAAAGCGATATCGCAGTGACGGGCGGCGCAACACATTAACAAAGGACAGTATTATGCCTGAAGGCCCGGAGATCCGCCGCGCGGCGGATAACCTGGAGGCGGCAGTCAAAGGCAAACCCCTGACGGAAGTCTGGTTTGCCTTTGAGCAGTTAAAACCGTATGAATCTCAACTAATTGGGCAGAGTGTTACCCAGCTTGAAACGCGAGGGAAAGCATTACTGACCCATTTTTCCAATGGCCTGACGCTGTACAGTCACAATCAGCTCTATGGCGTGTGGCGAGTGGTGGATACGGGCAACATCCCGCAGACCTCGCGGGTACTCCGTGTCAGATTGCAAACGCAAGACAAAACTATCCTGCTGTATAGCGCGTCTGATATCGAAATGCTGACGCCAGAACAGCTCGCCACCCACCCGTTCCTGCAACGGGTAGGGCCGGATGTACTGGATTTACGTTTAACGCCCGATGACGTTAAAGCGCGTCTGTTATCTCCGCGTTTTTGCAATCGCCAGTTTTCTGGTCTGCTACTGGACCAGGCTTTTCTGGCGGGATTAGGTAACTACTTGCGGGTAGAGATCCTTTGGCAGGTTGGGTTGACCGGGCAGCATAAAGCGTCGCAGCTTAGTGATGAGCAACTGGATCAACTGGCACATGCGCTGCTTGATATTCCGCGCCTGTCTTATAATACCCGCGGGCTGGTCGATGAGAATAAACATCACGGTGCGTTGTTTCGCTTCAAGGTCTTTCATCGGGACGGCGAAGCCTGTGAGCGTTGTGGTGGGACTATCGAGAAAACGATGCTCTCTTCGCGACCTTTTTACTGGTGTCCGGGATGTCAGCACTAAGCGGGCCGTTTTGGCGCGTGCACCGAAATAAACCGCGCGACTGCGGGGCCAGTTAACAAAATGCTGAACAGTCGCAGGGTTTGCATCGCCATGATGAGCGCCATATCAGCGTGGCTTCCTGCGGCAATCACCGCGACAGAATCCACGCCACCTGGGCTGGTTGCCAGATAGGCAGTGAGAAAATCAATCTGCATGTAATGCGCCAGTCCCCAGGCCATAGCGGCGCAGATCGCCATCAGTGAAAAAATGGACAACAGGATCTGCGGCAAAGGGCGCAGCGCCATTAAAAATATCTGCTTGTCAAAGCCCAGGCCGATTTGCCAGCCGATGGCCATATAGGCTATCGCCAGTAGCCATTCCGGCAGTTCAATCACCATCACTCCGCTTGCATTCAGCAAGGCACCCACCAGCATCGGCAATAGCATGACGCCAGAGGGAATACGAAGTAAGCGTCCAGCCGTGCCGGCAACGGCTGCCAGCATCAGAGTGCTGAAAAGATTGCCGCTTAGCGGCGGAAACCAGATGATTTGTTCACTGACCGTTTGGGCCTGGTCGCCCATCACCAGCCGGGTGACCAGCGCTGCCGCGCCGACCACCAACAGTACGCGCAGATACTGCATAAACGCCACCAGGCGGATGTCGGCACCATAATCCTGCGCCATCGCCACCATGGCCGCTGCGCCGCCTGGGGAAGAGCCCCATGCGCCGGTGTTGCCCGGTAAAGTACTGTAGCGAACCAGCAGCCAGCCAATTACCGCGCTGCTGATAAGGGTTGCCAGCAGGATAACAATCACCATCGGCCAGTGGGCTGCAAGGGTTGTGAAGATTGAACCGGTCAGATTTTGGGCAATCATGCAGCCGAGAATCGCCTGCGCGCCAAGAAATGTGCAGCGGGGAGGATGCAGAGTGATGCCGCGCAGACTGAAGATGATGCCGACGATCATCGAACCGAGCAGCAATGGTCCTGGAAGATGGATAAACAGAAAGAGCAGGGAAAGCAGGAGCGATAGCACAAACAACAGGCTCCACTGCAAAACAGGCATCCCATGCTCCTGAGTAAAATGTGAGAAATCTCAGTAAATCATAGAGAAAGCACGATAAGAATAAAATAATGTGGATCAAATAAAAACAGGCCGGATACAGGCATTACCGCCTTGTCCGGCCTGGGAGCGTTTATAACTGCAAGCCGGACAGACGCTGGCGCCATCCGGCAGACAATTAACGCTTAATATCAGATTTAAAATCGCGCTTGTCGTAGCCGGTGTACAGCTGACGCGGACGGGCGATTTTCATGCCGTCAGTGTGCATTTCGTTCCAGTGTGCAATCCAGCCAACGGTACGCGCCATGGCGAAGATAACGGTGAACATGGAGGACGGAATACCCATCGCTTTCAGGATTATGCCGGAGTAGAAGTCTACGTTCGGGTAGAGTTTCTTCTCGATGAAGTATGGGTCGTTGAGCGCAATGTGCTCAAGTTCCATCGCCACTTCCAGCAGATCATCTTTGGTGCCCAGTTCTTTCAGCACTTCGTGGCAGGTTTCACGCATGACGGTAGCGCGCGGGTCATAGTTTTTATAAACACGGTGACCAAAGCCCATCAGGCGGAAGGAATCATTCTTGTCTTTCGCGCGGCGAACAAATTCCGGAATGTGTTTAACAGAGCTGATTTCTTCCAGCATTTTCAGCGCAGCTTCGTTTGCGCCGCCGTGTGCCGGTCCCCACAGGGAAGCGATACCAGCCGCGATGCAGGCAAACGGGTTAGCGCCAGAAGAGCCCGCGGTACGTACGGTAGAGGTTGAGGCGTTCTGTTCGTGGTCAGCGTGCAGGATTAAGATACGATCCATTGCGCGTTCCAGAATCGGATTCACTTCGTATTTTTCGCACGGCGTAGAGAACATCATGTTCAGGAAGTTACCGGCGTAGGAGAGATCGTTACGCGGGTACACGAACGGCTGCCCGATGGAATACTTATAGCACATCGCTGCCATGGTTGGCATTTTGGACAGCAGGCGGAAGGCGGCGATTTCACGGTGACGCGCGTTGTTTACATCCAGCGAGTCGTGATAAAACGCTGCCAGCGCTCCGGTGACACCGCACATAACGGCCATCGGGTGAGAGTCGCGGCGGAAACCGTGGAACAGACGCGTGATCTGCTCGTGAATCATGGTATGGCGAGTGACTGTGGTTTTGAACTCGTCGTACTCTTCCTGCGTCGGTTTTTCGCCGTACAGCAGGATATAACACACTTCCAGATAGTTGGACTCGGTCGCCAACTGGTCAATCGGGAAGCCGCGATGCAGCAAAACACCTTCGTCACCGTCGATGAAAGTAATTTTGGATTCGCAGGATGCGGTAGAGGTAAAACCTGGGTCAAAAGTAAACATCCCTTTTGAGCCAAGGCTACGAATATCAATAACGTCCTGACCGAGCGTACCTTTCAGCACATCCAGTTCAATAGCAGCATCACCATTTAGAGTGAGTTTTGCTTTAGTATCAGCCATTTACGGTCTCCTTAGCGCCTTATTGCTTAAGACTGCCGGAACTCAAATTTGCCTTCGTGCATCAATAAACCGTTACCAGTTTGTTATTTGGCTCGCCGCTCTGCGAAAGAGGGGATGACCTGGGTACAGAGCTATGGGCGCTTGCAGGTAAAACGGTCTTTTTATGGCGAATAAACTGCAAATCAAGAACTTAGCAATCCGAATTATTTAACCTGTCTATCACTAATAACTGTCCTGAAGGTATTGGTCAATACTTCCACACTGTTACATAACTAAATCTCCGGTGAAAGAGTGACCCCATAACTTTTACGCATTATATGCTTTTTCTGGTGTCGTTTGTAACAACTTTGTTTAATGATTGTCAAATCAGATGATTAAAAATTAAAATAATGTTGTTATCGTGACCTATGTCACTGTTCGGGATAAAACCCGACAAACTATATGTAGGTTAATTGTAATGATTTTGTGAACGTCCTATACTGCCGCCAGGTCTCCGGAATACCCTGCAATCCCGAGCCAACCAGCGTTGTAACGTGTCGTTTTAGCATCTGGAAGCAGTGTTTTATATGACGCGTAGTTATAGTAAGGACGCTGTCTGACCCGCACGCAGACCGGAGGAAGGAAATCCCGTCGTCTTTCAGGCTACAGGTGTCTTCAACTTCTGTACCCGAAGTCTAAAGGGAATAATAAGAACAGCATGTGGGCGTTATTCATGATAAGAAATGTGAAAAAACAAAGACCTGTCAATCTGGATCTGCAAACGATCCGGTTCCCAATCACGGCGATAGCGTCCATTCTCCATCGCGTATCCGGAGTGATCACCTTCGTGGCGGTCGGGATTCTGTTGTGGTTATTGGGTACCAGCCTTTCCTCCCCTGAAGGTTTCCTCACCGCGTCATCCATTATGAATAACTTCTTTGTGGAGTTAATTCTGTGGGGGATCCTGATTGCGCTGGCATATCACGCCGTAATGGGCATTCGCCATCTGTTGATGGATTTTGGCTATATCGAAGAAACCCTCGAAGCAGGGACACGCTCCGCCAAAATTTGTTTCGTTATCATTGTCGTGCTTTCACTTCTCGCAGGAGTCCTCGTATGGTAAGCAACGCCTCCGCATTAGGACGCAACGGCGTACATGACTTCATTCTGGTCCGTGCTACCGCTATCGTTCTGACGTTATACATCATCTTTATGGTCGGTTTCTTCGCCACCAGCGGCGAGCTGACGTATGAAGTCTGGACCGGTTTCTTCTCATCGGCATTCACCAAAGTCTTTACCCTGCTGGCACTTTTCTCCATCTTGATTCATGCCTGGATCGGCATGTGGCAGGTGTTGACCGACTACGTTAAACCTCTGGCTGTGCGCCTGATTCTGCAACTGGCTATCGTTGTTGCGCTGGTGGTTTACGTCATTTATGGATTTGTTGTGGTGTGGGGTGTGTAATGAAACTGCCAGTCAGAGAATTTGATGCTGTTGTGATTGGTGCCGGCGGCGCAGGTATGCGCGCGGCGCTGCAAATTTCCCAGAGCGGGCAGACTTGTGCGCTGCTCTCTAAAGTGTTCCCAACCCGTTCCCATACCGTATCCGCGCAGGGTGGCATCACCGTTGCGCTCGGTAATACCCATGAAGATAACTGGGAATGGCACATGTACGACACCGTTAAAGGGTCGGACTACATTGGTGACCAGGACGCTATTGAATATATGTGTAAAACCGGTCCGGAAGCAATTCTGGAGCTGGACCACATGGGGCTGCCGTTCTCTCGCCTCGACAATGGCACAATTTATCAACGTCCGTTTGGCGGCCAGTCGAAGAACTTCGGCGGTGAGCAAGCGGCACGTACTGCGGCAGCGGCAGACCGTACCGGTCATGCGCTGTTGCACACGCTGTATCAGCAGAACCTGAAAAACCATACCACCATCTTCTCAGAATGGTATGCGCTGGATCTGGTAAAAAATGCCGATGGCGCGATTGTCGGTTGTACCGCGCTGTGTATTGAAACCGGTGAGGTAGTTTACTTCAAAGCCCGTGCGACCGTGCTGGCGACCGGCGGTGCTGGCCGTATTTATCAGTCCACCACCAATGCCCACATCAATACTGGTGACGGTGTTGGTATGGCTATCCGCGCTGGCGTGCCGGTGCAGGATATGGAAATGTGGCAGTTCCACCCAACCGGCATCGCCGGTGCGGGCGTTCTGGTAACAGAAGGCTGCCGTGGTGAAGGTGGTTATCTGTTGAACAAACACGGCGAGCGCTTCATGGAGCGTTATGCCCCGAATGCGAAAGACCTGGCGGGTCGTGACGTGGTGGCGCGTTCCATCATGATCGAAATCCGTGAAGGTCGCGGCTGTGACGGCCCGTGGGGTCCGCACGCTAAGCTGAAACTCGACCACTTGGGTAAAGAAGTGCTGGAATCCCGTCTGCCGGGCATTCTCGAACTGTCCCGTACCTTTGCTCACGTTGACCCGGTTAAAGAGCCGATTCCGGTTATCCCAACCTGCCACTATATGATGGGCGGTATTCCGACCAAAGTTACTGGCCAGGCGCTGACTGTGAATGAGCAGGGCGAAGATGTGGTGATCCCGGGGCTGTTTGCCGTCGGCGAAATCGCCTGCGTGTCGGTTCACGGCGCCAACCGTCTGGGCGGCAACTCGCTGCTGGACCTGGTGGTGTTTGGTCGTGCGGTGGGTCTGCATCTGCAGGAATCTATCGCTGAGCAGGGTGACCTGCTGGATGCGACCGAAGATGAAATCGATGCTTCTCTGGCACGACTGAACCGCTGGAACGGTAACCGTAATGGTGAAGACCCGGTGGCGATTCGCAAAGCGCTGCAAGAATGTATGCAGCATAACTTCTCGGTATTCCGCGAAGGCGATGCGATGGCGAAAGGTTTGGAAGAGCTGAAAGCGATTCGCGAACGCCTGAAAAATGCCCGTCTGGACGATACCTCCAGCGAGTTCAATACCCAGCGCGTTGAGTGTCTGGAGTTGGATAACCTGATGGAGACCGCGTACGCCACTGCAGTATCTGCAAACTTCCGTACTGAAAGCCGTGGCGCGCATAGCCGCTTCGACTTCCCGGAACGTGATGATGAAAACTGGCTGTGCCATTCCCTGTACCTGCCAGAGTCGGAATCCATGACGCGACGTCAAGTCAATATGGAACCGAAGCTGCGCCCGGCATTCCCGCCGAAGATTCGTACTTATTAATGCGGAGACAGGACAATGAAACTCGAGTTTTCAGTTTATCGCTATAACCCGGATGTTGACGACGCTCCGCATATGCAGGATTACACCCTGGAGGCGGAAGAAGGGCGCGACATGATGCTGCTGGATGCATTGATGCAGCTGAAAGAAAAAGATCCGTCTCTGTCGTTCCGCCGCTCCTGCCGTGAAGGGGTCTGCGGCTCCGACGGTCTGAATATGAACGGCAAAAATGGACTGGCCTGTATCACACCTATTTCTGCGCTGAATCAGCCGGGCAAGAAAATTGTCATTCGCCCGCTGCCGGGTTTACCGGTTGTGCGCGATTTGGTGGTAGACATGGGGCAATTCTACGCACAGTATGAGAAGATTAAGCCTTACTTGTTGAATAATGGGAAAAATCCGCCGGCTCGTGAGCATTTACAAATGCCTGAGCAGCGTGAGAAGCTCGATGGGCTGTATGAATGTATTTTGTGTGCATGCTGCTCAACGTCCTGCCCATCATTCTGGTGGAATCCGGACAAGTTTATTGGCCCGGCAGGCCTGCTGGCCGCGTATCGCTTCTTAATTGATAGCCGCGATACCGAGACCGACAGCCGCCTGGAAGGTTTAAGTGACGCTTTCAGCGTATTCCGCTGCCATAGCATCATGAACTGCGTCAGCGTATGTCCTAAAGGACTGAACCCGACGCGCGCCATCGGCCATATTAAGTCGATGCTGCTCAAACGTAGTGCGTAAGATTTTGTAGTGGTTGCCCGATGGCGACGTAAACGTCTTATCCGGCCTATAAGGGACATACCCGTAGGCCTGATAAGCTACGCGCCATCAGGCAATATAAGTGCAGGAAACCTCTAAAAACTGCCTCTTATCTCTGACAGTTTTTAAAGGTTCCTTCGCGAGCCAAACAAAAAGAGCTCGCAAGTGAACCCCGGCACGCACATCGGTGTGCGTGGTAGTATCCACGGCGAAGTAAGCATACAAATGCTTAAGGGATCACGATGCAGAACAGCGCTTTGAAAGCCTGGTTGGACTCTTCTTACCTCTCTGGTTCTAACCAGAGCTGGATAGAACAGCTCTATGAAGACTTCTTAACCGACCCTGACTCGGTAGATGCTAACTGGCGTTCGACGTTCCAGCAGTTACCTGGTACCGGAGTCAAACCGGATCAACTCCACTCAAAAACACGTGATTATTTCCGTCGACAGGCGTTGATTACCCCACGTTACTCTTCTTCTATTTCCGACCCTGATGCCAATGTGAAGCAGGTTAAAGTCCTGCAGCTCATTAACGCCTACCGTTTCCGCGGTCATCAGCATGCGAATCTTGATCCGCTGGGACTGTGGCAGCAAGAAAATGTGGCCGATCTGGACCCGTCTTTCCACGATCTGACCGATGCGGATTTCCAGGAAAGCTTTAACGTAGGTTCTTTTGCCGGCGGCAAAGACACCATGAAGCTGAGCGACCTGGTTGTTGCGCTGAAACAAACCTACTGCGGCCCAATTGGCGCCGAGTATATGCACATCACCAGCACCGAAGAAAAACGCTGGCTTCAACAGCGTATCGAGTCTGGCCGTGCCGCATTCAGTAGCGAAGAGAAGAAACGCTTCCTGAGCGAACTGACCGCAGCAGAAGGACTGGAACGCTACCTGGGCGCTAAGTTCCCGGGCGCGAAACGCTTCTCGCTGGAAGGCGGTGATGCGTTAATCCCAATGCTCAAAGAGATGATCCGCCACGCTGGTAACAGCGGTACCCGTGAAGTGGTACTGGGCATGGCGCACCGTGGTCGTCTGAACGTTCTGGTTAACGTACTGGGCAAACGCCCGCAGGAACTGTTCGACGAATTTGCGGGCAAACATAAAGAACACCTCGGCACCGGTGACGTGAAGTACCACATGGGCTTCTCGTCTGATATCGAAACCGAAGGCGGTCTGGTACACCTGGCGCTGGCGTTTAACCCGTCGCACCTGGAAATCGTTAGCCCGGTGGTTATCGGCTCCGTACGTGCACGCCTGGATCGTCTGGACGAGCCGAGCAGTAATAAAGTACTGCCAATCACCATCCACGGCGATGCGGCGGTAACCGGGCAGGGCGTGGTTCAGGAAACCCTGAACATGTCGAAAGCGCGTGGTTACGAAGTGGGCGGTACCGTTCGCATCGTCATCAACAACCAGGTGGGCTTTACTACCTCAAACCCGTTGGATGCGCGTTCTACTCCGTACTGCACCGACATCGGTAAGATGGTTCAGGCGCCAATCTTCCACGTTAACGCGGATGACCCGGAAGCGGTCGCTTTCGTGACGCGTCTGGCGCTGGACTTCCGTAATACCTTCAAACGCGATGTGTTCATCGATCTGGTGTGCTACCGCCGTCACGGCCACAACGAAGCCGACGAGCCGAGCGCAACCCAGCCGCTGATGTATCAGAAAATTAAAAAGCACCCGACCCCGCGTAAAATCTACGCTGACAAGCTGGAAGCGGACAAAGTCGCCACGCTGGAAGATGCGACCGAAATGGTCAATCTGTACCGTGATGCGCTGGATGCTGGTGAATGCGTGGTGAAAGAGTGGCGTCCAATGAACATGCACTCCTTCACCTGGTCGCCGTACCTCAACCACGAGTGGGACGAAAGCTACCCGAACAAGGTTGAGATGAAGCGTCTGCAGGAGCTGGCAAAACGCATCAGCACCGTGCCTGAAGCCGTTGAAATGCAGTCGCGTGTTGCCAAAATTTACGGCGACCGTCAGGCCATGGCCGCAGGCGAGAAGCTATTCGACTGGGGTGGTGCAGAGAATCTGGCTTACGCCACGCTGGTTGACGAAGGCATTCCGGTTCGTCTGTCGGGTGAAGACTCCGGTCGCGGAACCTTCTTCCACCGTCACGCGGTCATTCATAATCAGGCTAACGGTTCAACCTACACGCCGCTGCAGCATGTGCATAACGGTCAGGGCACGTTCCGCGTATGGGACTCCGTACTGTCTGAAGAAGCGGTACTGGCGTTTGAATACGGTTATGCCACGGCAGAACCGCGCACGCTGACCATCTGGGAAGCGCAGTTCGGCGACTTCGCCAACGGTGCGCAGGTGGTTATCGACCAGTTCATCTCTTCCGGCGAGCAGAAATGGGGCCGTATGTGCGGTCTGGTGATGCTGCTGCCGCACGGCTACGAAGGTCAGGGTCCGGAGCACTCCTCCGCGCGTCTGGAACGTTATCTGCAACTTTGCGCTGAGCAAAACATGCAGGTTTGCGTCCCGTCTACCCCGGCACAGGTCTACCACATGCTGCGTCGTCAGGCGCTGCGCGGTATGCGCCGTCCGCTGGTGGTGATGTCACCGAAGTCGCTGCTGCGTCATCCGCTGGCGGTGTCTACGCTGGACGAACTGGCAAATGGCACCTTCCTGCCAGCCATTGGCGAAGTCGATGAACTTGATCCGAAAGGCGTGAAGCGTGTCGTGATGTGTTCTGGTAAGGTTTATTACGACCTGCTGGAGCAACGCCGCAAGAACGACCAAAAAGATGTTGCCATTGTGCGCATCGAACAGCTCTATCCGTTCCCGCATAAAGCGGTGCAGGAAGCGCTGAAACCGTTTGCTCATGTACATGATTTTGTCTGGTGCCAGGAAGAGCCGCTCAACCAGGGCGCCTGGTACTGCAGCCAGCATCATTTCCGTGAAGTAATTCCATTTGGGTCAGCTCTGCGTTATGCAGGTCGCCCGGCCTCTGCCTCTCCGGCAGTAGGGTATATGTCCGTTCACCAGAAGCAGCAACAAGATCTGGTAAATGACGCGCTGAACGTCGATTAAATAAAGGATAAATAATGAGTAGCGTAGATATTCTTGTTCCCGACCTGCCTGAATCCGTAGCGGATGCAACGGTTGCAACCTGGCACAAAAAACCGGGCGATGCAGTACGTCGTGATGAAGTACTGGTAGAAATCGAAACTGACAAAGTGGTACTGGAAGTACCGGCATCAGCGGACGGTATTCTTGATGCGGTTCTGGAAGATGAAGGAACAACCGTCACTTCTCGCCAGATCCTTGGTCGCCTGCGTGAAGGCAACAGCACCGGTAAAGAAACCAGCGCTAAGTCTGAAGAGAAAGATTCTACTCCGGCACAGCGCCAGCAGGCGTCTCTTGCTGAACAGAACAACGATGCCCTGAGCCCGGCGATCCGTCGCCTGCTGGGTGAGCATAACCTCGAAGCCAGCGCTATCAACGGCACCGGTGTCGGCGGTCGTATCACGCGTGAAGATGTTGAAAAACATCTGGCGAAAGCCCCGGCTGCGAAAGCCGAAGCCAAAGCGCCGGCAGCAGCACCTGCACCACAGGCTCAACTGGGCGCGCGTGGCGAAAAACGTGTTCCGATGACCCGTCTGCGCAAACGCGTAGCCGAGCGTCTGCTGGAAGCGAAAAATTCCACCGCCATGCTGACCACCTTCAACGAAGTCAACATGAAGCCAATCATGGACCTGCGTAAGCAATACGGTGATGCGTTCGAGAAACGCCACGGTATTCGTCTGGGCTTTATGTCTTTCTACGTGAAAGCGGTTGTTGAAGCGCTGAAACGCTATCCGGAAGTGAACGCGTCCATCGACGGCGATGACGTGGTTTATCACAACTACTTTGATGTCAGCATGGCGGTCTCCACGCCGCGTGGCCTGGTCACGCCGGTCCTGCGTGATGTGGATCTGCTGGGTATGGCAGACATCGAGAAGAACATTAAAGAACTGGCAGTTAAAGGTCGCGACGGCAAGTTGACGGTTGAAGATCTGACGGGCGGTAACTTCACCATCACTAACGGTGGGGTGTTCGGTTCCCTGATGTCCACGCCGATCATCAACCCACCGCAGAGTGCCATCCTGGGTATGCATGCCATCAAAGATCGTCCGATGGCGGTAGACGGCAAGGTTGAAATCCTGCCGATGATGTATCTGGCGCTGTCTTATGACCACCGTCTGATCGATGGTCGTGAGTCGGTAGGCTTCCTGGTAACCATTAAAGAGTTGCTGGAAGATCCAACGCGTCTGCTGCTGGACGTGTAGTTAATAAGAGTATCACCTGCCCCGTAGGTCTGGATGTTTATCAGACCTACGGGTAAAAGATAACGATTACCTGAAGGATGGACAGAACACATGAACTTACATGAATATCAGGCAAAACAACTTTTTGCCCGCTATGGCTTACCGGCACCGGTGGGTTATGCCTGTACTACTCCGCGTGAAGCAGAAGAAGCCGCTTCAAAAATCGGCGCTGGCCCGTGGGTAGTGAAATGTCAGGTTCACGCTGGTGGCCGCGGTAAAGCGGGCGGTGTGAAGGTTGTGAACAGCAAAGAAGACATTCGCGCTTTTGCTGAACACTGGCTGGGTAAACGTCTGGTTACTTACCAGACAGACGCTCATGGCCAACCGGTAAATCAGATTCTGGTTGAAGCCGCGACCGACATTGGTAAAGAACTTTACCTCGGCGCAGTTGTTGACCGTAGCTCCCGTCGCGTGGTCTTCATGGCCTCTACCGAAGGCGGCGTGGAAATCGAAAAAGTAGCGGAAGAAACCCCGCACCTGATCCACAAAGTGGCGCTCGATCCGCTGGCAGGCCCGATGCCTTACCAGGGTCGCGAGCTGGCGTTCAAACTGGGTCTGGAAGGTAAACAGGTTCAGCAGTTCACCAAGATCTTCATGGGTCTGGCGACTATCTTCCTGGAGCGCGACCTGGCGCTGATCGAAATCAACCCGCTGGTTGTCACCAAGCAGGGTGACCTGATCTGCCTCGACGGCAAACTGGGCGCTGACGGCAACGCGCTGTTCCGCCAGGCTGACCTGCGCGAAATGCGCGACCAGTCTCAGGAAGATCCGCGTGAAGCGCAGGCTGCGCAGTGGGAACTGAACTACGTTGCGCTCGACGGCAACATCGGTTGCATGGTTAACGGTGCGGGCCTGGCAATGGGCACCATGGACATCGTTAAGCTGCACGGCGGCGAACCGGCTAACTTCCTCGACGTTGGTGGCGGTGCGACCAAAGAGCGTGTAACCGAAGCGTTCAAAATTATCCTCTCAGATGACAATGTTAAAGCCGTACTGGTTAACATCTTCGGCGGTATCGTACGTTGCGACCTGATCGCTGACGGTATCATCGGCGCGGTAGCAGAAGTAGGTGTAAACGTTCCGGTCGTGGTACGTCTGGAAGGTAACAACGCTGAACTCGGCGCGAAAAAACTGGCTGATAGCGGCCTGAATATTATTGCAGCGAAAAGTCTGACGGATGCAGCTCAGCAGGTTGTTGCCGCAGTGGAGGGGAAATAATGTCAGTTTTAATTAATAAAGATACCAAGGTTATCTGCCAGGGCTTCACCGGTAGCCAGGGGACATTCCACTCCGAACAAGCGATTGCTTACGGTACGCAGATGGTTGGCGGCGTAACGCCAGGTAAAGGCGGCACCACGCACCTGGGCCTGCCGGTGTTCAACACCGTGCGTGAAGCTGTAGAAGCGACTGGCGCTACCGCCACCGTTATCTACGTTCCGGCACCGTTCTGCAAAGACTCCATTCTGGAAGCAATCGATGCAGGCATCAAGCTTATCATCACCATCACCGAAGGCATTCCGACGCTGGATATGCTGACCGTGAAGGTGAAGCTGGATGAAGCTGGCGTGCGCATGATCGGCCCGAACTGCCCAGGCGTTATCACTCCGGGTGAGTGTAAAATCGGTATCATGCCGGGCCACATTCACAAGCCGGGTAAAGTGGGTATCGTTTCCCGTTCAGGTACCCTGACCTATGAAGCGGTTAAGCAGACCACTGACTACGGTTTCGGCCAGTCCACCTGTGTGGGCATCGGTGGCGACCCGATCCCTGGTTCTAACTTTATCGATATCCTGAAACTGTTCCAGGAAGATCCGCAGACTGAAGCGATCGTCATGATCGGTGAGATCGGCGGTAGCGCAGAAGAAGAAGCCGCTGCGTACATTAAAGATCACGTGACCAAGCCGGTTGTCGGCTACATCGCGGGCGTCACCGCGCCGAAAGGCAAGCGTATGGGCCACGCGGGTGCGATCATCGCAGGTGGGAAAGGTACGGCAGATGAGAAATTCGCTGCGCTGGAAGCCGCAGGCGTGAAAACTGTTCGTAGCCTGGCCGATATCGGCGAAGCGCTGAAAACGGTTATTAAGTAATAAATAAAAAACAGCCCTGACTCTCTGCGTAGTCAAGGGCTGGTCCCGTTTCGACATGGTTGGCCATCTGATGATGGCCTTTTTTTATTTTTAGTTATCTGAATCTTGCAAATTACTCATAATCATCTGCATAAATGAGATTATTTTTTGCGGTGAACATCATTCTTTCTCTTGGTTAAATTCTGCATATTACCGGCTTTAATTTCATTTATGCCGGAGGATACCGTGTCGTTGAAAATCCAGGATAATTACCTACAGCGTTTTTTCTCGATAGCAAAGGTATTTTCCAGTGCGACTGGATTAGCCACCGTCGTGGTTGATGTTACCGGAAAAATTCTCTCAGATTGTCATAATTTTAATTCGTTCTGCACATTAATGCGGGCGGATGAACGCTATTGTGTGAGTTGCCAAAAGTGTGACAAGTATTGTGCTTTTGAAGGATTAAAACACCTTAAACCCAGAATACTCAGCTGTCATGCAGGGCTAAGTCTGTTTTCTATGCCATTAATTCGCGAGGGGCATCTGTACGGTTTTATGCTCTGTGGGCAGGTGCGGGCAAAATATCAGGAATATAAAACAATCATTATTGATAATGAATGCTCATGGATGGATGAACCAAAAATAAAAACTGAATGGAGTCAGGTGGCGGTAGTCGATAATAATACGCTGGTGGCATCAGCAAATTTATTGAATTTTATTATTGATAATTTTGAGACAGAACAACAACAATCTGATGAGATTGTTATCCCAGCGACCAGTTACATGCGTTATTATTTTACAGAACCTTCCCGACACGAGAAAAAGCTACTGGCAGCGTTGCGTTATATCGATGAGAATTTGTATGGTGAATTATCCCTTGAATCCGTAGCAGCTCACGTCTGCTTAAGCGCAAACTATTTCAGCCGTTTTTTTAAGAAACGGCAGGGCGTTAACTTTAAAACCTGGGTGAATCAGAAAAAAATGCAAAAAGCGGGGGAGTTATTGCACGATCCCGTTCATTCCATAGACAGCATTGCCCGGAAACTCCAATACGCCCAAACCAGCTACTTTTGCCGCGTTTTCCGGGCGGTGCATCAAACGTCGCCCCAGTCTTTTCGTCATGCCAGACTGTCACAGTAAAGGTTTTCTGGCAGCTTGAAGGCTTCAGGGATAAAAGAGAGCCGATCGCTCAGGGTTACCACATCACCAATCACTATCAGTGCAGGGGGAAGGATGTTAGCTTCCTGCGCCTTGCTCAGTAGTGAACCGAGCGTACAGGTCAGTCGGCGTTGATTATCGCGGGTGGCAGACATAATAAGCGCTGCAGGCGTATCTGCTGATTTTCCACCCATCAATAATTCCTCACAGATAAACGCCAGATTGGCGATACCCATGACGATAACCAGCGTACCATTCAGTTTTGCCAGTTGACGCCAGTCCTGCTGTTGGTTGCCCTCCCGCGTATGGCCGGTCACGACGTGAAATCCCGAGGCGAAATCGCGGTGTGTTACCGGAATCCCGGCATAGGTCAGGCCACCAATGGTTGAGCTGATACCCGGCACCACTTCAAACGGGATGCCCGTCTCGACGAGATCCTCAACTTCTTCAGCCCCGCGTCCAAAAACATACGGATCGCCACCTTTCAGGCGTACAATATTATTGTGAGTTTGGGCATACTGGACAAGCAGCGCATTGATTTCATCCTGGGGTACACAATGGAAGCCTGGGTTTTTGCCGACATTGATAAGCAGGCAATCTGGTAATGCCCATTCCAAAATTTTAGGATTGACCAGCCGATCGTAAATAATGACATCAGCCTGTTTAATGCACATCATTGCTTTGAGGGTAAGTAATGAAATATCACCGGGACCTGCCCCAACGAGCCAGACCTTTCCGAAAGTTTTCACATTGTGTCCTTTATCACGTCTAACAAAAAAAGGCAGAAACTACATCAAGGAATGATAAAAAGCAGTCGTTTGCCCGTAAGTTATAACGTGAAATTATCCAAAATTATCGCATTGATAATATTGATTAATCTCGCAAAGTTTTTTCTGCAATAAACAAGATGACTTGAAAAATTATTAAGAACTTATTGGCACTATTTGCTTAAGTTTAACCTTATTTAAATTGTGTTTATTGTTTCCCTTAAGTATTATTGGTTAATATTTACCCGTCATCAGTGTGAGTAAATCATGGATTGGATCAATGACATCAATGGATAAAATAAAATATAACTCTCGATGCTTATCTGGGTGTCTTGAATTATTTTTTATAAATTAAACTATTTTTGTACGCTGCAAATGGAAGAGGTTATGAGAGGAAAAATACCCAAGACGGAGTTGCTGGTAACTTTTGAAGTGGTTGCGCGTCACGAAAGTTATACCCGGGCAGCTGAAGAGCTGGCTTTAACACAAAGTGCTGTTTTCCGCCAGGTAAATGCACTGGAGGATTTTCTCAATACCGCGCTATTTAATCACGCCAAAAAACGCATTTTTTTAAATGCGGCGGGCAAACACTATTTAAGCATCGTTAAAGAAACGTTAAATAAGCTTGAACGAGATACGACGACGATAATGACCTGGCAGCCGACGGTACAGGTTATTGAGCTGGCGGTGAATCCGACGTTCAGCACGCACTGGCTGATCCCAAACCTGCGTGAATTTAACAAACTTAATCCTGATATTATCGTGAACATTCATTCCCTGGCGAATATTGGTGATTTTCTCAATCGAGAGTATGACGCGGCAATCATGCGCGAAGACTTTTATTCGCCATGGTCAGGGGTTGAGTACCTGTTTGAAGAGGAGATTCTGCCGGTATGCAGTCGCTGTTTGCTGGCCGAACCGGAACGAAAACTGGCGGTAAACGAATTACTAAACGAATTCCCGCTATTGCACCAAAGCACGCGCATCAAAGGGTGGCAGGAATGGTTTGCGCTGTCAGATGTCAGCAGTCCGTTGGTGAATAAAGGTCCGAGATTTGATTTGTTATCGATGCTGATCGCGGCGGTCCGCTCTAATCTGGGCGTTGCGCTGCTCCCGCGTTTTGCCATTCAGCACGATCTGGACAGTGGCGATATGGTCATTCCTTGCGATGTTCCAATGCGTACCGGGAATCGATTTATTATGACGTGGCGTGAAGAAAAATCGGAATCCGAGCATTTACAGATTTTCCGCAACTGGTTGCTCAGTAAGTCCGTAGTATCGGCTGCCTGAGGGTGGCTTATGCCTTATCAGGCCTACAACGATGGGTAGGCCGGATAAGAAGCGTTAGCATCGTTATCCGGCAAAAGAACGGCTACCAGTCGATCCCAATCTGTGCCTGAATACCGCGGTCAAACGCGTGTTTGACCGGGCGTATTTCACTGACCGTATCGGCCAGTTCCAGTAACCGCGTATGGCATCCGCGTCCTGTGACGATAACGCTCTGACCGGCAGGACGATTTTCGATGGCGCTGATAACCTCTTGCGTATCCAGATAGTGGTAAGCCAGCATGTAGGTGAGTTCATCCAGCACCACTAGATCGTAATGCGCATCAGCCAGCATGCGCTTACTTTCCTGCCAGACAACCGTTGCCGCCTCGATATCTGCTTGCCGATTTTGGGTTTCCCAGGTAAATCCGGTACCCATAATATGGAATTCGACGCCGAGCGGTTGCAGTGTGTTGTACTCACCATTATCCCACTGACCTTTAATAAACTGCGCGATGCCAACGGTTTTTCCGTGACCCACTGCGCGCGTTGCCGTGCCAAAGGCTGCGGTGGATTTTCCTTTTCCGTTGCCGGTGAAGACAATCAGGATCCCTTTCTTCTCCGTTGCCGCCGCTACGCGGGTATCAACCTGCTCTTTCAGCTTCTGCTGACGCTGACGGTGTCTGTCGTTATTGGCGCGCGCTTCCATGGAAACTCCTTAATGCCCTGCCGGACAGGTTGCGCAGCGATGCTGCTGCTCGAACTGGCTGAAGAAGTTATTACCTTTGTCATCCACTAATACGAAGGCGGGCATATTTTTAACTTCCATCATCCACACCGCTTCCATTCCCAGTTCTGGATATTCAAGACACTGCAGACTCTTCACGTACTGTTGCGCCAGTAGGGCTGCGGCACCGCCAATGCTGCCGAGGCTAAATCCACCGTGTTTGTGACAGGCATCAGTGACCTGCTGGCTGCGGTTACCCTTGGTGAGCATAATGAGGCTGCCGCCTTGTGCCTGGAAAGCATCGACATACCCATCCATGCGCCCGCCGGTGGTGGGGCCCATTGAGCCACAGGCCTGATTTTCCGGGGTTTTGGCTGGGCCAGCATAGTAAACGATATGCTTTTTCATGTATTCCGGCATCGGTTCACCGTTATCCAGTCGCGCTTTGATGTTCGCGTGAGCGATATCGCGAGCCACAACAATCGGGCCGCTTAACGACAGACGTGTACCAATGGGCAAGGCGGAGAGATCATGCAGGATCTCACGCAGCGGACGGTTCAGATCCAGTTGTACGGTCTGGGCGCCGTTTTCTACCCGGTGAGAATCGGGGATAAATTTGCCCGGATTATGCTCGAGTTTTTCCAGCCAGATACCGTGTTTATTAATTTTGGCTTTAATATTGCGGTCGGCAGAGCAGGAGAGGGCCATCGCGATTGGGCAGGAGCCGCCGTGGCGCGGTAAGCGAATTACGCGAATATCGTGGGCAAAGTATTTGCCGCCAAACTGCGCCCCGATGCCAAACTCACGGCTGGCATTGAGCAACTCGGCTTCCAGCGCCGTATCACGGAACGCCTGGCCCAGCTCGTTCCCGCTGGTGGGCAGATTATCGTAATATTTGGTTGAAGCCAGTTTGGCGACTTTCAGCGTCTGGTCGGCGGATAAGCCCCCAACCACAAAAGCGATGTGATACGGCGGACAAGCGGCTGTACCCAATGATTTCATTTTTTCGATCAGGAACGCGGTGAGCTTTTCCGGCTGCAGAATGGATTTGGTTTCCTGGAATAACGCCGCCTTATTGGCAGAACCGCCGCCTTTGTTAACGAACAGGAATTTATATTCATTACCCGGCGTGGCGCTGATGTCGATTTGCGCCGGCAGGTTTGTCTGAGTATTGACCTCGGTATACATGTCCAGCGGGGCATTTTGCGAGTAGCGCAGATTGTTTTCGGTGAAGGTGGTATACACGCCTTTGCTTAAGGCTTCGGCGTCATCGCCGCCGGTCCAGACATGTTGTCCTTTGCAGGCCACAATGGTTGCCGTCCCGGTGTCCTGGCAGTTAGGCAGTACACCTTTAGCTGAAACCTCTGCATTGCGCAGCAGCTGCAATGCGACGTACTTATCGTTACCGCTGGCCTGTGGGTCGTGCAAAATGCTGGCAATCTGTTTTAAATGTCCGGCGCGCAGGAAAAATGAAGCCTCATAAAACGCCTGCTGTGCTAACAAGGTTAACGCTTCCGGTGCAACCTTGATAACTTCCTCTCCGTCTAACTCCGTTACCGTAACGTGCTGGTTACTCAGTAATTCATATTCGGTACTATCTTTACTCTGAACAAAGAGTTCCTGCCAGACAAATGGTTTAGACATGTTTACTTCTCACCTCTTCGTATTGTTTGCCGGATAAGCAATGTGCCATCCGGCGTAAAGTTATTTGGCTAAAAAGACGTTGGCTTTTGTCGCTTCGGCGACATATTCGATAGTTTTCTGGGCACGAACGCTGTTTCCGGCTTCATCAAGCGGCGGAGAATAGACCGCAATCGCATATTCGCCTGGGACAACGGCAACCATGCCGCCGCCGACGCCGCTTTTCGCCGGAATGCCAACGGTGTACAGCCATTTACCGCTGCCGTCGTACAGTCCGGCAATTGCCATTTCTGCCAGTACCTGTGGAACATATTTCTCATTCAGCAACTGTTTGCCGTTGAACGGAGATTTGCCTTTGTTTGCCAGTACGGCACCCATTTTGGCCAGTTGCTCAACGGTGATATCCACCGAGCACTGGCGGGTATAAATTTCAACGGCTTCGTCAGTGTTGCCATAGAAGCTGTTATAGGATTCCATCAGTTTGGCCAGCGCCTGATTGTGCTGGTTGGTTTCCATTTCAGATTTGAAAACCGGTTCGTTCACGGTGAGAGTGGCATCGGCCCAGATGTTCAGGTTGTCGAGGATTTTGTTCCAACGATCGGTTTTGTCTTTGGCTTCAATCAGGCTAACGGTGCTCATGGCCCCGGCGTTTACCAGTGGGTTTTCAGGTGCGCCTTTGGTCAGTTCAACGGCCAAACCTGAGTTGAACGGCATGCCGGTGGCATTGGCGCCAAGTTTATCCAGCACTACCTGAGGACCGTGCTGCTCCATGGCGAGCGCCATGGTGAACACTTTACTCAGGGATTCCATTGGGAAAGGTTTGTTAACATCGCCAACCTGGTAGATCTTGCCGTCCACCGTCGCAATGGTGATGGCAAAATTTTTCGGGCTATAGGTCGCCAGAGCAGGGATGTAGTCGGCGACTTTTCCATCGTTATTACTTTTGTACTTCTGATGAGCCTGTTCTATCAGCTTGGCGTAGTCGGGCGTGGTTTGCGCGAATGTGGTTGCGCTAAACAAGACACTGAAAGAAAAGAGACTCACGCCGAGAATTGTTTTATTCATTATGCATTCCTGTTGGTGTGCTCATCTTGATGCCGGATGGCGGCGTACCGCCTAATCCGGCCTACGGATAGTTAAACGTTATGTAGGCCGGATAAGCGCAAGCGCCATCCGGCAATAACGTAGTATCAGGACAAAGCGACTTCCGTTTCGGTAACCGGGCGTTCCTGTTCCGGTGACTTCACTGGCGCAGTTCCACGGCAACCCTGGCCGAAGTGTTCGCCTTCCCAACGGCCCACAATGGCAGCGCCCATGGCGTTACTCATGACGTTGGTAGCGGAACGACCCATATCGAGGAACGGATCGACGCCCATCAGCAGGATCAAACCCGCTTCCGGAATGTTGAATTGGTTCAGTGTGGCGGCGATAACGACCATCGAGGCACGCGGTACACCCGCCATCCCTTTAGAGGTCAGCATCAGAATTAACAACATGGTAATTTGCTCGCCCATGCTCAGTTCGATGTTGCACGCCTGAGCAATAAAGACAGTGGCAAAGGAGCAATAAGCCATGGAGCCGACCAGGTTAAAGGAGTAACCGATAGGCAGAACGAAGCTGGCAATTTTTGAGGAAACGCCGAATTTTTCCAGCTTGTCCAGCGTACCCGGGAAGGCGGCTTCAGAGCTTGAAGTGGTAAAGGCCAGCAGAGCGGGTTCGAGGATTGATTTAGTTAACCGTGCGATGCAAGGCCCGACGATCATAGTAGACAGGCCAATCAGGATCGCCCACAGCATACCCAGCGTCAGGTAGAACTCACCCATGAAGATCCCGGCGCTAACCATCACACCCAGACCACGTTCGGCAATCAGACCTGAAATAGCGGCAAAAACGGTCAGTGGCGCAAACAGCATGACGTAACCCGTCAGCTTCAGCATCACGTGCACCAGTGAATCCAGCACTTTCACAATAGGGTCGGCTTTTTCACCAATCGCAGCGAGGCTGCAACCAAGGAAGATTGAGAACACGACGATCTGAAGAATTTCGTTACGCGCCATCGCATCGACAATACTGGTCGGTACCGCGTGTGAGATGAACACTTTCAGCGTGAATGGCTCTGACTTAACGGCGGCAACAGCGCCGACGTCATGTGGCACAAAGTTGATACCTGCGCCTGGCTGGAAGATATTAACGATAACCAGACCCAGCGCGATTGACAGCAATGACGCGCAAATAAACAGGAAGAAGGTTTTCGAAAATATACGTCCGAGCGTTTTGGCATCGCCCATTTTGGCAATACCCACAACCAGAGTTGAAATAACCAATGGTGCGATAATCATTTTCACCATACGTAAGAATATAGTGGTGAAAATGGAAATGTCTGCTGCATAAGATTTTGCTGTTTCAGCCGCGGCCATATTATTTATGACCACCCCGGCAATCATGCCGAGTATCAGGCCTAATATGATCATCTTCGTTAAACTTATTTTCTTCATGTGTACTCCATCGGATAAAGGTTGGTAATTGGAATTGTGTAGGGTGGCGTGCGCCTGAGCCTGGACAGCAGCTCAGACGCACGCCTGTTGTGACCAACCGCATGAATAATTCGAAGCACTGTGATACAGCTGAATTCTGTGCCCCAATGGTTGTTATTGTGTTTTTTGTTACAAGTCGAACTCAATACTTAATAATGGTGCGTGTTGCTGTGCACCATAAACATCATTGTCACCGACGTTGCCGGAAATAATATCGCGCGGCATGACGATTTTTACGGCATTCGCCGGATCGAACCATACAATATTGTGAATAAAGTCAGGTTTAACGTTATATAAACCGGCAATAAGCTGCGGTGTTAATTGCTCTGAGCGTTTTACGCGCTGATAATCTTCCCGGGTTTTAAATAAAATATCTAAAACCAGTTCGTACGGTCCGGCGTTTTTCGAGCGAATAACTTGTGCCAGTGAACAAATTGAGTGTTTCATGCCTGAACTCCTTCTGGCGTCACCTGTTCAATGTGGAAATCAAAACGCAGCGCATCGCTCGCTTCAATCAGGTGATAGATCGAGAACTCATACACCGGTCCACTCTGAATATCAGATGGCGAGAACGGGAAGGCGAGGTTGCCCGCAGTCGCAATGCGATTTTCATAGCCGTAGTGCAGCAGGGTAGAGCGCACCAGCGAGCAAACGCTGTTGGCGATGTCCTGCGTCGGCGCAACGACATCCAGTAAAATTCCCAGTTCATGGCCCGCTGTTTTCATCGGCTCATGGTTGCCCATCACACCGTTCTTACCGTACAAGTGGAACGTCATGCGGATACTGTCGTCATTCAGGGAGAGGTTACGTGCAACGCTTGCCTGTACCTCTTCAAGAATCGTGTCAATCCCGGCAATCATAATCGGGTCGCGTGTTCCGGCGATGGTCAGGCAACGGAAGCCAACCTGGCGTGCACCTTCCAGTTTCAACGCATACGGTGTTTCTTCATGGCGTGAACCGCTGACATACACTTCACCCTCGTTAACCTGGGTGAAAGTGCATGCTTTCAGGTTCAGCACACCGCCTGGCCCTGGCAGGAAGTAAGGATCTGACTTCTCGTACAGGGTGTGCGCCGCAGCAGAAGTTTCAGTGAACTTACGCTTGGGATTGAACGCCTTCAGCGTAAAGCCGTTGTCGTCGATAATCCCCATCGCACAATCGGAGCCGGAGCCAGGGGTGGCGGCAATGGCAGCACACTCAAGGATCTTACCGCAATGAAGCGCCAGACCTTCATCAAAGCCCTGCATAATCGGCAGCGCGGCGAAGCAGGCCGGATCGTAGGCACGTCCGCCCAGGACCACCTGTGCACCGGCTTTCAGCGCACGCTGGAAAGGCTCGACGCCCATCTGCGCGACAATGTAGGTGCTCTCTTCAATGGCCTCGTGAGTCAGTTCAGGCACAAAATCGAGCGCGGTGATTTTGCCGTTATCCAGTGCCTGATGAACGATTTCTTTGTCGACATCAGACGGAATTAGCGCCATTGAGAAAGACAGTTTTTCTTCCTGTGCGATCTCATGGATTATTTGGCGACACCACTCCAGATGCGGAGCTGCGCCAGAACCACCGGCTGTGCCGATCACTACCGGGATGTTGTTCTTAACGCCTGCCACAATCATATAGCGCAGATCGCGTTTCACACCGGCCCTGTCAGTAAAGGGTTTACCTGCCCCCAGGTAGTGAGGGCCAGGATCGGAGGAACCTGCGTCAACAGCAATAAGATCCGGTGACTCTTCCATGGCTTTACGAAAACTTTCTTCCGGGAAGCCATAACCCAGGATAGCCGTAGGCGATAAGATCTTAAATGTGCGTGCCATCTCTTAATCCTTAGTTTGCAACAGCGCGATGGTGCGGTTCATTTCGTTAAACACGATGTTGAGACCTTCATCGAAACCCATACCCGGTTTGATCAGCATGCGCATTGGACGCGCGGCCAGCGCGACGTGTACGCAGGTACGAGCACTGATTTCCGTTTCGTTACAGGTACCGCCCTGATAGGCTTCCATTCCGTGTTTGTTGCAATACAGCACTGCATCAACGATGTTGTGAATACCGCCCAGATCCGGGGTTTTAATCTGCACCATGTGGCAGCTGCCCGCGTCGGTGAAGTCCACGATGTCCTGATAGGTGTTACACCATTCATCCGCAACGATTTTCACGCCGGAACCCAGACGAGTCAGCTCCTGAGTGATCTCGGTTAACATGCGGATCTGATCCGGCTTGTTACCGGCATCAACCGGGCCTTCAATGTACAGCGGTAGACCTTGAGCTTCGGCTTCCAGGCTGGCGATGTATTCGGCGCAACGCACTGGATCCATATCGAAGATCAGACCAATGGTGCCGTAGACATCAATATGCAGCGTCGGGTGATAGCTTTCGTTGGTGCGCAGGCTCAGGATGCGGTTAGACAACCAGCGGACGTACTCACGCAGTTTTTCACCTTTAAAGCCCAACTTCTCTTCAACGTTATTGATCAGGGCATGCGGCAGGACATCCACACCTTTGAGGATCATCTTGTCGACGGCGATATAACGGTCGTCGCCGCTCTGACCAAATAACGGAATGGCTTCCGGAACGCATGGCAGTTGCCATTCATCACAAACCACTTCGGCTTTCAGACGACCGGTAGCCAGTGCCGCCGCGTCGAGCAGTGCCTGAGACAGACCATAACGTACGGCGGTATGCAGTAGATGGCCGTCAATACGCAATTCATCAAAGAAACGGGCGTTGGTCAGGAACGAATCAACGTCACGACCTTCCAGCAACGGCTTGATGTGGTCGTTGAGGAACGGAATGAAGTTTTCAGCCAGGAACAGCGGGTCACGACCGCCTGCACCTGAATATTGCACCGCTGCGCAATCGCCCACAGCTACCGCACCGTTTTCCAGAATCAGTTGTACGGAAACACATTCACCCGCCTGACGAACAGAGGTAAATCCAGGCGTGACCGGATCGCCTGTGTAGATAAACCCGTCATGACCGGCGCCATTTTTGATGGCCTGCTGATCGTCAAAATAAAATGAGGAGTAGCCAGCGGTGAAAAGGGCCTTTTTGATTTTCATTATGGTCTTCCTATTAATTTACTGTGGGATACGGCGTTGATGTCATCAATGACCATCTGGAAAGAAGGCTTGCGGCCTTCAAAATGTGCGCGCTCTGCGACATAGTCGTGGTGCAGGGCGAGAATATCTTTCGGCAGCGGCACGGCACCGGCTTCAAGAATACGGATTGCGCCTGTGTTATCGCGAACAGGCAGGATCTTACCGGCGTTACAGGCGGCAGGAGCGAAAGGTACATCCAGCACGCCAGCTTCAAAGGCCAGCACCGTACCGCGCGCAATGTCGCCATTGCCCAGTTCGAAGACTTTCTTCAACACCGCGCGGACTTCGCTCTTAATCAGGTCAACTTCCTGCTCCACGGCAGCGCACTGCGGGAATTTCTGGTCGCTGACCATGTTGAGCATCTGGCGTGACGCTTTCAGACCCTGGGCGTTAGCTGCCGCGGTTGGGATACCGAACGCTTCGTGCGGGCTTTTGGTGATCACTTTTGTGGCACCCGACATACCAGCAACCGCTGCACCCCAGGCGATAACAGAGAAGGCTTTCGCTTCATCTTCCGGGAATCCGCCCATCCACTGGTGGAAAACGGTGCTCAGTTCGTAATCGTCGAAACCATGGTTATGGAAGTATTCGTGGGACAGTTCACGCAGCGCCTGAATAGCGGCGATATCCTGCGTCAGGCTACCGACCTGGCCGTAGCCGACGGTAATGGATTTCACGCCTTGTTCCAGCGCCAGCAGACCTTCAATAATCGCCACCGAGTGGGACATAAACGGCGGGATCAGGGTACCGGTTAGCGGGCCAAACGGCTCACGGTTGATGCGAATGCCGTTCTCTTCGTACAGACCCATCAGACGGTCGCAGTACTGCCAGTCGCGAATGGATTTTTCCAGGGTGACGCGTTTGGCGTAAGGGATGTTGTAGGAGATACCGCCGCCTTCGTAGCTGGTGAAGCCACTGGCCATGGCGATTTCTGCCAGCAGGCGCGCATCCGGCGTACCGTGGCGAACCTGGATCGGTTTTTCCAGCGATTCAGTCATCCGGCGGCAGGCAGCAACCCCGTGATTGACGACTGGTAAACCATTCAGCTTGGAAGTACCTGCTTCGATGGATTTCTGGATCCCGACAGCGGCTTCTTCATAGCGGTTCAGACGGGTATAGGCATCGATAGTACTCGGCAGGAGGTCGCACTCTTCCTGCAATGTTTTGAGCAGCGCAATATGCTCATCCATTAATGCTACGCCTGCACGCGGCTGGCTCAGGGTTTTACCTTCCTGATCGGCTTTCAGCAGGGCAAGGGAGAAGCGTTTTTTATCTGGAATTGATTGCTGGTACTTCACGCCATCTTCGAAGTTCTCAACGTCTTTGCCGGTTTCCCAGGTTTGTAATACCTGATGCCTTTCGGTCATGAATTCGTCATGGGTCAATTTTTTATTTCGAAGTTCCATTCGTAGCTGCCTTAAGTTTTATAGGGTTAAACACTGAATGCTGGTGCGAGCAGCGGCTTGCGGGTACAGCCTGGCGACGTTTGCCAGAAGCGGGAGCAGGCCATTTGAATCGCGGTAATACTCAAACTGATTCGGTAACAGAATTCTTTTCCCCTGGTCGTCCAGCTCCCGGTATTTGAGCCAGTTATGGATATCAAACTGGCTGGCGCGAGAGAGCCATCCCCCTGAACCGACGACTTTGCGTACGGTGGTGAGATCGCGACCCATCTGTAAATCCACGTTACCCACGCAGGTGCAAACCTGCTTTTTAGTGCCCGCGTGGCGCTCAGCGGCATAGCCCACGCATAAACCTGCCAGCAGGGTGTCGTAATATTTCTCTTCCTCACTGAGTGGCAGGTAATCCGGTTGCCCTACCAGATGGCGCAGGTAGCGATAAAACGCTTCCTCACGCTGCGGTTGTTGGGCGAAGATGACTTTCACCATATCCTGCGTGCTTTCTCCCACCACGACGGCGGAAACGCGCATGCCCAGGTCGCCTTCTACGGTACGTTTGACGAACGGTTCAGGAACACCATGCAGGACGGTATCGGGGGAGAGGGTATTCGCGCTGGCCGAATAGACATCCGTGGTGGCTCCGCCCATATCAATCAGCATGAATTCCTTCCATGCGCTGTCGTAATCGCTAATGGCTTTGACTAACTCATAGACCGTCCATGGCGTCGGCATTGGCTCTTCGCCTGTTTCGCCAACAATGACGTCCAGACCTTTGCCTTTGACAATGCGTGACAAGAACACATCACAAATCGCCTGGCGTGCGGCAAACGGATTCGGGTGATCGAGGTCAGGCAGAATGTTGTCTACCGTGGTCAAATCCTTATGTCCCAGAATCGTTTGTATTTCGTCCTGAATGTCCCGGTTTCCGGCGTAGATAATGGCGCAATCAAGCTTTGAGCCTGCCAACGCATGCGCATTCGCCAGGCCGTAACTTTCTTCGCCACCGTCTGTACCGCCGGTAAACAGCAGAATATCTGGAGGGGATGACTCCAGCTCCTGGATGTCATGACGGTTCAGCTTGTACGAATAATATTGCGCGATTTTCGCTCCTGCCGAATGGGCGGTAACTTTTGCCGATTCCAGCGTAATGGAAGGCACCAGCCCCATTGCTGCAACGGCAAGCCCACCTTTCGCTGAGGAGGAGTATTTCAACTGCACTTCACCACTTTTCAGTAACGGGCGAGCATCGGCAACATTCAGCACCTGATTCAGGCTGGCAAAAAAACCGTCTGCCAGATGATGTGTGGTGGTTGGGGTCAGGACATGGTTTATCAGGGTTAAATCCTCGCCTTCATGGGCGAAGAGGGCTGCCTTGGTCCATGTCGAGCCGATATCGACAGAAACTGTTTGCATCAGATGGCCTCTTCCAGGCAACGCTGTTCGAGGCCATTGTGTTGGTGAATATCATTAGTGATAAGCGCGCAAACATCTTCCAGATCGTGACTGGGGGCGAAGACCCGGTTAAAGCCCATCTCTTTAAACTTCACTTCCACATCGGCGAAGTCATGTTTACCGACGACCAGGTTGCCGCCGACGTACAGCAGAATGTCGCCAAGGCCGCGTTCGATGCAGCGCTCACGTAATCCGAGACAATCAATGTCGCCATGACCGTAGATAGAGGACACCACGATGGCATCGGCGCCTGTTTCAATCGCAGCATCAATATATTCATCCTGGCTCACCATCACCCCGAGGTTGATTACGTGAAAATCATGAGCGGTAAAAACGCGATCCAGAACTTTATTACCTACTGCATGGCAGTCAGCACCGATGACGCCAATAACAAGTGTAGATTTCTTCATGGGTAATCCTCTGTAGGGCTGATGGTCAATAAGTGAAATTATTTTCTAATATTTAGAACATGGATTGTGACAACCTCTTAATAGGGTTGGAGTTTCTGTGGAAGCGAAAAAGGAAGCAATTGATCTATTTTCAAAATATCCTGAGAAAAATGATTGTTATATTTAGTTGCTATAAAAATCTTTTATAATCAGCGAGATATGTCATTTTTTTCTTGGCCGGCTTTAATTTATTAGGAAATTGAGTAATAAATTACTTGCCATGTTTGTGATCGAAATCTTATTTTGTTATGCGCGCCATTTATGTCGTGTTTTTAATAATTTCAAAAATCACAATTACTAATTAACTTGTGAACGACGTAACGGTTTTTTATTTTTTAATCTTATATGTCACAATTCATTTTTGTTAATTTTAGGATAAAAATGATAATGAAATGTTTGTGGCATATTTAATCTTTGCCACATAAGTGCAGAGTGGGCGTTAAAGATAACTTTCAGTGATGATTTAAGCGAAACTCCAGCGTTCTCTCGCAGAACACCAAACGCAATGCATCGGTCAATGTGGAACGTTTTCTCTTCCAGCTGAGATAGTTACATCTCGGTGTTAATTATAAGTAAAATTTAAATGAATAATTTGTATGAAATAACAAGTCCATGACTTGCTAAACAAAAAACTGTGAGCTACCTAGCATTAGTGATTCTTTATCTGCTATCAATTTTGTCAGCCGGGCTGGTTAAAAGATCGTGTACATTTAAATAAATATCCTATCATTTGTAGTAACGGCAATTACTCATTGAAAAACATGTTGTTAACATCGCATTCACTAGTCATGCGAGTGTTAAACACTATTAACATTAAATTTGAAAATTGATTTAAATCAATGTTTAAAACTTGGAAAACAGCATCAAAAGAGGTTAAATTGCTGCAGATCAAATTGGTCTGAAAGTGGTAAATTAGCTATAAATTGATCACTATCGAAAAATGCAAATTTGTCTCGATAAAAACCTGTTTATTGTAAGGATTTTACGGCGTAATATAATTGCGGGATCAATTTGAGTGTTTTATTAACATGTTTGTAACCTTTCTCCATTGTCCTTTCTTCACAAGAGAAGAAAGAGTAGCGGCGTAAGGAAGCAGATAAATTTGTATTGGGGCATGCGTGTGACCCTTTCTAACGGGGTTCACTCTCGGAGTCTTCATGCGATGAGCAAGGAGTCATGATGTTAGATATAGTCGAACTGTCGCGCTTACAGTTTGCCTTGACCGCGATGTACCACTTCCTGTTTGTGCCACTGACGCTCGGTATGGCGTTCTTGCTGGCCATTATGGAAACGGTCTACGTCCTTTCCGGCAAACAGATTTATAAAGATATGACCAAGTTCTGGGGCAAGTTGTTTGGTATCAACTTCGCTCTGGGTGTGGCTACCGGTCTGACCATGGAGTTCCAGTTCGGGACTAACTGGTCTTACTACTCCCACTATGTAGGGGATATTTTCGGTGCGCCGCTGGCGATCGAAGGTTTGATGGCCTTCTTCCTCGAATCCACCTTTGTAGGTCTGTTCTTCTTCGGCTGGGACCGTTTGGGTAAAGTCCAGCATATGTGTGTCACCTGGCTGGTGGCCCTGGGTTCTAACCTGTCCGCGCTGTGGATTCTGGTTGCGAACGGCTGGATGCAGAACCCAATCGCAGCGGATTTCAACTTCGAAACCATGCGTATGGAGATGCTGAGCTTCTCTGAACTGGTGCTCAACCCGGTAGCACAGGTGAAATTTGTTCACACTGTGGCATCTGGTTATGTATGCGGCGCGATGTTCGTTCTGGGTATCAGCTCCTACTATATGCTGCGCGGTCGTGACTTCGCGTTTGCTAAACGTTCTTTTGCCATCGCGGCCAGCTTTGGTATGGCTGCCATTCTGTCTGTTATCGTTCTGGGTGATGAATCTGGTTACGAAATGGGCGACGTGCAGAAAACCAAACTCGCAGCGATTGAAGCAGAATGGGAAACTCAGCCTGCACCGGCTTCCTTTACGCTGTTCGGTATTCCGGACCAGGATGCGCAGGAAAACCATTTTGCGATTCAAATTCCTTATGCGCTGGGCATCATCGCCACCCGTTCTGTTGATACACCGGTCATTGGTCTGAAAGACCTGATGGTGCAGCACGAAGAGCGTATCCGTAACGGGATGAAAGCGTATCAGTTGCTGGAAGAACTGCGTGCTGGTACTACCGACCAGGCCGTTCGCGACCAGTTCAACAGTATGAAGAAAGACCTGGGTTATGGTCTGCTGCTGAAACGCTATACGGATAACGTCACCGACGCGACCGAAGCGCAAATTCAGCAGGCAACGAAAGATTCTATCCCTCGCGTTGCGCCGCTGTACTTCGCTTTCCGTATCATGGTGGCATGCGGCATTCTGATGCTGGCAATTATCGCGGTATCCTTCTGGACTGTGCTTCGTAACCGTATCGGTGAGAAAAAATGGCTGCTGCGCACTGCGCTGTACGCGATTCCTCTGCCGTGGATTGCTATTGAATCCGGTTGGTTTGTCGCAGAGTACGGTCGTCAACCGTGGGCGATTGGTGAAGTGTTACCAACAGCCGTAGCGAACTCTTCGCTGACTGCTGGCGACCTCATCTTCTCGATGCTGTTGATTTGCGGCCTGTATACCCTGTTCCTGGTGGCTGAACTGTATCTGATGTTCAAGTTCGCACGCCTTGGGCCGAGTAGCCTGAAAACCGGTCGTTATCACTACGAGCAGTCCACTGTGACTTCTCAGCCGGCACGCTAAGACAGGAGTCGTCAAATGATCGATTATGAAGTATTGCGTTTTATCTGGTGGCTGCTGGTTGGCATTCTGCTGATTGGTTTCGCGGTCACTGATGGCTTCGACATGGGGGTGGGCATGCTCACCCGTTTCCTCGGTCGTAATGATACCGAGCGTCGAATTATGATTAACTCCATCGCCCCGCACTGGGACGGTAACCAGGTTTGGCTTATCACCGCGGGTGGCGCACTGTTCGCTGCCTGGCCGATGGTGTATGCCGCTGCGTTCTCCGGTTTCTATGTGGCGATGATCCTGGTACTGGCGTCTTTGTTCTTCCGTCCGGTCGGTTTTGATTACCGCTCTAAGATTGAAGACATGCGCTGGCGCAACATGTGGGACTGGGGCATCTTCATTGGTAGCTTCGTGCCACCGCTGGTGATTGGCGTGGCGTTCGGCAACCTGCTGCAAGGGGTTCCGTTCCACGTAGATGACTACATGCGTTTGTACTACACCGGTAACTTCTTCCAGTTGCTGAATCCGTTTGGTCTGCTGGCTGGTGTCGTGAGCGTTGGGATGATCATCACCCAGGGTGCGACCTATCTGCAGATGCGTACGGTAGGTGAACTGCATCTGCGTGCTCGTGCAACTTCACAGGTTGCGGCACTGGTGACTCTGGTCTGCTTCGCGCTGGCCGGTGTATGGGTGATTTACGGTATTGACGGTTATGTTGTGACCTCAGCCCTGGATCATCATGCCGCCTCCAACCCGCTGACCAAAGAAGTGGCTCGCGTGGCTGGCGCATGGATGGTGAACTTTAACAATGCACCTATCCTGTGGCTGGTTCCTGCACTGGGCGTGGTTCTGCCGCTGTTGACCATTCTGACTTCTCGTATGGAGAAAGGGGCCTGGGCATTCGTCTTCTCTTCACTGACGTTAGCATGCATCATCCTGACTGCCGGTATCGCAATGTTCCCGTTTGTGATGCCATCCAGCACCATGATGAACGCAAGTTTGACCATGTGGGATGCAACGTCCAGCCAGTTGACGCTGAATCTGATGACGTATGTAGCTTGTGTGTTCGTACCGATCATTCTGCTGTACACCGGCTGGTGTTACTGGAAGATGTTTGGTCGCATCACTAAAGAAGATATTGAAAGCAACACCCACTCTCTGTACTAAGTAAGGAGCTTAAAATGTGGTATTTCGCATGGATTTTGGGAACGCTTCTTGCCTGTGCATTTGGGATAATCACAGCGCTGGCGCTTGAGCACGTTGAATCAGGCAAAGCCGGACAAGAAGATAGCTAATGACCAACATTATCGCGATGTTATACAACGCGATGGACAAGCGCCCCTTGCGGGCGCTTTCATTTGTGCTGGCAATCGTATTGGCCGGCTGCATATTCTGGGATCCGTCACGTTTCGCGGCCAAAACCAGTGAGCTTGAAATCTGGCATGGTTTTCTGCTGATGTGGGCGGTCTGCGCAGGCATCATTCACGGCGTTGGCTTTCGTCCTCGTGCCGTACACTGGCAGGGTATCTTCTGCCCGCTGATCGCGGATATCGTCCTCGTTGTTGGTCTGTTTTTCTTCTTCTTTTGAATAAGAAACATCCTTAAATATTTATGGGCTTGCATAAGCCCATAATTTTTTACTCTCCGTTTACTTTCCCCCATTCCAAAGCACCATTCCCGCGCGTATAGTAGCGAAGTTTGAAAGCACTAACCTTTTGTTGCATTACCGGGATGTAAAGTGAATACAACGCTGTTTCGATGGCCGGTTCGTGTCTACTATGAAGATACCGATGCCGGTGGGGTGGTTTACCACGCCAGCTACGTCGCTTTTTATGAAAGAGCGCGCACAGAGATGCTGCGTCATCATCACTTCAGTCAGCAGGTCCTGTTGGCTGAACGTGTAGCCTTTGTGGTGCGCAAGATGACCCTCGAGTATTTTGCGCCTGCCCGGCTCGACGATATGCTCGAAGTTCAAACCGAAATTACGTCAATGCGTGGCACCTCTTTGGTTTTCACGCAACGCATTGTCAACGCAGAGAACACCGTGCTGAATGAAGCCGAAGTTCTGATTGTTTGCGTTGATCCACTCAAAATGAAGCCTCGTGCGCTTCCCAAGTCTATTGTCGCGGAGTTTAAGCAGTGACTGACATGAATATCCTTGATTTGTTCCTGAAGGCAAGCCTTCTGGTTAAACTTATCATGTTGATTTTGATTGGTTTCTCAATCGCATCCTGGGCCATTATTATCCAGCGGACCCGTATTCTTAATGCTGCTTCACGTGAAGCCGAAGCATTTGAAGACAAGTTCTGGTCTGGCATTGAATTGTCGCGCCTGTACCAGGAAAGCCAGGGGCGTCGTGATAATTTGGCTGGCTCAGAACAAATTTTCTACAGCGGGTTCAAAGAATTTGCCCGTTTGCATCGGGCAAATAGTCACGCGCCGGAAGCGGTCGTTGAGGGGGCTTCCCGTGCGATGCGTATCTCGATGAACCGTGAGCTGGAAACGCTGGAAACGCATATTCCATTCCTCGGAACCGTTGGCTCCATCAGCCCGTATATCGGTCTGTTCGGTACCGTTTGGGGGATCATGCACGCATTTATCGCGCTGGGCGCGGTAAAACAGGCGACACTGCAAATGGTTGCACCGGGTATCGCGGAAGCGTTGATTGCAACGGCTATCGGTCTGTTTGCGGCAATCCCGGCGGTTATGGCCTACAACCGTCTGAACCAGCGCGTGAACAAACTGGAACTGAATTACGACAACTTTATGGAAGAGTTCACCGCGATTCTGCACCGCCAGGCGTTTACCGTTAGCGAGAGCAACAAGGGGTAAGCCATGGCCAGAACGCGTGGACGAGGTCGTCGCGAACTCAAGTCCGAAATCAATATTGTACCGCTGCTCGACGTACTGCTGGTGCTGTTGCTGATCTTTATGGCAACCGCACCGATCATTACGCAGAGTGTGGAAGTCGACCTGCCGGATGCGACCGAATCGCAAGCCGTCAGCAGTAACGACGAACCTCCGGTCATTATTGAAGTTTCCGGTATTGGGCAATACAGCGTGGTGGTTGAGAAAGATCGTATGGATCAACTGCCGCCGGAGCAGGTTATCGCGGAAGCGAAAAGCCGCCTGCAGACCAATCCGAAAACGGTCTTTTTAATCGGTGGTGCGAAAGACGTGCCTTATGATGAAATAATTAAAGCGCTGAACTTGTTACACAGTGCAGGCGTAAAATCGGTTGGCTTGATGACGCAGCCAATCTGATGACGGCGTTTTGCTGGCTTGAAAGATAGCACGTAACAGGCGAACAGTTTTTTGGGAACCGAGAGTGTCAAAGGCAACCGAACAAAACGACAAGCTCAAAAGGGCGATAATTATTTCAGCGGTGCTGCATGTCATTTTATTTGCAGCGCTGATCTGGAGTTCGTTCGATGAGCACATTGATGCTTCAGCCGGCGGCGGTGGCGGTTCGTCCATCGACGCCGTTATGGTCGATCCTGGAGCCGTTGTGCAACAGTACGACAGGCAGCAGCAACAGCAGGCAAGCGCGAAACGTGCTGAAGAGCAGCGTGAAAAGCAGGCGCAGCAGCAAGCTGAAGAACTTCGCGAGAAACAGGCAGCTGAGCAAGAGCGACTGAAGCAGCTGGAAAAAGAACGCTTAGCCGCGCAGGAAAAAGTGCGCGAACAGGCGGAACAGCAGAAGCAAGCTGAGGCCGCCGCCGCGAAAGCGCAAGAGCAACAGAAACAGGCTGAAGAAGCTGCGGCGAAGGCTGCTGCAGACGCGAAGGCTAAAGCTGATGCACAGGCGAAACAAGCGGCAGATGCCGCGAAGAAAGCCGCTGCGGACGCACAGAAAAAAGCTGAGGCGGAAGCTGCTAAAGCCGCTGCTGATGCGAAGAAAGTTGCCGAAGCACAAGCTGCTAAAGCTGCCGCGGACGCTGCGAAGAAAGCACAGGCTGAAGCCGCTAAGCAAGCAGCAGCCGAGAAAGCTGCCGCTGAGAAAGCAGAAAAAGCCGCCGCCGCGAAAGCGGCCGCTGCTGAAAAAGCGGCGGCTGATAAGAAAGCCGCAGCGGAAAAAGCAGCAGCAGACAAAAAAGCTGCAGCCGAGAAAGCCGCTGCCGATAAGAAAGCTGCGGCAGATAAAGCAGCTGCTGCTAAAAAGGCTGCGGCCGAAAAAGCCGCTGCAGCCTCTGGCGTTGACGACTTGTTGGGTGACCTGAGCTCCGGTAAGAATGCACCGAAATCGGGCGGTGGAGCGAAAGCAAACGGCCAACCGGCGAAAGATAGTGGTACAAGTGGTGCCAATGGCGGTGCATCTGGTGCTGATATCAGTGCTTACGCATCTCAAATTCGTAATGCGATCCAGAGCCGTCTGTATGGTGCAGATTTGTATGCAGGTAAATCTTGCGTATTACATATCAAGTTAGCACCCGATGGTCTGTTACTGGATGTGACCGAAGAGGGTGGGGATCCAGCATTGTGTCAGGCTGCGCTGACGGCTGCGAAAACTGCCAGAATTCCTAAACCGCCTAGCCAGGCAGTTTATGAAAAAGTAAAAGATGCCAAACTGGACTTCAAACTGTAATAACGACCCCTGAGAAATCAGGGGAAACGGTCTAAGGTTGATACTGAGTTGTGGTAGTTTTGTGTATTTGAGTTTGTTAACATTCTGCTAAATTATCGTGGGCTTTCCGTCCAGATAAGGGAGATATGATGAAGCAGGCATTACGAGTAGCATTTGGTTTTCTGATGCTGTGGGCAGCGGTGCTGCACGCAGAAGTACGTATCGAGATCACCCAGGGGGTGGACTCGGCGCGCCCGATTGGTGTTGTCCCCTTCCAGTGGGCAGGACCGGGTGCTGCACCTGAAGATATCGGTGGTATCGTAGGTGCTGACCTGCGTAACAGCGGTAAATTTAACCCGTTAGACCGTTCTCGTCTGCCTCAGCAGCCTGGTACCGCGCAGGAAGTTCAACCTGCCGCTTGGTCTGCGCTGGGCATTGATGCCGTAGTCGTCGGCCAGGTTACGCCGAACCCGGATGGTTCTTACAGCGTTGCCTATCAGCTGGTTGACACCGGTGGCGCACCGGGTACCGTACTGGCACAGAACACTTATAAAGTGAACAAGCAGTGGCTGCGTTACGCGGGGCATACTGCAAGTGACGAAGTGTTTGAAAAACTGACCGGCATTAAAGGTGCATTCCGTACCCGTATCGCTTATGTTGTTCAGACCAACGGTGGTCAGTTCCCGTACGAATTACGTGTGTCCGACTACGATGGTTACAACCAGTTCGTGGTACACCGTTCTCCGCAGCCGCTGATGTCTCCGGCGTGGTCTCCGGACGGTTCAAAACTGGCGTACGTAACCTTCGAGAGTGGTCGTTCTGCACTGGTTATTCAGACGTTGTCTAATGGCGCGGTTCGTCAGGTAGCGTCGTTCCCACGTCACAACGGTGCGCCTGCGTTTTCTCCGGATGGCAGCAAACTGGCGTTTGCCCTGTCTAAAACCGGTAGCCTGAACCTGTATGTCATGGACATTGGTTCCGGTCAGATCCGTCAGGTGACGGATGGTCGTAGCAACAATACGGAACCGACCTGGTTCCCGGACAGCCAAAACCTGGCCTTTACATCTGACCAGGCCGGTCGTCCGCAGGTATATAAAGTTAACGTCAACGGCGGTGCTCCGCAGCGCATTACCTGGGAAGGTTCGCAAAACCAGGATGCGGATGTGAGCAGCGACGGTAAATTTATGGTAATGGTAAGTTCGGCCAACGGTCAGCAGCACATTGCCAAACAAGATCTGGTAGCGGGTGGCGTACAAGTTCTGTCGTCAACGTTCCTGGACGAAACGCCAAGTCTGGCACCTAACGGCACTATGGTAATCTACAGCTCTTCTCAGGGGATGGGATCCGTGCTGAATTTGGTTTCTACAGATGGGCGTTTCAAAGCGCGTCTTCCGGCAACTGATGGACAGGTTAAATTCCCTGCCTGGTCGCCGTATCTGTGATAATAAATAATTGATTAATAAAGGAATCATTGAAATGCAACTGAACAAAGTGCTGAAAGGGCTGATGATTGCTCTGCCTGTTATGGCTATTGCAGCGTGTTCTTCTAACAAGAACGCCAGCAATGACGGCAGCGAAGGCATGCTGGGTGCCGGCACTGGTATGGATGCAAACGGCAGCGGCAACATGTCTTCTGAAGAGCAAGCGCGTCTTCAGATGCAACAGCTGCAGCAGAACAACATCGTTTACTTCGATCTGGACAAGTACGATATCCGTTCTGATTTCGCTGCAATGCTGGATGCTCACGCTAACTTCCTGCGTAGCAACCCGTCTTACAAAGTCACCGTAGAAGGTCATGCGGACGAACGTGGTACTCCTGAGTACAACATCTCCCTGGGTGAGCGTCGTGCGAACGCCGTTAAGATGTACCTACAGGGTAAAGGCGTTTCTGCTGACCAGATCTCCATCGTTTCTTACGGTAAAGAAAAACCTGCAGTACTGGGTCATGACGAAGCGGCTTACGCCAAAAACCGTCGCGCCGTACTGGTTTACTAAGAGAATTGCATGAGCAGTAACTTCAGACATCATCTGTTGAGTCTGTCGTTACTGGTTGGCATAGCGGCCCCTTGGGCCGCTTTTGCTCAGGCGCCAATCAGTAGTGTCGGCTCAGGCTCGGTCGAAGACCGTGTCACTCAACTCGAGCGTATTTCTAACGCTCACAGTCAGCTTTTAACCCAACTCCAGCAACAACTCTCCGATAATCAGTCCGATATTGATTCCCTGCGTGGTCAAATTCAGGAAAATCAGTATCAGTTGAACCAGGTTGTTGAACGCCAGAAGCAAATATTGTTGCAGATTAATAATCTTGGCAGCGGTAGTGCGCCTGCGGCGCAGTCTGCAGGTAGCGATCAGAGTGGGGCAGCAGCAACCCCTACGCCTGATGCGGGCGCAGCGGCAGCGTCAGGAGCCCCGGCGCAGACTGGCGATGCGAACACTGATTACAATGCGGCCATTGCTCTGGTGCAGGATAAATCCCGCCAGGATGATGCGATTGAAGCATTTCAGAACTTCATCAAAAAGTACCCAGACTCGACTTACCTGCCAAATGCGAATTACTGGCTGGGTCAGTTGAATTACAACAAGGGGAAAAAAGATGATGCAGCGTTCTATTTTGCTTCAGTAGTTAAAAACTTCCCGAAATCACCAAAGGCTGCAGACGCGATGTATAAAGTCGGCGTCATCATGCAGGACAAAGGTGACACAGCAAAAGCTAAAGCCGTTTATCAGCAGGTTATCACTAAATACCCTGGCACTGATGGCGCGAAACAAGCGCAAAAACGCCTTGGCGCGATGTAATGAACACCATGCGACCAGAAATCGTGTTAATTCTGGTCGCGTCGTGTGATTCCTAAGCAGTTGAGTTATTTACATCGAAATTTTTGTTGCGCTAAAATCTGAAATCAGTAATATATGCCGCCGTTGCCAAGGGATATCAAACAGCCCGAAAGCGGCAAAAAAAGTGGGTCGTTAGCTCAGTTGGTAGAGCAGTTGACTTTTAATCAATTGGTCGCAGGTTCGAATCCTGCACGACCCACCAATCG
>NZ_JAOWEE010000057.1:223424-489639 GCF_030334295.1 Citrobacter sp. Cf088
TCAGTTGGTAGAGCAGTTGACTTTTAATCAATTGGTCGCAGGTTCGAATCCTGCACGACCCACCAATCGCTAAGGTGGAATGCGATTGTAAAACGTGAAGGATAACGTTGCGTAAGCAACGGCCCGTAGGGCGAGACGAAGTCGAGTCATCCTGCACGACCCACCACTAACTACAGTTAGTAAGTAGTATCCAGCGTAGTATCGGGTGATTAGCTCAGCTGGGAGAGCACCTCCCTTACAAGGAGGGGGTCGGCGGTTCGATCCCGTCATCACCCACCACTCGGGGCGTTAGCTCAGTTGGTAGAGCAGTTGACTTTTAATCAATTGGTCGCAGGTTCGAATCCTGCACGCCCCACCAATTTATTGGTGGTACCGAGTAAAAATTTTCAGGTTATACCCGAGCGGGTCGTTAGCTCAGTTGGTAGAGCAGTTGACTTTTAATCAATTGGTCGCAGGTTCGAATCCTGCACGACCCACCAATCGCTAAGGTGGAACGCGATTGTAAAACGTGAAGGATAACGTTGCGTAAGCAACGGCCCGTAGGGCGAGGCAAAGCCGAGTCATCCTGTACGACCCACCATCCTGAAAGTATAAAGAAGTAAACCCCATAAGGGGGCGTTAGCTCAGTTGGTAGAGCAGTTGACTTTTAATCAATTGGTCGCAGGTTCGAATCCTGCACGCCCCACCAGTGTAAAAAAGCGCCCTAAAGGCGCTTTTTTGCTATGCGCAGGATTTCATGATTCGAACCTGCAGCAGGTTCGGGTCGAACGAAGTGAGACAACGGAGCCGTTTACGGCGATGGCCCGAAGGGCGAGCGTAGCGAGTCATCCTGCACGCCCCACCAGTGTAAAAAAGCGCCCTAAAGGCGCTTTTTTGCTATGCGCAGGATTTTTTGATTCGAACCTGCTTGCCTGATGCCTTCGCTTATCAGTCCTACAGACGACACTATTCACGTAGGCCGGATAAGACGTCAGTCGCCATCCGGCATTCATCACACGCAATTATTGTGACTTTCTTACGCCAATCCGCTATCTTGTTTAGCATATAAAACAAATCTAACCGAATACGGCGTGCGTCACGCTTTTAATCGGTTATTTCGTTAAGCTAGTAAAACGAGAAAGCAAGATGAGCGTGATGTTTGATCCAGAAGCAGCAATTTATCCGTTTCCGCCGAAGCCAGCCCCGCTGAGTGTGGATGAAAAGCAATTTTATCGTGAAAAAATCAAGCGCCTGTTGAAAGAGCGTGATGCCGTTATGGTCGCGCACTATTACACCGATCCTGAAATTCAGCAATTGGCCGAAGAGACCGGTGGCTGTATTTCTGATTCTCTGGAGATGGCGCGGTTCGGCTCAAAACATTCTGCCTCTACGCTGTTGGTTGCAGGAGTGAGGTTTATGGGGGAAACCGCCAAAATCCTCAGCCCGGAAAAGACCATCCTGATGCCGACCTTACAGGCGGAATGTTCATTAGATCTGGGTTGTCCGATTGATGCTTTCAGCGCGTTTTGCGATGCGCATCCTGATCGTACTGTGGTGGTTTACGCCAATACCTCCGCTGCCGTTAAAGCACGTGCGGACTGGGTCGTCACGTCCAGTATCGCGGTAGAACTTATTGAGCACCTTGATAGTTTAGGTGAAAAAATCATCTGGGCTCCGGACAGACATCTGGGCAACTACGTGCAAAAACAGACCGGTGCAGACGTTCTTTGTTGGCAGGGGGCCTGTATCGTCCACGACGAATTTAAAACTCAGGCTTTAACACGCATGAAGGGGCTTTACCCTGATGCTGCGGTGTTGGTGCACCCGGAGTCCCCTCAGTCTATCGTTGATATGGCCGATGCGGTTGGCTCAACCAGCCAGTTAATCAACGCAGCTAAATCGTTACCGCATCAACAGCTGATTGTGGCGACTGACCGGGGCATTTTTTACAAAATGCAGCAGGCCGTTCCGGATAAAGAATTACTTGAAGCGCCGACGGCTGGCGAAGGGGCAACCTGTCGCAGCTGTGCGCATTGTCCGTGGATGGCGATGAACGGCCTCAAGGCGATTGCTGAGGGCCTGGAACAAGGCGGAGCGGCTCATGAGATACATGTTGATGCTGCGCTGCGAGAAGGGGCGTTGTTGCCGTTAAACCGCATGTTGGAATTTGCGGCTACACTTCGAGCTTAATTAATTTTTTTTGCTCTGGGGGAAAAGATGGACTTTTTTAGCACGCAGAACATTCTGGTACATATTCCGATCGGCGCTGGCGGTTACGATCTGTCGTGGATCGAAGCTGTGGGGACGATCGCCGGGTTGCTGTGTATTGGTCTGGCGAGCCTTGAGAAAATAAGCAATTACTTCTTCGGCCTGATAAACGTCACGCTGTTTGCGATTATCTTCTTTCAGATCCAGCTCTATGCAAGCCTGTTGCTGCAAGTTTTCTTCTTTGCCGCCAACATCTACGGCTGGTATGCCTGGTCCAGGCAAACTAACCAGCATGAAGCGGAACTGAAAATTCGCTGGCTGCCGTTACCAAAAGCGATCGGCTGGCTGGCGGCTTGCGTGGTAGCGATCGGTCTGATGTCGGTCTATATCGATCCGGTCTTTGCATTCCTGACCCGCATTGCGGTGAACATTATGCAGGCATTAGGATTACAGGTTGTTGTGCCTGAGTTGCAACCCGATGCATTCCCGTTCTGGGACTCCTGCATGATGGTGTTGTCGATTGCGGCGATGATCCTGATGACGCGCAAATACGTCGAAAACTGGCTGCTGTGGGTGATCATTAACGTAATAAGCGTAGTGATTTTCGCCCGACAAGGCGTATATGCCATGTCGCTGGAGTATATGATCCTGACGGTTATCGCCCTGAATGGTAGCAGGATGTGGATTAACAGCGCGCGTGAGCGGGGTTCCCGCGCGCTGTCCCATTAATGGTGATGATGTGAATGGCCGGACACGCCTTGGTACAGGTGGCAGTCCGGCCCATTGCACGGCTGATACTCCATCTGGATCGTCGCGTGTTCAATCTGGTAGTGATGGATAAGGAAATGCTGAATACGTTCCAGCAGGGCGTCATGATCGTGCGGCGGGATCACCTGCACATGCAGCGTCATTACCGGTTTTTCACCCACCATCCAGACATGGACATGGTGCACATTGCGGACTTCGGGGATATCCCGGCTGAGATGGCGCTGCAGTGCGGCAATATCCAGCGTCAGCGGGGCACCTTCCAGTAATTCGTTAACGCTATCCTTTAACAGTCGCCAGGCGCTGCGCAGTACCAGCACGGAAACCAGAATCGAGAGAATCGGGTCCGCAGGCGTCCAGCCCGTCCAGATAATAATGAGCGCAGCGATGATCGCTCCGACCGAGCCGAGTAAATCGCCCATCACATGTAGTGCCGCGGCGCGGACGTTCAGGTTTTTCTCCTCACTGCCGCGGTGTAGAACCCAAAAAGCCAGCACGTTGGCGAGTAAACCCGCGATAGCTATAACCATCATCATGCCGCCTGCCACGGGGCGGGGCGTATGAAAGCGCTCAATGGCTTCCCAGACGATTAAAATAGTGATCACGACCAATGCGATGGCATTAACAAACGCGGCCAGTGTCGTGAGCCTCAGCCAGCCGAAGGTGTGTCGTATTGTGGGCGGTCGATGGGAAAACCGGACGGCCAGCAGCGCGAAAAGGAGCGCTGCGGCATCAGTGAGCATATGTCCGGCATCAGCCAACAAGGCCAGTGAACCTGAAAGTATTCCACCTACCACTTCAACCAACATAAATCCGGCTGTAATGCAGAATGCAAACATCAAGCGGCGGGCATTATTGTCCTTGGGTTGCTCAGAGGAATTATGAGTATGCGAGTGCGCCATTATGCCATCCCTTTGTTATTCTCATCTTTACTGTATGCCATCATACCGTTTTTGGGATGATAAAATTAAAAAGGAGAGCTATTGCTCTCCCGTTATTAGCTTTATTTTCAGCGTTACTGCGTAGTGCCATCAGTTTTTGTCTCGGCATCATTATTAATGCCGTTTCCGGTCTCAACCTTCTTATTCACATCAGGGCAGCGACCGTCCTTACACATGGTGTTTTTGTGCATCTCGTCTTTGGTCATCCCTTCATGGTTCATTGATGAACCGTTCGGGTGCAGCATTGTGCCACCCGAATTCACGTTACTGTTGTCAACGTTATTTGGTGCCACGTTTTCGCGTGCGTCTGGGGCGACCTGACCGGCATCCGCCGAGGAATTTGCCTGGCCGTTGTTGGACTGCGTATTGGTTTCAGCAGCCAGCGCCGCGCCGCTGGCGAGGCTGAGTGTAGCGGTAAGAAAGAGTGAAGCCAGCTTTGTCATATGCATAATATGCTCCTGTTATGGTCGATATGTCGGATAACGTCTTCCAACAGTGCATGTGCCAGTTACATCATCAATATGTGGTTAATAGTTTTGCTTGAGAAATTAAACCCAGCATAGAATCTTGAAATTTATGGAAATTAAAGCTGTTACAGTTATAAATTGTAGGTTGGATCTCGTTTTTCGCTACTTTATTGCGTTTTTTTGGCCAATTCCAGGATTAATCCGTCCAAAGTGTAAAACCCCGTTTACACTTTATGACTGAAGATATAGATTGGAGGGATTGCATTCATTTATATAAGTATGGCAACGCTGGAATAATCATGAATTATCAGAACGACGATTTACGCATTAAAGAGATCAACGAGTTATTACCGCCAGTCGCATTGCTGGAAAAATTCCCCGCTACTGAAAATGCCGCAAACACGGTGGCTCATGCCCGTAAAGCGATTCATAAAATTCTGAAAGGAAGCGATGATCGCCTGTTAGTGGTAATTGGGCCGTGCTCTATTCATGATCCGGCAGCCGCTAAAGAGTACGCCGCCCGCCTGCTGGCGCTGCGCGAAGAGTTAAAAGGCGAGCTTGAAATTGTCATGCGCGTCTATTTTGAAAAACCGCGAACCACCGTCGGCTGGAAAGGGCTTATCAACGATCCGCACATGGACAACAGCTTCCAAATCAACGATGGGCTGCGCATTGCACGTAAATTGCTGTTGGATATCAACGATAGCGGATTGCCGGCTGCGGGTGAGTTCCTCGATATGATCACGCCGCAATACCTCGCCGACTTGATGAGTTGGGGCGCGATTGGGGCTCGTACCACCGAGTCTCAAGTACACCGCGAGCTGGCATCAGGTCTGTCTTGCCCGGTTGGTTTTAAAAACGGTACCGATGGCACGATCAAAGTTGCGATTGATGCAATCAACGCAGCAGGGGCGCCACACTGCTTCCTGTCTGTGACCAAATGGGGTCATTCAGCGATCGTGAATACCAGCGGTAACGGCGATTGCCATATTATTTTGCGCGGCGGCAAAGAACCTAACTACAGCGCTCAGCACGTTGCCGACGTGAAAGAAGGTCTGATCAAAGCAGGGCTCTCTGCACAAGTGATGATCGACTTTAGCCATGCCAACTCCTGCAAGCAGTTCAAAAAGCAGATGGATGTTGCGAAAGACGTTTGCGGACAAGTCGCTGGTGGAGAAAAAGCGATTATTGGCGTGATGATCGAAAGCCATCTGGTCGAGGGTAATCAGAACCCGGATAGCGGCGAGCCGCTGACCTACGGTAAGAGCATCACTGACGCCTGCATTGGCTGGGAAGACACCGATGCGGTCTTACGCCAGCTGGCAGAAGCAGTAAAAGCACGCCGCGGGTAAAAACGCATCCGGGCTACGCTCGGTAGACCGGATAAGGCAACGCCACTATCTGGCAATAAAAAAGCGTGGAGCATTCCACGCTTTTTTCGTTTGACCCGGGATGAAAATTACTTCGCTTTACCCTGGTTCGCAACGGCGGCCGCTTTTGCTGCGATCTCGTCAGCGTTACCCAGATAGTAGTGTTTGATCGGTTTGAAGTTTTCGTCGAACTCATATACCAGCGGTACGCCGGTCGGAATGTTCAGTTCAAGGATCTCATCTTCGCCCATGTTATCCAGGTATTTAACCAGCGCACGCAGAGAGTTACCATGAGCGGCGATAATCACACGCTCACCGCTTTTCATGCGCGGCAGAATGGTTTCGTTCCAGTAGGGGATAACGCGATCGATGGTCAGCGCCAGGCTTTCGGTAACCGGTAACTCTTTGTCGGTCAGCTTCGCATAACGCGGATCGTGACCCGGATAACGCTCGTCATCTTTGGTCAGTTCCGGTGGCGTTACCGCAAAGCCGCGACGCCATTGTTTAACCTGCTCGTCACCGTATTTTTCAGCGGTTTCAGCTTTGTTCAGACCCTGCAGCGCGCCGTAATGACGTTCGTTCAGTTTCCAGGATTTCTCAACCGGCAGCCAGGCCTGATCCAGTTCGTCCAGTACGTTCCACAGGGTGTGGATGGCACGTTTCAGCACAGAGGTATAAGCAAAATCGAAGCTGTAGCCTTCCTCTTTCAGCAGTTTACCTGCCGCTTTTGCTTCGCCCACACCTTTCTCGGACAGATCAACGTCATACCAACCGGTAAAACGGTTCTCGTTGTTCCACTGACTTTCACCGTGACGTACCAGAACCAGCTTAGTTACAGCCATACACTCACTCCTATAAATCATATTGAATGATAATAATTCTCATTATATTGCCGTAATGCGTCAGCGGCAATCCTTACGCATAACCATAGCGAAAATAGCGCCACAGTGTAAGGTTCTTGTGAACTCAAGGTTGCGATTTTGTCTTTGAACGGTGGGGATTTGAGCGGTTCTACTGTGATAAACAAGCAACAGGCCCGATACGTTACGTCATCGGGCCTGGGAGGGGGAACGATTAGGCTGGAATAAACCGGTATTCCGTCACGCTGGCGTACTCTTCGCCAGGACGCAGGAAGCAGTCTGGCTGCGGCCATTCCGGATGGTTCGGGCTGTCCGGCAGGAACTCGCTTTCCAGCGCCAGACCTTGCCAGTCGGCGTAGGCATCAGGACCACGGGATGGCGTACCGCCGAGGAAATTCCCGGAATAAAACTGTAATGCCGGGGCGGAGGTGTAGACCTCCATCTGCAGTTTTTCATCCTGGGACCACAGTCGAGCGACCGGCGTATGCGTATTGCCCTGTGCCTGGAGCAGGAAGGCGTGATCGTAACCTTTTACCTTGCGCTGATCGTCATCGGCAAGAAATTCACTGCTGATGATCTTAGGCGTACGGAAATCGAAAGTGCTACCAGCGACGGATTTCAGTCCGTCGTGCGGGATGCCCATTTCATCAACCGGCAAGTACTCGTCGGCGAGGATTTGCAGCTTGTGTTGGCGCACATCCGTTTTGTCACCGTCGAGGTTGAAATAAACGTGATTCGTCAGATTCACCGGGCAGGGCTTATCGACCGTGGCGCGGTAGGTTATCGAAATACGATTATCGTCAGTCAGGCGATACTGCACGGTAGCGCAAAGATGGCCAGGGAAGCCCTGATCGCCATCGTCAGACGTTAAGGCGAACAGCACCTGGCGGTCATTTTGATTGACTATCTGCCAGCGACGTTTGTCAAAACCGTCCGGCCCGCCGTGCAGCTGGTTGTCGCCCTGACTTGGTATTAATTCAACGGTTTCGCCAGCAAAGGTATAACGGCTGTTGGCGATACGGTTCGCGTAGCGACCAATCGAAGCCCCCAGAAATGCAGCCTGTTCCGGGTATTGTTCCGGGCTGGCGCAACCGAGTAATGCTTCGCGCACGCTATCATCGCTGAGCGGAATACGTGCAGAGAGTAGGGTCGCGCCCCAGTCCATCAGCGTGACCACCATCCCTGCGTCATTACGCAGGGTGAGCAGGCGAAACGGCTGGCCGTCCGGAGCCTGCACGGGGATTTCGTTTAACATTGTCCGGCTCCTTGAGAAGGTTTGCAGACGTAGAATGTTTCTTTAATTCCAGTTTTTGCTTCGTACTGCTCAGCGACAGCTTGCTGTACGGCAGGCACCAAGTCTTGCGGGATCAGCGCCACGATACAGCCGCCGAAGCCGCCGCCGGTCATGCGTACACCGCCTTTATCGCCAATGGTCGCTTTGACAATCTCAACCAGCGTATCAATTTGCGGCACGGTAATTTCAAAGTCATCGCGCATTGAGGCGTGAGATTCCGCCATCAGTTGGCCCATACGCAGCAGGTCGCCTTTTTCCAGCGCCTGTGCTGCTTCAACGGTACGCGCATTTTCCGTGATCACGTGGCGAACGCGTTTGGCGACAATCGGATCCAGCTCGTGGGCGACGGCGTTAAACGCTTCAAGGCTAACATCACGCAGCGCTGGTTGCTGGAAGAAACGTGCGCCGGTTTCACATTGTTCACGACGGGTGTTGTATTCGCTACCGACCAGCGTACGTTTAAAGTTACTGTTGATGATCACCACCGCTACGCCCTCAGGCATAGAAACTGCTTTGGTGCCAAGCGTTCGGCAGTCGATCAGTAGCGCATGATCTTTCTTACCAAGTGCCGAGATCAACTGATCCATAATGCCGCAGTTACAGCCGACAAACTGGTTTTCAGCTTCCTGACCGTTCAGGGCAATCTGCGCGCCGTCGAGCGGCAGATGATAGAGCTGCTGGAATACCGTACCCACAGCGACTTCCAGCGAGGCAGAAGAACTTAACCCCGCGCCCTGTGGGACGTTACCGCTGATCACCAGATCAGCACCGCCAAAGGCGTTATTGCGCTTTTGCAGATGTTTCACTACGCCACGCACGTAGTTTGACCACTGCTGGCTGTCGTGGGCGATAATCGGCGCATCAAGCGAGAACTCATCAACCTGATTGTCGTAATCAGCGGCGATCACGCGGACTTTTCGATCGTCGCGTGCCGCACAACTGATAACGGTTTGATAGTCGATGGCGCAAGGCAGAACGAAGCCGTCGTTATAATCGGTATGTTCGCCGATCAGGTTTACACGACCCGGTGCCTGAATAGTATGGGTGGCAGGGTAGCCAAATGTTTCTGCAAACAGAGATTGTGTTTTTTCTTTCAGACTCATTATTTAAACTCCGGATTCGCGAAAATGGATGTCGCTGACCGCACGCAGTCGTTCAGCCGCTTGTTCTGCCGTCAGGTCGCGCTGGGTTTCTGCCAGCATTTCATATCCGACCATAAATTTACGCACGGTCGCGGAACGCAGCAGCGGCGGATAAAAGTGTGCATGCAACTGCCAGTGTTGGTTTTCTTCACCGTTAAACGGTGCGCCGTGCCAGCCCATGGAGTAGGGGAATGAACACTGGAACAGATTGTCGTAACGACTGGTCAGTTTTTTCAACGCCAGCGCCAGGTCAGCACGCTGTTCGTCGCTCAAATCGGTAATACGCTGCACATGCGCTTTCGGCAGCAGCAGCGTTTCGAACGGCCACGCGGCCCAGTAAGGTACAACCGCCAGCCAGTGCTCGGTTTCAACGACCGTACGGCTGCCATCCGCCAGTTCTCTCTGGACGTAATCAACGAGCATCGGTGCGCCTTGTTCGGCGAAGTATGCTTTCTGCAGGCGATCTTCACGTTCGGCTTCGTTAGGCAAAAAGCTGTTGGCCCAAATTTGTCCGTGTGGGTGCGGGTTCGAGCACCCCATCGCTGCGCCTTTATTCTCAAATACCTGCACCCAGGGATAGGTTTTCCCTAAGTCTTCGGTCTGCTCCTGCCACGTTTTTACGATTTCTGTCAGTGCAGGGACGCTGAGTTCCGGCAACGTTTTGCTGTGATCGGGTGAGAAGCAAATCACGCGGCTGGTACCGCGCGCGCTCTGGCAGCGCATCAACGGATCGTGACTGTCCGGCGCGTCCGGGGTATCGGACATCAACGCCGCAAAGTCATTGGTAAAGACATAGGTCCCGGTGTAATCCGGGTTTTTGTCGCCGGTAACGCGCGTATTGCCAGCGCACAGGAAGCAGTCCGGGTCATGTGCAGGTAGTACCTGCTTAGACGGAGTTTCCTGCGCCCCTTGCCACGGGCGTTTGGCGCGATGCGGTGATACGAGGATCCACTGCCCGGTGAGCGGGTTAAAACGGCGGTGTGGATGATCGACAGGATTGAATTGCGTCATGATTGGTCCTTAATCCGAATATCCCTGTGGGTGGCGTGACTGCCAGTGCCATGTATCTTGTGCCATTTCATCCAATGTGCGGGTCACGCGCCAGTTGAGCTCGCGATCGGCTTTGCTGGCATCAGCCCAGTAGGCCGGAAGATCGCCTTCACGGCGCGGGGCGAAGTGGTAATTCACCGGTTTACCACAGGCTTTGCTGAAGGCGTGGACCACGTCCAGCACGCTGCTGCCGATGCCTGCACCGAGGTTATAAATATGCACACCCTGAATGCCTGCCAGTTTTTCCATGGCGGCAACGTGGCCGTCGGCGAGATCCATCACATGGATGTAGTCGCGTACGCCGGTGCCATCTTCAGTAGGGTAGTCATTGCCAAATATGGCAAGAGACTCGCGGCGGCCAACCGCAACCTGCGCGATGTAAGGCATCAGGTTGTTTGGAATACCTTGCGGATCTTCCCCCATATCTCCTGACGGATGAGCGCCAACAGGGTTAAAGTAGCGCAGCAGGGCAATGCTCCAGTCGGGCTGAGCTTTTTGCAGATCGGTCAGGATCTGTTCCACCATCAGCTTGCTTTTGCCGTACGGACTTTGTGGCGTGCCGGTGGGAAAGCTTTCAACGTAAGGAATTTGCGGCTGATCGCCATAGACGGTCGCGGAGGAGCTGAAAATGAAGTTTTTCACGTTGGCTGCGCGCATTGCATTCACCAGACGCAGAGTGCCGTTGACGTTGTTGTCATAGTACTCCAGCGGCTTGGCAACGGATTCTCCAACGGCTTTTAAACCGGCAAAATGGATGACCGTATCAATGGCATGATCGTGCAGAATTTCGGTTATCAGCGCTTCGTTACGGATGTCTCCTTCCACGAAGGTCGGATGCTTGCCGCCTAAACGCTCAATGACGGGCAGTACGCTGCGCTTGCTGTTGCAGAGATTATCCAGGATCACCACCTCGTGACCGTTTTTCAGCAACTGCACGCAAGTGTGGCTTCCAATGTAACCGCTACCACCTGTAACCAATACTCTCATAATTCGCTCCGTTAAGCCTATGGTATGCAATAACCATAGCATAACAAAGATGCGAAAAGTGTGACACGGAATAAATTAGTGGAATCGTTTACACTCCAGGGTTTTCACTCGATGCTGCTGGTTACTTTATTATAAATCATTATGTTAGGTTGTTATTTCAGCGATTGTCTGAAAAAAAAGCAGAAAAAAGGGCGTGATAAACGCCCTGGCATGAAAATTAACGCAGAGAAGTTTGTCGATAGCCGTAGATATCTTCCTCGGGTACAAACTCTAGCCGATGGGTAATGCAAGCTGGGGCATCTTCGGCGTGATGAGAGACGAACAAAAGCTGAGTTTCGCCTTCACCGATCAGGACATCCACAAACCGACGGATCAGTTGGCGGTTGAGCGGATCTAACCCTTGCAAGGGTTCATCGAGGATCAGCAATGTAGGATGTTTCACCAGAGCACGAACAATCAAGGCCAGTCGCTGCTGTCCCCAGGAAAGACTATGAAATGGTGCATCCGCGGTACGTTTATCGATGCCAAGAATATCCAGCCACTGTTGTACCAGCTTGTGCTGCCTGTCGGAGACGGCCTGATAAATGCCGATTGAATCGAAATAACCGGAGAGAATAACGTTGCGAACTGTCGTACTTACCCGGTAATCCAAATGCAGGCTGCTGCTGACATAGCCAATGTGTTTTTTGATATCCCAGATAGTTTCACCGCTGCCCCGGCGTCGGCCAAACAGGGTCAAGTCGTTGCTATATCCCTGGGGATGATCGCCGGTGATTAAACTGAGCAGGGTTGATTTCCCCGCACCGTTGGGGCCGACGATTTGCCAGTGTTCTCCCGGATTTACCCGCCAGCTCAGATGATGCAGGATAGGGCGATCGTTATACGAGACGGTGCCATCGTTAAGCACAATGCGCGGCTCGTTATCTGACAATGTGTGGCGTACTGAAGGCTCATCCGGCTCGGGTAACTGGATGCCTTCCAGCCGCTCGCTATGGGCAAGCTGAGCGATTAATGCCTGTTGCAGAAGGTCGATTTTTGCGCCGGTTTCCGTCAGTGTGCAATCGGCAAGCACGCCGGCAAACTGCACGAATTCGGGAATTTCATCAAAGCGATTAAGCACCAGTACCAGCGTTAAGCCGGCCTGGTGCAGCTCATCGAGCAGTTCTGCTAACTGGCTACGGGACGCGACGTCCAGCCCGTCAAAGGGTTCATCAAGGATCAGCAAATCTGGCGTGGACATTAATGCCTGGCAGAGCAGAGTTTTGCGTGTTTCACCGGTGGAAAGGTATTTGAAACGCCTGTTGAGTAGGGCTGAAATGCCAAATTGCTGCGCCAGCGCAGCGCAGCGGGCGGGATCGTTGACCTCATCCTGAATGATTTCTGCGGTGGTGCGCCCTGTGTCGTCTTCACCGGGACTAAGAAGATCGGTGTTGTTCCGCTGCCACTCGTCGCTGACCAGCTTTTGGAGCAGCTCAAAGGAGAGTCGGGTAATACGTGTGAACTGGCAGCGGCGTTCGCCTTTCAGGAGCGGCAACTCGCCCGCCAGCGCGCGGGCCAGCGCAGATTTCCCGCTACCATTAGAGCCAACAAACGCCCAGCTATCACCCGCGTTTAACGTCAACGCATCTAACTGGAGCGTTTTTATGTCGCTAAGACGAAACGTGCCTTGCGAAATTTGCAACGATGACATTTTGTATCCCATTATTTGCAGCGATGAATAACAGGGATACGTGTTCTTCGGGATGATGTCAATCAACTCAGCACAGTGTGGCGATAATCACTCTATCAGCATTAAAATATGCTGTGACGTTAGCGCCTTCAGTTAATGTGTGGGTCTGATCTATCGGCAACGTCGCGCAGAGCGTCTGGCCATCTGGCAACGTCATCAGCACTTCACACTGTTCCGCACCGCGTTCAATATGGCTAATCGTGCCCTGCAACTGGTTATCTGCAGCCTGAGCGATAGCGTCGTCCTGAGTGATTCCCACCCACGGCGCTTTCAGCAAAATCAGTACTTCTTTGCCTTCCTCAAGACCCAGACGCTCGCCGCTTTGCGCAGTGATTGCCACTTTCAGGCGCGTTTCGCCATCGGCCAGCAGGACGTCAACATGCTGCTGGACCTGATCGTAGTCGCGAGCGGTAATGGTGCCAAACCACTGGTTACGGGCGCTGGTTTGCAGTGAAAAACGCGAGATAGCTGCCAGCAGGCTGTTGAGCGGTAGCGCATCGTCATCGCTCAAAACATCAAAAGCTTTTTGTTGGATTTGCGCCAGTAAATCATATAACTGGATTAAACGTTGGCCATAGCGCGTTAACACCGCGCCACCGCCGCCTTTACCGCCTGTGGCACGTTCAACCAGCGTCTGCTCGCTGAGCTGGTTCATTTCGTTAATCGCATCCCAGGCGCTTTTGTAGCTGATACCTGCATCCTTCGCGCCCTGACTGATGGAACCGGAAAGCGCAATGTGCTTAAGCAGAGAAATGCGACGGGGATCAGCAAACAGTTTTTGCTGAAGTTTCAGCGTAAGAAGGATTTCGGCCTGCATCACAAGCTCCTGGCAAAAAAGGGTATTGTGACGGAAAACCGTGCCTGAGCAAAGCCGACCGCACAAAAGGGGAGTGCTTTTCTGCGTTATGTGGTTAGAATACAACTAAGGACTATATCTGGAGTTGACCATGTTAGAGTTATTGAAAAGTCTGGTATTCGCCGTAATCATGGTACCTGTGGTAATGGCCATCATTCTGGGTCTGATTTACGGACTGGGTGAAGTGTTCAACATTTTCTCTGGTATCGGTCAGAAAGACCAGTCCAGACAGAATCATTGATTCCCCAAACGCCCGCTCAGTCGGGCGTTTATATTTTTAGCCTTCCTACTCGTTTTCTCTCGCTACAGTTTCTCAAGATCCTGCTTTCCCTGCCGATATTTTCTTTGTGTAACCTCTAATTGGTATCAATAACCACTGGGAAAATCCTGGTTTAATCGTTATATTTGCGCCTACATAACGAAACGCAAAGGAGTTACAGATGGCACGTACATGGTTACGCTTGTTTGCAGGGGCAACACTTTCTCTTACTGTTGCCGGACATGCGCTGGCGGATGAAGGAAAGATTACCGTTTTCGCAGCGGCTTCGCTGACCAACGCGATGCAGGACATTGCAACGCAATATAAAAAAGAGAAGAACGTTGATGTTGTCTCCTCTTTTGCTTCTTCTTCCACACTGGCGCGTCAGATTGAAGCAGGCGCACCGGCCGATCTGTTTATTTCTGCCGATCAGAAATGGATGGACTATGCGGTAGACAAGAAGTCGATTGATACCGCAACGCGTGAAACGCTGTTGGGTAACAGCCTGGTGGTGGTTGCGCCGAAAGCCAGCGCACAGAAAGACTTCACCATCGACAGCAAAACCAACTGGACCAGTCTGTTGAACGGTGGGCGCCTGGCTGTTGGCGATCCGGAACATGTTCCGGCAGGCATTTATGCCAAAGAAGCGCTGCAAAAACTGGGTGCATGGGATACCCTGGCCCCGAAACTGGCTCCTGCTGAAGACGTGCGCGGTGCGCTGGCGCTGGTAGAGCGTAACGAAGCGCCGCTGGGGATCGTCTATGGTTCTGATGCCGTCGCCAGCAAGGGCGTAAAAGTTGTGGCGACCTTCCCGGAAGATTCGCACAAAAAAGTGGAATACCCTATCGCGATTGTTGATGGGCACAAAAACGCAACGGTTAGCGCGTTCTATGATTACCTGAAAGGACCGCAGGCTGCTGAAATCTTTAAACGTTATGGATTTACGACTAAGTAATGATACTGACCGATCCTGAATGGCAGGCCGTTATACTGAGCCTGAAAGTTTCTTCCCTGGCCGTGTTGTTTAGTCTGCCATTTGGGATCTTCTTTGCCTGGCTACTGGTGCGATGCAAGTTCCCGGGCAAAGCGCTGCTCGACAGCGTACTGCATTTGCCGCTGGTTCTGCCGCCTGTGGTGGTGGGGTATCTGCTGTTGGTCTCTATGGGACGGCGCGGATTCATTGGCGAATGGCTGTACGACTGGTTTGGCATCACTTTTGCCTTTAGCTGGCGTGGGGCGGTGCTGGCCGCTGCGGTGATGTCCTTCCCGCTCATGGTGCGGGCTATTCGTTTGGCGCTGGAAGGTGTCGACGTCAAGCTGGAGCAGGCGGCCCGCACGCTGGGAGCCGGACGCTGGCGCGTCTTTATGACCATTACGTTACCGCTGATGCTGCCCGGCATTATTGTTGGTACGGTGCTGGCGTTTGCGCGTTCCCTTGGGGAATTTGGTGCAACCATTACCTTTGTTTCCAATATTCCTGGCGAAACCCGCACCATTCCTTCGGCGATGTATACCCTGATCCAAACTCCCGGCGGCGAAAGCGCGGCGGCGAGGTTATGTATCATTTCCATTGTGTTGGCGCTGATTTCGCTGCTGATTTCTGAATGGCTGGCGCGTATTAGCCGTGAGCGGACGGGGCGATAATCATGCTTGAACTTAATTTCTCCCAGATGCTGGGGACGCATTGTCTGACGCTCAACGAAACGCTGCCAGCCAGCGGCATCACCGCTATTTTTGGCGTTTCCGGTGCGGGCAAAACCTCACTGATTAACGCCATCAGTGGTCTGACGCAGCCGCAGTCCGGGCGCATCGTGCTCAACGGTCGGGTCTTAAACGACGTCGAGAACGGTATCTGTTTAACGCCGGAAAAACGCCGGGTGGGCTATGTTTTCCAGGATGCGCGCCTGTTCCCGCACTATAAAGTGCGCGGCAACCTGCGTTACGGAATGGCGAAAAGCATGGCCGGACAGTTTGATAAGCTGGTGGCGTTGTTGGGCATTGAACCGCTGCTTGACCGTCTGCCAGGCGGTCTTTCTGGCGGTGAAAAGCAGCGTGTCGCCATCGGTCGGGCGCTGCTGACCGCGCCTGAGTTATTGCTGCTTGATGAGCCGTTAGCCTCTCTGGATATACCGCGTAAACGCGAACTGCTGCCTTATCTGCAACGCCTGGCGCGGGAAATTAATATTCCGATGCTGTACGTCAGCCACTCGCTTGATGAGATTTTGCACCTGGCAGATAAAGTGATGGTGCTGGAAAACGGGCAGGTCAAAGCGTTTGGTTCGTTGGAAGATGTCTGGGGCAGCAGCGTGATGCACCCCTGGCTGCCTAAGGAACAGCAAAGCAGTATTCTGAAAGTCAGCGTGCTGGAACATCATCCACACTACGCGATGACCGCGCTGGCGCTTGGCGATCAGCATCTGTGGGTCAACAAGCTGGAGCAACCGCTGCAAACCGCGCTGCGTATTCGTATTCAGGCCTCTGATGTTTCACTGGTTCTGCAGCCGCCGCAACAGACCAGTATTCGTAATGTTCTCCGGGCAAAGGTCGCGCAATGCTATGACGATAACGGTCAAGTGGAAGTTCAGCTTGAGGTGGGCGGTAAGACGCTGTGGGCGAAGATCAGCCCATGGGCCAGGGATGAACTGGGTATCAAACCTGGCCTGTGGCTGTACGCGCAAATTAAGAGCGTATCGATTACCGCCTGATTACAACAGGTGAGAGTAGATAAATTTCGCGATGCTGTCGGTGGTGTTATCACCAATCACGATGTTGGCGCGGGCTTTGACAGCGTTATCCGCGTTGCCCATCGCCACGCCAGTGCCTGCGGCTTCCAGCATGCTGATATCGTTAAAGTTATCGCCAAAGGCAATCACGTTTTCCATTGACCCGCCCTGTGCTTCGATCCACTGGGTCAAGCGTCGTCCTTTACTGTTGCCTTTACGGGCAATGTCGACCTGATCGTGCCAGGACCATTCACACTCCAGCCCCAGCTGTTGCTCGACATATCGGCCAAACTGCTGCAGTTTCGGAATATCTTCGTCGGTCAGAGCAAATTTCCATACGGCGTTAACGTCATGCGCCGCCTGCGCCAGCGAAGGAACCTGGGTGAAGGTCGGGCGCTGTTCCGGCGGCAGCGTTTGTGCCCAGTTAGCGGTACGCACTACATGCCCGGTAGGGCGCTCATACAGCATGGCCTCATCCACATACATCAGCCCGTGGATCTGATGTTCATCCAGCATTTCGATCAGCTGTAATGCCTGGTCTACCGGAAGGGGATCGGATTCCAGCACCTTTTTTGCTTGATAATCATACAAATAGGTACCGTTACAGCAAATTGCAGGTGTATCCAGCGCCAGTGCCTGATAAAAAGGATGAATAGCAACGTGATGGCGACCTGTGACAATGATAAGTTGGTAGCCTGCTTCTCTGGCGCGCGAGAGCGCTTCGAGAGAGGATGGCAGCAAGGTTTTTTTCGGGGTCAAGAGGGTACCGTCTAAATCCAGGGCAATCACGCGTGCGGTCATAGGTTTATCCAGATTAAGGTTGAGAATTATGTCTGTTGGAATGGTACACCGAGACGGGAGCCGGACAAAATTCTGAGCCTTAATTAAGCATTCACCGTTAAAAGCGTCTACCTTAGGCGTGTGTCAGGCAATTGCAGCCACCTGCCAAAAAGCAAAGGAGTATTCATGAAGCAAACCGTTTATACCGCCAGCCCTGAAAGTCAGCAAATCCACGTCTGGAGCCTGAATCACGATGGTTCTCTGACGCTGACACAGGTGGTTGATGTGCCGGGTCAGGTACAGCCGATGGTCGTCAGCCCGGATAAGCGTTACCTCTATGTTGGCGTGCGCCCGGAGTTTCGCGTGTTGGCTTATCGTATTGCGCCTGATGACGGTGCGCTGACCTTCGCGGCAGAGTCTGCGCTGCCGGGTAGCCCGACGCATATTTCTACCGATCATCAGGGACGTTTCGTGTTCGTGGGTTCTTATAACGCTGGCAGCGTGAGCGTCACGCGTCTGGAAGATGGTCTGCCGGTGGAACTGGTTGACGTGATTGAAGGTCTGGATGGTTGCCACTCAGCCAACATCTCTCCGGATAACCGTACCCTGTGGGTTCCGGCGTTGAAACAGGATCGTATCTGCCTGTTTGATGTAAGCGATGATGGCCATCTGGTCGCGCAGGAACCGGCTGAAGTGACTACCGTGGAAGGCGCGGGCCCGCGTCATATGGCGTTCCATCCGAATAAGCAATATGCCTACTGTGTGAACGAGCTGAACAGCTCTGTTGATGTCTGGGAGCTGAAAGATCCGTACGGCAAAATTGAGTGTGTGCAGACGCTGGATATGATGCCTGCAGATTTCGCTGATACCCGTTGGGCAGCAGATATTCATATCACACCTGATGGGCGTCATCTGTATGCCTGTGATCGCACCGCCAGCCTGATTACGGTCTTTAGCGTGTCTGAAGACGGTAGCGTACTGACTAAAGAGGGTTTCCAGCCTACCGAAACTCAGCCACGTGGTTTTAATATCGATCACAGCGGAAAATACCTGATTGCCGCCGGGCAAAAATCGCACCATATCGCGGTGTATAAGATTGCAGGCGAACAAGGACTGTTGACAGAGAACGGTCGTTACGCGGTAGGACAAGGCCCGATGTGGGTGGTGGTTAACGCGTACTAAAACGTCAGGTGTTACAAACGATCCGCAATCTTGTGAAGATTGCGGATTTTTTTATGTTTATTCAACAAGCGGTAGATTTTCATGACGTTCAGCAACGGATGTCCAAAGACAGTCTTTGTCATCTGCCCATAAATTAAGCAGAAGAGAGAAGAAACGTTCAGCGGGAGGTGAGAGAATAGCGTCTTTACGCCGAATAACTCCCAGTGTGCGTCTAATAACAGGCTCAACCAGTGGGATACCTGTCAGGGTGGGATGCGGCGTTTGCGGCATTGCTAACCCTGGTAACGCAGAAACGCCCAGTCCAGCTTCAACCAGTCCCAGCGAAGTGGACAGATGACGAACCTCGTAAAACCAGTTCAACTTCCACGGTTTATCGGCCAAATGTTGTTCAATCAATAATCGGTTGCCGCTTGAGGAGCGAACGCCTATCAATTTGTAATTCAGCAATTCCTGCCACTCCACCAACTGTTTATTGGCGAGTGGATGATCGCGCCGACAGGCCAGAACAAACGGTTCATTAACCAGTGGAGTGAACTCGATAGAGGAATTTGTGATGTTGTTCATATTTATTCCAAAATCAGCCTCATTGCAAAGTACGGATTCCATACAATTATTCGTACCTTGCTCAATAATTCGCACTTTGATATTGGGATACCGCTCATTAAATTTTCCTATTGCCAACGGCAAGAAATAGAAAACTGCGGTAGGAATACAGGATAATGTCACTATGCCATGATGATGAACATTCACATTACTAATATTAAAAATAGTTTCATCTAATGCCCTAATTAATTCTCTGGCTTCAGGTAAGAGCATCTTTCCTGATTTTGTTAATGTGACTTTGCGGGTTGTTCTTTCAAAGAGTTGAGTGTGTAAATACTCTTCCATCTTTTTAATCCTGCGTGTTAATGCAGGTTGCGTAATATTAAGTAACTTGGCGGCATTGTTAAAAGAATCGGACTCTGCCAGTGTGACAAACGCCTTCATGCTTGATAATTCGTGTTTCATTCTGACTCCGGACTAAATCGGGGAAGCCCCTGTCTAAGATGAAAGTGTTCAGTGTATCTGCAATTCATAATTTTTAATTAATAAAAATAAATCACTAATTACGAAAATGAAGTCATTAGTCACCCTAATCATGACATGCAACTATGTACATAGTGAAAATAATATCGAGAGCATAATCATGAAAAAAATACCTTGCGTTATGATGCGCGGAGGAACCTCCAGGGGCGCATTTTTATTAGCACAAGATCTACCGCAAGAAGAAAAACTGCGTGATGAAGTATTGATTAAAATTATGGGTTCTGGCAATGCGCTGGAAATAGACGGCATTGGTGGTGGCAATCCGTTAACCAGCAAAGTAGCGATCATTAGTCGTTCAAACGACCCGAAAGCTGATATCGATTATTTATTTGCTCAGGTATTGGTGCATGAGCAACGGGTCGATACCACGCCGAACTGCGGCAATATGCTTTCCGCCGTTGGCGCGTTTGCTATTGAAAAGGGATTAATTAATGCCGCAACGCCGACCACCCGCGTTCGTATTCGCAATGTAAACACCAACACGTTTATCGAAGCTGATATACAGACACCAAACGGCGTTGTTGAGTATGAAGGAACAGCAAGAATTGACGGTGTCCCGGGAACATCGGCCCCGATTGCATTGACGTTCCTGAATGCCGCAGGTTCTAAAACCGGGCATATTTTTCCAACGGGCCAACACATCGATTATATCAACTCCGTTCCCGTGACCTGTATGGATATGGCGACACCTGTCGTAATTATTCCTGCCGAATATCTGGGGAAAACGGGTTATGAATCCGCGCAAGATTTAGATGCAGACCGCGAATTATTAGCGCGCATCGAGTCTATTCGTTTACAGGCCGGTGAAGCTATGGGCCTGGGAAATGTCAGTAATAAGGTTATCCCTAAACCTATTCTCATCTCGGCGCCTCAGCACGATGGCGCAATTAATGTTCGCTATTTTATGCCGCATTCTTGCCATAAAGCACTGGCAATTACTGGGGCGATAGCGATCGCGAGCAGTTGCGCCATTAACGGTACCGTTACGCGTCAGATAACGGAAGGCGCGCATTACGGGAATATCACTATCGAACATCCAGGTGGCGCTCTTGATATTTATTTAACCAATGAAGGGGATGAGCCTGAAACTATCAGAGCTTCGGTTATTCGCACCGCCAGAAAAATATTCGCCGGTGATGTTTATCTTCCCTGACAGCATTGGCCACATGTCGATGTGATTATGGAAAATCGAAAAACATTCTGTATTGCTTGTACAGATTATTCAGGACCCCAAAATGAACGTTAAATCATTATGGAAGCTAATATTAATATTGGCCATCCCTTGCATTATAGGACTTATGCCAGCACCGGCAGGATTAAGTGAACTGGCCTGGGTGCTATTTGGTATTTATCTCGCAGCCATTGTCGGGCTGGTGATCAAACCGTTTCCTGAACCGGTGGTATTATTGATTGCTGTTGCCGCTTCAATGGTGGTTGTCGGAAATTTAGGCAGCGGCGTACTTAAAACCAGCAGCGTGCTGAGTGGCTATGCTTCCGGTACGACATGGCTGGTGTTCTCCGCGTTTACTTTAAGCGCTGCTTTTGTGACGACGGGACTGGGCAAGCGAATTGCCTATATTCTGATTGGTAAAATAGGTAACACCACGCTTGGACTGGGCTACGTGACCGTATTTCTTGACCTGGTATTAGCCCCGGCAACACCGTCAAATACGGCGCGTGCGGGAGGCATTGTCTTGCCCATCATCAATAGCGTGGCGGTGGCGTTAGGCTCTGAGCCGGACAAGAGCCCCCGACGTGTCGGCCACTACCTGATGATGACGGTGTATATGGTCACTAAAACGACCAGCTATATGTTTTTTACTGCGATGGCAGGAAACATTCTGGCATTGAAGATGATCAACGATATCTGTCAGTTACAACTAAGCTGGGGAGGATGGGCTCTTGCAGCAGCTTTGCCTGGACTGGTTATGCTGTTGGTAACGCCTTTAGTCATCTATTTTATGTATCCACCTGAAATTAAAAAGGTTGATAACAAAACTATCGCCAAAGCCGGGCTTCAGGATTTAGGGCCAATGAAAGGGCGCGAAAAAATGCTGCTAGGCATTTTCGTCCTCGCGCTATTAGGATGGATCTTTAGTAAAACTCTCGGCGTTGATGAATCAACGGTTGCCATTGTAGTAATGGGGACGATGCTTTTGTTTGGCGTAGTCACCTGGGATGATGTGGTTAAAAATAAGGGCGGCTGGAATACCTTAATCTGGTACGGTGGTATTATCGGTTTGAGTTCGCTGTTATCGAAAGTGAAATTCTTCGATTGGTTAGCCGAACTCTTCAAGAATAACCTCGACTTTGGTAACCACGGCAATGTTGCGTTCTTTGTTATTCTCTTTTTGAGCATTATTGTTCGTTATTTCTTTGCCTCTGGCAGCGCCTATATTGTGGCAATGATGCCGGTATTTGCCATGCTGGCGAACGTTTCTGGTGCGCCACTAATGTTAACTGCATTGGCATTACTCTTTTCTAACTCTTACGGCGGTATGGTTACCCATTATGGCGGCGCCGCGGGACCAGTTATTTTTGGCGTTGGATATAACGACATCAAATCGTGGTGGCTGGTTGGCGCAATGCTGACGTTCTTGACGTTTCTCGTCCATATCACGCTGGGTCTTTGGTGGTGGAATATGTTGATTGGCTGGAACATGCTCTAACTATACCCGTCATACTTCAAGTTGCATGTGCGTTGGCTGCGCTCGCTCACCCCAGTCACTTACTGGAGTAAGCTCTTGGGGATTCGCTCCCTTGCCGCCTTCCTGCAACTCGAATTATTTAGGGTATAAATTACATCGTTCATTGGTTGTCTGTGCTCTGGTTGGAGCACAGCAATGTGGAGTATCTAATGATTAAATTATATGAGAAAGGGATTTACCTCTCCGGTAATAATGAAATTATCGCTGAAGATGGGGTGTCTGAAGCAATCTGTAAAGAAGAAGCGAAAAAAGGAACTATCGCGTGGTCAATTCTCTCAGCGCATAATACGTCCGGTGACATGAATAAGCTAAAAATTAAGTTTGATTCATTAGCCTCACACGATATTACCTTTGTCGGTATTATTCAGACCGCTAAAGCATCAGGAATGGAGCGCTTTCCTTTACCGTACGTTCTGACGAACTGCCATAACTCATTATGCGCGGTAGGGGGAACCATTAACGGTGACGATCATATGTTTGGTCTGTCTGCGGCACAGCGTTACGGCGGAATCTTTGTGCCGCCACATATTGCCGTCATCCATCAGTACATGCGTGAAATGATGGCCGGGGGCGGCAAAATGATCCTCGGCTCAGACAGCCATACGCGTTACGGCGCATTAGGCACGATGGCGGTAGGAGAAGGGGGCGGTGAGCTGGTCAAGCAGCTGTTAAATGATACCTGGGATATTGATTATCCTGGCGTTGTGGCCGTTTATCTGACCGGTAAGCCTGTTGCGGGTGTCGGCCCACAGGATGTCGCTTTGGCTATCATTGGCGCGGTATTTAAAAATGGCTACGTCAAAAATAAGGTCATGGAGTTTGTCGGCCCTGGCATTCGCCATCTCTCAACGGATTTTCGCAACAGCGTTGATGTAATGACCACCGAAACCACCTGCCTGAGCTCTGTCTGGCAAACGGATGATGAAACTCGCAGTTGGCTGGCATTACACGGTCGCGAACAGGATTATCGCCCGCTCAGCCCGCAGCCGATGGCCTGGTACGATGGGTGTATTTATGTCGATCTGAGTGCGATTAAGCCGATGATTGCGCTGCCATTCCATCCAAGTAATGTCTATGAGATTGCTACACTCAACGAAAATCTGACGGATATTCTCCGGGAGATTGAAGTTGAATCTGCACGAATCGCGCAAGGTAAAGCCAGCCTTTCGTTGTTGGATAAAGTGGAAAACGGACGCTTAAAAGTACAGCAGGGGATCATTGCTGGATGCTCGGGCGGCAACTATGAAAACGTGATTGCCGCGGCGCAAGCCTTACGTGGTCAATCCTGCGGTAATGATGCTTTCTCGCTGGCTGTCTACCCCTCGTCACAGCCGGTGTTTATGGATTTAGCGCAGAAAGGTGTCGTAACGGATTTACTGGGAGCCGGGGCCGTCATCAGAACCGCATTCTGTGGTCCATGCTTTGGTGCGGGCGATACGCCAATCAACAATGGTCTTAGCATCCGCCATACCACGCGTAACTTCCCTAACCGTGAAGGCTCGAAACCGGGCAATGGTCAAATGTCAGCCGTTGCGCTGATGGATGCGCGATCAATTGCGGCTACGGCAGCAAATGGAGGATTTCTCACTGCCGCGACGGATCTGGACTGCTGGGAGGCTGTACCTGACTATGCGTTTAATCCTGCGCCATATAAGAGCCGCGTATACCAGGGGTTTGTGAAAGGGGCCACGCAACAGCCGCTCATTTACGGCCCGAATATTAAAGACTGGCCGGAACTGGGCGCGTTAACAGAAAATATTCTGCTGAAAGTGGCCTCAAAAATACTTGATGACGTGACAACGACGGATGAGCTTATCCCGTCCGGAGAAACCTCTTCGTATCGTTCCAATCCTTTGGGGCTGGCGGAATTTACCCTTTCCCGACGCGATCCCGGCTATGTTGGCAGAAGCAAGGCGGTCGCTGAACGGGAAAAACAACGTCAGGCGGGTGACGTTAGCGAACTGGCGTCCGTTTTCGCACGCATCCAGCAGATTACCGGTCAGGAAAACACGCAACCACTGGAGACTGAAATTGGCAGCATGATTTATGCCGTCAGGCCTGGTGATGGTTCTGCGCGCGAGCAGGCGGCAAGCTGTCAGCGAGTGATCGGTGGGCTGGCAAACATCGCCGAGGAATATGCCACCAAGCGTTACCGTTCCAATGTCATTAACTGGGGAATGTTACCGCTACAAATGGCTGAGAAACCCTCTTTTGAGGTCGGGGACTATATCTATATTCCCGGTATTCGCCGTGCGCTGGATGAGTGCAGCCACGAGATAAAAGCGTACGTTCTTCATGATGATGGCGCGGTGAGTGAAATTAGCTTGTATATGGAAAGCCTGACCGCCGAGGAGCGTGAGATTATTAAAGCGGGGAGTTTGATTAACTTTAATAAGTCGCGTTTGGTGTAACGCCATAAAAAAGGTCGCCAGCGTAAATATGGCGACCTTTTTTTACTCTGGGATTACTGCTTCGGCTCGGCAACCACTTTGCTACCGATACCGCGGTTGTTGTATTCCCACATGCGGTTGAAGTTGGTGTCGTTCAGGTTGCGCTGGATTTCACCTTTGTCATCTTCCGCACCGGTATTACCGGCAAATGGGCGTTTTGCGATAACGCTGTCAGCCCATGGTTTTGCCATGTTAAAGCCTTCGTTAATCACGCTGTCACGGATAACGACCTGACCGTTAGTGTTGGAATCGACATCCAGCGATCGGCCTAACTGCGCCACGCCATCGCCGCTTGCCGTGAAGCGGCTATTAATCGCCAGGAAACCGTAGTAGATGTTTGACAGAGTAGCCGGTGCGAACACATAGGCTTCCTGCTGGGTACGGGAGTTCACTACACGGAAATCGGTGTTCTCGAACACCACGGCGCCGCGACCGGAAACAATATCCACATCGCCTTCAATGTAGCTGTTGGTAACCAGCGTACGCGGCTGACGATCGTTTTCCAGGCGGTTTTGTACGCCGCTGTTGGTTACAAAGAACGTATTCTGACGACCCAGAATATTGACCTTGTTGATCTGCACTTTATCACCATCGGTACGCAGTGCAACGGCCGGGTGGTTGCCTGCATCAACGCTATCACCCAGGTTGTTTTCGATGGTCAGGTTCTGCAATTGCAGACCGTTGTTTTGCGACCAGACGACGGCAGAACACATCACACCAATATTTGTGCCACGTTTGTTCTGGCAATTATCAAACATATACCACGCAGGTTTACCCGGCATATATTTACCGCCTGGGTTCACCGTACGACGCCAGTCTGCGGTGCTCATGTCACCGTCAATGGCCTGGCCAATTTTTACATCCAGCGGTTTTTCGCCCATACCGTACAGCGTCAGGCTACCCGTTGCTGCCGGGATGTATACCGTGCCCTGATACTCGCCCGGCATAATCGCGATGTACTGACGTTTGTTTGTACGTTTGATGATTGCCGCATCCACCGCAGCCTGAATGCTGGTATGGGTTACGCCCTGAGTGCCTGCCGGGCCAACGACGAAGTCAGGTTGTGCAGGCAGAGAAATTGAAGAAGGGCTCCATGGCGCGGTGTTTGGCGTCAGCGCGGAAAAATAGTGCGCAGCAACGAAGTTTTTCGCTTCATTGGCCGACAAGATCGGGCGCGAAGAGGTACCTGGCGCGGTCTGATCGGAAGGAATTTGATCGGGCGGCGTAGAGCTACAGGCGGTCAGCGTCACGCCAAAAGCCATTGCCAGCGCCAGACGGGAAACTGATGATATGTTCACAGGTTGCTCCGGGCTTTGAAAGTTATCCATTAAAGCCTGCTTTTTTATACTAAGTTGAGCGAAACGGGAAGGCGAAAAGGTAAAAAGTTGTTTTTTATCGCAGCAATGTCTGGCGCGGAGAGTCTTTATATCACAAATAGATAACAATTATGGCTCTTCAGGTTGACAACATCCCTATAATCAAAAATAAATGTCTATACAACCTATGACAAGTGGTGAGTCGAATGCAGCAATTCTTCCCTGATGATGTTATCTGGCGCAATGTTCGTCTGGCGACTATGGATCCTGAACGTGGTACCCCATATGGGCTGGTGGATGGTCACGCGCTGATCGTCCGCCAGGGCAAGATTCGCGATATCGTCCCGGAATCATCGTTATATCTCACACATGACAATACTTTTGATATGCAGGGCAGGCTGATTACGCCTGGCCTGATTGATTGCCATACGCATCTCGTCTTTGGCGGAAACCGCGCAGGTGAATGGGAGCAGCGGCTAAATGGTGTCTCCTACCAGCAGATAAGCGCTCAGGGTGGGGGGATCAATGCCACCGTATCGGCGACCCGCAGCGCCACGGATGAACAACTCTTACACGTAGCTCATCAGCGGATGGAACAGCTGATCAAAGAAGGTGTTACGCTGTTGGAAATAAAATCCGGCTACGGCCTGGATTTGCCGACAGAAGAGAAAATATTGCGCGTGGTGGCAGCGCTGGCGGCAGAGAATATCGTTGAAATCAGCCCGACGCTGTTGGCTGCGCATGCGACGCCAACGGAATTCAGGGATGATCCTGACGGCTATATTACGCTGGTGTGCGAGACCATTTTGCCGCAGCTGTGGGAACAAGGGCTGTTTGAGACCGTTGATCTGTTCTGTGAAAGCGTCGGATTTAACCTCGCGCAGAGCGAACGGGTATTTCAAGCCGCCCAGGCGCTGGGCATTCCGATTAAAGGCCATGTCGAACAACTGTCATTGCTTGGCGGCGCGCAGTTGGTAAGCCGCTACCACGGACTATCCGCCGATCATATTGAATACCTCGATGAAGCGGGCGTGGCGGCAATGAGCCAAAGCGGTACGGTCGGCGTGCTGCTGCCCGGCGCATTCTATTTCCTCAAAGAGCAGCAGCGCCCACCGGTAGCGTTGCTGCGTCAATATCAGGTACCGATGGCGGTAGCGACAGATTTTAACCCCGGTACCAGCCCGTTTATCAGCCTGCACTGGGCGATGAATATGGCCTGCGTTCAGTTTGGCTTAACGCCGGAAGAAGCATGGGCGGGCGTAACCCGTCATGCGGCCCGGGCGCTGGGGCGTCACGCCACCCACGGTCAATTGAAGGCCGGGTTTGTGGCCGATTTTGTGGTGTGGGATGCAACACTTCCTGTTGAGATCCTGTATGAACCCGGACGCAACCCGCTCTACCAACGCGTATTCAAAGGACAAATAGCATGACTCACTGGCAACCTGCTTCACCTGCGCTATGGCAGGGACGTGATGACCGGGCCGAATCGCCGAATGCGCTGCGCCTGTTTCAGACTATCACCCAGAGCCCGACGTTTAGCCCAGAAATGTATCGCGAGCAGATAGCGTTGCTCGGGTTTGCTTGCGACGAAGGTGTTAAACGTAATCAGGGGCGCACGGGAGCTGCCGGAGCGCCCGATGTGCTGCGCAAGGCGCTGGCGAATTTAGCCAGCCACGATGGGCATCATCGACTGGTGGATCTGGGCAATATTGTGGCGCAGGCCCCCGATCTTGAGGGCGCGCAGCAGGCGCTACGCAATGCAGTACAGCGTTGCCAGCAGGAAAATATGCGCACCTTTGTTTTGGGTGGCGGACACGAAACCGCATATGCCCATGGTGCAGGTGTGCTGGACGCATTCCCGCAGGCGAAAGTGGGGATAGTCAACTTCGATGCGCATCTCGATTTGCGCCATGCCGGGCAGGCTACATCCGGTACGCCGTTTCGCCAGTTGGCGCAGCTTTGCGATGAACAACAGCGTGAATTTCACTATGCCTGTATCGGCGTCAGCCGGGCGGCAAACACCCAGGCGCTTTGGGATGAGGCCCAGCGGCTCGGTGTGACCGTAGTGGAGGATCTGCATTGTGATACGGCGCAGGCGCAGTTAGCGCAGTTCATTGCCAATCTGGATGTCATCTATCTGACAATCGACCTCGACGTGCTGCCGGTGTGGGAAATGCCCGGTGTGTCGGCCCCCGCCGCGCTTGGCGTACCGTTGGCGACGCTGCTGAGACTGATTGAGCCTCTGTGTCGTAGCGGTAAACTACAGGCGGTGGATATGGTTGAATTTAATCCACGCTTTGACGATGATGGCAGGGCGGCGCGGGTTGCGGCGCGATTAGGCTGGCAAATCGCCCACTGGTGGCACTGACATACCTGATGGCGTTGCGCTTATCAGGTTCGGGTAATGCCTGTAAACTGTACCCACTCACATTTTCAGCTTAAGGAAGGCTCACGCATGCTCCCATCCCGTTCTGCACCGGCTCCTTTTTACGAAAAGGTCAAACAGGAGATCAGCGAAAAAATTGCCAGCGGTATCTGGCAGCCTCACGATCGCATTCCGTCTGAGGCAGAGCTGGTGGCGCAGTATGGTTTTAGCCGCATGACCATCAACCGGGCGCTGCGTGAGTTAACGGATGAAGGTTTACTGGTGCGTTTGCAGGGCGTGGGGACGTTTGTCGCCGAGCCAAAAGGTCAGTCCGCGCTATTTGAAATTCGCAGCATCGCGGATGAAATCAACGCCCGTCAGCATCAGCACCGGTGCGAAGTGCTGACGCTGGAAAGAACCCGGGCAAACGCGCAGCAGGCTTTGGTATTAAACGTCAAAGAAGGCACCTCTATTTTTCACTCTGTCATGGTGCACTACGAGAACGATCTGCCGGTACAGATTGAAGATCGCTGCGTGAATGCCGAAATTGTGCCCGAGTATCTGGCGCAGGATTACAGCCAGACTACGCCGCACGCTTACCTGTCGCTGATAGCCCCCTTGACCGAAGGTGAGCATATTGTTGAGGCCGTTCGCGCCAGCGCCGAAGAGTGCGCGTTGCTGAACATCAAAGAACACGATCCCTGCCTGCTGATCCGCCGCAAGACCTGGTCCGCGTCATCCATTGTCTCTCATGCCCGTTTGCTGTTCCCTGGTTCCCGCTATCGACTGCAAGGGCGGTTTATGTCCTGATACAGGAGATGAAAACCGTGATTGCTGACGCAATATAATAAAAATGTATCTTAATTGTTAAAAACATCCTTGCGGTGACTTGTATAGACAAGTATATGTTACTTATCTATCCGACGTTCGCGAGGAGTTTTCTGTCATGTCCCATAGCAAATATCGTCAGCAGGATATTCGTGCCCCACGCGGCACCACCTTAACGGCCAAAAGCTGGCTGACCGAAGCGCCGCTGCGCATGTTAATGAATAATCTGGATCCCGATGTGGCGGAAAATCCGCATGAGCTGGTGGTTTACGGCGGGATTGGCCGCGCCGCACGGGACTGGGAATGCTATGACGCCATCGTCAACGCGCTGACCAAACTGGAGACCGATGAGACGCTGCTGGTCCAGTCCGGAAAACCGGTAGGCGTATTCAAAACTCACGACAACGCACCGCGCGTGCTGATTGCCAACTCCAACCTGGTGCCACATTGGGCTACCTGGGAACACTTCAACGAACTGGACGCCAAAGGGCTGGCGATGTACGGCCAGATGACCGCCGGGAGCTGGATCTACATCGGCAGCCAGGGCATCGTGCAGGGGACTTATGAAACCTTCGTTGAGGCCGGGCGTCAGCATTATCAGGGTAACCTGAGCGGGCGCTGGGTACTGACCGCCGGACTGGGCGGTATGGGCGGGGCGCAGCCGTTAGCCGCTACGCTTGCGGGGGCGTGTTCGCTGAACATTGAATGCCAGCAAAGCCGAATCGATTTCCGTCTGCGTACCCGTTACGTGGACGAGCAGGCGACATCGCTTGACGATGCGCTGGCGCGTATCGACAAATACACTCGCGAGGGTAAAGCGGTCTCCATTGCGCTGTGTGCGAACGCCGCCGACGTTGTGCCGGAACTGGTGAAGCGCGGTGTGCGCCCGGATATGGTCACCGACCAGACCAGCGCCCACGATCCGCTGCATGGTTATCTGCCGTCTGGCTGGAGCTGGGAAGAGTATCAGGCAAAAGCGGTGTCCGATCCGCAGGGCACGGTGCAGGCGGCGAAACGTTCAATGGCAACGCACGTTGAGGCGATGCTGGCGTTTAGCAAAATGGGCGTGCCAACGTTTGATTACGGCAACAACATTCGCCAGATGGCCAAAGAGATGGGCGTGGAAAATGCCTTTGATTTCCCCGGCTTCGTACCTGCTTATATTCGACCGTTGTTCTGTCGCGGCATTGGCCCGTTCCGTTGGGTAGCGCTTTCCGGCGATCCGCAGGATATTTATAAAACAGATGCCAAAGTGAAAGAGATCGTGGCAGATGATAAGCACCTTCATCACTGGCTGGATATGGCGCGTGAGCGGATTAATTTCCAGGGTTTACCGGCGCGTATCTGCTGGGTCGGCCTGGAGTGGCGTCAGAAACTGGGGCTGGCGTTTAATGAAATGGTGCGCAGCGGTGAAGTATCCGCGCCGATTGTTATTGGCCGTGACCATCTGGACTCCGGTTCTGTTGCCAGCCCGAACCGCGAAACTGAAGCTATGCGTGACGGCTCAGACGCCGTATCCGACTGGCCGCTGCTGAACGCGCTGCTTAACACCGCCAGCGGCGCGACCTGGGTGTCGCTGCATCACGGTGGCGGGGTCGGTATGGGCTTCTCTCAGCATGCCGGGATGGTGATTGTTTGCGATGGCACCGATGAAGCCGCGGCGCGTATCGCCCGGGTCTTACATAACGATCCGGCGACCGGGGTGATGCGTCACGCCGACGCCGGATATGACATTGCGGTGGAATGCGCCGTCGAAGAAGGGCTAAATTTGCCGATGGTTACCGCGACGCAGGAGAAACGCTGATATGAACACCATGACACTCACGCCGGGCCATCTGAGTTTTATCCAGCTACGTGAAATCTGGCAGCAGCCGGTCAAACTGAGTCTGGATGCCGGGGCGATCGATGCTATTAACGCCAGCGTCGCCTGCGTCAATAATATTGTCGCTGAAGGCCGTACGGCGTATGGCATTAATACCGGCTTTGGCCTGCTGGCCCAGACCCGTATCGCCACGGAAGATTTGCAGAATTTGCAGCGTTCGCTGGTGCTTTCCCATGCGGCAGGTGTCGGCGAGGCGCTGGACGACGCGATGGTGCGTCTGATTATGGTGCTGAAAATCAACAGCCTGGCGCGCGGTTTTTCCGGTATTCGCCTGAGCGTGATTGAAGCGCTGATTGCGCTGGTGAATGCCGAGGTGTATCCACTGATCCCGGCGAAAGGCTCCGTGGGGGCATCGGGTGACCTGGCGCCGCTGGCGCATATGTCTTTGACGCTGTTGGGAGAAGGGAAGGCGCGCTGGCAGGGTGAATGGCTCCCGGCGACCGAAGCGCTGAAAAAGGCCGGGCTGGAGCCGATAACGCTGGAGGCAAAAGAAGGGCTGGCGTTGCTCAACGGCACCCAGGCTTCGACGGCCTTTGCGCTGCGTGGGCTAATTGAAGCTCAGGAACTGTTTGCGTCTGCAACGGTGTGCGGGGCGCTGACCACCGAAGCCGTGCTGGGTTCCCGTCGTCCGTTTGACGCCCGTATTCACGCCGCGCGAGGGCAGCGTGGGCAGATTGATGCCGCAACGCTGTATCGTCACGTATTGACCGACACCAGCGCGCTTTCGCAGTCGCATCATAACTGTGAGAAAGTGCAGGATCCGTATTCTCTGCGCTGTCAGCCACAGGTGATGGGGGCATGTCTGACGCAAATGCGCCAGGTGATGGATGTTCTGCTGGTGGAAGCCAATGCGGTTTCCGACAACCCGCTGGTATTTGCCGAAGAGGGGGATGTCATATCTGGTGGCAACTTCCATGCTGAACCGGTGGCGATGGCAGCAGATAATCTGGCGCTGGCGATTGCGGAAATCGGCTCGTTATCGGAGCGACGCATTGCGTTAATGATGGATAAACACATGTCGCAACTGCCGCCGTTTTTGGTGAAAAACGGTGGGGTGAACTCCGGCTTTATGATTGCTCAAGTCACGGCTGCCGCGCTGGCGAGTGAGAACAAAGCGCTGGCGCATCCGCATAGCGTAGACAGTTTACCGACGTCCGCCAACCAGGAAGATCACGTATCTATGGCTCCGGCGGCGGGGCGCAGACTGTGGGAGATGGCAGCAAATACGCGCGGCGTGATTGCCGTAGAGTGGCTGGCGGCGTGTCAGGGGATTGACCTGCGTGAAGGGTTAACCTCAAGCCCGCTGCTGGAGCAGGCGCGCCAGGCTTTACGCGAGCAGGTTGCCCATTACACGCAGGATCGCTTTTTCGCCCCGGATATCGAGTGCGCGACCGAACTGTTAGCGCAAGGAACGTTGCTGAAATTGCTGCCTGAATTTCTGTAGAAAATTGCCTGATGACGACGCTGACGCGTCTTATCAGGCTTACGGTCTGCTTTGTAGGCCGGATGAGGCTAAGCCGACATCCGGCACAACAGAACTTAGCTAAATATTGCGGTAACAGAAGCGCTGGCGAGCGAGTGGAAATGGACGTTAAACCCAACCATCGCGCCGCTGGCGTCCTCATTGACATCAATACGCTCCACATCCAGTGCGTGAACCGTAAAGATATAGCGGTGGTTTTCCCCCTTCGGCGGCGCAGCGCCACCATAACCGGCTTTACCAAAATCCGTGCGTGTTTGCAGCACGCCTTCCGGCAACGCAACCAGCCCCGAGCCGTAACCTTGTGGTAAAACCCGGGTATCTGCAGGCAGGTTAACCACCACCCAGTGCCACCAGCCGGAGCCGGTTGGCGCATCAGGATCGTAACAGGTCACGACAAAGCTTTTAGTCCCGGCGGGCACATCATCCCATGCCAGGTGCGGGGAAATATTATCCCCGTCATATCCCATGCCGTTAAAGACGTGGCGATGAGGAAGCTTTTCGCCATCGCGCAGATCGTTACTGATTAGTTTCATGCTGACTCCTCTCGTTAGCCAAAAAGTGTAGCCAGAAACCGTAGAGCTTACCGCTGATTAATCGCTAAAAAATGTTGCATTGCGCACAGCCTCGTTGACGGCCTGGGTCAGACGACGCAGTTGTTCGGGCTTGATGATGTACGGCGGCATCAGATAAATGAGCTTACCAAACGGTCTTACCCACACGCCCTGTTCGACAAAGAACTTCTGTAACGCGGCCATATTCACCGGATGCGTGGTTTCTATCACGCCGATGGCACCAAGCACGCGCACGTCGGCAACCCAACGGGAATCTGCCGCCGGGGCGAGTTCTTCACGCAACTGCGCTTCAATGACCGCGACCTGCGAGCGCCATTCGCCGGTTTCGAGCAGCGACAGGCTGGCAGAGGCGACGGCGCAGGCCAGTGGATTACCCATGAAAGTCGGGCCGTGCATAAAACATCCGGCTTCACCGTTGCTGATGGTTTCCGCAACCAGGCGCGTGGTCAGGGTGGCGGAAAGGGTCATCGTTCCGCCGGTTAACGCTTTGCCAAGGCACAAAATGTCCGGAGTGATATCAGCGTGCTCACAGGCAAACAGCTTGCCCGTGCGACCAAATCCGGTGGCGATTTCATCGGCAATCAGCAAAATGCCTTCCCGGTCACACATCTTACGGATGCGCTTTAACCATTCGGGGTGATACATGCGCATGCCGCCAGCGCCCTGTACAATCGGCTCAAGGATCACTGCCGCAATTTCGTGGCGATGTGCGGCCATCAGACGGGCAAAAGGCACCATATCCAGTTCGTCCCATTCGCCGCCCATCCGGCTTTGCGGAGCGGGCGCAAACAGGTTATCAGGCAGATAACCCTTCCACAGACTGTGCATCGAGTTGTCAGGATCGCAGACCGACATCGCGCCGAAAGTATCGCCGTGATAACCGTTACGAAATGTCAGGAAACGCTGACGGGATTCACCTTTGGCCTGCCAGTATTGCAGCGCCATTTTCATCGCGACTTCCACGGCGACCGAACCAGAATCAGCGAGAAAAACGCACTCCAGCGCCTCGGGCGTCATCGCCACCAACTGGCGACACAGCGCAATAGCCGGGGCATGGGTAATGCCGCCAAACATCACGTGCGACATGGCATCAATCTGCGTTTTCATCGCGGCATTCAGCTGCGGGTGATTGTAACCGTGGATCGCCGCCCACCAGGATGACATGCCGTCAACCAGCTTCTCACCGCTGGCTAATATCAGTTCACAACCTTCGGCACTGGCCACCGGATAAACCGGTAGCGGGGAGGTCATGGAGGTGTAAGGGTGCCAGATATGGCGTTGGTCAAACGCAAGATCGTCCGTTGTCATAATCGACTTGTAAACCAAATTAAAAAGATTTAGGTTTACGAGTCTACACCAAACTAACAACGAAACGTATACCAATATGGCTCATTCTTCTCGCTGGACAATGTCGCAAGTCACCGAATTATTTGAAAAACCGCTGCTGGATCTGTTGTTTGAAGCGCAGCAGGTTCATCGTCAGCATTTCGATCCGCGGCAGGTACAAGTTAGTACGCTGCTGTCGATTAAGACCGGTGCTTGCCCGGAAGACTGCAAATACTGCCCGCAAAGTTCCCGCTATAAAACCGGACTGGAAACGGAACGTTTGATGGAAGTTGAACAGGTTCTGGACTCTGCACGTAAGGCGAAACAAGCCGGTTCAACGCGGTTTTGCATGGGCGCGGCGTGGAAGAACCCTCACGAACGCGATATGCCGTACCTGGAACAAATGGTTCAGGGCGTGAAAGAACTGGGGCTGGAAGCCTGTATGACGCTGGGCACGCTGGACGAATCTCAGGCCCAGCGCCTGGCCAATGCGGGTCTGGACTACTACAACCACAACCTCGACACCTCGCCGGAATTTTACGGCAATATCATTACCACCCGTTCGTATCAGGAGCGCCTGGATACGCTGGATAAAGTGCGTGAGGCGGGCATTAAAGTTTGCTCCGGCGGGATTGTGGGGCTGGGTGAAACAGTGACCGACCGCGCGGGTCTGCTGCTGCAATTAGCGAATCTGCCGACGCCGCCGGAAAGTGTGCCGATCAACATGTTGGTGAAAGTGAAGGGCACGCCGCTTGCCGATAACGACGACGTAGATGCTTTTGATTTTATTCGTACTATCGCCGTCGCGCGCATCATGATGCCGACCTCATACGTACGTCTTTCTGCCGGGCGCGAGCAGATGAACGAACAAACCCAGGCAATGTGCTTTATGGCCGGGGCCAACTCGATTTTCTACGGCTGCAAACTGCTGACCACGCCGAACCCGAACGAAGATAAAGATTTATTGTTGTTCCGTAAGCTGGGTCTTAACCCGCAGCAAACGGCGGTACTGGCGGGTGATAACGAACAGCAACAACGTCTGGAGCAGGCGCTGCGTACCCCGGATACCGACGATTACTACAACGCGGCAACCGTATGACCTGGCAGCAAAAAATCGACGATGCGCTAACGGCGCGTCGTCGTGCTGATGCGTGGCGTCGGCGCTATGCAGTGACACAGGGTGCTGGTCGCTGGTTACAGGCTGGCGGTCGTCAGTATCTGAATTTCTCCAGCAACGACTATCTCGGCTTAAGCCACCATCCGCAAATTATCTGCGCGTGGCAGCAGGGTGCTGAGCGTTTTGGCGTCGGCAGTGGCGGCTCGGGCCATGTCAGCGGTTATTCCGTTGCGCATCAGGCGCTGGAAGAAGAGCTGGCGCAGTGGCTCGGCTATTCCCGGGCGCTGTTGTTCATCTCCGGTTTTGCCGCTAATCAGGCAGTGATAGCCGCATTGATGGAAAAAGACGATCGCATTGTCGCCGACAGGCTTAGCCATGCCTCGCTGTTGGAGGCCGCCAGCCTTAGCCCTGCTGTTTTACGTCGCTTTACCCATAACGATCCGCAACATCTGGAGCGTCTGCTGACTTCCCCCTTTCCGGGGCAGCAACTGGTGGTCACTGAAGGCGTATTCAGCATGGATGGCGATAGTGCGCCGCTGGCAGAAATCCACGCGGTGGCGAAACGGCAGGGCGCGTGGCTGCTGGTGGATGATGCGCATGGGATTGGCGTAAGCGGTGAGGAAGGGCGCGGTTCGTGCTCTCGACAACAGGTGAAACCTGAGCTGCTCGTAGTGACGTTTGGCAAAGGGTTTGGCGTCAGCGGTGCGGCGATCCTGTGTTCTGATAGCGTGGCCGACTATCTGCTGCAGTTTGCCCGCCATCTGATCTACAGCACCAGTATGCCACCGGCGCAGGCGCAGGCTTTACGCGCCGCGCTGGCGGTGATCCGCAGCCGTGAAGGCGATGAACGCCGGGAAAAGTTAGCGATGCTGATCCAGCGTTTTCGCGCTGGGGTGAATACTACGGATTTGACGCTGGCGCATTCAGACAGTGCTATTCAACCGCTGATCGTTGGCGACAATCATAAAGCCCTGCAACTGGCACAGACATTACGGCAACAGGGATGCTGGGTGACGGCGATTCGCCCACCAACGGTGCCCATTGGTACGGCCAGATTACGGCTGACGCTGACCCAGGCGCATGAGGTGCAGGATATCGATCGTCTACTGGAGGTGTTGCATGGCACAGGTCAATAAACAGGCGATTGCCGCCGCGTTTGGCCGCGCTGCCACCCACTATGAGCAACACGCAGAGCTACAGCGTCAGAGCGCCGATGCGTTACTGGCACAACTCGATGGCCGGGCGTTCTCAAGGGTTTTGGACGCGGGCTGTGGGCCTGGGCGTATGAGTCGCTACTGGCGGGAGCAGGGGAGCGAGGTCTGTGCGTTGGATCTGTCGGCGCAAATGCTGGCTGAAGCGCAGCGTCACGATGTTGCCCATCACTATCTGCTGGCGGATATCGAAGCCATTCCGCAGGCCGCTGCCACTTTCGACTTGGCCTGGAGCAATCTGGCCGTGCAGTGGTGCAGCGACCTACGCGGTGCGTTAAGCGAGCTATACCGGGTGGTGCGTCCTGGCGGAACGGTGGCGTTTAGTACCCTGGCGCAAGGTTCGATGCCGGAACTTCGTCAGGCGTGGCGAACAGTTGATGACCGGGAGCATGCCAACCGTTTTTTGCCCGTGGAGCAACTGGAAAACGCGCTGTGCGGCTGGGACGTTGAATACCAGTCTCATGCCGTCACGCTGTGGTTTGACGATGCGCTGAGCGCCATGCGCTCGTTGAAGGGTATTGGTGCGACGCATTTGCATGATGGACGCGAGCAGCGTGTGCTGACCCGCTCGCAACTGCGTCAGCTACAGCTCGCCTGGCCCTGTCAGCAGGGGAAATATCCGCTGACCTATCATCTTTTTTTGGGAGTGATTCAACGTGACTAACACGTATTTTGTCACCGGGACGGACACTGAAGTAGGTAAAACTATCGCCAGCTGTGCGTTGCTTCAGGCGGCGGGACAGTTGGGATTGCGAACCGTCGGCTATAAGCCGGTGGCGTCAGGCAGTGAAATGACGGATGAAGGTCTGCGAAACAGTGATGCGCTGGCGCTACAGCGCAACAGCGTTGTAGCCGTGGATTATGCAGCCATCAATCCGTATACCTTCGCGGAACCTACCTCACCGCATATCATCAGTGCTGTCGAAGGGCGCCCCATTCAGGCCTCCGTGATGTCTGCGGGTTTACGCCTGCTTGAAGAACAGGCTGACTGGGTATTGGTGGAAGGTGCAGGCGGATGGTTTACGCCGCTTTCGCCAACGCTGAGTTTTTCTGACTGGGTAAAAGAGGAACAACTGCCGGTGATTCTGGTGGTTGGCGTTAAGCTCGGTTGTATCAATCATGCCATTTTGACCGCCCAGGCGGTGCAGCAGGCCGGGCTGACGCTCGCCGGATGGGTTGCCAATGATGTGACGCCACCCGGCAAGCGTCATGCTGAATATATGGCGACGCTAAAGCGTGCGCTTGCGGCTCCGCTGCTGGGGAAAATTCCCTGGCTGGCAGAAGAGCCGGAGCAAGCATCGACAGGTCGTTATATCGATCTTAGCGTTTTGTCTCTGGCATCCACCAGTCGTTGATTAGCGGGTCGCTGAATTGTGTTATTTGCCCTTGAGCCACGTTGCGGCCACGATGTAACAAGCAATAGCAGTCGGCGACCCGACGAATGAACGGCAGGCTTTGCTCCGCGAGCATAATGGTGATGCCAAGCTCCTGGCTTAGCCTTACAATCAGATTCCCCAGTTTGTGGATATACGCCTGGCCTGTTCCTCGTGTGGGCTCATCGAGGATCAGCAAACGCGGGCGAGTGACCAACGCACTGGCGAGTGCAAGCTGGTGCTGATTTTCCTCGGACAATGCCACCCCTTTGGCCTGACGCAGTACAAACAGCTGTGGAAACAGGCGGTAAATATCGCTGCTGTTCATTGCTTCGCTTTCCTCAACCACCTGGCGCGCAATGTGCAGATTTTCCTCTACCGTCAGTTGCGAAAAAATTCGCCGCTCCTGTGATACACAGTTAATACCTAGTGCAATGCGCTTTGCCGCCGGAATCTGAAGCAGATCGCAAGGTGGTGCGCCAGCCTGATGCCAGAACATGGTTCCGCTCTCAATCGGTAAATTGCCGATGATGCAATTGGCAAGCGTAGTCTTTCCCATCCCTGGAAGACCCAGCACGGCGGTACATTTACCGGGCAACAGGTCGAGATCGACATCCCAAAGCGAGTGTTGATTACCGTAATAGTGATTCACTGCACGAAGACTCAACATAGATTTCTCCCTCATGATGATATCCGCCTCGCGGACTGGTGGTCGGGAGAAAACTGCAAATCTCTTGCCAGAAGCGGAATTGGGGAAAAATACAGCAGGATGGCGTGCAGCGCTGGCGGTAAATTCTTACTGACCGCATTCCTGACGTTCTTTTGTGCACATTGGCAGTGCCTGGTGGTGTCGTGATGGTGCAGGTAGGAAAATGATGAAAATGCGAGCAAGATCTCGGCCATCCGAGGTCGCTTCGTTAGCTGATAAATATCAAAAAATAGCGATAATTTTTTTTTATCCCACCAGAAAAGATCATCAGGACGTTTTTGCCAGGCTACAGTCCATACGGGCTGGAGGCAGTTATCCACTATTCCTGTGGATAACCTTGTGTATTAGGGTTAGAAAACACAATGTAAGCGAGAGAAGACGCGGCCTGCGACTAAATTGATGCGAAAGACGGCTCGAGATAATAATCATTAAATTACAGGATGTTAGATAAATGCAATGGCTGTCGCAGAAGTGTCATGCGTTGCCACAAAACTTTCATCGAGTAGCTTGACAAATGTTAAAAAAGTCATTGGTTTGGGGATAACACATTTTTGCTGGTGTTTTATCTTGCCTGCGGACAAATTTTAGCCTGTAGTCACGGCCATTTTGCTGGGGTAACAGAAATATTCTGGCGCGTTACTGTTTTTTCATCCAGTATATTTTACTGGCAAAATATACGGCTGCGAGTAAAATTACACACCTGCCCGCCCATTGCTTCAGGTAGCTGCTCATGAGTAAACCGTTCAAACTAAATTCCGCTTTTAAACCCTCTGGCGATCAGCCTGAGGCGATTCGTCGCCTGGAAGAAGGTCTGGAGGATGGTCTGGCGCATCAGACGCTACTGGGGGTGACGGGGTCGGGGAAAACATTCACCATCGCTAACGTGATTGCGGACTTGCAGCGTCCTACCATGGTGCTGGCCCCCAATAAGACACTTGCTGCTCAGCTGTACGGTGAGATGAAAGAGTTCTTCCCGGATAACGCGGTGGAGTATTTTGTCTCTTACTACGACTATTATCAGCCGGAAGCCTACGTACCCAGTTCTGACACCTTCATCGAGAAAGATGCTTCGGTCAACGAACATATTGAGCAGATGCGCCTGTCGGCAACCAAAGCGCTGCTGGAACGTCGCGATGTCGTTGTCGTGGCGTCGGTTTCCGCGATTTATGGTCTGGGTGACCCGGATCTGTACCTGAAAATGATGCTGCACCTGACGGTGGGGATGATTATCGACCAGCGTGCGATCCTGCGTCGTCTGGCGGAGCTGCAATATACCCGCAACGATCAGGCATTCCAGCGCGGGACCTTCCGCGTGCGTGGTGAAGTGATCGACATTTTCCCGGCAGAATCAGACGACATCGCGCTGCGCGTGGAACTGTTTGATGAAGAGGTCGAACGTTTATCGCTGTTTGACCCGCTGACTGGGCAGGTCGAATCCACAATTTCGCGCTACACCATCTATCCTAAAACGCACTACGTGACGCCGCGCGAACGTATCGTGCAGGCGATGGAAGAAATCAAAGTTGAGCTGGCAGAGCGGCGTAAAATTCTGTTGGCAAATAACAAACTGCTGGAAGAACAACGCTTAAGTCAGCGTACCCAGTTCGATTTGGAAATGATGAATGAGCTGGGTTACTGCTCGGGGATTGAAAACTACTCCCGCTATCTGTCCGGGCGCGGCCCTGGCGAGCCGCCGCCGACGCTGTTTGATTACCTGCCTGCCGATGGCCTGCTGGTGGTGGATGAATCCCACGTGACTATCCCGCAAATTGGCGGCATGTATCGCGGTGATCGGGCGCGTAAAGAAACCCTGGTCGAATACGGATTCCGTCTGCCGTCGGCGCTGGATAACCGCCCGCTCAAATTTGAAGAGTTCGAGGCGCTGGCTCCGCAAACTATCTACGTTTCGGCGACGCCGGGCAACTATGAGCTGGAAAAATCCGGTGATGAAGTGGTCGATCAGGTGGTACGACCGACCGGCCTGCTGGATCCGGTCATTGAGGTGCGTCCGGTGGCGACGCAGGTTGACGATCTGCTGTCGGAGATCCGCACCCGTGCGGCGATTAACGAACGTGTGCTGGTCACCACGCTGACCAAACGGATGGCAGAAGACCTCACAGAATACCTCGAAGAACATGGCGAGCGGGTGCGTTATCTGCACTCTGACATCGATACCGTGGAACGTATGGAAATCATTCGTGACCTGCGTCTGGGCGAGTTTGACGTGCTGGTGGGTATCAACCTGTTACGTGAAGGTCTGGACATGCCTGAGGTCTCCCTGGTGGCGATTCTGGACGCAGACAAAGAAGGGTTCCTGCGTTCTGAACGTTCGCTTATCCAGACCATCGGTCGTGCGGCGCGTAACATCAACGGTAAGGCTATTCTCTACGGCGATAAAATTACCGCCTCAATGGCTAAAGCGATTGGTGAAACCGAACGTCGTCGTGAGAAACAGCAACTCTACAACGAAGAGCACGGTATTACGCCGCAGGGCCTGAATAAGAAAGTGGTCGATATTCTGGCGCTGGGTCAGAATATTGCGAAGACCAAGGCGAAAGGCAAAGGGAAGTCACGCGCAGGCGCGAAGTCTGAAGTTGTGGAACTGGATATGACGCCAAAAGCGCTGCAGCAGAAGATTCACGAGCTGGAAGGGCAGATGATGCAGCATGCGCAGAATCTCGAATTTGAAGAGGCAGCGACGATCCGTGACCAGTTGCATCAACTGCGCGAGTTGTTTATCGCAGCATCATAAGAGTGTGCCGGATGCGGGGTAAACCCATTATCCGGCCTACGGCAAAGATCGCGTTCGTAGGTCGGATGCCGGAGCAGAGCGTTTTGTAGGCCTGATAAGCGCAGCGCATCAGGCTAATCCGTTTAGCCCAGCGCCTGCACCGCTTTCTCCAGCGCACTATGCAATAGCTGGCGGTCATGGCGATACGGAATATCGCTGGCTTCCAGCACTTCCTGAATGACAACGCGGTCGGTAACGGCGGAAGCATCCACTTTCGGCCCCACAACCACCGCATCAATCACTTTCTTCCCGACGTACTGTTCAATAATGGCCAGCTTATCGCTAAGCGTCAGGCTGGCTGCTGGCAGGCTTAATTCGCGCCCAAGATTGCCTATATAGACCATCGGAGCCGGTGTGCGACGCAAGGCCTGCGCCATTTCGTCGAGCAGCAGGATCGGCATCAGGCTGGTGTAAAAACTGCCTGGCCCAATTAAAATCAAATCAGCTTCAGCGATAGCCTCTACCGCTTCGCGCGTGGTTGGCACTTTTGGCGACAGCATCAGCTCCTGAGGCGGGATGGTGAGCTGATCGATATTCACTTCGCCATACACCTCATGCCCCTGATCGTCGATAGCCATCAAATCCACCGGCAGCTCCGACATCGGAATTAAATGCGCATCGACCTTCAGCAGGTTACGAATTAAATTGATGGCTTCCAGAGGCCGCACGCTGAGGTGATCGAGCGCCTTTAACATCAGATTTCCGAGGTTATGCCCGGAAAGCTCGCCATTACCACCAAAACGGTACTCAAACATCGCGGATGCGACGCTGGGCTGGGTAATTAACTGGTTCAGACAGTTACGCATGTCTCCCCAGGCTATCCCGCCTTCAGAGCGACGAATACGACCTGTCGACCCGCCGTTATCCGTGGTGGTGACGATACCCGTCAGGCGGGAACCTAATGGGGAAAGAGAGGAGAGAACGCGTCCTAATCCATGCCCTCCGCCGAGAGCGACAACGCGGTCCAGATCTGCCAGCGTGCGAGTGCGCATATATTTTCCTGATATCAATTGATCGGCGCTACAGTAACGTAAATAGCGTGTTTTCAGCAATTATCCAGTCGGCATCTGCCGTAATTATTTTCTGCGATCTACTCCTTTCTGACGAGATCCACCTGATGGCAAGATGATGTATATCAATGCAAAACTGTGGTTTTTGCTTATTCTGTAGCGAAATTGCACGATCATGTCGTTATGTATGTATTTATACAACGAAAGTGTACATGGCAAAAGCGTCATTTACACGCTAGTATCGGCATAACCACTAAGTACTCTTAATAATTTGAGTTGCCGGAAGCCAACGCATCTGCAACACGAAGTATGACGAGTATAAACACTCTAGCCTCTGCACCTGGGTCAAATGATACGGTGCTTTGGCCGTGACAAGACTTGAAAAAGTTTGTCACCAGGGCGCAGGAAGAAATGACTACGTCTCCCGTATTTGGAAAGGTGTACATGGGCTCTCAACTTACCGATGCTTTCGCACGTAAGTTTTACTACTTACGTTTGTCGATTACCGATGTGTGTAACTTTCGTTGCACCTACTGCCTGCCGGATGGCTATAAGCCCGGTGGGGTCACCAATAACGGCTTTCTGACCGTTGATGAAATTCGCCGTGTCACGCGCGCGTTCGCCAGTCTGGGAACGGAAAAAGTGCGTCTGACAGGGGGCGAACCTTCACTGCGTCGCGACTTTACTGACATTATCGCCGCCGTGCGCGAAAACGACGCCATCCGTCAGATTGCGGTAACCACCAATGGTTATCGTCTGGCGCGCGATGCTGCTGCCTGGCGCGATGCCGGACTGACCGCGCTCAACGTCAGCGTCGACAGCCTGGATGCCCGTCAGTTTCATGCCATTACCGGGCAGGACAAGTTTCAACAGGTGATGGCAGGCATTGACGCCGCCTTTGATGCGGGTTTTGAAAAAGTGAAAGTCAACACCGTGCTGATGCGCGATGTAAACCATCATCAGCTGGACACCTTCCTTGCGTGGATCCAACCTCGGCCAATCCAACTGCGTTTTATTGAACTGATGGAAACGGGCGAGGGCAGCTCTCTCTTCCGTAAACACCATATCTCCGGACAAGTACTTCGCGATGAGCTATTGCGTCGCGGCTGGATTCACCAGATCCGACAGCGCAGCGACGGCCCAGCTCAGGTTTTCTGTCATCCTGATTATGTTGGTGAAATTGGTCTGATCATGCCTTATGAGAAAGACTTCTGCGCCACCTGTAATCGTCTGCGCGTTTCCTCTGTTGGCAAGCTTCATCTGTGTTTATTTGGTGAAGGCGGCGTAAGCCTGCGTGATTTGCTGGAAGATGACGCTCAGCAGCCGGCGCTGGAAGAACGTATTTCAGCCGCGCTGCTGGAGAAAAAGCAGACCCATTTCCTGCATCAGAACAATACCGGTATTACGCAAAACTTATCTTACATTGGCGGCTGATCGCTAAAAGGAGTTTTTCATGAGTCAGGTAAGCGCTGAATTTATCCCGACACGCATTGCTATTCTTACTGTTTCCAACCGTCGTGGCGAAGAAGATGACACCTCCGGCCATTATCTGCGTGACTCGGCGCAAGAAGCGGGTCATCAGATTGTTGATAAGGCGATTGTCAAAGAAAACCGTTACGCCATCCGCGCCCAGGTTTCTGCCTGGATTGCCAGTGATGATGTACAGGTAGTGCTCATTACCGGCGGTACCGGGTTAACCGAAGGGGACCAGGCACCGGAAGCGCTGCAACCGCTGTTTGACAGAGAAGTTGAAGGGTTTGGCGAAGTCTTCCGTATGCTGTCGTTTGAAGAGATTGGCACCGCGACGCTGCAATCCCGCGCGATTGCCGGAGTGGCCAATAAAACGCTGATTTTCGCCATGCCGGGTTCGACCAAAGCGTGTCGTACCGCCTGGGAAAATATCATTGCGCCGCAGCTTGATGCCCGTACGCGTCCGTGTAATTTCCACCCACATTTGAAGAAATAAGTATGTCGCAACTGACTCATATTAACGCCGCTGGCGAAGCGCATATGGTGGATGTCTCCGCCAAAGCGGAAACTGTACGCGAGGCGCGTGCTGAAGCATTCGTGACTATGCGTAGCGAAACGCTGGCGATGATTATCGATGGCAGCCACCATAAAGGTGATGTATTCGCCACGGCGCGTATTGCGGGTATTCAGGCCGCCAAACGTACCTGGGATCTTATCCCGCTGTGCCATCCGCTGATGCTGAGTAAGGTGGAAGTCAATCTTCACGCTGAACCGGAGCACAACCGCGTACGGATTGAAACGCTGTGTCGCCTGACCGGTAAAACCGGCGTTGAAATGGAAGCGTTAACGGCGGCCTCCGTGGCGGCGTTGACCATCTACGATATGTGCAAAGCGGTGCAAAAGGATATGGTGATTGGTCCGGTGCGTCTGCTGGCAAAAAGCGGCGGCAAGTCCGGAGATTTTAAGGTAGATGCGCATGATTAAGGTTCTCTTCTTTGCTCAGGTACGCGAACTGGTAAACACCGATGCGTTAGAGGTTGCCGCCGAGTTTGCAACGGTAGAAGCGCTGCGCAAGCATCTTGCCGCAAAAAGCGATCGCTGGGCGTTGGCGCTGGAAGACGGTAAGCTGCTGGCGGCGGTAAACCAGACGCTGGTCGATTTTGACCATCCCCTTAACTCAGGTGACGAAGTGGCTTTCTTCCCACCGGTAACCGGAGGCTAAGATGGCGGAAACGCGAATTGTTGTTGGCCCTGCGCCGTTTCGCGTCGGGGATGAGTATCCCTGGCTGGCAGAGCGCGATGAAGACGGCGCGGTAGTCACTTTCACCGGTAAAGTGCGCAATCACAATCTCGGTGACAGCGTTAAGGCGTTAACGCTGGAACACTATCCGGGAATGACCGAAAAAGCGCTGGCGGAGATTGTCGACGAAGCGCGTTTGCGCTGGCCGCTGGGTCGGGTGACGGTGATTCATCGCATTGGCGAACTGTGGCCGGGTGACGAAATCGTGTTTGTTGGCGTGACCAGTGCGCATCGCAGCAGCGCGTTTGATGCCGGGCAATTCATTATGGATTACCTGAAAACCCGCGCGCCGTTCTGGAAACGCGAGGCCACGCCGGAAGGTGAGCGCTGGGTTGATGCCCGCGACAGCGATAAGCTAGCAGCAAAACGCTGGTAGAGTACAATTGTTGTAGGCTCATACTGATTCAGGAGATTGTCATGGACCGATTCCCACGATCCGATTCTATTGTACAGGCCCGTTCCGGCCTGCAAACGTATATGGCGCAGGTATACGGCTGGATGACCTGCGGACTGATGCTGCTGCGTATTTTCGGCAATCGTCGTTAATTCTCTGTTGCCGGATGGCGCTGCGCTTATCCGGCCTACCGCTTGGTATCAAAAGTAGGCCGGATAAAGCGTTAAGCCGCATCCGGCACTATATATACTATCATTTCGCCATCGCCTTCTCGTTTTTTACCCGCAACTTTTTTGCCCGACTCTCCAGCAGCAAATAACACACCAGTGCCAGAAGCAGCGGAATAAAATAGTACAACACGCGATACGCGAGCAGGGCAGCAATGATTGTTCCCTGAGACGTGTCCTCTCCTGCCAGCAGCGCCATAAACACCGCTTCCAGCACGCCGATCCCCGCGGGAATATGCACGATTACGCCGGCAATACTGCTCACCAGCAGCACGCCCAGCACGAAGAAATAATCGATATTCTGACCGAGCAACAACCAGATAATCGCCCCCATTACCATCCAGTTCGCACTGGATATCGTCATTTGCGCGAGGGCAAATTTCCAGGAGGGCAGCACCAGTTTTTGGCCCTTGATGGTGATGTGACGATGTTTAGAGAAGGCGCAAAACCACAGATAAACAACAATAATCAGCAGCAGCGCAATGCCTAAGATGCGCAATGTGCCTTCATCGATATACCAGTGTGCGGGCAGTTCGACGACGCCGAAGGTAAATATAAAACCGCCCAGCAGAATATAGCCCAGCCAGTTAGTGGTAATACTCAGCGAAAAAATCCGCGTTATTGTGCCCCCCGGCAATCCGAGGCGCGAGTAAAGGCGATAACGCATCCCTATACCACCCACCCAGGTGCTCAACGTCAGGTTGAAGGCGTAACAGATAAACGACACCAGCATGACCTGGCGTTTTGCCAGTTTGTGGCCGCAGTAGTAGCGCCCGAGCAGATCATAACAGCCGTAAAGTAAATAACTGACGATCACCAACCCCACGGCGCTGAGCAGGGCGATCCGATTGTAATCGCGAATTACCGTCCACACTTCCTGCCAGTTGACCTTGCTGGCATAAACAACCAGCAGCACGATCACCGCAATAAAAAACAGCCATGTGAGGATCTTTTTCGCTAACCGCCAGCGTCGGTGGCTTTTTGCCATCAGGTTTTCCCTCCTGCATCCTCTGTTTGTATACGGTCCTGAGTTTCCAGAGCGGGCTGCGCGGGCGGCTCTACCTCGGCCAGATGCGGGGTATGCGCCGGCAACCAGCCGACCAGCGCCGGGAAGTGGCGTAAAAAGTGGAAGGCCAGTACGCTCTTGGTCAGGTTCCACCAGGTGCGTTTTGGCAGCATGGATTCATCAACCCGCTTGCAGTCCTGCGCAATAATAGGGTTCAGGTTGTCACGCAGGGTCTGATTAAACGTACGGTCATGAATAATCAGATTTGCCTCCAGATTCAGTGACAGGCTCAGTGGATCAAGATTGCTGGAGCCCACCGTCGCCCAGTGATCGTCCATCAGCGCCACTTTGCCATGCAGAGGTTTACGGCGGTATTCATAGACATGGACGCCGCCTTTTACCAGATAGTTGTACAGCAGGCGGGCGCCCACTTTCACAATCGGCATATCCGGTTCACCCTGCACGATGAGTTTTACCCGAACACCCCGTCGGGCCGCTTTACGCAGGGCATGCAGAAAGCGATAGCCGGGAAAGAAGTAGGCATTGGCGATGATCACTTCCCGCCGTGCCTGGGTCAGCATTTTCAGATAGTGGCGTTCAATATCATCACGATGTTCTTCGTTATCGCGCCAGACAAACAGCGCCTGCGCTTCGCCGGGGCGATGATTGTCGATTGCCCGGTGATGACGTCGCCACCAGCGTCGTACAGCGCTCTGTCCGGGCAAGTTTTCCAGCACGAATTTCAGAATGTCAGCAACGACTGGACCTTCAACGCGCACGGCGTAATCCTGCTTGGCCTCCGGACCGTAATCAGACATGTGTTCAGCGGAGTAATTGATGCCGCCAACAAAGGCAACACGATCATCAATGACCACAATTTTGCGATGCATACGACGAAAGAGATTAGTGCGCATCCCGAACAGACGCGGACGCGGATCGTAGTAGCGGAAAACAACGCCGGCTACGGTGAGCTCTTCGACAAAACTGTCGCTAAGATCAGGCGAGCCGTAGCCATCCAGTAACACCTCTGCTTTGATTCCTCGCCGGGCGGCTTCGAGCAACGCGGCATGCAGCTGTTTTCCTACCGCATCTTCAAACCAGATAAAGGTCTCGAGGATTATTTTTTGCTGCGCCTGTTCAATGGCGTCAAAGACGGCGGGGTAGAATTGATCGCCGTTTTCCAGTAGTTGAATTTGATTGCCTTCACGCCAGCCATATTTCATAAATGAATCTCCGCACTCAGAGGGGCATGATCGGACAAATGTCGCCAGTGACGCAGCGCCAGCGTCGTTGGGGTACTGGCATTCGCGTTTTTCACATAGATCCTGTCCAGACGCAGCAGGGGAAACTGCACCGGAAATGTTCGCGCCGGGCGGCCGTGGGCGCGGGTAAAAATCTCGTCAAGGCCAGCTTTGGCTTTCAACGGGCGATTGGCCGTTTGCCGCCAGTCGTTAAAATCCCCGGCAATCACCACCGGCTCCGCGTCGGGCAGGGCGTTAACCCAGTCTGCCAGCATCGCGAGCTGGGCCTGGCGGTGAGCTTCACGCAGGCCGAGGTGCACACACATCACATGGATGGGGTGGGAGAGCATTGGCGGTACGATTCGGCAGTAAAGGACTCCGCGCTTTTCACTCGCGCCGACCGACACATCACGATTTTCATAATGCTCAATGGGATACCGCGACAGCACAGCATTACCGTGATGTCCCTGCGGGTACACGGCGTTACGCCCGTAGGCGAAGTCGCTCCACATCGTGTCCGCCAGAAATTCGTAGTGGCTGGTATCCGGCCAGTTCTCAATGTGCAGCGAATGAGCTTCGTGCGCACCCATCACTTCCTGCAGGCATACAATGTCTGCACCGACCGTTCTGACGGCCTCCCTTAGCTCAGGTAAAATAAAACGCCGGTTGAAGGCGGTGAACCCTTTGTGAGTATTAATGGTGAGCACATTGAATGAAAATTGAACTCCCGATCCGCTCATGAGCCTCCCGTTGGCGTCACTTTCTAAATAAAATAGTGTAGTCATCGTCACAAAAAGATGCAGTGTTGCGGAATTTTCCGTAAAGTCCGGTACTCTGAACAATTAGTTGAAAATCCTTCAGGAGAAAAGCCATGAGGTGGCAACAACGTGTTCGTGTCGCAACGGGTCTAAGTTGCTGGCAGATTGTGTTGCATTTACTGGTAGTGGCGTTGCTGGTAATGGGCTGGATGAGCGGCACGCTGGTGCGCGTCGGCCTGGGATTATGCGTCGTTTACGGCGTAACGGTTTTATTAATGCTGGCCTTGCAACGTCACCATGAACAACGCTGGCGTGACGTCGCTGATGTGCTGGAAGAGCTGACTACCACGTGGTATTTCGGTGCCGCAATGATCGTGCTGTGGTTACTGTCGCGCGTGCTGCAAAACAACGTCTTGCTGGCACTGGCGGGTCTGGTGATCCTGGCCGGACCCGCCGTGGTCTCGCTGCTGGCGAAAGACAAAAAGCTACATCACCTTACGTCGAAACATCGCATACGCCGCTGAGCCGGTTGTGGCCGCTATCACCAACAGCGGCCACAAACTTCCCCAGACAATCTGCAGACTCGCATCCTTCAGGTAAATCTGTTTCGTGATGTCCGTAAAATGGCGGATCGGGTTTATCCACGTCAGATTCTGCAACCAGACCGGCATGTTTTCGACTGGTGAGACGTAGCCCGAGAGTAAAATCGCCGGCATCATAAACACAAACACGCCGATAAACGCTTGCTGCTGGGTGGCGCACAGCGATGAAATCAGCAGACCAAAGCCGACCAGCGACAGCCCGTAAATTACCATTGTGAAATAGAACAACCCCAGTGAACCGGCAAATGGAATGTCATAAGCCCAGATACCAATTGCCAGCACAATGGTGGCCTGAAAAGTAGCCACAATCAGCGCGGGCACAGCTTTACCGATGAAAATCTGCCAGGTGGTAAGCGGGGAGACCAGCAGCTGATCCAGCGTACCTTGCTCGCGCTCGCGAGCAACCGAAAGCGAGGTGACGATCATTACGCCGATAGTGGTGATCATGGCGATCAGCGACGGCACCACGAACCATTTATAATCCAGATTCGGGTTGTACCAGTTACGCACGACCAGCTCGCTGTTGTTTGGTTTCGGCTTGCCGTCCATCAGCTCCTGCTGATACGTCTTAACGATTTGCTGCAGGTAATTGGCGGCAATTTGCGCGCTGTTGGAGTTACGCCCGTCGAGGATAATTTGCATGGGTGCCTGCTGGAAGGTGTCCAGATTGCGCGAAAAGTTGGCCGGGAAGCGCACCAGCAGCAGGGCTTTTTGCGTATCGATAGTCGGCTTAATCTCCTGCGGGCTTTTCAGCAGCAGAACATGGGTAAAGGCGCTGGCGCGGGCGAAGCGTTGGGTTAACTCCACCGAATGTTTACCGTTGTCTTCGTTATAGATAGCGATCGTGGCGTTGGTCACTTCCAGCGTCGCCGCAAACGGGAACAGGATCACCTGAATCAGTACCGGTAAAATCAGAATGGCTCGCGTCTGCGGTTCGCGTAACAGCGATTGCAGCTCTTTGCGAATTAACGTCCATAAGCGATGAAACATGCCCGTCCCCTTAATCCAGCCGACGTTTGGTTTTAAGCCACGTCAGGCCAATAAACATCACCGCCGAAGCGATTAAAAACAGCACGTTAATAATCAGCACCACCGGAATATTTCCCGCCAGAAACAGGCTTTGCAGGGTACTGACGAAATAACGCGCCGGAATAATGTAGGTTACCGCCCGGATAATCGCGGGCATGCTGTCTATCTGGAAGATAAAACCTGACAGCATAATCGAGGGCAGGAAAGCGGCGTTCAGCGCGACCTGCGCGGCGTTAAACTGGTTGCGGGTGATGGTGGAAATAAGCAACCCCATGCCAAGCGTACTGAGCAGAAACAGGCTGGTAATGAAAAACAGGATTAGCAACGAGCCGCGATAGGGCACGCCAAGAATAAATACCGACACCAGCATACACAGCAGCATCGCCAGCATGCCGAGGAAATAATAGGGGATCAGTTTACACAGCAGTAATTCGACGCGGGTAACTTCGGTAGAAAGCAGTGCCTCCATGGTTCCGCGTTCCCATTCGCGCGCCACCACTAATGAGGTGAGGATCGCGCCAATCACCGTCATGATGATGGTTACCGCCCCGGGAATAATAAAGTGCTGGCTGATGGCCGCCGGGTTAAACCAGTAGCGTGTTTGCACGTCGATCAAAGGCTCGAACGATTCCCCACGATCTTCCGCCCGCTGTTGCTGCCAAATCTGCCAGATGCCTTCGACATAACCCTGCACAAAGTTGGCGGTATTGGGTTCGCTGCCATCGGTGATCACCTGGATCGGTGCCACATCATTAGGTCGCGCCATCTGCTGGGCAAAATCCACAGGGATCACCACCAGCCCGCGAATGCGCCCAGCCTGCATTTTCTCAATCAATTCCTGACGGTTATCGCTGATAGTGGCGTCAATATACGGCGAGCCGGTCATGGTATGGGTAAAATCCAGCGCCTCCTCGCTTTGCTGTTCGAGCAAAATCCCGACCCGCAGCTTGCTGGAGTCGAGGTTTATCCCGTAGCCGAAGATAAACAGCAGCAGCAGCGGGATCACCACCGCAATCAGCCAACTGCTGGGGTCGCGAACGATCTGGCGGGTTTCTTTCACGCACAGCGCACGTACGCGACGCCAGGAGAGAGCGGAGTTACTCATGCGTATGCTCCTTATCCCAGTCATTGATTAGCGTAATGAACGCCTGCTCCATGGTCGGGTCCGGAGTGTCGCTGTCGGCAGCCTGAGCTTTCAGGTCGTCCGGTGTTCCGCTGGCAATCAGTTTGCCGCGATACACCAACCCGATGCGATCGCAGTATTCCGCCTCGTCCATAAAGTGGGTGGTCACCATCACCGTGACGCCTTTTTCCACCATGCTGTTGATATGCAACCAGAACTCACGACGGGTGAGGGGATCGACCCCGGAAGTGGGTTCATCAAGGAACAGAATGTCGGGTTCATGCATCAGCGAGCAGGCCAGCGCCAGACGCTGCTTAAACCCTAGCGGCAGTTCGTCGGTGGCGTGGGAAGCGATACTCTTCAGGCCAAATGCCTCGCTCATTCGATCGATTTTCTCCTTCTGCGCCCGACCACGCAGGCCGTAGACGCCGGAGAAAAAACGCAGATTTTGTTCAACCGTCAGGTTACCGTACAGGGAGAATTTCTGCGCCATATAGCCCAGATGCTGACGCGCTTTGCCGGAGCTGACTTTCAGGTCCATATCCAGCACCAGCGCTTTACCGGAGGTGGGGACCAGCAGGCCGCACATCATTTTAAAGGTGGTAGATTTGCCGGCACCGTTGGGTCCTAACAGACCAAAAATCTCGCCGCGCTGTACGGAAAAGTCTACGTGGTCGGTCGCGGCAAAATCGCCAAACTTCTTGGTCAGCGCTTTGGCTTCGATCACCGTTTCGCCAGGCGTACCTTCTACGGTATGCAGGATAGCGCCCAGCGGGGATTCCGATGTTCCGGCTCCGCCGAGTAAATCGATAAAGGCATCTTCGAAGCGGGGTGCAGTTTCATTGATGGTTATCTGCGGCATGCCGTCAGCGTTTTGGATCTGCTGAGCAGTCGCCTCTTTTTTCAGGATTAAACGGACGGATTTCCCCTGAATCATTCCGTCGCTGACCAGCGGTAGTTTTAACGCGCGTTGCAGCAGTCGGCGGTTATTTTCCTGCGGACTGCTCATCAGGAAGCTGCGACCAGCCATGGTTTGCGTAAGCTGAGTAGGATCGCCCTGGTATAACAATTCGCCTTCGTTCATCAGCAGCACATCACGGCATTGCTCTGCTTCATCCAGATACGACGTACTCCAGAGGATCAGCATGCCGTCTCCGGCCAGTTCGTGGACCATTTGCCACAGTTCGCGACGGGAAATTGGGTCGACACCCACACCTGGCTCATCCAGCAGCAACACTTTGGGTTCGCCGACCAGCGTACAGGCTAGCCCGAGCTTCTGCTTCATGCCGCCGGAAAGTTTGCCGGCCAGTCGTCCGGTAAATGGCCCCAGCGAGGTAAACTCCAGTAGTCGGGCAAAGGTTTTTTCTCGCGCCTCACCGGTGACGCTACGCAAATCGGCATAGAGATTGAGGTTCTCCATGACGGTCAAATCTTCATACAGACCAAATTTCTGCGGCATATAGCCCAGCACCGCGTGCAGCGCGCTGTCGTCTTTGATGGGGTCAAAACCAATTACCGCAGCACTTCCGGCATCAGGTTTTAATAATCCCGCCAGCATGCGCATCAACGTGGTTTTGCCTGCGCCGTCCGGCCCGACAAGCCCGGTCACGTAGCCCGCATGCACGATACAGTCGAGCGGGGCGACGGCCGGTTTTTCCATTCCAGCAAAGTTTTTCGTCAGCCCTTTAAGCGTAATGACGGCGTCATTCATGCCGTGCCTCATCGCCAAATTTTATCGTTACCGGCATTCCCTGACGTAGCGCATCGTCCGCGTCGGTTACGACAATTCGCAGGCGATACACCAGATCGGTGCGCAGATCAGGAGTCTCGACCGTTTTCGGCGTAAATTCGGCGGTTGGTGACACAAAGCCGATTTTGCCGTGATACGGTTTGTCCGGGCGACCGTCGGTATAGAGCAGGATCTCACGTCCCGGCTGCGCCTGGCTCAGATTGCGTTCGTCTACGTAGGCGCGAACCCAGACCGGACGCGTGAGCGACAGCGTCAGTACCGTGCTCCCTTCGTTCAGCATGCTGCCGGGTTCAACCGCGCGGGTGAGAAGCGTGCCGTCAGATGGCGAGGTCAGCGTGGTATCATGCAAATTAAGCTCTGCCTGTGCCAGTTCGGCCTGAGCCTGTTCGAGCGTAGCTTTTGCCTGCTCGATGTCCTGCACACGATTACCGCTGCGATATTGCGTGAGTTTATCCTGCGCGGATTTCAGTGAAGCTAACGCCTGATCGCGAGATGAACGCGCGTTTTCCAGATCGTTGGCAGAAATGGTACGGCTTTTCCACAATCCTACCTGCCGATTGTAAAAATTCTGCGCGTAATCATAGGCGGCCTGCGCCTGTTTGACTGCCGCCGCGGTTTGCGCGATCTCTTCTTCGCGATACCCTGCCAGCATCAGATCGTATTGCGCCTGGGCGGCGGCAACGTTGGCTTTTGCCTGCATCAATGCGTTTTCATACGGTGCGCGGTCCAGTTCGCCCAGCACCTGACCGGCGGTAATCGCATCGCCTTCATCAACCGCCAGCGAGGCCAGTCTGCCGCCGACGCGAAAACTCAGGTTGACGCTACGGATATCGACATTGCCGTATAGCGTCAGGCTGTTATCTTGCCGACTCTGATACCACCACGTTCCACCGGCAATCACGGCAACGAGGGCCGCGATAACCAGCCCGAGAACGACAGGTTTTTTCATGACTCCAGACTCCTTTGCGTTAAACCTTGCAGAATAAGATCGATGTGACAGGTGATCGTTTGGTCAATCAGCGCGGTTTTATCCTCATCAAATTGTGACCAGCCCGTACGCAACAGAATGGTTTCTTTCCCCAGACGAAAAGCCAGCACCTCGCCGAGTATGGCGTGGGTATGCAGAATCATTTGGGTATCGTTGGCATCGCCGCTGGTATAGGCGGCAATCAGGCGCGTCAGGTGTGTATGCAGCGGATTGATAACCTGGTCGTGCACCAGTTGATAAGCCGCAGTGGGGGAAAGCTGTTCACGCGAGATAAATTTGCTCAGGTTAACGGTGTCGTCCTGGGTTAACAGCATGATCATATTTTTGCAGGCGCGCAGGATCAGTTCACGCATCGCGCCACGATCCGGTTCTGGCTGAGCGAATAAACGCTCGGCCTCTTCAGCGTGCGGACGAAACTGTGAGCCGATAAAATCTGCAATCCACTGGGCGCAGGCGAGATATAAATCCTCTTTTGAGCCAAAATAGTAGGTGATAGCCGCAATGTTTTGCCCGGCCTGTGCAGCGATATCGCGCGTCGTGGCGTGCAGACCATACTCGCCGAATTGCGCCAATGCAGCGGCAATGAGCTGGTTCTTCGCCTGTTCACCTTTGGTTGTCATGGTGGGTGTATTCATGGCACGACTCTGATCTTAATCAATCGATTGATTAAGATTATGACTGATGCGCAGCCTTGTCCAGTCCGGACGGTTATTTTCCAGTAAAGGGATAATTTATGCGGCACATCACAAAAACTGCTACACTCCGCCCCTTCATGACATTGTGGTTTTTGTCATCTCTATTGTATGTATCTCCCTGAAAACGACACCGGTAACGGTCAGGGCGGTTCGGAGTTGTTATGTCTTTTGATTCCCTTGGTTTAAACCCTGAAATTTTACGTGCCGTTGCCGAGCAGGGTTACCGTGAACCTACCCCTATTCAGCAGCAGGCTATTCCTGCCGTGCTGGAAGGCCGCGATCTGATGGCCAGCGCCCAGACCGGTACGGGGAAAACGGCAGGTTTTACCCTGCCGCTGTTGCAGCACCTGATTACCAATCAGCCGCATGGTAAAAGCCGTCGTCCGGTTCGTGCGCTGATCCTCACGCCAACCCGTGAACTGGCGGCCCAGATTGGCGAAAACGTCCGTGATTACAGTAAGTATCTGAATATTCGCTCGCTGGTGGTCTTCGGCGGCGTCAGCATTAACCCGCAGATGATGAAACTGCGTGGCGGTGTGGATGTACTGATTGCCACCCCGGGTCGTTTGCTCGATCTGGAGCATCAGAATGCGGTAAAACTGGATCAGGTGGAGATCCTGGTACTGGATGAAGCTGACCGCATGCTGGATATGGGCTTTATTCACGATATTCGTCGCGTTCTGGCAAAACTGCCGGCAAAACGTCAGAACCTGCTGTTCTCGGCAACGTTCTCTGATGACATTAAGTCGCTGGCCGAAAAACTGCTGCATAACCCGCTGGAAATCGAAGTGGCGCGTCGTAATACCGCGTCCGAGCAGGTAACTCAGCACGTTCATTTCGTCGATAAAAAACGTAAACGCGAACTGTTGTCACAGATGATTGGTCAGGGCAACTGGCAGCAGGTGCTGGTGTTTACCCGTACCAAACATGGCGCGAACCATCTGGCAGAACAGCTGAATAAAGACGGCATCCGCAGTGCGGCAATCCACGGTAATAAATCTCAGGGGGCGCGTACACGTGCGCTGGCTGATTTTAAATCCGGTGATATTCGCGTGCTGGTAGCGACCGATATTGCCGCGCGTGGTCTGGACATTGAAGAGTTACCGCACGTGGTGAACTACGAGCTGCCAAACGTCCCAGAAGATTATGTGCACCGTATTGGTCGTACCGGGCGTGCCGCCGCTACTGGCGAAGCGTTGTCTCTGGTGTGCGTCGATGAACACAAGCTGCTGCGTGACATCGAGAAGCTGCTGAAAAAAGAGATCCCGCGTATAGCGACGCCAGGCTACGAGCCAGATCCGTCCATTAAAGCTGAGCCGATCCAGAACGGTCGTCAGCAGCGTGGCGGCGGCGGTGGTCGCGGGCAGGGCGGAGCAGGGCGTGGCCAGCAGCCGCGTCGTCAGGATGGCGGTGCGCCAAAAGCGAAGCCGCGTAGTGGCGAAGGCAAACCGGCAGGTGATAAACCTCGTCCACCGCGCCGTCCGCGCAAACCGTCCACAGCGCAGTAATTGCGAGCCCGGCCGAAAGGTCGGGCTTTTCTTTTTGCGACACGGGATAGAAAGTGCCACAATAGTGGCTGTTTATACAGTATTTCAGGTTTTCTCATGGCACTTACGGCTGCGTTAAAAGCGCAAATCGCCGCCTGGTATAAGGCGCTTCAGGAACAGATCCCCGACTTTATCCCCCGTGCGCCGCAGCGGCAGATGATTGCTGACGTCGCGAAAACGCTGGCAGGTGAAGAAGGGCGGCATCTGGCGATTGAAGCGCCGACCGGGGTGGGGAAAACTCTGTCGTATCTGATTCCCGGTATTGCCATTGCGCGTGAAGAGCAAAAAACGCTGGTGGTCAGCACCGCCAACGTCGCTTTGCAGGATCAGATCTACAGCAAAGATTTACCGCTGCTGCGCAAAATTATCCCCGACCTGCGTTTTACCGCCGCGTTTGGTCGCGGACGCTATGTCTGCCCGCGTAACTTAGCGGCGCTGGCCAGTACTGAACCCAATCAGCAGGATCTGCTGGCTTTTCTCGACGATGACCTGACGCCCAACAACCAGGAAGAACAAAAGCGCTGCGCCAGGTTAAAAGGCGATCTCGACAGCTACAAGTGGGACGGGCTGCGCGATCACACCGATATCGCCATTGACGACGGACTCTGGCAGCGTCTGAGCACCGATAAAGCTAGCTGTCTGAATCGCAACTGTCACTATTATCGTGAATGCCCTTTTTTTGTCGCCCGCCGGGAGATTCAGGAAGCTGAAGTGGTGGTGGCTAATCATGCACTGGTGATGGCGGCGATGGAAAGCGAAGCCGTTTTGCCGGAGCCGAAAAACCTGTTGCTGGTACTTGATGAAGGCCACCATTTGCCGGATGTCGCGCGCGATGCGCTGGAGATGAGCGCGGAAATCAGCGCCCCCTGGTACCGGCTCCAGCTGGATCTGTTTTGCAAATTAGTGGCGACCTGTCTTGAACAGTTTCGCCCGAAAACCACGCCGCCGCTGGCGAATGCCGAGCGTCTGAACGGTCACTGTGAAGAGCTGTATGAACTGATTTCATCGCTCAATAACATTCTTAATCTGTATATGCCTGCTACTCAGGAGGCGGAACACCGCTTTGCGATGGGCGAACTGCCTGCAGAAGTGATGGAGATTTGTCAGCGTCTGGCAAAGCTTACGGAAATGCTACGCGGGCTGGCGGAACTGTTCCTCAACGATCTCAGCGAAAAAACCGGCACTCACGATATTGTGCGTCTGCATCGGGTTATTTTGCAGATGAACCGGGCGCTGGGCATGTTTGAGGCGCAAAGCAAACTGTGGCGGCTGGCATCGCTCGCGCAGTCGTCAGGCGCGCCGGTGAGTAAATGGGCGACGCGCGAGGTGCGTGACGGGCAGATCCACGTCTGGTTCCACTGCGTGGGGATCCGTGTGAGCGATCAGCTCGAACGACTGCTGTGGCGTAGCGTCCCGCATATTATTGTCACTTCCGCAACGCTGCGCTCGCTCAACAGCTTCTCGCGTTTGCAGGAGATGAGTGGTCTGAAGGAAAAAGCAGGAGATCGGTTTGTTGCGCTGGATTCACCGTTTAATCACGTTGAACAGGGCAAAATCGTCATTCCGCAGATGCGCTACGAACCGTTAATTGATAACGAAGAGCAGCATATCGCGGAAATGGCCGCCTATTTTCGCGAACAGCTGGAAAGTAAAAAGCATCAAGGGATGCTGGTACTCTTTGCCAGCGGTCGGGCGATGCAGCGTTTTCTTGAGCATGTTACCGATCTGCGCCTGCTGTTGTTGGTGCAGGGCGATCAGCCGCGCTATCGTCTGGTAGAGTTGCACCGCAAACGGGTGACCAACGGCGAGCGCAGCGTGCTGGTTGGGCTGCAATCTTTTGCTGAAGGTCTGGACTTGAAAGGCGACCTGCTGACCCAGGTGCATATTCACAAAATTGCTTTTCCACCGATCGACAGCCCGGTGGTGATCACCGAGGGCGAGTGGTTGAAAAGCCTGAACCGCTACCCCTTCGAGGTGCAGAGCCTGCCCGCGGCGTCGTTCAATTTGATCCAGCAGGTTGGGCGACTCATCCGTAGCCATGGCTGCTGGGGAGAAGTGGTTATTTATGACAAACGTTTATTGACCAAAAACTATGGCAAGCGTTTACTGAACGCGTTACCCATATTTCCGATAGAGCAACCTGCTGTGCCAGACGTTATAGTAAAACCAAAAGAAAAAGCGAAACCCACGCGCCGCCGTCGGCGTTAACGATGCGAGCAACAGGCAAGGAGTTATCGATGGATTACCGCAAAATCATTAAAGAGATTGGGCGAGGAAAAAATCACGCGCGTGACCTGGACAAGGATACTGCTCGCGGACTGTATACCCATATGATGAACGGCGACGTACCTGACCTTGAGATGGGCGGGGTGCTGATTGCGCTACGTATTAAAGGCGAAGGCGAAGCGGAGATGCTGGGCTTTTACGAAGCGATGCAAAACCACACCATTCGCCTGACTCCGCCGGTTGCCAAACCCATGCCGATTGTCATTCCCAGCTACAATGGTGCACGCAAGCAGGCGAATTTGACGCCGCTGCTGGCGATTTTACTGCATAAGCTCGGTTTCCCGGTAGTCGTGCACGGTGTCAGTGAGGATCCAACCCGCGTGCTGACAGAAACCATTTTTGAACTGATGGGGATTACGCCAACGCTGCATGCTGGGCAGGCGCAGGCAAAGCTGGATGGTCATCAGCCGGTGTTTATTCCGGTGAGCGCGTTGTGCCCTCCGCTGGAGAAACAGCTGGCGATGCGCTGGCGCATGGGCGTGCGTAACAGTGCGCACACACTGGCTAAATTAGCCACGCCGTTTGCTGAAGATGCGGCGCTGCGTCTTTCCAGCGTGTCCCACCCGGAATACGTCTCGCGTGTGGCGAAGTTCTTCGGCGATATCGGTGGGCGCGGCCTGTTGATGCATGGTACCGAGGGCGAAGTGTATGCCAACCCGCAGCGCTGCCCGCAGATAAGCCTGATAGATTCATCCGGCGTGCGAGTGTTACAGGACCGACAGAGCGAGATGCCTGACGAGCCAGTACCGCTGCCGGTGGCAAAAGATCCGGAAACCACCGCGCGCTGGATTGAGCGTTGTCTGGCTGGCAGTGAGCCGGTCCCGGCATCGTTGAAAATTCAGATGGCCTGCTGCCTGGTGGCAACCGGTGAATCCGCCTCGCTTGCCGAAGGACTTGCTCGCGTCGAGCAAAGCTTCTGATTCATTTGTTATCCCGACGGGCCTTTTACCTGGTCTGTCGGTTTTCTCTTTTCGGCAACGTGAAATTTCTGCACGTTTATTGACCTCCTGAGCGCCGTGGCGCAGCATAGTTTGTTGAAAAATAAGAAACACAACAAACACGCGACACAACAGGAGATAACAATGAACAGTGGACATCGCTTCCATGTGCCAACGCTGCACGCCTTTATCCAGGCCGTTTTTCATCAGATGGGAAGCAATGATCAGGAGGCGCGGCTGGTGGCCGATCATCTGATAGCCTCTAACCTCGCCGGTCACGACTCCCACGGCATCGGTATGATCCCAAGCTATATTCGTTCATTCTCGCTGGGGCATCTACAAATCAACCGTCATGCCAAAGTGGTAAAAGATGCAGGGGCGGTGATTACGCTTGATGGCGATTGTGCCTTTGGTCAGGTGGCGGCTCACGAAGCCATCACGCTGGGGATTGAAAAAGCTCGCCAGCACGGTATCGCCGCCGTGGCATTACATAATTCGCATCATATCGGACGTATTGGCTACTGGGCGGAGCAATGTGCGGCGGCAGGTTTTGTCTCAGTGCATTTTGTGAGCGTGGTCGGGATCCCGATGGTTGCACCGTTTCATGGCCGCGATAGTCGTTTTGGCACTAACCCTTTCTGCGTTGTTTTTCCGCGTAAAAATACCTTCCCGCTATTGCTGGACTATGCAACCAGCGCCATCGCGTTTGGTAAAACCCGTGTGGCATGGCATAAGGGCGAGCCGGTAGCTCCTGGATGTCTGATTGATGTGGCGGGGGTGCCTACAACGGATCCTGCGGTAATGCAGGTTTCTCCGCTGGGGTCGTTGCTCACCTTTGCCCAGCACAAAGGTTATGCGCTGGCGGCGATGTGCGAAATTATGGGTGGCGCGCTTTCAGGGGGTAAAACCACACATGAAGAGAGCCTGCAGACCAGCCCGGACGCCATCATCAACTGTATGACCACTATTATTATGAATCCGGAACTGTTCGGCGCGCCGGACTGCGACAACCAGGTCGCAGCATTTGCTGAGTGGGTGAAAGCGTCCCCGCATGCTGAAGATGCCCCGATCCTGTTGCCAGGTGAGTGGGAAGTGAATACTCGCGAGGAACGGCTGGAACACGGTATTCCGCTGGATGCCGGAAGCTGGCAGGCGATTTGCGAGGCGGCGCTGCAAATAGGCATGCCGGACGCCGTGTTGCAGGAATTCCGTCAACGACTTGAACACTAAGCAAAAAAAAGCCCGTCCAGTGGCGGACGGGCAAACAAAGGGTAACAAACAGGGTCAATGAGGGTTGGAGCATTGGGTCGTACAGGTAATCTTTCGGTTATTTATAGATAACCGCGGTGCCGCTCATTTTGTCTTTACCGACAGCGGAAGTGATGCTGTAACCAGTTGCGCCAGCAGCAGCCGCTTTCTCAGCCAGTTTGGCTTCCAGGCCATCCAGTGTGGTGGCACCATCAGCAGAAACTACACCAATTTTATTCATGCTTTGTGCCTGAGTGGAGGAAACCGGCTCGGCAGCGAAAACGCCAAATGACAGGGTAGACAGGGCGATGGCAGCAACAGCAAATTTGATATTTTTCATGATTAATCTCTCGAAGGGTTGTTCTGTTAGTAGTCAGTGTTCTTTAAGAAGACGTTGTTCCGTCGATGTGATAAGTATCACGTTTTTTTTGGTGAGAGAAAATCGAATAGAATTGACGACATCAATCAAAAAAATTGAATGACAAATAACTTATTGAATATTAATAAATTCAGACGAGGGATTTACAGTTCTTGTCATTGCGCTTTACAGAGAAACCAACAACGGCACATTTTGCCACACAGAGTGCGAAAAAGCGTGCTCGTAAAGGAAATCGTATGCGCTGAAACTTTTGGTAAAGATGAGTCAACGTAGCTGGCTGTCTTTCGAACCTCTGCGATTATATCCTGAAAATGCCGCGCTATGTGAATCTTTATCCTGTTGGCAAGTGATGCACAAGCGTACCCCTGGCACGGCCTCACGTCTGGCCTGAGGGATAGGATTGCCACATTCTTCGCATTCATACAGACTTTCCCCGGTCGGTAACTCACCGCGGGCGCGGGCAACAGCATCTTCAATAGTATTGTTGATCTGTTCGTTAACTGCGTCGTCATTTGCCCATCCGGATGCCATGTGTACCTCCTGCTGCTGATGTCTACAGACTAAGTATAGCGAAGGTGATGGCTGAAAAACGACCATGCGCCAGCAGTATCAGATTTCAGACCATTCGCGCAGCAGGTTATGGTAGAGATTGAGTAATGACAGGATTTCGTTGCTCTCCCCATGACGAGCCTTCAGGGATTGAATGTTTTTATCCAGTTCAAAAAGCATGGCGCGATTTTTGTCGTCACGGATCATCGACTGGATCCACATAAAGGATGCCACACGAACGCCATGGGTTACTGGCGTTACGCAGTGTAGGCTGCTGGAAGGGTAAAGCACCAGATCGCCTGCCGGAAGCTTCACCGCATGCTGGCCGTAGGTATCATTGACCAGCAGTTCTCCTCCTTCATAATCATCCGGGTTACTCAGGAATAAGGTTGCGGAAAGGTCTGTGCGCATCCAGCCGTTTTCCGGATGGCTACGCACCGCACCGTCAACGTGAAAACCATAGGTCTCGTTGTCCTGGTAGCGATTAAACAGCGGTGTGGAGAGCGTTTTCGGTAGTGCTGCGGCGAAGAAAAGCGCGCTGTTATTTACCGCAGTCTGTACCGCCTGTTGTAAAACGCCGTAGCGTTCACTTTGCGTATTTACCTGCTGGTTGTTTTTAACCTGCGCCCCCTGAGCGCCGGTGGTTGCGCGGCCATCAACCCAGTCGGCTGCGTCCAGTTGCTCGCGAAACCAGGCTACATCCTGCGCCGACAGAACGCCGGGAATGTGGTACATCATCAGTGTTTCTCCTGAAAGTGGGGCTTTCGCCCCACGCGATGGATCAGAAATGCATATTGGCTGTGAGCAGGAAAGTTCTTGGCTCGCCTGGATGATAACGGTATCCACTCTTGTTTATGGAGGATACATAATCGGTGTCGAACAGGTTATAGACGTTTAGCTGGAAATCGAGATTGCGATTCACGCGATAGCCCAGTTTGGCGTCGGCGACCCAGTAACCTTCAGTGTAGGATGGCGTACCCACGGCGCCGTCCGAACCGCGATGCATACTGCCCACGTAGCGAGCGCCTGCGCCAACGGAAACATCGTCAGTTGCCTGATACTGGCTCCACAGCGTGAACGCATGTTCCGGCGTATAGGGCAGGGAAGAAGAACCATCCTGAGCAACGTTTTTGCCGCTGTGGATGGTGGCGCGTTGCTGGGTGTAACCCCCAATAACCTGCCATGCGGGGGTGATGTTGCCTGCTACTGAGAGCTCGTAGCCTTCAACGCGTTTCTCCCCGTACTGGGAATAGGTACCGTCGTCGTTCTGCTCAACTTCATTCTCAATATCCGTGCGGAAAATTGCGGCGGTTAGCAGCAGGCGCTTATCCAGCACCTCCCATTTGGTGCCAATCTCGCTAGTTTTCGCTTTCTGCGGTTTGAAGTCGGTACGGTTTGCGCTGTTACCGCTTCCGCCCTGAGCAAGGGCAAAGTTGCTGCCGCCCGGCGGTTGCTGAGAAACGGCATAGTTAATGTAGACATTGCCGTTATCGGTCAGGTGATACAGCGCGCCCGCTTTCCAGTTCACCAGATTGCCTGATTTGGCAGTATCCACAGTGGTGACCGGGGAACCTTTGGCGACGCCTGTCGGACATGCCACTGCACCACGGCCAGAAGCGCCGCAAGCGGTGGCGCTGTCATATTCAGTGCGGTAATTGTCGAGGCGAATACCACCGTTCAGCTCGAACTCGCGGGTAATTTGTAGCGTATCAAAAGCGTATACGCCAAAGGTATCGGTTTGCCCGTTAGCGTTGGCGCCGTTACGCGATAATCCGCCGATATTCACGTCGCTGTTGGGATGATAAATATTAACCGGCGGCGGGGTGATCGGGGCTACGCCATAGTTGGTTTGTGTTTCGCGCGTCAACTCCACGCCAGTGCTGATGTCGTGACCGATGGATCCCGTGTAAAATTTTGAGGTCAGGTTGGTCTGGTTGGTCAGGATTTTGTTACTGACATCTTTGGTATTTGCCAGGCGTGACCAGGTCCAGGTGTCGACGCTGCTGGTGGGTTGCGTAATATTAGACGCACCGCCCATCACCGCCGTCATCAGATAATCCTGTTTAATACGCGACCAGCGGGTGGTGTTGCGAATCGTGGTGCTGTCGCTCAGGTCATGTTCAAAACGCATCGTCGCGGTATCGGTCGTCGAATCGTCGTAATCCGAGTTGGTACCGTAGAAATTATGCGTATCCACTTTTCCTGAATGATTCAGTGCAGACGTCCCTGCGGAAGGCGCAGAATATCCCGGCAGACCGATGGTGGGAATACCCCCATCCGGCGTGTTGTGTTGAGTAACGTGCAGATAGTTCAGATACAGTCGGTTATCGGTGCCTAAGCCAAAAGCAAGTGAGGGGGCCACGCCGTAACGTTCATTCTTAATATTATCGCGACCGGCATCATGTGTTTTTTCACCCATCAGGTTTAAACGTGCGGCGGTGGTGTCGCCGATAACCTGGTTAATGTCCAGCGTACCACGGCGGAACCAGGCGCTACCGACGCTGGCCGACGCATCGATTCCTGAGTCGGTACGCGGCTGTTTGCTGATCATATTGATAGAGCCAGTCGGCGCGCTACGTCCATAGTCGGTACCGGAAGGACCTTTAATCACTTCGACCTGTTCGGTATTGAAGGTATCGCGCGTGACGCTGCCGATATCACGAACACCGTCGATATAAATACTGTTCGAAGTATCCGCGCCACGCATATAAACCGCATCACCGGTAGTGGAGTTGCCGTTTTCACCAGCGAAAAACGCGCCAACGCCCGGTACGTTTTTCAGCGCATCGGTCAAATTTGTTGCGCCTTGATCCTTAATCACCTGCTCAGAAATCACCGTCATGGTGCGGGTGGTATCCGCCACCGGGCGGGAGAATTTAGGGTCGGCAGACTGTGTTGGGGCGTACAGCGAAGGTTTGACCGCTTCAACGACCAACGTATCTTCTGGTTTTTTGTCCTGATCGCCTGCTGCGACAGCCTGGGCTACCGGGGACAGGCCAATGCACAGACCGGCAAAAAAAGTCAGTGAATGAAAACTACTGGACGGCAAGTTGCGATTTTTATCCATTTTAATTAATGACTTATTATTTTTTGAGTAGACGGTTTCACTCACGCGAAGGGACATCTCTGTGGATGTTGTACCCTGCAGGTCTCGCGAAAATGAATGTGTAATTGATAATGATTTTAATAATCATTTCTAATCAGTGCGACGTTTTAGCATTCATTAATTCAAAAATAAATACATTTATTTACATTGGATTCAAAATGCCAACACATTGATTACAAATTGAGCCGAAAATGAAGTGAACAGCGCGCAGAAAACTGCATTCGGGCGAATGCAGTTGGGAGAAGGTGGGGGGCTACTTATAGATAGTTGCGGTACCGTACATCTGGTTTTTACCGCCTGCAGAATTAACAACAAAGCCTTTTGCCCCTTGTTCTTTCGCTTTCTCTGCCAGCTTGTCTTCAAGGTCGCTCAGGTTAGAGGCGCCGGTAGCGGATACTGTGCCGGAAGCTTGTAGCTGACCGGTAGCTGGGCTGGTGTATGGCTGTGCAGCAAAGGAGGCAAATGTCATGCCGGTAAGTACGGTAGCGGCAAGTAATGTGAGGCATTTCTTCATGGTGATATCCTCTGAAAAACAACAGGTGTGCCTGATAAGTTTAGGTCGTCAGCGGATGACATTTACCGCAAAAAACTGGTGATGAACTGTCTGTTTTTCGAACAATCAGCAAAGCGTCAAACAGGCGTAAAAAATCAAATTTCCTTGTTGTGTGTGTTTACCGCGTGGCGTTATGCGGGTATCTTACGCCGCTGTTAAAAGGAGAATGCTATGTCCGCCCAGAAACCGGGATTACACCCACGCAACCGCCACAATGGCCGTTATGATCTTGCGACTTTATGCCAGGTTACCCCAGAGCTGACGCAATTTCTCACCCTCACGCCCGGCGGGGAGCAGAGTGTTGATTTCGCCAATCCGCAGGCCGTCAAGGCGCTCAATAAGGCGCTGTTGGCGCATTTTTATGCGGTGAAACACTGGGATATTCCAGACGGTTTTCTGTGCCCGCCGGTTCCTGGTCGCGCTGACTACATTCACCACCTGGCCGACCTGTTGGGGGAAACCAGCGGAACCATTCCGGCAAATGCGAGCATCCTGGACATAGGCGTAGGGGCAAACTGTATTTATCCGCTGATCGGCGTGCATGAATACGGCTGGCGATTCACGGGCAGTGAGAGCAGTAGCGAAGCGTTTAACAGCGCTCAGGCGATCATAAACGGCAATCCGGGGTTAACCCGTGCTATTCGTCTGCGTCGTCAGAAAGATGCTTCGGCAATCTTCAACGGTATCATTCACAAAAATGAGCAGTATGAAGCCACATTGTGTAACCCGCCATTCCATGATTCTGCGGCCTCAGCCCGCGCAGGAAGCGAGCGTAAACGTCGTAATCTGGGGCAAGATAAAGATGATGCGCTGAACTTTGGCGGACAACAGCAGGAGCTGTGGTGTGAAGGCGGCGAAGTAGCGTTCATCAAAAAAATGATCGTCGAAAGCCAGGCTTTTGGCCGTCAGGTTATGTGGTTTACCACGCTGGTTTCGCGCGGCGAGAACTTGCCTCCGCTGTACCACGCATTAACGGATGCGGGCGCGGTGAAAGTGGTCAAGAAAGAGATGGCCCAGGGGCAAAAGCAGAGTCGCTTTATTGCCTGGACCTTTATGGATAACGATCAGCGTCGTCGTTTTATGGCGCGTAAACGCTAAAGCGTTGGCTCGGTAGGCGGCAGCGGTTCGCTTGCCGCAGACGTTGGGCCATTCCCTGGTGCAGGCAACACTTGATACGTCTGTACCGGGGCGCGTATGTTGGCCAGATCGAAGTATTTCTTCACCTGGCTGTCGAGCGCAAAACGTACCGTCCACTGCTTCAGCGGCAAGGTGGTAAACGAGACCCGTAGTGTGAATGCCGTATTGGTTAATCCTACAATCCCGGCAAACGACGGCTCGCCGATAATCAGCCCGCGAATATCATCTTTTTCCATCACCGCAGCAACCGCATCTTTCAACGCCTGATTCGCTTTATCCGCATCCTCATGGCGGTCTACGTCGTAATTGGCGACGACCGATCCAATTCCCCGCACAAAGTTGGCGAAGGTCGTTATCGATGACCAGGGAATAATATGGTACGCCCCGGTGTCCTGACGCACGCCCACAGAACGGATGGACATCCGTTCAACCGTACCGGTGAGTGGGCCAATGGTCACCAGGTCGCCGGTGTTCATGCCATTTTCAAACTGAATAAAAATCCCGGTAATAATATCTTTTACCAGCGTTTGCGAGCCGAAAGAGATAGCCAGCCCCAGCGCCCCGGCCCCGGCCAGTAAGGGGGCTATATTGACGCCGATTTCCGACAACACAATCATGATGGTGATCGTGCTGATGATCACCGCCAGTGCGTTACGAAACAGTGTCAGTAGGGTGCGGGTACGAGCGCTGGGCAGCGGACGACCGTGGATATCGGAAGCCAGACGATTTTCAATCAGGCTGGCGAGAATCGTCCAGCCGATGGCGGAGAAGAATAAAATCAGCGCGATACGGATCAGGATATCCACTGTTTTTTCTCCTGCGCCGTAATGCAGCCAGTTCCAGAAGTCGAACAGTCCCCAGGCATTCAGTAGCAGCATCACCGCAACGCACACCGTCAGGATCCTGGCTACGCTTAACGCTGTCGACAGCCAGCCATTCAGCCGCTTTTGCAGTTCCGGATAGTTGCGCTGGGTGTGTGGCGAAAGGGTAATAGTTTTGGCAATCCAGCGGGAAAACATGCCGGAAACAAAGGCGGCAATTCCAATGATTACCAGACTGCGCAGCGTAGCGCCCATCATGAATTTCAGGCTGTTGCCCGGATCAAACAGCGAAAAGAAAAACAACACAATGAAATAGGCGCTGGCCAGCCAATGCCATACCAACGCAAAAGCACGAATAAACAGACTGAAAAAAGCGAGGGATCTTTCCGCCAGATTCAGCAAATGCTGCGTTATCTCTTTCTTGTTTCTGAAAATCAGGTACAGCGCCCATAGCGTGATACACAACATGATGATGACGTTGGCCATCGCGCCGACCTGCACATTGACCTGATTCGAAATAATGGGCACGGCAACGATAAGCCCATAGCCAATCAGGCTGCTCAATGAACTCAAACGGCGATTCCAGTAGCGTGCGCCAGCATCCTGAATGTTAAACGGGCGCAGCTCGGCCACCGTTGGGCAAAATATCAGGCGCAAAATGGCCTTGAAGAATTCAATCAGGGCGAAGGCATTGAGAAACAGGCTTTGCTGAAAGGCGATCGTGCGACTGCCAGCGTTCATTTTGTCGCTCAGTATCTGCCCGACAAATAATGTCAGCGCCAGCAGAAGCAAATCAATAATGAATGCGCCAACGATCATCGCCGGAAGCTGAAGCCAGTTGCTGCGTTCGCGGTTTTTGCGTCGTGCCCATTGTCCCATTTTGCGATACAGCGGCAGCGCGCACAGGCGAATCAGCCAGAAAAAACCGAACACTGACACCGCCAGCATTAAAAAATGCGTCAGAGCATTGGTGAACGTTTGCGGATTAAAGGTCTTATGCGGGGCATCGGTAATATTGCGATAAAGCTGGGCAAAGCGGCTGGAGAGCGCCTCACCGTAGTGGCGGGTGACGTCCGTGACGTTTTCCAGTACCGTTTTTTCTTCCGTTAACGTGGGCGGGACAATGGTAGGCACCGGCTCGGCAGGAGGGGCAGTGGCCACTTTGCGCAACTGACCGATCAGCTCCTTCCGCGAGGCGTCATTTTCCAACACATCGGCCAGTGCACCGTAAGCCGCTTTTTTCTGTTCAATATCCGGCTCTTTCGCCGCTGTGGTTTGCGCGTTGGTTGATGTTGGCGTGGTGACGCCAGGAATTGTCACCGCCTGGGTCGGAAGACTCAACAGACAAACAATGATGAACAGGATCCCGCGCATGACTCCTCCCATGAGAAAATAAATACAAAAGGATAAGTATAGATGTCAGGGCGGGAGAGAATTGAAATGAGAGGATTCTGGTGAAAAACCTCCCTTCGGGCGAAGGGAGGCAGAGCTATCAGGAAACGTGCTGCAAGAATTCCTGTAAGCGTTGGCTGGGCGGATTTTCAATCAGGGCCTGCGGATTACCGTCTTCGGCAATACGACCCTTATCAATGAAAATCAGGCGTGAAGCCACTTTTTCGGCAAAACCGATTTCGTGGGTCACAATCACCATGGTCATCCCTTCTTCCGCCAGATCCTGCATAACTTTCAGAACTTCGTGGCGCAGTTCTGGATCCAGCGCTGAGGTTGGCTCATCAAATAGCATCATTTTCGGCTTCACCGCCAGCGCACGGGCGATAGCCACACGCTGTTGTTGACCGCCGGACAGCTCAGAAGGGTAGTGATGGGCGCGCTCGGCCAGACCCACTTTCGCCAGCAGTTCTTTCGCCAGTTTCTCGGCCTGTTCTTTATTCGCCCCGCGTACGCGCTGCGGCCCGAACATGACGTTTTCCAGCGCCGTCAGATGCGGGAACAGATAGAACTGCTGAAACACCATCCCGGCTTCCTGGCGGATTAACCGCTCGTCTACCTTCGGATCGTTCACTTTCAGACCGTCGACGATCAGATCGCCAGAGGTTATCTCTTCCAGTTTGTTAATGCAGCGTAGCAGGGTAGATTTACCGGATCCTGACGGCCCGATAATCACCACTACTTCACCCTGTTGAATGTTCAGGTCAATATTGTGCAGCACCTGGGTTGGACCAAAGTGCTTAGAAACGTTTTTAAATTCAATCACAGGATTTTCATCCTTCTTTCCAGACGACGCAGAATGAAGCTCAGCACCAGCGTAATGATCAGATAGAACACCGCAACGGCGCTCCAGATTTCCAGTGCGCGGAAGTTACCGGCAATGATTTCCTGGCCCTGACGGGTCAGTTCAGCGACGCCAATGACAATAAACAGCGAGGTATCTTTAATGCTGATGATCCACTGGTTGCCCAGCGGCGGCAGCATACGACGCAGCGCGAGAGGCAAAATAACGTGGCGAATAGTCTCTGTGCGTGAAAGTCCAAGGGCCAGTCCGGCTTCGCTGAATCCTTTATGGATTGAGAGCACCGCACCGCGGGTGATTTCCGCAATATAGGCACCGGAGTTGATCATGATGGTGACAACGGCGGCGCTAAAGGGGTCAATGCGTAAATCGTTAAATGCCATTGGTAGAGCGAAGTAAATAAACATTACCTGCACAACGATTGGCGTACCGCGAATGACTTCGATAAACACCAGCGCTACGTGGTTGGCGATCCAACCGCCGAAAGTGCGCGCAAACCCTGCTGCAAGTCCGATTATCAGACCGCCAGCCAGACCGAGGACCGAGATCCACAGGGTCATTTTGGCGCCTTCAATCAAAAGCGGGATGGCGGGCCAGATGGCACTCCAGTCAAACTGCATATGTCGTTCCTGTTACCGTGGTGTAAATATTCAAATGCCCGTTTTGCCGGATGTGCTGTGCTTATCCGGCTTACAGGTCTCAAAAATCCAGGCGTAGGCCCGGTAAGCATCACGCCACCGGGCAACGCTACCGGTTATTATTTAGGTTCAGTACCGAACCATTTTTTGTAGATTTCGTTGTAAGTACCGTTCTCTTTCAGCGTTTTCAGCGCGCCGTTCACTTTCTCACGCAGGTCGTCGCTGCCTTTCGGGAAGGCGATGCCGTACTGCTGGGCTTCCAGTGATTCGCCTACAGCTTTGAACTGACCATTGCCAGCTGTTTTGATGAAGTAAAGAATGTTTGGTGTGTCGTGCAGCACGGCGTCTGCGCGGTTGGTGCCCAGTTCCATATACGCGTTATCGATGTTCGGGAACTGACGCAGGTCTTTAGTTTTGATATTCGCTTTTGCGTAATCAACGGAACCGGTGCCGCTCTTCACTGCGACAACTTTACCATCCAGATCTTTCACGCTTTTCACGTCGTTGTTATTCGCTTTCACCATCACTAACAGACCGCTTTTGTAGTAGCCGTCAGAGAAGTCGATCGCTTTTTTACGCTCATCGGTGATGGTGATACCCGCCAGTGCCAGGTCGATATTTTTGGTTTGCAGAGCCGGGATGATGCCGCTGAAATCCATTGGTTTCAGTTCATAATCCAGCTTCAGTTCTTTGGCGACAGCAGCCCAAAGATCCACATCAAATCCAACGTATTTGTCACCCTGTTTGAATTCGAACGGTACAAACGCGGTGTCAGTTGCGACAACCAGTTTCTTATCTGCGGCATGGGAGGACACCGCAAAAGCCAGGGTAAGTGCAGCCAGTGAAACTTTTAATACAGACTTCATAGGATTTCCTTTTATATCCACGGGGCGATCCCCTGCGAGAACATATGGCTTAATGAAAGAATCGTGCCAATTTTGCAACTCATTGTTTTAACAAGAGGGTGTTTCGTTTCTCTGCACAATAAGTAGGGCAAAGCGAGTAATCTGCACTGTTTTGGGGCACTAATTTGGTGCGAACCAGCCACGGTGCAAACGGTATGACTATTTAGCGTAAAAATTGTTGATAAAACAATCTTTCGTTAACGATTGTGTGAGGTGATTATTACAAATAATTTACTTTGGAGTGACGAATGATCAATGTTATGCACCATAGATGTGCAAAACCCCCGCCGGAGCGAGGGTTATATAGGTAATTCTTATGTCTGCGGTTACTCAATGTTGGCTTCGATAAACCACAGGAATTTGTCGAGATCGCGAGAGGCTGCGGTAAAGATATCCGCGGTATCTTCGTCTTTTGCTTCGCTAATAGCCTTACGTACGCTGTTTGCAACTACGGCATAACGTTCGGCCAGCTCTTTTAAGTGGTCCTGTACGTTATGGATATCCAGCGGGTAACTTTTCAGAGGCGTTTTGCTATTAATAACCTGAGTTGTGCCCAGTGCCACACCGCCCAACTGTACGGCGCGTTCAGCCATCGTGTCGAGGTGATCGGTCAGGGCTGTACGGAAGCCATCCAGCATTTCATGTACCGCAATGAAGTTTGCGCCGCGCATGTTCCAGTGAGCCTGTTTGGTGATCAATGACAGGTCAATGAACTGGATTACTTGCTGATTCAGCAGTTCAACGGTCGCTTTCTTTTCGCTATCAGACACATCGTTGCGGGTATAAAGGAGGGCGGATGCTTTTGTTTTTACCAGTTTCGCGGTACTCATATTTTCATATCCTCTTGATATTTATGTCCCAACTCTTCAACGGAATTAAGTATAGCGCTAAATTTGGATTTTTTTTTCCGGTGTTGCCTATCACTTTAATAGCGAAGAAGGGGGAAGATATAAAATATCAAATAAAATCAATGCAATGAGTGTTGTGTTTCTTACGTGGTGTTATTTTTATGTTAATTTTTGAGATTGAATGAAATATGTGGATGAGAAAATTATATTTTTTAGAATTATTATCACGCAGATTTACAATTGGATATTCTGCATGATTATGCAAACCATGCAGAATATTACGTGGTTATTTCACGTCGACTTGTTTTATTTGTGGCTCTTTACGAATAGTGAGCGTAGAGCCCATTGATGCGACGATAATGGCACCCAGAGCGAGTGTCTGGATAAGCGTCAGCGTTTCACCGAGGAAGATCATTCCGGAAACCGCTGCCAGGGCAGGTTCCATACTCATCAATGTACCGAAAGTACGCGTCGGCAGGCGCGTCAATGCAATCATCTCCAGTGAATAGGGAAGTGCAGTAGAGAGGACTGCAATGGCCAGGCCTAACGGCAGAATGGACCAATGCCACAGGGCATCACCAGCCTGGATCGCGCCGATTGGCACAAATACCAGTGCTGCAATTAATGACCCTACTGCGACGGTTGCCGGACCGTGTTCCGCCCCGGCTCGCTGCCCGGTAAGAATATAGATGGCCCAGCAGGCACCAGCCCCCAGCGCTAGCGCAGCACCGGTTAAATCGACGTGAGAAACGTCCTGACCTAATGGCAGCAGGAACCACAGTCCGAGTACAGCCAGTGCAACCCAAATGAAATCCACCGGGCGCCGGGATGAAAACAGCGCTACCGCCAGCGGGCCGGTAAATTCCAGCGCCACGGCAATTCCCAGTGGCACGGTCTGGATTGACAGATAGAAGAGATAGTTCATCCCGCCCAGAGACAGGCCATAAAACAGAAGGGGCAGGCGCTGTTCTTTGGCGAATCGCAAACGCCAGGGCTTAAAGAAGGCGATAAGGATGAGGGTGCCCAACGCAAGGCGCAACGCGGTAACGCCCGGCGCGCCGACGAGCGGGAACAGCGATTTCGCCAGAGATGCTCCGCTTTGAATGGAGGACATAGCAATTAGCAAAACCAAAATAGGCAACCAGACTGGCGCTTTACGTGACGACCCCGGCATCCTTTCTCCTGTCAAATTATGTCAATAGAAGTAAAACAGCGAGTGTAATGGAAATACACACATGCGGTTGAGTATTCGTTGAAAAAAAAATTGCTCAGTTCCGTACAATGGCATGAAACTGATGGATTAATAATCTGCGTGATTAGGAATAATCTGGATGAATGTGCCATATTGTGCGCGCAATAATGGCATTTTACTTTAGAAAATTGATGTTAATTGAAAGAGATAGCGGATTTCTGAAATGTTCTGTTACATGAAAGACCCCGTTAGACATCGCTAATCGCAAAGAGTTTCCCATCAATTTTTGGTATATTTAAAACTTAAGATTTACTTGAAGCACATTTGAGGTGGTTATGAAAAAAATTGCATGTCTTTCAGCACTGGCCGCTGTTCTGGCTTTCTCCGCAGGTACTGCTGTAGCTGCTACTTCTACCGTTACCGGTGGTTACGCTCAGAGCGATGCTCAGGGCGCAGCGAACAAAATGAACGGTTTCAACCTGAAGTATCGCTACGAGCAGGACAACAACCCGCTGGGTGTTATCGGTTCCTTCACTTACACTGAAAAAGATCGTACCGATGCTTCTGGCGACTACAACAAAACCCAGTACTACGGCATCACTGCTGGTCCGGCTTACCGTCTGAACGACTGGGCAAGCATCTACGGTGTAGTGGGTGTTGGTTACGGTAAATTCCAGAACGCAGCATCCCCGGCTGACAACCACACCACCAGCGACTACGGTTTCTCTTACGGTGCTGGTCTGCAGTTCAACCCGATCGAAAACGTTGCTCTGGACTTCTCCTACGAGCAGAGCCGTATTCGTAGCGTTGACGTTGGCACCTGGATCGCTGGCGTGGGTTACCGCTTCTAATCACTTCGGTGATATGAAAAATCCGCCTCTCGGGGCGGATTTTTTTTGCCTGCAATATGAGCTGTTAACGAGATTTGGTCTCGAAGATGTCGGTACCAAGGTGGTTGTAGTCCACCTTTTGTAGCTTAAAGTTGGTGATGTACACAGGCCCGGCTTTTTTCTCTGAGATAAAGCGGTAGCTGTTGGTTATTTCTTTTGCGCTAATCCCTGTCCACTGCGAGAAAAAGCTGAGGAAATCATTGGCGGATCGACGGGCCTTAATCACCCGATGCGCTTTATCATCGCTCGACAGCACCATGAAAGGTACCTGGAAATTCTGCTGGAACTGATCGTCATGCGCCAGGTACTGCACCTCTTTTCCACGCTCTTTAAACGCGAGGCCATGATCGGAGAAATAGACCATCGAGAAGCTGGTACCGCTATTACGTAGCTGATCGTATAGCTGGCGCAGTAGGTCATCCGTTTGCGTCATGGTGTACAGGTAGCAAGACGTCTCTTTTGACTGGACGAAAGTCTCGTACTTACCCTGCGTACGGTCGCAGGCCTGCGGATGTGAGCCCATTAAATGCAGTACAATAAGCTGCGGCTGAGTGCGCTCGGTTGCCAGCACCTGTGCGGTCATCTTCAACAGCGCTTCGTCACGGGTATTTTTATCCGCTTCGAAGTCACCGTTCTTGAGGAACTGAACTTCATCAGCGCGTTTTGCAATGCTGGCGATGGCCGTGTCGTATTCACCAATTTGTCCCTGATTGGAAAACCACCATGTCTGGAAACCTGCTCGGTTGGCCAGGGTGACAAAGTTATCCTGGAACTGGGGCTTATTGTCGACCACCCGATTCAGCGTCAGGCCGAGTGATTTTTGCGTTGAACCGCTGGCAGCAATGTAATCCGCAAAGATGTAGCCGTTAACGGAGCTGGCAAACGGGGTGTTATCCCAGTGACCGCCAAACGCGCCTAACGCATCGCGGCGGGCGCTTTCGCCGATCACCACGACGTAGGTGTGATACTTCGGCTTCACGGCGGTTACGGTCCAACTGTCTTTCACGCTCGACAGCTTCGCCATACGCTCTTGTTCGTCGAGCACTTCGTTGTTATTGACGATCACGTCCTTGGCAAACCGGAAAACCGGATAGCCAGTGTCTTTCAGCTTGAACACGCCGCCCCAGGCCAGGTTTTGTACCGGAGTAACAAAGAATGCGACAACGCTGAACAGCAAACAAACGCTGTCGAACTTGTTCCAGCCACGCTTTTGTTCATCTTTTTTACGACGTACGGCGATAACGCCGAGGGCGAAAATAAATACCCCAACCAGATAACTGTACCAGGGGAAGATGGTCAGGATTTCGGTGGACTCTTCCATATTGGTTGAGTGCAGCGCCAGCAAGGTATTGAAGTTCGGTGAGCCGTAAGCCTGGCCGAACGGAAAGTACATTGCCGCAATCAGCGAGCAAAGGCCAATCAGCACTTTCTGCGCGCGCGGCGCGCTGCGCCACAGCAGCATCAATATACAGGTGAAAGCAACGCTATAGAGCAGGCTAAGCGGATAGCCCAGCGCAAGGTTGATCAGCAGAGACTGTAAGAAATAGAGGCCAGTCCACGGACTAATCGCCCGGCTACGAGCAATGATTGAATCTTTGAGGGTTAAATTCATATGCCACTGTTACAAAAACGCCATGTGCTTACCCTGGCGCTAAGGGTCATTGCCTGCCTGAGAGAGCGAGAAGAGGGATAGGGTCCGCATCCGCGAGCCGCAATATACGCAGGGCTGCGAAAAGATAGAGTGTGCGCAAGAGAAGGTCAACTACTACAAAGAAATTGTTTTGCGAGGGACGTGGCAAAACTGACAAAAAGAAGGGTTATTGGGACGAAAACCACCACCGTACCCGGATGACGGCAGGAAAAAGAAGCGGCGTACCGCAACGCCGCATTAATTTTCTGAAGGTTTATCCTTCTCAGGTTTGCTGTTAATCATGTCACACAGCATAGAGATCAGCATCAACCGTACTTTAAAGGGAGAGTGGCTAAACACGCGTATACACCTCTTAAATTCATTCATGTAAACCTCCTGACTTCACGATCCCATCAGTCCTTGAGGGATGTCTTTATTATATACAGATATAGCACAGGCTATATTATATAGCTATTGCTAAAACGTTAATTTTTTGTGCCCGCGCAACTCTGGTTTACAATGAGCGCTCTCTAATCAGATGCCGTTAACGCGTCACAGTAACGAGGAAGCAGAATGAGTCGTCGCGCAGGTACGCCAACAACAAAAAAAGTGACGCAATTGGTGAATGTCGAAGAACACGTTGAAGGGTTTCGTCAGGTTCGGGAGGCGCATCGCCGTGAGCTGATTGATGACTACGTAGAGCTGATTTCCGATCTCATTATTGAGGTAGGTGAAGCGCGCCAGGTGGATATGGCCGCACGGCTTGGGGTTTCCCAGCCGACGGTTGCTAAAATGCTTAAGCGTCTTGCTTCAGTCGGATTGATTGAAATGATCCCCTGGCGAGGCGTGTTTTTAACCGCAGAAGGTGAACGACTGGCTCAGGAAAGTCGGGAGCGTCATCAGATTGTGGAGAATTTCCTGTTGATGTTAGGTATCAGTCCGGAAATTGCCCGTCGCGACGCGGAGGGGATGGAGCATCACGTCAGTAAGGAAACGCTGGAGGCTTTTAGCCGGTTTACGCAACAGCAAGGAACAGGCTCTGAATGAGTTTTCCTTTATTACGCGCCTTACAGCGCGATCGTTTTTTCCAGCTGTTAATCATCGTTGGGGTTGTACTGAGCCTTTTCACGCCATTTACCCCCCGGTCGTGGCCGGGAGCGATTGACTGGCACACAATTATCACGCTTAGTGGCCTGATGTTACTGACCAAAGGCGTGGAGCTAAGTGGTTACTTCGATGTGTTAGGGCGCAAGATGACCCGCCGTTTCAAAACAGAGCGCCAGCTGGCGATATTTATGGTGCTGGCGGCGGCGTTGTTGTCGACGTTTCTGACCAACGATGTTGCGCTGTTTATTGTTGTTCCGCTGACCATCACTCTGAAAAAATTGTGCGCTATTCCGGTGAATCGCCTGATTATCTTTGAGGCGCTGGCGGTTAACGCCGGATCGTTGCTAACGCCAATAGGCAATCCACAAAACATTCTGATGTGGGGACACTCAGGCTTATCGTTTATCGCGTTTACCTGGCAAATGGCGCCGCTTGCGGGGGCCATGATGCTGACGCTGGTGGTGCTGTGCTGGTTTAGTTTCCCGAATAAAGCATTGCATTATCACACCGGTACGCGCGCACCTGACTGGCAACCGCGTCTGGTGTGGGGCTGTCTGGTGTTGTACATCATCTTCCTTGTAGCACTGGAGTTAAAACAAGAGCTGTGGGGTCTGGCGATTGTGGCGGCGGGGTTCATGGTGCTGGCTCGCCGCGTGATCCTCTGCGTAGACTGGACGCTGCTGTTGGTGTTTATGGCGATGTTCATTGATGTGCACTTGCTGACGCAGCTTCCGGCCCTGCAGGGGATAACCCACCAGATTGGCGCGCTTTCAGCGCCGGGGCTTTGGCTGACCGCCATTGGCCTGTCGCAGTTTATCAGTAATGTGCCCAGTACGATTTTGCTGCTGAACTACGTCCCGCCAACGCTGCTTCTGGCCTGGGCGGTCAATGTGGGCGGCTTTGGGCTGTTGCCGGGATCGCTGGCGAATCTCATTGCGTTACGGATGGCGAACGACCGTCGGATCTGGTGGCGTTTTCATTGGTATTCGGTACCGATGCTGATATGGGCGGCGCTGGTGGGATATGGTTTGTTGCTGATGATGTAATTGATGTGGTGTGCCGGATGGCGGCTGGCGCCTAATCCGGCCTACAGTGTTGGTAGGCCCGATAAGCGTAGCGCCATCGGGCATGTATAGCTGATTAGTTCAGGCGAACCGGCATACCAGAACGGTTCTGTACTGCCTGCTCAACGACGGCCTGATCGACGTCAGGCTGACCGGTGATGCTGGTAATGCTCTTGGTCAGGGTAATCGGTACAATTTCCCCGCCTTCGAACTGTGCTTCAGTCGTAGACAGCGGGTTATGTACTTCGATGTAACGGCTGCCGTCTGGTTCGGTAGTGGCTTTTACCGGCTCATCAATAAACTGTACACGGGTGCCGACCGGCACATTTTCAAACAAGAATTTGATGTCGTCGTTGCGCAGACGTACGCAACCGTGGCTGACACGTAAGCCGACGCCGAAGTTAGCATTGGTACCGTGGATAGCATACAGGCGACCGATATACAGCGCGTACAGACCCATCGGGTTATCCGGACCTGCCGGAACAACGGCTGGCAGCGGCTCGCCTGCAGCGCGGTATTCCGCATGCATTTTCGCCGTTGGCGTCCAGGTTGGGCCTGCTTTTTTACGTTCTACTTTGGTGGTCCAGTTGATTGGCGTGTCTTTGCCCAACTGGCCGATACCGATCGGCAGAACAATGACGGTGTTGGTGCCTTTCGGGTAGTAGTACAGACGCATTTCAGCGCTGTTGATAACAATACCTTCATGCACGGTATCAGGCAGGATCAACTGCTGAGGAATGTTCAGCACGGTGCCGCCTTTCGGCAGGAAGGTATCCACGCCCGGGTTGGCTTCCAGCATGTTAGACAGACCCATCTGATACTCTGCCGCAAAATACTCCAGCGGTTGGGTGTTGCCTTCAGGAATAGTAATGACCTGGTTTTGGCCAATCAAACGGCTGCCATCGGTCGGCAGCGGGTACGTGACGGCAGAAGCGGTGTTACAAAAACCAACTATTGCGAGTGCCGCCGCGAAAAGCGTTGTTAATTTCATATTCATGTTCATGTATGCGAGATTCAGTGCCAGGCAGGCTAGTGGGTTGAGATTTATGTAGTGTTGGGCACGCATTATATGTGCAATCTGAGCAACAAGGAATTCGGATGTGTACTAAATCACATTTTTTTCCTTTTGGTTTCACTTTATCCCTTCCGCATGAAGACGCGATCTTCTTACAGACTTATGGCATAATAAGCGGTTTGTCACATATTTCTTTCTCTTTCAGGATACGCCAGTGTTAGTTTCCAGCAACGTCACTATGCAGTTCGGCAGTAAGCCGCTGTTTGAAAATATTTCCGTCAAATTTGGCGGCGGCAACCGTTACGGCCTGATTGGCGCGAACGGTAGCGGTAAATCCACTTTTATGAAAATTCTCGGCGGCGACCTCGAACCGACGCTGGGCAACGTTTCCCTCGATCCGAATGAACGCATCGGTAAGCTGCGTCAGGATCAATTCGCCTTTGAAGAATTCACCGTGCTTGACACCGTGATCATGGGTCACGCTGAACTGTGGGAAGTGAAGCAGGAGCGCGATCGCATTTACGCCCTGGCTGAGATGAGCGAAGAAGACGGCTATAAAGTTGCTGATCTCGAAGTTCAGTATGGCGAAATGGACGGCTACTCTGCGGAAGCGCGTGCGGGTGAACTGCTGCTGGGCGTAGGTATTCCGGTAGAACAGCATTACGGCCCGATGAGCGAAGTCGCGCCCGGCTGGAAGCTGCGTGTGCTTCTGGCGCAGGCGCTGTTCTCTAACCCGGACATTCTGCTGCTCGACGAACCAACGAACAACCTGGATATCGACACCATTCGCTGGCTGGAGCAGACGCTGAACGAGCGTGACAGCACCATGATCATCATTTCGCACGACCGTCACTTCCTGAACATGGTCTGTACACACATGGCGGATCTGGACTATGGCGAACTGCGTGTTTATCCGGGTAACTACGACGAATACATGACGGCGGCAACCCAGGCGCGTGAACGTCTGCTGGCCGATAACGCCAAGAAGAAAGCACAGATTGCCGATCTGCAATCCTTCGTCAGCCGCTTTAGCGCCAACGCGTCTAAATCTCGACAGGCGACCTCTCGTGCGCGTCAGATTGATAAGATCAAGCTCGACGAAGTGAAAGCGTCCAGCCGTCAGAACCCGTTCATCCGCTTCGAACAGGATAAGAAACTGTTCCGTAACGCGCTGGAAGTGGAAGCGCTGGCGAAAGGTTTTGATGAAGGTCCGCTGTTTAAAAACTTCAACCTGCTGCTGGAAGTAGGGGAGAAGGTTGCCATCATTGGTGCCAACGGCGTGGGTAAATCCACCATGCTGAAAACGTTGGTTGGCGATTTGCAGCCGGACAACGGTACCGTTAAGTGGTCTGAAAACGCCCAAGTGGGTTACTACGCGCAGGATCATGAATACGAGTTTGAAAACGATCTAACCGTCTTCGAATGGATGAGCCAGTGGAAACAAGAGGGCGATGATGAGCAGGTTGTGCGCAGCTTCCTTGGCCGTCTGCTGTTCAGCCAGGACGATATCAAGAAACCTGCAAAAGTGCTCTCCGGTGGTGAAAAAGGACGCATGCTTTTCGGTAAGCTGATGATGCAGAAACCGAATATCCTGGTCATGGATGAACCGACCAACCACCTGGATATGGAATCTATCGAGTCGCTGAACATGGCGCTGGAAATGTATCAGGGCACGTTGATCTTTGTTTCTCACGACCGTGAGTTCGTCAGTTCCCTGGCGACCCGCGTGATTGAGATTACGCCGGAACGCGTGATCGACTTCACCGGCAACTACGAAGATTACCTACGTAGTAAAGGTATTGACGGTTAATTTACCCGTCGTCTTTCGTGTTACAGGTGTGTTGGCTGCACCTGTTCACCCCGGTCACTTACTTATGTAAGCTCCCGGGGATTTACAGGCTGACCGCCTTCCTGTAACGCGAAATACTTAGGGAAAATTGTGTAAGCTACATATTAAATAATCCCCAGCGCGCGTTTACCGTGGATATTCAAATCCTCCAGCGTGAAGCGTCCTTCCCAGTTAGTTTCATAATCCTCTCGCGGGAAATCACCCGGAGATGCGCCTTTTTCCAGCGCAGCTTTCACTTTGTGGGCGTAGGCCAGATTTTTTTCGCACATCGGGGCGGCAGGGATATACATAACGTTACCCCAGCCCTGCTGATTTTCTACAGGCGCGACGGAGTGAATCACATCGCAATGCCACCACACGGAGTCTCCGGCGTCCAGTTGTGGAATGCTGGTTAACGCTTCAATCAGCAACGGATGCCATTGCGCAGAAATCGGCAGGACTCTGCCGGGCGCTACGCCGCAAAGCTCATCTTCCGGCACATCGCCAAGCAATGGGCGTAACAGCACATACGCCATCGCTTCAGGAATCGGAACCACGTGCAACAATCCCTGTCCTGGCAGCATATCGGACAACGCAGTCCAGCCCTGGAAGGTACGGAACACTGAACATTTGGTGGTGTTATCCACCGTGTACTCTTCTACTTCGGTGCGATGCGCAGCCTGCCACGGATCGTAATCTGCCAGCTTGCCATTGAAAACATGAGCAAATACCTGCTGATACGCAGGCAGCAGCCAGCGTTCCAGCGCGCCGGAATCCGTATGCGCGCCCAGCCCTTTGGAGGTGGTTCCCGGCGGACGGCGGCGTATACGGTCAGGGTAGATAACGCTGACATCTGGGTTAAACCATTGTTTACCTTCGCTTGAAAATGTCCAAAGACGATTGAGGAACGACTGGGCATTGGCCATTTCTTCACTTTGGCGGGCCTGCATCTGCGCCTGGGACCAGTAAATGGGGTAGATTTCAGGTCGCGATGCGCTCAGGGTGCCGAAGAAGTTATCGCCTGGCCCTTTGTAGACGTCATCAAAATGGTTGCGATCCAGGTAATCAAGCATCGACTGATCCCATGCCAGCGCCTGTTCGCGGGGGAAATGCCCTTTAATGACTGCGCATCCGCGACGCTTAATTTCTTCACGCTGCTCTGCACTCACGCGACCCGCTTTGATATCCGCATAGGACAACACAGGCCATACCGGGGAGCCTTGCGCTTTGAGAGCGTTGATTTCCGCCACGCGGGTGGCAATGGCATCGCTCAGCTGATTGAAGATCAACTGAACATCCCCAAGCTGTGCCCGCAGTTGCTGTTTCATCTGACGGATTGCCGCTTTGTGATCGGCGGGCAACGTGTCGCTGGTAAAAGTAAAAGCCATAACCACCTCGCATTAACTTTCATTCGAAACTAAATTTAATTACAAGTGACAATATAAGTTAAAAGTTAGTTAATGCAAGTTTAAAAACCTGCTGGTGTGAGCAAAATAGAAAAAGAGTGAAAACCGGGATGAGGGATACCCCGGTTGGCAGGATCAGGCGTTAAAAGGTGAAGTGTTATCCAGCACTGCCTGAATTACGTTCAGCGCGCCTTGATGGTTATTGTCATCGGTCTGATAGCGGGCAATCACTTTGATGCTCTCTGCCGCATTGTCCATGGCGAAAGAGTAGTGCGCCATCTTCAGCATTTCCGCGTCATTGCCACTGTCGCCAATGGCGACCACGTTTTGCGGTGACAGGTTCCAGCGTTTTAGCAGACGGCTGATTCCGTTAGCTTTATGTAATCCTGGAATGATCAGGTCGATAAACCCAAAGCCGCTGGTGACGGGCTTCATAATGCCATCAAGCGCGGTGTGCAGGTGATCGATAACCAGCGGGATCTGTTGGTCCGGTAAATTCAGCGAGAACTTAAACAGCACATCGTCGATATCCTGATAATCCTTTACGGGTTTCAGGCGGTGGTAGTGTTTTGACATCAAACCGACAAAGGACTCTGGGGCATTTTCGCTCACGTAGGCGCTTTGCAGTCCACAGGCCACAAAGTTGAGTTGCTTATCTTTGAGCAGTTCGCCAATGACAATGCGTGATTCGTGGCGCGTAAGCTCGCCGTGAAACAGCTGTTTGCCATGTTCAAACACCAGCGCCCCGTTCTCGGCGACAAAAGAGATCTCATCTTTGAGCTGCGGGAAAAAGGAGATCAACTGGTAATACTGGTTGCCGCTTGCCACGACAAATTCAATATCTCGTTTCTTCAGTTCCTGATACTGCGCCATAAAGCGTGCACGATCGTATTGCTTGGCGTCGTCGAGAAAAGTTCCGTCCATATCGGTGACGATAACTTTGATGGTCATATATGCTCCTGGCTCATAACTGCGACCAGAAACATTTTAATAACAATGTGAGCTAAAGCACAAATTTAATTTCGAATGAAAGTAAAACGCCAGGTGGCAACTTCGCCTTACCCGGCTAAAGGGGAGTATGTAAGCCCGGTAAGCGCAGCGCCACCGGGCGGGAGGGTTACAGCATATGTTCAGTGCGCGCGATGATATCGTCCTGTGCATCCGGTGAGAGAGCGGTGAAGAAGGCGGAATAACCTGCTACACGCACCACCAGGTCACGGTACTGATCCGGGTGTTTTTTGGCTTCCAGCAGCGTTTCACGAGAAACGATGTTGTACTGAATATGCCAACCTTTGTGCTCTTCAAAGAAGGTACGCAGCAGAATCATCAGCTTTTGTTTGTCTGACTCATTTTCCAGCGTGGCCGGGTTCAGCTTCTGATTTAATAGCACGCCACCGAGAATCGAACCGGTCGGCAGTTTACCCACCGAGCCAATTACCGCAGTTGGGCCGAGATGGTCCGTACCGGAAGCCGGGCTTGCGCCTTCTGCCAGTGGAGTGTGTGCTTTACGGCCATCCGGTGTTGCCATCGTTGCTGCGCCAAACGGCACGTTTGCAGAAATAGACGAGGTCCCGGCGTAGTAATTGCCGCCAACCGGGCCACGCCCGTAACGCGGATTATGATACTGTTTCAGTTCATCGATATAAGTCTGATAAGCGCGGGCCAGCAGCGTATCAACGCTATCGTCATCGTTGCCATATTTCGGTGCGCCGTTGATTAGTCGTTGGCGTAACTGCTCATGGGTCAGACCGTCAAAATCATCGGCCAGCGCGGCGGCCAGTTGTTGTTGACCGATAGCGCCCTGTTCAAAGACCAGTTTCTTCACTGCTGCCAGGCTGTTGCCGAGGTTGGCGATACCCACCTGCAAACCTGATACCCAGTCATACTTCGCGCCGCCTTGCTTAATGCTTTTCGCGCGTTCGATACAGTCGTCTACCAGCGCGGAGCACAGAATATCGTGTACGTTCTCTTCCAGCATGGTGTCAACGACATACTCGATTTCAATGGATTTACGCGTGTAGTAGCGAATCTGTGTATCCCAGGCATCCATCACTTCATCGAAATTGTTGAAGTTGCCAGCTGAGAGCGCTTTTTCCTGCGGCAGGAAGACTTTGCCGCTGGTGGCATCGCGTCCGCCTTCCAGCGCCGCCAGCATCACGCGGGCAAAGTTAATAAAGCTCATGCCGGTGCAGCGGTAGCCCCATTTGCCGCCAACGGCGGTTTCGATGCAACCAATCGCTGCATAGTCATAGGCGTCTTGCGGTTCAATGCCCAGCTTAATGAATTCCGGAATGACGATTTCATCGTTGTTAAAGGCTGGCATCCCGAAGCCGCAGCGGATCACCTGCACGCAGGCATCAAGGAAGTCATTACTCATCCCCGCGTGATAACGCACGCTCAAGTTCGGCTGAGTAGAACGCAGGCGGCCACAGGACTCCAGAATGGCGTAGGAGAGCGGGTTGACGGCATCCATCGCCTGACCGCTAACCAGGTTCTGGCCACCTATGGTTACGTTCTGATACAGCGGGCTGCCCGCTGAGGCTTTCGAATGGGAGCCAGAACGGATTTTGTTCACTTCCAGCAGTTTCAGCCAGCAGCTGTGCAACAGCTCAATGGCGTGCTCACGATCGAGGCTCTGATTCAGTTCTACGTCACGACGGTAGAACGGGTAGAGGTACTGATCCATACGGCCAAACGATACTGAGTGACCGTTAGATTCAATTTGCAGAATCAACTGGATGAAATAGCACAACTGCAACGCCTGCCAGAATGTTTTTGGTGGCTCATGGGCAATCACATCACAGTTTTCCGCCATGGTCAGCAGTTCATCACGACGGCCGGTGCGCGTTTCTGTGGATGCCATTTTACGCGCCAGCGCGGCAAAGCGCTCAATGTGTAAAGTGACGGCTTCCAGCACGATATCAATCGCTTTCAGGAACTGATCGCCGTGGAGATCGTCCAGACACGTCAGATTGATGCGGGAGCGACGTTCATTGACTTTGTGGCGCAGGCCGTCCAGACCTTTTTCCAGCAGCAGCGGGAAGTTCACCGCCAGGTGTGCGTCGCCGGAGGTCATATTACCTTCGGCTTTGATAATGCCGGTTTCCAGCAGCCCTTTCTGCTCGTCAGTGAACATCCCGTAGCAGCGATCCTGCACGGTCTGACCACGCCACCACGGACACACCTCGTGTAATACGCGTTTATTCTCTTCGCTTACCGCAAAACCTGCGCCCGGTCTGTCGGCGAGGTCGTCGATCTCTTTTTCAATCCAGGAGACGGTGTATTCCGGGAAGATCGGCGCGGCGCGCACTTCGCTTGCCTGGTTACCGATAATCAGTTCGTCATGCTTGATCCAGATGGTGCGTTCCGCCAGATGATGGGCCAGCGCCAGCGCGCGGCGTACCGGGATCGGCTTATCCAGGTGTTGCTGATACATCTCGGTATAGTGCTGGGCGCGCTCGGTACAAACCGGCGGTTTCACGATATGGATCAGGGCTGTTTTATGCGCTTTGATACGATCGCTGAGTGTGTCCAGTTTCAGAGTGGTCATGGCGATTATCCTCGTAGGGTCGCGGTTAAACCTTTAAGGCTGGCATACTGCTGGGCAAATTCGAGCAGTGCAGGCGCATCAAGCGGTTTATCCGGTGCGTTGTAGGGTTGACTGAGTAAGTGGTATTTGTTGATACCAAGGGTGTGGTAGGGCAAAAAATGAATCTCCCCGACGTGAAGCTCGTCGGCAGCAAAATCGGTAATAGCCTGGATGGCGGCTTCGTCAGCGTTGAACCCCTGAATCAGCGGTACGCGGATAATCATTTTTTTACCAGCTGCGGCCAGTTTTTTTAGATTTTCCAGCACACGAGAGGCGCTGCCATCGGTCCACTGTTTAAACGGCGCATCCGCCACGTGTTTTAGATCGGCCAGAAACAGATCGACGTCAGATAATGATGGTTCAATATACTTCCACGGGACATGCAGGCAGGTTTCCACTGCGGTATGAATGCCGGCGTCGTGGCTGGCTTTGAGCAAAGAAGCCGCCAGCTCTGGCTGCATAAACGGTTCGCCACCGGACAGGGTTAGGCCCCCTCCGCTGCGATCGTAAAACGGTTTATCACGCAATACGGTCGCCATGATTTCGTCCACGCTTTTTATCTCTCCACAGACGGTTAGCGCCTGCGTTGGACAGCAGTGGGTCAGCGCCGTCAGATCGTCATCGGTCAGTTTTTCGCGATGAATCAGCAACCCGCTTAGTGCCCGCTCAATTACTGCGGGTGCTGCCTGAGCACAAAGATCGCAACCATCAAGGCACAGGCGTGCGTCATAGAGCAGATCCTGCGTACGGGCGCGACTTTCCGGATTCTGGCACCACCGGCAGCCCAGGGAGCATCCCTTAAGGAACACCACAGTACGGATCCCGGGACCATCATGCGTGGAATAGCGCTGGATATTGAAAATCATAAGCGACCTCTTTTCTTTCGTATAAAGATTAAATTACTTTCGAATGAAAGTTATATTGACGTGCGTCAACTAACCGTGAGGTTTCGCCGTGCTACCTTTTATTCATGCTAATTATTCGTTTGAGGAAAGGTTATGGAACTCTATTTAGATACGTCTGACGTTGATGCGGTAAAAGCTCTGGCGCGCATTTTCCCGCTGGCAGGGGTGACCACTAACCCGAGTATTGTGGCGGCGGGGAATCAGACGCTGGAAGTACTACTGCCGCAACTGCAGGAAGCGATGGGAGGACAAGGCCGTCTGTTTGCTCAGGTGATGGCGACCACCGCCGAAGGGATGGTTAGCGATGCGCGTAAGCTGCGGGCAATCATTGCTGATATCGTGGTCAAAGTGCCGGTAACAGCAGAAGGTCTGGCGGCTATAAAATTGCTGAAAGAAGAAGGGATCCCGACGTTGGGTACTGCGGTATACGGTGCAGCTCAAGGGTTATTGGCTGCACTGGCAGGTGCGGAATATGTTGCGCCATACGTTAACCGCGTGGATGCGCAAGGAGGGGATGGCATTCAGACGGTGACCGACCTGCAGACGTTACTGAAAATGCATGCCCCGCACGCCAAAGTACTGGCAGCCAGTTTTAAAACGCCGCGTCAGGCGCTGGATTGCCTGCTGGCAGGCTGCGAGTCCATCACGCTACCGCTGGACGTTGCTCAGCAGATGATTAGCTCCCCGGCAGTTGATGCTGCCGTCGTGAAGTTTGAGCACGACTGGCAGAGCGCATTCGGTCGCACGTCTATTTAAACGAGAGTGCCGGGATGTAGTCCCGGCATTATTGCGTACATGTTTCCGTCAAAATGAATGTGTTGCAGTTGTACGCTTTTATCTGCGAATCCCTCTCGTAAAACCGACAAAGTCGGCATGCGACCCGTCATCATGGCAGGTACAGTCGTGTCATCATGTTAATCAGGTGACGGACCGCCATGAAAAAATTACCCACATCCACGCCGCACGATGCGCTATTTAAAACGTTTTTAAAATACCCGGAAACGGCGCGCGATTTCATTGAAATCCATCTTCCCTCCACGCTACGAGCGCTGTGCGATTTTTCGACATTAAAGCTGCAACCGACCAGTTTTATCGAGGATAACTTACGTGCATATTATTCCGATGTACTTTGGTCGATGAAAACCAGTGAAGGGCACGGCTATATTTATGTCGTAATCGAACATCAAAGCCGCCCGGATGTTCATATGGCATTTCGCCTGATGCGTTATGCGATAGCGGCAATGCAAAGTCACCTCGACGCCGGGCATAATACGTTACCTTTAGTTGTGCCGATGCTGTTTTATCACGGAATCGATACACCTTATCCCTTCTCTCTATGCTGGCTGGATGAGTTTGATAATCCAACACTTGCACGTCAGCTCTACCTGTCAGCTTTTCCGCTGGTAGATATTACCGTTGTTCCAGATGAAGAAATTATGCAGCACCGACGCATTGCTCTTCTGGAACTGATTCAAAAGCATATTCGTCAGCGCGATTTGATGGGGTTGGTGGACAAGCTGGCCGCGCTGTTGGTTACCGGAAGCGCTAATGACAGCCAGCTAAAAGCGCTGTTTAATTACCTGCTAATCCAGCACGGTCACAAACCGCGCTTTGGACGATTTATGCGCAAGCTGGCGCAGCGGGTACCCGAACACAAGGAGAGTACAATGAATATTGTGGAAAAAATACGTAGGGCAGGACAGCGAAAGGGGATGCGGGAAGGCATGCAAAAAGGCTTGGTTGAAGGCCGCCGCGAGGAAGCGTTACGCATTGCTCACTCAATGCTGGACGATGGTCTCCCACGGGCGGTCATCGTGAGGATTACTGGGCTTTCTGAAGATGACGTTAAATCACTGACGTATTGAACGTATATTAATTCAGCCCCGGATAACAAACGCCGCCGGGGCTTTCGTTTATTGCCCGCAGACCTCGCACCCCGGATTACGCATCAGCTTCATTTCGCGAAACTGGCAGGTCATGGCATCGTACATGACGATTTTTCCGGATGCCGGTTTACCGTAGTTTGCCAGCAGCTTAATGGCTTCCATTGCCTGTAACGAGCCGATCACGCCGATCAGCGGGGCCATCACTCCGGCTTCTACGCAGGTCAGGGCGTTTTCACCGAACAGACGGCTCAGGCAACGGTAGCAGGGCTCGCCTTCCTGATACGTAAAGACGGTAATTTGCCCTTCCATGCGAATTGCTGCACCGGAAACCAGCGGAACTCTGGCGGCATAGCATCCGGCATTCAGCTGATTGCGGATGCTGACGTTATCCGTACAGTCCAGCACCAAATCATGTTCGGCAATAAGCGCGTGAATCTCGCTATCGTCCAGCAGCGCATTCACCGGCGTAATGACGATATAAGGGTTAATCCGCGTTAGCGCGTCACGGGCGGATATCACTTTTGGTTGCCCTACGGTTGCATCGCTGTGCAGCGTCTGGCGTTGGAGGTTTGACACGGATACCGTGTCAAAGTCGAGCAGGGTTAAATGCCCGACGCCAGCACCAGCAAGGTACTGGGTTGCAGCACATCCCAGTCCCCCCAGACCAACGACCAGTACCCGCGCATCTTTGAGCGCTTCCTGACCTTCGAAATCGAAGCCGCGCAGAATGATTTGCCGGTTATAGCGCATCATCTCCTGGTCGCTGAGTTCTGCCATTACAGGCCTCCAAACAGTGCGTTAAATGGCTCAACTTCAACCCATTCTCCGGCCTCAACGTTACCGCGATCGCGCTCCAGCACAATAAAGCAGTTGCCCTGGCTAAAGGAGCTAAAAATATGCGAGCCCTGGTGCCCGGTGGTAGTGACTTCCAGTTCGCCTTCCGCGGTACGCTGCAATACACCACGCTGAAAATCCAGACGCCCTGGCGTTTTCTTCAGGCGTGAAGCGGTGCGTACGCGCTGGCGCGGAGGCAACCCACAGGCGGTGTTGCCGCTGAGTTTCGCCAGCAGCGGTTGTACCAGTTGATAAAAGGTGAGGGCAGCAGACACCGGGTTACCCGGCAGGCCGCAAAACCAGCTGTTGCTCAGTTTGCCAAAGGCGAACGGTTTACCGGGTTTGATGGCCAGCTTCCAGAAGGCAATTTCTCCCAGCTCTTCCAGAATGGTTTTGGTGTAATCCGCTTCGCCTACCGAAACGCCACCAGAGCTGATGACGACGTCGGCCTGGCTGTCGGCTTCGGTAAATGCGGCCCGCAGCGCGTTGGGATCGTCGCGAATAATTCCTAAGTTGATCACCTCGCAGCCCAACTGCTGCAGCATCAGGTGAACGGTCAGACGGTTTGTGTCATAAATCTGCCCGTCACCCAGCGGCTGACCCGGCAATTGCAGCTCATCACCGGTGGAGAACAACGCCACGCGGACTTTACGCACAACGGGGACCTCGGCAATACCGAGCGAAGCTAGCACGGGAAGCTCGGCGGTTGTCAGACGAGTTCCTGTGGGGAATACCACCGCGCCGTTTGCAATATCTTCACCGCGCAAACGAATATTTTGTCCGCTGCGGACGTCGGCGGTAAAACGCACACCGTCGTCAGTTTGTTCCGTTTGCTCCTGCATTACCACGGCTTCACAACCGGCAGGCACCGGGGCTCCGGTCATAATACGGATGCAGGTTCCCGCAGGCCACTCGCCGTGGAATGGCTGTCCAGCAAAGGCTTTGCCAGCCACCGCAAGAGGCTGGTCTGATTGTAAATCGGCTAATCGCACCGCATAGCCATCCATTGCCGAGTTATCGAATCCCGGCACATCAATCGGGGAGACGACGTCGGTGGCCAGAATGCGGCCAAAGCATTGAACCAGCGGCAGCGTTTCGACGGCGGTGAGTGGGGTAATACGCGAAAGCATCTGAGAAAGAGCCGTTTCAAGCGGCATCAGTCCGGCGGTAAATTCCATGAGAAGACTCCTGCGGGGCAAAATCGAATCCGCTCATTATGTCAGAAAATGGACGCGGACAGTATGCTACCTCAGGCTTAGGATCAGATCTGATACAGGTTTTCTGCCAGAGATTAGCGCTACAGGAAAGATGCAGTATAGACTCATGATTTCTGCTTTTTCTCCAGGAGGCTAAATGTCTGCGACTATCCCGGATTCAATTCGACGACAGGTGAATGCCGCCAGTGCACTGATTGCGCGGATTATCGAGGGCGATCTGGTTGCTGTTCATTTGTATGGCTCTGCTGTTGAAGGTGGCTTAAAGCCCCAAAGCGATATCGATTTACTGGTTACCATTAGGCAGCCACTTAATACCCGGCAAAGAAATGATCTGATGCAGGGTTTTCTGGAAATATCAGCCCCGCCTGGTAGCGTTGATAGATATCGGGCGCTGGAAGTGACCATCGTGGTCTATTCACAACTTGTACCCTGGCAATTCCCACCGTCAAGAGAAATGCAATTTGGCGAATGGTTGCGTGACGATATTCGCGCGGGAATTGTTGAACCGACACAGGTGGATCCTGATCTCTCCATCCTGCTGACCCAGGCCAGGCGCGCCAGCGTAGCGTTGTTCGGTGAAGCCGCTGAGACGTTATTCAACGTCATTCCTTTTAGCGATGTCGTGCAAACATTTCGGCATATTCTTGATATGTGGCAGAAAACGGTCGATTTAGAGGGTGACGAGCGAAATATCATCCTCACTCTGGCGCGTATTTGGTACAGCGTGGTTACGGGCAATATTGTCGCTAAAGATGAAGCCGCCTCCTGGCTTATACCGCAATTACCCGTTGAGTATGCTGACACGCTGCAAGCCGCGCGTGCGGAATACCTGGGGTTAACTAAAAAGAACTGGGCTGCGTCTATGCAGTCTGTTGAACGCTTTGTGTTTTATGCAAAAAAACAGATTGCCGTTCGGCTTGAATAATATATTCAACGATGTTGGAAGATCCCCTTTCTGATTAACTCATCTAAATAACCTGATGGGATGGGGTGTGAGGTACGGGCCTTAACCTTTACATGACGTCTGCATCTTTCTATATTCAAAAATCGAATCAATAAGTCACAGAAATTCTGATATTTATAACCCCGGTACCTGCCACCTAATGGACGAATAAAATGGGTAAAGCAGTCATTGCAATTCACGGCGGCGCAGGGGCTATCACCCGTTCGCAGCTGAGCCAGGAGCAAGAGTTGCGTTATATACAGGCGCTGTCGGATATCGTTGAAACCGGCCAGCGGATGCTTGAAGACGGTCGTAGCGCACTGGATGTCGTTACCGAGGCCGTGCGCCTGCTGGAAGAGTGTCCATTGTTTAATGCCGGAATTGGCGCGGTGTATACCCGTGATGAAACCCATGAACTTGATGCCTGCGTGATGGATGGTAACACGCTTAAGGCGGGAGCTGTCGCCGGGGTCAGCCATCTGCGAAACCCGATTCTCGCGGCACGCCTGGTAATGGAACACAGTCCACACGTCATGATGATAGGTGAAGGGGCTGAAAACTTTGCCATTGCGCAGGGTATGGAGCGCGTATCAGCGGATATTTTCTCGACGCCAGAACGCTACGCTCAACTTCTGGCGGCGCGAACAGCGGGTGAAACGGTGCTGGACCATAGCGCGAGCCCGCTGGATGAAAACAACAAAATGGGTACCGTGGGTGCGGTCGCATTAGATATGTTTGGCAATCTGGCGGCAGCAACATCCACCGGTGGGATGACCAATAAATTACCGGGGCGGGTGGGTGACAGTCCGTTGGTTGGCGCAGGCTGTTATGCCAATAATGCAAGTGTGGCAGTCTCCTGCACCGGAACCGGAGAAGTCTTTATTCGTGCTTTGGCGGCCTATGACATTGCGGCGTTGATGGACTACGGCGGTCTGAGTTTATCCGAAGCGTGTGAACGCGTAGTGATGGAAAAATTACCAGCGCTTGGCGGCAGCGGCGGTTTAATTGCTATCGATCATGAGGGCAATGTCGCTTTGCCGTTTAACAGCGAAGGTATGTACCGCGCCTGGGGATACGCAGGTGATACGCCAACAACCGGTATTTATCGGGAAAAAGGAGATAGCGTTGCCACACAGTGATGAGCTTGATGCCAGCGATGTGCTGGCAGTCAGCAATCTGAATATTGCCTTTGAACAGGAGCAGCAGCGTGTCAGCGCAGTGCGCAATCTGTCATTTCGCCTGAAGCGTGGCGAAACGCTGGCGATAGTCGGTGAGTCTGGTTCTGGTAAGTCGGTGACCGCCTTGTCGCTGATGCGTCTGATTGAACAGTCCGGCGGCGAGGTGAGCTGCGATGAAATGCTCCTCCGACGCCGTAATCGACAGGTTATTGAGCTGGGTGAACAGAGCGCATCACAAATGCGTCACGTGCGCGGTGCGGATATCGCGATGATCTTCCAGGAGCCTATGACATCGCTTAATCCGGTGTTTACCGTGGGCGAGCAAATTGCCGAGTCTATCCGCTTGCACCAGGGTGCCAGTCATGAAGAGGCGATGGTAGAAGCGAAGCGAATGCTCGACCAGGTGCGTATCCCCGAGGCGAAGGCGATTTTATCGCGTTATCCACACCAGCTTTCCGGCGGTATGCGCCAGCGGGTGATGATCGCCATGGCACTGTCGTGTCGCCCTGCGGTTTTAATTGCTGATGAGCCGACAACCGCGCTGGATGTCACCATTCAGGCGCAGATCCTGCAACTGATAAAAGTGTTGCAGCAGGATATGTCGATGGGAGTGATCTTTATTACCCACGATATGGGCGTTGTGGCGGATATTGCCGACCGCGTGCTGGTGATGTATCAGGGCGAGGCGGTAGAAACCGGCAGCGTTGAGCAGATTTTTCACACTCCCCAGCATCCTTATACTAAAGCGCTGCTGGCAGCCGTGCCGCAGCTTGGGGCAATGAACGGGCATGAACTTCCGCGCCGTTTCCCGCTTATTTCATTACACGATCCCAGCCATGTAGAGCCACAGACCGAACAGGATACCGTGGTTGAAGGCGAGCCAATTTTGCAGGTACGTAACCTGGTGACGCGTTTTCCTCTGCGTAGCGGCATTCTAAATCGCGTGACTCGCGAGGTGCATGCAGTGGAAAACGTCAGCTTTGACCTGTGGCCGGGAGAAACGCTCTCGCTGGTGGGAGAGTCGGGCTGTGGGAAATCCACCACCGGGCGGGCGCTGTTGCGCCTGGTTGAGTCTCAGCGTGGGGAAATCATTTTCAACGGACAGCGTATTGATACCCTTGCTGCCAGCAAGTTGCAGCCGCTGCGTAGGGATATTCAGTTTATCTTCCAGGATCCGTATGCCTCGCTCGATCCACGTCAGACGGTGGGATATTCCATTCTGGAGCCGCTACGGGTGCATGGGTTATTGCAGGGTGATGCGGGGTCAAAACGGGTTGCATGGCTGCTGGAACGCGTAGGATTGTTGCCTGAGCATGCCTGGCGCTATCCGCACGAGTTTTCCGGCGGTCAGCGTCAGCGTATCTGTATTGCACGGGCATTGGCACTCAATCCCAAAGTGATTATTGCCGATGAATCTGTCTCGGCGCTGGATGTTTCAATTCGCGGGCAAATCATCAACCTGATGCTCGACCTGCAGCGAGAATTGGGTATCGCATATCTGTTTATTTCTCACGATATGGCGGTGGTGGAACGGATCAGTCACCGTGTAGCGGTAATGTATCTCGGGCAAATCGTTGAGATTGGCCCCCGACGCGCGGTGTTTGAAAATCCGCAACATCCGTATACGCGCAAACTGATGGCGGCAGTACCGGTTGCCGATCCATCGCATCACCGACCACAGCGTGTGCTGTTGTCGGATGATATCCCCAGCAATATCCGCAAGCGCGGCGAAGAGATTTCCCCCGTGTCGTTACAGTTAGTTGGCCCGGGGCATTATGTTGCGCGTGGGCAACCAGAAAATGCGCTTTCGCGTTTATAACAGGCAGGCAGGGTTTAAGGAGAATAACATGACAAAAATTGTTGCTCGGAAATGGCTGGTTGCTGTGGGAGTAGCCTCTGCGCTGGCCGCATCGCCTGGCTGGGCCGCCAAAGACGTGGTGGTGGCGGTAGGATCCAATTTCACCACGCTTGACCCCTATGACGCGAATGACACGTTGTCGCAGGCGGTAGCGAAGTCGTTTTATCAGGGACTGTTTGGCCTTGATAAAGAGATGAAGCTGAAAAATGTGCTGGCAGAGAGCTATACGGTTTCTGATGACGGCCTGACTTACACTCTTAAGCTGCGTCAGGGTGTGAAATTTCAGGATGGCACCGACTTCAACGCTGATGCGGTTAAAGCCAACCTCGACCGCGCCAGCAATCCGGAAAACCGTCTGAAACGCTACAACCTGTATAAGAATATCGATAAAACCGAGGTTGTAGATCCGTCAACGGTGAAGATTACGCTGAAACAGCCGTTCTCTGCCTTTATCAATATTCTGGCGCATCCGGCAACGGCAATGATTTCTCCCGCCGCGCTGGAGAAATACGGTAAGGAGATCGGTTTCCACCCTGTGGGGACCGGGCCGTACCAGCTTGATACCTGGAATCAGACAGATTTTGTGAAGGTTAAGAAGTTCGCGGGTTACTGGCAGCAAGGGCTGCCAAAGCTGGATACGATTACCTGGCGTCCGGTGACCGACAACAACACGCGTGCGGCCATGCTGCAGACCGGGGAAGCGCAGTTTGCCTTCCCGATCCCTTACGAGCAGGCTGCGTTACTGGCGAAGAATAAAAACCTGGAACTGGTGGCCAGTCCGTCTATTATGCAGCGTTACATCAGCATGAACGTCACACAAAAACCGTTCGATAATCCGAAGGTGCGCGAGGCGTTGAATTATGCCATCAACCGTCAGGCGCTGGTGAAAGTGGCGTTTGCGGGTTATGCCACGCCAGCAACGGGCGTTCTTCCTCCATCGATAGCTTACGCGCAAAGCTATACGCCATGGCCATACGACCCGGCGAAAGCGCGCGAACTTCTGAAAGAAGCAGGTTATCCGAACGGTTTTACCACCACGCTATGGTCTTCACATAATCACAGTACCGCGCAGAAAGTGCTGCAATTTACCCAGCAGCAGCTGGCGCAGGTGGGAGTTAAGGCTCAGGTAACAGCGATGGATGCCGGCCAGCGCGCGGCGGAAGTCGAGGGTAAAGCGCAGAAAGAGAGCGGGGTGCGGATGTTCTACACCGGCTGGTCTGCCTCTACGGGGGAAGCGGACTGGGCGCTGTCACCGCTGTTTGCATCACAAAACTGGCCGCCAACGCTGTTTAATACGGCGTTCTATAGCAATAAGCAGGTGGACAGTGATTTAGCGGCGGCCTTGCAAACTAACGATCCAGCGCAGAAAGCGAAGCTGTACAAGGATGCGCAGGATATTATCTGGAAAGAGTCGCCGTGGATCCCACTGGTAGTGGAAAAACTGATTTCGGCGCACAGCACCAGATTGACCGGGTTCTGGATTATGCCGGACACCGGATTTAGCTTTGATGATGCGGATTTAAAATAAGCTATTCATTCGGCCCCGCTAACCAGGGGCCGGCGAAGGGAGCGTGATGCTTAACTATGTTTTCAAGCGCCTGCTGGGGTTGATCCCAACGCTATTGATTGTTGCGGTGCTGGTGTTTTTATTTGTTCACCTGCTACCCGGCGATCCGGCCCGGCTGATTGCCGGACCGGAAGCTGACGCCGAGGTGATTGAACTGGTACGCAAGCAGCTGGGTCTGGACCAACCGCTGCATATTCAGTTCTGGCATTACATGACCAACGTGTTGCAAGGCGATTTTGGCACGTCGATGGTTTCTCGTCGTCCGGTTTCCGAAGAGATAGCCAGCCGTTTTATGCCGTCGTTATGGCTGACAATTGCGAGTATGGCATGGGCTGTGTTATTTGGTATGACGGCGGGGATCATTGCAGCCGTATGGCGCAATCGCTGGCCGGACAGGTTGAGTATGACGCTGGCGGTTACCGGGATCTCGTTCCCGGCGTTTGCGCTTGGCATGCTGCTCATGCAGATATTCTCCGTTGAACTTGGCTGGTTGCCAACCGTTGGCGCTGACACCTGGCTGCACTATATCCTCCCGTCTATTACTCTGGGCGCGGCGGTGGCTGCGGTGCTGGCCCGGTTTACCCGCGCCTCGTTCGTCGATGTGCTCAGCGAAGACTATATGCGTACCGCGCGGGCTAAAGGGGTAAGTGAGACCTGGGTGGTGTTAAAACATGGTCTGCGTAACGCGATGATCCCAGTGGTCACCATGATGGGGCTACAGTTTGGCTTTTTGCTTGGTGGATCAATCGTGGTTGAGAAGGTGTTCAACTGGCCTGGGCTTGGGCGACTGCTGGTGGACTCCGTCGAAATGCGCGACTATCCGGTGATTCAGGCCGAGGTACTGTTGTTTTCTCTGGAGTTTATTCTTATCAACTTAGTGGTGGATGTGCTTTACGCCGCCATTAATCCGGCTATCAGGTACAAGTAAGGATGCGATTTTTTAACTGGCGCCGACAGGCGATTTTGAATGCAATGCCCCTTGTTAAGCCAGAGCAGATACGCACACCGTGGCATGAGTTCTGGCGTCGTTTCCGTCGACAGCACATGGCGATGTTCGCTGGGCTGTTTGTATTGCTCCTGATCATGGTCGCGATTTTTGCCCGCTGGCTGACGCCATTTGATGCCGAAAATTACTTCGATTATGACCGTTTGAATGATGGGCCGTCGATGCTGCACTGGTTTGGTGTCGATTCTCTGGGACGAGATATCTTTAGCCGCGTGCTGGTTGGCGCGCAAATCTCGCTGGCGGCGGGGGTTTTTGCCGTGTTTATTGGCGCGGCGATTGGCACAGTGCTGGGGCTGCTGGCGGGATACTACGAAGGTTGGTGGGATCGGCTGATTATGCGTATCTGCGATGTGCTGTTCGCCTTTCCCGGCATTCTGCTGGCGATAGCCGTGGTCGCCGTGCTGGGCAGCGGCATTGCGAACGTGATTATCGCCGTGGCCATTTTCTCCATTCCTGCTTTCGCGCGCCTGGTGCGCGGAAATACACTGGTGCTGAAGCAACAGACGTTTATTGAGTCTGCGCGCAGTATTGGTGCCAGCGATACGACCATCATTTTTAACCATATCCTGCCGGGTACGGTTTCATCGATCGTGGTCTTTTTTACCATGCGAATCGGCACGTCGATCATCTCTGCCGCGAGCCTGTCATTTCTGGGATTAGGCGCACAGCCGCCGACGCCGGAGTGGGGGGCAATGCTTAATGAAGCGCGCGCTGACATGGTGATCGCGCCGCACGTGGCGATTTTCCCGGCGGTAGCGATATTTCTGACGGTGCTGGCGTTTAACTTACTGGGAGATGGTCTGCGCGACGCGCTGGACCCGAAGATAAAAGGATAAATCACAGGCCGGATAAGACGTAATGCCTTATCCGGCCTACGGTTGAGTTACGCTTAATTAAACGCGTGAACCCCACAGATCGTATTCATCTGCGTTTTCGACCTTCACGCGGATGATATCACCAGGTTTCACCTTGGTTTCACCATTCAGGTATACCGCGCCGTCGATTTCCGGAGCATCAGCCATGCTACGACCAATTGCGCCTTCTTCGTCAACTTCATCAACGATAACCAGAATCTCGCGGCCCACTTTCTCTTGCAAACGTTCAGCAGAGATCTGCTGTTGCAATTGCATAAAGCGGTTCCAGCGTTCTTCTTTCACCTCTTCCGGGATTTGATCCGGCAGGTCATTAGCGCCAGCGCCTTCTACCGGGCTGTATTTAAAGCAGCCCACGCGATCCAGACGTGCTTCCTTCAGGAAGTCGAGCAACATTTGGAAGTCTTCTTCCGTTTCACCCGGGAAACCAACAATGAAGGTGGAGCGCAGCGTCAGTTCAGGGCAGATTTCACGCCACTGTTTGATGCGCGCCAGCTGTCTGTCTACGGAGCCTGGGCGTTTCATCAGTTTAAGAATACGCGGGCTGGCATGCTGTAACGGGATGTCCAGATACGGCAGGATTTTCCCTTCTGCCATCAGCGGGATCACGTCATCAACGTGCGGGTAGGGGTAGACGTAATGCAGGCGCGTCCAGATCCCCAGTTTTGATAACTGTTCGCACAGATCAACCATGCTGGTTTTGACCGGCTCGCCGTTATGGAAACCGGTCCGGTGTTTCACATCCACACCGTACGCAGAGGTATCCTGAGAGATTACCAGAATCTCTTTCACGCCCGCATCGACCAGACGCTTGGCTTCGCTGAGGACGTCGCCAATCGGACGGCTCACCAGATCGCCGCGCATGGATGGAATAATGCAGAACGTACAGCGGTGATTACAGCCTTCAGAAATCTTCAGATAGGCGTAATGGCGCGGAGTCAGCTTGACACCCTGCTCAGGAACCAGGCTCAGGAACGGATTATGCTTTGGTTTGGGTACGTAATGGTGAACGTGCTCCAGAACCTGCTCGTAGCTATGCGGCCCGGTGATTTCCAGTACCTTCGGGTGGACTTCACGGATCTGATCGACTTTCGCGCCCAGACAACCGGTGACGATCACCTTGCCGTTTTCGTTAAGCGCTTCGCCGATTGCTTCCAGGGATTCCTGAACCGCACTGTCGATAAAGCCGCAGGTATTAACGATAACCATATCCGCGTCGTCGTAGCTTGGCACGACATCATAGCCTTCGGTACGAAGTTCGGTCAGGATGCGCTCAGAATCGACGAGGTTTTTCGGGCAGCCGAGGGAGACAAAGCCGATTTTCGGCTGGTGGGTTACATTGCTCATAGCGTAAAAAGTGTTCAGTTATTGGAATATTCAGGGCAGGGATTCTACAGAGTTCTGAACAAAAATTGTATCGCAATCTCAAATCATCAGCGGCCTGCTGGGTGCGGAATTAAAGATTATTTGTAAATTATGTTAATTTTAGGTGATGGGTTGATCCTGGACATGACTTTGTTCAAAAAATAACCATACTATTAAGTTGCACCATAGTTGGAAAGAGGAGGAACAAAGTATGGTTGTTGACAGACTGAGAACCGATCTTCTCAACAAATTGATAAACGCCCGTATCGAACTTGCCGCTTATCTGCAGTTGAGAAAAGCGAAAGGCTACATGTCAGTCAGCGAGAGCGATCGTCTGCGTGATAATTTTTTTGCACTGAATCGCGAATTGCACGAACAATCACAGCTTCACGGTATGCATCTTGATCAGGAAGAGTGGAATGCCCTTCATCGTGCTGAAGGGGCGTTAGCCGCCGCCGCTGTTTGTCTTATGAGTGGACACCATGATTGTCCAACGTTTATCGCCGTTAACGCAGAGAAACTGGAAAACTGCCTGACAACGCTGACGCTGAGTATCCAGAGTTTGCAATCTTACCCAACGCTGGAACACGTCTGAATCAGGGGGAGGGCACTCCCCCTTTTCGTTAAGATTATGTAAATATGACGGGGTGATTCCCCTTGCTGGCTACGCTTTATGCAGAGCCATTAAGGAGGTGTTATGCGTCGACTCTTTCTCTGTGCTATCCCACTTGCGCTATTTTCCTCTTATGCCGTCGCGGTAAAAGTGGAAGTGCTGCAAACCAAACTCGATCACCCATGGTCACTGGCTTTTTTACCCGATAACCGGGGTATGCTCATTACGCTCAAAGGTGGACAGCTTCGACTCTGGCAGCCTGATAAAGGGCTTTCCGACCCGCTGACCGGCGTACCAAAAGTCTGGGCGAATGGTCAGGGCGGATTGCTTGATGTGGTGTTAGCTCCGGACTTTGAACGATCCCGCCGGGTGTGGTTAAGCTTCGCGGAAGCTGACAGTGAAGGCAAAGCGGGCACCGCGGTAGGCTACGGGCGATTGAGTGACGATCTCAAACACCTGCAAGAATTTCAGACCGTTTTTCGCCAACAGCCAAAGCTCTCTACCGGAAACCATTTTGGTGGACGTCTGGTATTTGATGGAAACGGCTATCTGTTTATCGGCCTTGGTGAGAATAACCAACGTTCAACTGCTCAGGATTTGGATAAGCTGCAGGGCAAGGTCGTACGACTGACCGATGAGGGCAAAATTCCACCGGATAATCCGTTTGTGAACATGGAGGGAGCGCGGGCAGAGATTTGGTCGTATGGCATCCGCAACCCGCAGGGTATGGCGATGAATCCGTGGAGTGATGTGTTGTGGCTCAATGAGCATGGCCCACGCGGAGGCGATGAAATTAATATCCCCGAGAAAGGGAAAAACTACGGTTGGCCTATCGCGACCTGGGGTGTTAACTACAGTGGTTTGAAAATTCCCGAAGCAAAAGGTCAAATTGTTGCTGGCACGGAACAACCCATCTTTTACTGGGAAAAGTCGCCAGCGGTCAGCGGAATGGCTTTTTATAATAGTGATACCTTTCCACAGTGGCGGCAGAAGTTGTTCATCGGCGCGTTGAAAGATAAAGAAGTGATCGTACTGAGCGTTAAAGAGAATACGGTCACTGAGGATGGTCGTCTGTTGCAGGAAAGGGGGCAACGGATCCGTGATGTGCGCGTCGGACCAGATGGTTATATGTACGTGTTAACCGACGAGTCCGACGGGGAATTACTAAAAGTGAGTCCCTGATTTGTTTAGCTGACCGGGATCATCACGATTTTTTGAAACGCCGGGCGCTCGGTCAGTTGCTGATACCAGCGTTCCAGATGCGGGCGCGGGGTCCAGCTCAGGCCAACGTTGAACAGGTTATAGATAAACGGTGCCACAGCGATATCCGCCGTGCCAAATTCAGCCCCGGAGAACCATGACTGGTCTGCCAGCGCGTTATCCAGAATGGCAAACAGGTTATCGCAAACTTGCTTACTGGCCTCAATGGCCGCTAGATCGCGCTGATCGGCAGGTGTTCTGACCAGGCCAAATAAGATAACCCGATGCGCAGGGCTTAGCGTCTGATTTGTCCAGTCCATCCATTTTTCGCCGACGGCGCGCGCGGCCGGTGCGTCAATCCACAAACGTTTTTGTCCGTACTGAGCGGCCAGATAGCGGACAATGGTATTGGATTCCCACAGCACAACGTCCGTTTCATCATCGCGTAGCAACGGGACCAGTCCGTTCGGGTTTAGTGCCAGATAGTCGGCATCGCGGTTACCGCCATGCTGTCCGCCCGCCAGAATTTGGTTATACGGCAGTTCCAGTTCCTCGAGCGTCCACAATACTTTTTTTACGTTGGTCGAGTTATTGCGACCCCACAGTGTAATCATAGTAACCCCGCAAATTAATTGAGCAGCTTTATGGCTGCAGATGCCATCTGACTAGCTCACATGGTGGGGTAAACCTAATATTTACGCAACAAAGTCTAAAAAAATCGTGCCAGGAGCAGCGCAGCGCGGCGTTATTGCATAAACTTTAAAAACTTTACCAACTTACGGTTTCTTTAAGCTCATTAGTGCGTTATTACTCACCGCACTTATTTTACACGTCATCCATCAGACTTTTTCTGCATGGGTTGGTCGAGGTCGCTTGGCTGGTTTTGTGTAAACACGGTGTGGTATGACGTGGTTTTTTGGAATGGATACTCGGGTGGCATTTATGACGCAATACTTCTCTTCACTTCGCAGCTTTGCTGCAGGTTCTGCACTCTTAATCCTTTTGGCGCCGACCGTACAGGCGGCGGAGCAACCGACGGCCCCGCCGAGCGTGGACGCGCGCGCGTGGATTCTGATGGATTACGCCAGTGGCAAGGTGCTGGCGGAAGGTAATGCTGATGAGAAACTGGATCCTGCCAGTCTGACCAAAATCATGACCAGCTATGTGGTTGGGCAGGCGCTGAAGGCCGGAAAAATTAACCTCAACGACATGGTCACCGTGGGCAAAGACGCCTGGGCGACCGGTAATCCAGCCCTGCGCGGTTCGTCGGTGATGTTCCTCAAGCCCGGCGATCAGGTTGCGGTATCAGATCTGAATAAAGGCGTTATCATTCAGTCAGGTAACGATGCGTGTATTGCACTCGCTGATTACGTTGCCGGCAGCCAAGAATCCTTTATTGGTCTGATGAACGGCTATGCGAAAAAACTGGGGCTGACCAACACTACTTTCCAGACGGTGCACGGTCTGGATGCGGCAGGACAGTTCAGTACCGCACGTGATATGGCGCTGCTCGGGAAGGCGTTAATTCACGATGTGCCGGAAGAGTATGCTATTCACAAAGAGAAAGAATTTACCTTCAATAAAATTCGTCAACCGAACCGCAACCGTCTGTTGTGGAGCACCAACCTGAACGTGGATGGTATGAAAACCGGGACCACTGCCGGGGCGGGATACAACCTGGTGGCTTCCGCGACCCAGGGCGATATGCGCCTGATCTCCGTGGTGCTGGGGGCGAAAACCGATCGCATTCGTTTTAATGAGTCAGAAAAGCTGCTGACCTGGGGCTTCCGCTTCTTTGAAACCGTTACGCCGATCAAGCCGGATGCGACTTTCGTTACTCAGCGCGTATGGTTTGGCGATAAGAGTGAAGTGAATTTGGGTGCCGGAGAAGGTGGTTCTGTGACCATCCCGCGTGGCCAGCTCAAAAACCTGAAGGCCAGCTTTACCCTGACTGAACCACAGCTAACTGCACCGCTGAAGAAAGGTCAGGTTGTGGGCACTATCGACTTTCAGTTGAACGGAAAATCCATTGAGCAACGTCCGTTGATGGTGATGGAAGATGTGCAAGAGGGTGGTTTCTTTAGCCGCATGTGGGACTTTGTGATGATGAAATTCCACCAGTGGTTTGGTGGTTGGTTCTCTTAATCTTACCTATTGCCGGATGGCGCAATCGCCGTCCGGCAGTATCTCTTAATACTTCAGCGTGATACGTTGCGCTTTAGCGTACTCGACATACTCATCGTCAGGGCGGTTATCACTGATAATGGTATCAAAGCGTTTTAATTCCCCCATCCTCGCAGGTCGCACCTTGCCAAACTTGCTGTGATCGACCACCAAAACGTGATGCTGCGCCATCGACATTGCCCAGTGCTTCACCGGCAGTTCTTCCAGATTAAAACAGGTCGCGCCTTTCTCGATATGAACGCCTGCCGCGGAATAAAAGGCGATATCCGGACAGAGATTGTTCAGCGTTTCCTGGAAGTCGAGCGGTTTAAAAATCGCGTTACTGGCATGGAATTCGCCACCACACAGAATGACGCGGCACTGCGGTTTTTCCTGCAGCACCAGAAACGTATTCAACGAGTAGCAGATTGCGGTGAAGGGCAGTTCATTGTCGATCGCTTCAATGATCCACGGCGTGGTAGTACCGCAATCGAAAAAGATGGTCTGATGCGCCTGCACGAGACTCGCCGCCAGCTGGGCGGCGCGACGTTTTTCATCAACCAGACGGGATTTTTGATCGCTGATTAAATAATGGTTAGCGCTGCGGGGTTCCAGAACAATATAGCCCCCGAGCAGTACGACGGGAGCATCATGATTATTCAGGTCGCGACGAATGGTCATCTCAGACACGCCCAGCAACGTTGCGGCTTCTTTGAGGTGTAATTTATCGCTGCGTTTCAGCGCCTGCAGTAATTGACCAATACGCTCGTCGCGTCGAGTTTCCATAGTTCCCCTGGAGAATAGAATAAGTGCTCAGTTTCGCGCTTAATACTACTCTTTTTACCGTGGGTTAGTCACGTACCCAACCTTTACGGATGGGGAGGGCGAAGCAGGCGCGATAGCAAGTTTGCAAGCCGAGGTACAGGGTCGCGCCAAAGCGCTGCCAGATCATCTGGGCGCTCAGACAGCCGATCAACCCAGCCAGTAATCCGCCCAGCATATCCAGCGGCCAGTGTACGCCAAGGTAAACCCGCGACCAGGCAATCGCCACGGCAACGACCATCAGCAGAGCGCCCGTCCACAGGCGATGCCAGAACAGGAAGGCCAGTGCAAAGGTAAAGATAACCGTACCGTGGTCACTCGGGAAAGAGTCATCTGCCGCATGATGCAGAAAGTTGTAACCAATGTGGTTTACAAACGGGCGATCGTGAGGGAACAGATGTCCCATCAGCCAGGAAATCGTCAGACCAACTATCAACGCAATGGCCATTTTGATGACCAACTGGCGCTGGAGCGTAACCTGACCGCGAGGTCCCCATAGCCAGAGCACAACGGCTAACAGCGGCACAATGCTGATCAGATCTTTGGCAATGAAAATGGCGAGCGAAATTGCCCATTGCGCAGAGTCGGGTGTTGCATTGATCAGGTAAAAAAGTGAGTTGTTCAGATTTTCCAGCATAACGTCCAGACTCAGTGTAATCGTTAAAAAGACCCATGGGAGCGAGAGCATAAAATTGCTTTCACGGGATAAAAAGCGGTCTTGTCTTATTTGTCTGCTAAATGACTATTTTTAAGACAATTAATGAGACTTATTGAGCATGATAGCGGTCTCAACTTAAATTAACCTTAAAGCAAAATCTTCTTGAGCAAATGAATGTAAAAATGTGCGCATTTTGCTTTCAAATCACATAATTCACTATCACCAGTACGGCGCATTTATTACACTTTGCGCGATTTTTCTATAGCTAAGAGACTGCATGCAGAACCGTTTATCTTCAGGCGCCCGTTTGGGGCGTCAGGCATTACTTTTCCCTCTCTGTCTGGTGCTTTACGAATTCTCTACTTATATCGGCAACGATATGATCCAGCCTGGAATGTTGGCGGTGGTGGAGCAATACAATGCCGGAATAGATTGGGTACCCACATCCATGACCGCCTATCTGGCTGGCGGCATGTTTTTACAGTGGTTATTAGGACCGCTATCGGATCGTGTTGGGCGTCGTCCGGTGATGTTAACCGGCGTGCTCTGGTTCATCGTGACCTGCCTTGCGACCCTGCTTGCACAGAATATTGAGCAATTTACTTTCCTGCGTTTTTTGCAGGGGATAAGCCTGTGCTTTATTGGTGCGGTGGGTTACGCCGCCATTCAGGAGTCCTTTGAAGAAGCGGTCTGCATAAAAATTACCGCGCTGATGGCAAACGTGGCGCTGATTGCGCCGTTGCTGGGTCCGTTGGTAGGCGCAGCTTGGGTACATGTTCTGCCGTGGGAAGGGATGTTTATCCTGTTTGCTGCTCTGGCGGCCATCTCCTTTTTTGGTCTGCAACGCGCGATGCCGGAAACGGCAACCCGGCTGGGTGAAAAGCTGTCCATTAAAGAGCTGGGCAAGGATTATAAGTTGGTGCTAAGGAACGTGCGTTTCGTTGCAGGCGCACTGGCGTTGGGTTTTGTCAGCCTGCCGTTACTGGCGTGGATTGCGCAATCTCCGATTATTATCATCAGCGGAGAACATCTCAGTAGTTACGAATATGGCCTGTTGCAGGTGCCGATTTTTGGTGCGCTGATTGCCGGTAACCTGGTGCTGGCGCGTCTGACTTCGCGAAAAACCGTGCGTTCGCTGATTATCATGGGCGGCTGGCCAATTGCCGTTGGCCTGATTATTGCCGCTGCGGCCACGGTGGTGTCATCTCATGCATATCTATGGATGACGGCGGGTTTGAGTATCTATGCGTTTGGCATTGGCGTGGCGAATGCGGGGCTGGTGCGCCTGACGCTGTTTGCCAGTGAAATGAGTAAAGGTACAGTTTCTGCCGCAATGGGTATGCTGCAGATGCTGATTTTTACCGTTGGTATCGAGCTGAGTAAACACGCTTATCTGCTGGGAGGCAACGGCTTGTTCAGCTTGTTCAATCTGGCCAGCGGCGTGCTGTGGCTGATTCTGATGGTGATCTTCCTGAAAGATAAACGGGTAGGGGATTCCCGGGAAGGCTAAAGCCCGGTTGCCCGGGCCTGGCAGAAACTTAGTGGTGATCGTCAATCTGATGTTCGATGATCATGCCTTCACCGACGCTGGCAACATGTCGCGCATAAGGATGTGCGCGATAAACAGGAGCCGGGGCAGGTGCCGGGGCAACATACACCGTTTGTGGCGCAGTAGTCACGTTGACCGCCTGCGGCACGCTGACGGAAGAGGGCACGATCACCACTTTATAACCGCTTGGTACATCAACGGTAACGCTTTGTGCAAATACTGACCCTGCAAAACCCAGCAACAATGTCGCCATCAGTACACTTTTCTTCATAATCCGCTCACCTGAAATATTCACTGGAAGTAATAATCCAGTGGGTTAATTTGAGGCGGATTATGAATAGATCATGCCATCATTTTGTTGCCGTCTGTGCTGAGGCGTTAATGCGTAAACGGTGCTTCATTCTTTAACACGCGGTCGATAATATCCAGGACGCCCTCTTCGTTGTTCGATCCCGCGCGATATTTCGCCGCCTTAATAACCGGCTCATGGGCGTTGGCCATTGCAAAACTAAATCCCGCCTGGCGCAGCATCTCAATATCATTTCCGCCATCGCCAAACACAACAACCTCATCGTCGTTAATATTCCAGCGTTGTTGCAGCAGCCGCAGACCATTTGCCTTATGCACGCCGGGAATAATTAAATCGATGCTGCCGTAGCCGGTATGCACCGGCACCATAATGTCGCCAATCGCCTCGTGGAGATCGGCCTGCACCTGTGGGATTCTGTCGTCGGAAATATTCAGCCCGAACTTGAAGAAAACGTCGTTAAGATTATCAAAATTATCTACAAATTCGAGACGATGATAATACATGGCGGAAACAGCTTTATGTTCATCGCTGTACTGCTTCAGCGTGTAGGCGCTGCTTTTACCACAGGCAATAATATCAATGTCCGTACGGGTGAGCAGATGTTCAACGATGGCCTGGAAATCATCCTTTGCCAGTTCGCCGTTAAAAACATCTTCACCTTCACTGACTACCCAACCGCCGTTTTCGGCAACAAATGAGATCTCACTGGCCAGTTCGGGGAAAAAGGAAATCAACTGATAATATTGATTGCCGCTGGCGACCACAAAGCGGATCCCTTGTTCTTTCATCTGGCGGTATTGCGCCATAAAGCGCTCACGGTTATAGGTTTTTTGGTCACTTAAAAATGTGCCATCCATGTCGACCGCAATTAATTTGATACTCATTAGCTGTTCTCCATCACCGTGGTATTTTTGAGATCCGGTTTCGCCACCGCTTTCGCGACGATGGCGGCAACGAGCACCAGCGCCAGCACCACCAGCATAGCGCTGCGCAGGCCGTAGTGTTCACCCAGGTAGCCCAGCAGCGGCGGTCCAACCAGGAACGCCAGATAGCCGGTTGTTGCGACAACGCTGACGCGGGTTGGTGCATCGGGGCCGGTGTCGCTGGCGGCTGAAATGGTCAGCGGGAAGCCGAGTGATGCACCGAGTCCCCACAAAATAACGGAAACACCCGCCACCCAAGAGCTGTCGACAAAAATAATCAGGCTAATCCCGAGAGCGCCCATCAGCGCACTGGCGCGCACCACCATGACGCGGCTGTAGCGGTCGATGAACCAGCCGCCAGTAAAGCGGCCAACGGTCATGCCCAGCGTAAATCCGGCATAAATCAGAGAGCCTGATGTTGGGCTAAACCCATGACCGTCCACCATCAGCAGCGGAAGCCAGTCGTTGGCGGAACCTTCAGCAAATGCCATTGCGAGCACCACGACGCCAATTAGCAATAACTGGATATCGCGATAAAAAGGCAGTCCTTTTTCACCGGAGGGAGAACCATCAGCGGCATTTTTACCCGTACCCTCAGGAATTGCTTTGATGGCGATAAAGATAGGAGTGATAGCTACCAGCGCCGCCAGCAGAATATGCGCGTTTGCCGGGACGCTGAAGGCGGTAAGCATCATCCCGACTCCTGCGCCCGCCAGCGTTCCCAGGCTGTAAAAACCATGCATCATCGGCAGCACGGTTTTATTCATTTCGCGTTCAACCGCCGCACCTTCGACGTTGATGGCCACTTCTGCTGCGCCAAAGCTGGCGCCAAACACGGCCAGACCAAATGCGAAAAGCCAGGCGGAATGCAGCCAGAGCGCCACGCTGAGGATAGCCATCCCAATGACCGCACATGACATGGTAGTGCGGATCACTTTGCGCGTGCCAAATCGTTTCACCAGCCAGGCCGAACAAAGAATGCCACTCATCGAACCAATAGAGAGTCCAAACAGCACCGCGCCCATTTCGGCGGTAGAGATGGAGAGAATATCTCTGATGGCAGGGGTACGCGTTGCCCAGGAGGCCATTAATAATCCTGGTAAAAAGAAGAACGTGAACAGCGCCCAGGTGCGACGTCTTAAGGCTTTGCGTGATGAGATGCCAGTCATGAATTCGAGCCAAAGAAAAGAGGAAAGAAGACAACATTAGCAAGGTTGTGTACATTTGTACACAAATGCAAGAAGAGGAAATGCAGTGCGACGTGCAAACGATCCGCAGCGGCGGGAAAAAATAGTTCAGGCCACCCTTAAGGCGATAGTAATCCATGGTATTCATGGGGTTACACACCGTAAAATCGCTATGATTGCCGAGGTGCCACTGGGCTCAATGACCTATTATTTTGCAGGAATAGATGATCTGCTGTTGGAGGCATTCAGCTGTTTTACGCATACTATGTCTCAGCAGTACCAGGATTTTTTTGCCGACGTTGCTGATGCGCAGGCGGCCTGCCATGCGATTACCGATATGATTTACGGCTCCCAGGTCACAACGCCTGATAATATGGAGCTCATGTATCAGCTGTATGCTTTCGCCAGCCGTAAACCAGCGTTGAAAACGGTGATGCAGAACTGGATGCTACGCAGCCAACAAACGTTAGAGCAGTGGTTTGATCCGGTTACGGCGCGGGCGCTGGATGCGTTTATTGAAGGAATGACGCTGCATTTTGTCACGGATAAAAAACCGCTGCAGCGAGAAGATATTCTGATGATGGTGGAGCGTATTGCCGAATTGCCGCAGAGATAAAATCCTCAAAATGGTTTGTCGAGGCGGGTAACGGCCTGACGTAAAAAATCAATGACTTTTACCGCCTCTGGCGTCAACGGTCGGGCGGCTTTTTTTACCGTCCCGACATCCATGTAAGTAATAAAATCATCAATCGTTCTGTGCATGACGCGCAGACCATCCAGTGACCACGGGCGATACACCAGGTCGGATAAAATGGTTATCCCTCTGCCTTTTGCAACCAGACTTCTTATTGCTTCAAAAGAGTTGCTGCGAAAACTGATATTGGGCGTATAGCCACGCTGCTGCCAGTAATCGATGATTACGTCAGGGTACTTATCGGTTTCCAGCAGTAAAAATGGTAGTTTCTCGACGTCTATTAAACGGATCGATGCCTGGCTCTGTAGCGGATGCCCAATAGACGTCCACAGGCGGCGCTGTGAACGAATAAATGTTTCAATCTCCAGGTCGTTATCATGGTTGATATTTGAGGTCAGAAGCAGGCAAAAATCGACCTTTTGTTCCCGTAGAGCCTGTACCAGTTCCGGTGCAGTGGCTTCATAAAACACGATCTCCAGCAAAGGGAAACGTCGTTCAATATCGTTGAGTATATCCGGAATAAGATAGGCAGAGAGCGTTTCGGCAATGCCTATGCGCACTGTGCCGGTGAGAATTTCGCTCCTGTCATGCAGGGCGTCAATAGCCGAGTGGCTACTGTTGATGATGTTGCAGGCATGTGCCAGAAAGCGCTCGCCCTCAGCGGTGAGCTTCACACCTTTGGGATAACGTACAAATAGCTGCACGTCTAATGCTTCTTCCAGGTTCCGCATGGCAATGGTCATTGATGACTGAGAAATATGACAGCGTGCGGCAGCTTTGGAAATTTGTAATGTTTCTGCAAGCGCGATGTAAAACTCAAGTTGCCTTAGCGTAAATTTCATAGTTTTAATCTATGCAGATGGATAAAAACGTTATATTAGCATTCATTCTCACGCCGCCGTAGCCTTGTGGTCATACCGTACAACTGACAATAAGGCGCAAATATGCCCTATCTTTTACTCAGTCTGGCTGCCTGTTTTTGGGGTGGAAATTATGTGATTGGTCATCTCTTGGTCGCTGAAGTTAATCCCATCGTTTTATCAGCGGCGCGCTGGGTATTTACCGCGTTATTATTGATGACGCTCTATTTTCGTCAGGTCACAGAGCAATGGCCGGTGATGAAAAAATCCTTTGGTACTATCGTCTTCCTTGCGCTTTGTGGTCAGGTTCTTTTCCCCTTAACGCTGTATATCGGCTTGCAATATACAACCTCGCTTAATGCCGCGATTTATATGTCCACCACCCCGGCACTCGTACTGTTAATCAATAAGTTCTTTTTTAAAGAGCGGATTTCTGCGCGAAATATAGCTGGTGTGATCCTGAGTACTGTTGGTGTTATATGGCTGGTGTCGCAGGGTGATATGATAAATGCGCGGGTATTTGCACATCTGAATCAGGGCGATTTCTGGACCATGGGGTCAGCGTTAAGTTGGGCCGTCTATTGTGCTTTTTTACGCATTAAACCGCGTGAGGTAAAGGGAAACGCCTTTGTCGCAGTGAGCGCGCTGTTAGGTGCGATTGTACTTATTCCGGTACTGGCTCTGGAGTTGATACGCAATGGTATGCCGGGATGGAATAGCTATGCCAATACAGGCGTTGTAACTGGGCTGGCATACCTTGTTATTTTTCCTTCCTGGCTGTCATATCTATTATGGAACAAAGGGATTAGCGCCATTGGCGCAACGCGTGGAGAGATCTATTCACACTTGATCCCATTGAGTGGCGGATTATTTAGCGTGATGTTTTTGCACGTCGCTCTGCATTCATATCATCTGGTGAGCGCGTTGGTTATTATGTGCGGTATAGCATTGTGTTCCCGTCCGAGTGCAAAAAAAGGCTCGCAGCAGCACATGGCGTGAAAAGCGGGTAAATTAGCTTACGGTGGCGCCCCCGGTAATATTTACCACTGTGGCGGTCATAGCGCTGGCATGGTCTGAAGCGAGAAAGGTTGTAACCTCAGCGATTTGTGCAAGCGTAGGCAGGCGCGCGAGCATGGTGCTTTGCGCCGCCCCCTCTAACCATTGATCGACGGTTAAACCCATTGACTGTGCTTTAGCGGTGAAAATTTCTCCGGTATAGGAGCCAGCCGCTACAGCATCCACAATCGCATGCGACCGCACGCCGACGACACGAATGTTTATTGGTCCCGTCTCGCTGGCGAGCGCCTTAATAAAAGCCTCTGTTCCTGCACAGCCGACGATATGGCCGAGATGCCCGGGCATCGCCATCGGGGCTGCGGGCGCAACGATGGTGAGAATAACGCCCGCTCGATTGCCGCCCATGTGTGGCGTTACGGCTTTTGCGATATTGAACTGCGCCGCAAGAAAAGGGGTGATACCGCTCATAAACTCAGAGAGGGATAATGCATCGATGCGCTTGCCCTGTTCGTGCATAAATCCCGTTGCGTTAACCACCACATCTATTCCACCGGTTTGCTGTACAAGGCGGGTAACTTCCTTCGATGCGTTGTGCTCGTCGAGTACATCGGTGATAAAGGTTTCGACTGTACCACCCGCCGTTCGGATGCCACTTGCGGTCCAATCCAGCTTTTCCTGACGGCGCGCGCCCAGATACACATGGGCTCCTTCGCGCGCCATAGTATGCGCAACTGCACTACCAATAGCGCCGCTGCCACCGAAGATCATTGCGACTTTGCCTGAGAGTAACATAGCAACCCCATCACCATTTAGCACCGAGTAAAGTATGTGCCATAACGGGCATGCTGCAAATTTGAGAAAGCGTTTCCGGGTCAGCGATGAAAATCAGGTTATGCCGGGGACATTGCTGCTATAGGTCTTATAGCAGCAATGTCTATCAGCTCATTTTAACGCCGATCAGTTACTGTAAGTGTTTGATATTTCTTTAACATGTATATCATTATCAAAATTATCAAAAGCAAGTACATCATCCAGATGCTGGTATTTAGCTCAATTAAAAAACTACCGATACCTCCGATAACTGACGGAATAACCAGCGAGGCGGCTCCCATCAACGCAGAGGTCGCTCCCAGGTTGGTGCGCTGGCTGGACATGGTCAGGTAGGTATAGAGTGATTCGAACATCCCTCCAGCAAACATCAGGATAATAAAGAAGAATATAAAAATATTGACGTGATAACTAAGTATTATTAATGGAATACACAGTACAATAAATGAGGCGATGATTTTCAGCCACGAATTCAAAATTTGCGACGCAGACCGTTTCTTAAGAAGTTTACCTGATAATGCAGCCCCCAGCAGTAGGAAGCCTCCAATAATTGATGAAAGCACACCAAATTGCGTTGATGAGTATCCAAACGTAACCATAAAAATAAATGGGGAGGCTGTGACATAGCAATAAATCAGCGAGAATGACAGACCAAGAGACAGACAAGGTAGATAAAATCGAGGTTGTTTGCTGATCTCTTTATACGTATTAAATGATGATTTTAATGAATAGGCAACCCTTCTCTCATGGCTGAGTGTTTCAGGGAAGTTAAAATAAACGTATATTAACGTTATAATAGCATAGCCACATATCATTAAAAAAATTGCGCGCCATCCCCATAAGTCATTAATTATCCCTCCCAGCAGGGGCGAAGCAATGGGAACGACACCTTCGATAGTGATGATGATGGCATACAGCGTCGCGGCCACTGAACCACGAGTTACATCTCGAACTGCGCTGATTGCTGTAACCAGCGTTATTGATATAGAAAGACCTTGTATGACACGGATCGCCAGAAACATAACCAGATCGGTTGAGAGCGTGAGACAATATGTTGTCACGCCATAAATAACCGCACCTGTAAGCATAATTTTTCGCCGGCCAATAGCATCAGATAATGGACCAAAAATTAGCTGTCCAAAACCAATGCATAGGGTATAAACCATAATCGACAACTGCGTGGTTGAGACATTTTTTTCAAATTCTTTTGCGATGTCGGGAATTGAAGGTAAATAAGTGTCCACTCCCAGAATCCCCATTATCGTCAACATGGCCAGGCCGACAGTAAAGTAAACTATGTTCTTTCTATGAATAACAGTTTGCAGCTTCATTACTTATCACCATGAGTAAATTAAAAGCATGAAAAAGTTCACTATTTAAATAGAGATGTTGTGGATAATTATCGTGTAGGCAATAAAACAGAGTTGAAATGAACTGTCAAACTTTTGACTCAAAAAAATTGAGATATGAGTCACAGGTATATAGCCATAATTTTCGATGGTAGGGTTCCAGTTAAATTTAATTGTGTTTGATTGCCAGGCAGCACGAGGAACCATAAGTACACTGACTTCGGATACGGGCATACTGTTGGTGTTGGTGTTGGTGTTGGTGTTGGTGTTGGTGCTGGTGCTGGTGTTGGTGATTGATTTTTTCAGTAGTGAATTTCAGGCAACAAAAAACCCATCAACCTTGAACCAAAACGGCGGGGTTGATGGGCTCCACAAATTGGGGACATCAAAGAAAAGCAGTGGCAATAGTTATGACTGACGCCTTGAAGAAAAGTTCTGCTTACCTGCAAAAAATTTTCGTTTAAGGGTAAATTTCAGCGCTAACCAAGGCCAGGCCAGACAATGACGATGAGTGTCCCCGCTAATGTCAGCAGAACGTTAGCTATCGCGTAGGTCCCAGCATAGCCTAACGCAGGGATGTTGCTGCGTGCGGTGTCGCTGATGATTTCCATTGCCGGAGCACAGGTACGTGCGCCCATCATGGCGCCAAACAGCAGGGCGCGGTTCATGCGCAATACGTAAGCACCAAACAAGAAACAGATAACAACCGGAACCAGGCTGACTACCAGACCGGCAATCAACATTTGACCACCGACGGCCCCCAGGCCATTACCAATGCCACTGCCTGCGCTTAAACCGACGCCAGCCATGAATACCATCAGACCAAACTCTTTCACCATATTCAGTGCACCCTGTGGGATGTAGCCAAACGTTGGATGGTTGGCTCGCAGGAAGCCCAGCATGATACCGGCGAACAGCAGTCCAGCCGCATTCCCGATGCCGAAGCTGAAATTACTGAACTGGAAGGTGATCATCCCGATCATCAGACCGATGATAAAGAAGGCGCAGAAGGCCAGCAGATCGGTCACCTGACTGTGAATCGAAATGAAGCCGATACGATCGGCAATAGTTTTCACGCGACGAGCATCACCGCTGACCTGCAAAACGTCACCTTTATTGAGCACGACGTTGTCATCAATAGGCATTTCAATCTGGCTGCGGATCACGCGGTTCAGGAAACAACCGTGGTCGGTCAGTTTCAACTGGGCCAGGCGACGACCAACGGCATTGTGGTTTTTCACTACAATTTCTTCAGTGACGATGCGCATATCGAGCAGATCGCGATCGAACACCTCTTTACCGTTACGGAAGCTGGGATCGAGGCGGGCATGGGCGTCCGGATAACCCACCAGAGCTATCTCATCGCCCATTTGCAGCACCGCGTCACCATCCGGGTTGGCAAGAATGCCGTTGCGACGGATACGTTCAATGTAACAACCGGTCTGACGATAAATACCCAGTTCGCGCAGATTTTTACCATCGGCCCATGCCACTAGCTCCGGGCCAACGCGATAGGCGCGAATCACCGGGAGGTAAACTTTACGATTGGCATCAGTATCCAGGCCTCGTTCACGCGCGATTTGTTGGGCGCTGGTTTGCAGGTCCTGATGCTGAAGTTTCGGCAAATAGCGTGCACCAACAATCAGACTGACCAGACCAATCAAATAGGTGAGGGCGTAACCCAAGCTCAGGTTATCGAGAGCGCTTGAAAGTTGTGTTCCTGACATTCCTGAATGGCGCAAGGTGTCACCTGCGCCGACCAGCACCGGCGTTGAGGTCATCGAGCCAGCCAGCATACCCGCCGTCAGGCCGATGTCCCAGCCAAATAGCTTACCCAGCCCCAGGGCGATCAGCATTGCGCTACCGACCATTACCAGGGCAAGCATTAGATAATTTTTCCCATCGCGAAAAAAAATCGAAAAAAAGTTGGGGCCGGCTTCGACGCCGACGCAAAAAATAAACAGCATAAAGCCGAGATTTAATGCATCGGTGTTAATACTAAAGTGCTGCTGACCTAATAATAGGGAGACCACTAAAACGCCAATGGAATTACCGAGTTGGACTGAACCCAGACGTAATTTGCCCAGACACAGGCCCAGAGCCAGGACCACAAATAATAACAGGATGTAATTCCCATTTAACAAATCTGCGACGTTTATATTCACGGAGACTAACTTCTTGTTTACTAGTAAGCTATTGAAAGAAATGGCAATTTACGCTAATGTTTTTGCCAGAAATTAAGGGGCGACAGCATCGTACACAGCCCCGAATAATGCAGCATAACAATATATGCGGCTAGTTTAATCTCATTACGTATCAACGGCTATAAGAATCGTGTGGGTGTGTTTTTGGCATGGAATGCCGAGTTACTTTATCTGACTGGACGCCTGCGGGCGAAAAGAGTGTTCGATAGAGAATGTGTCAGGAGGAACGATTGAAACATAAGCAAAGTTGGGCGAGTGCGGTCTGCTGCTTTGTGCTCTTTATTGTGGTGTGTCTTTCATTAACGCTGAACGTGAAAGGGGCATTCAGAGCGGCAGGGCATCCTGAGGTCGGATTGTTGTTTTTTATCTTACCAGGTGCTGCAGCAAGCTTTTTTTCCCATCGTCGGGAAGTACTCAAACCCCTTCTTGGTGCAATGTTGGCGGCGCCGTGCTGCCTGTTACTGATGCGGTTCGTTTTTATGCCGACGCGTTCATTGTGGCAAGAGCTGGCGTGGTTGTTTAGTGCGGTGTTTTGGTGCGCGCTTGGCGCATTATGTTTTTTATTTATCAGTAGCTTATTCAATCAGCATCAACGGCGGAAAAAGAACTGATGACGCCCTCAAGCTGAGGGCGTAGAAACAGCTATCAGGCGAACAGATTCATATTCTCTTTTGCCCAGGCTTCAAAATCCGTGCAGCCGCCGATGTGTTTTTGATCGACGAAAATCTGCGGAACGGTTTCAACTGGCTTACCTACTGTTTTTTCCAGATCTGCTTTGGTAATTCCTTCAGCATGGATATCAATGTAGCGGAAGTTAAAATCGTCATGCTCACTGCTTAATTTTTCTGCTAATTCTTTTGCGCGCACGCAATACGGGCACCCTGGACGACCAAAAATAACGGCAAACATCTCTTTCTCCTCGAACTTATCAGGCCGGATGGCAATACTTGTTATGATGCCGCGATTTGTGACGGATGGAAAGCAGGTTCAGCCTGTTGCTTTGATATCCTCAAGCTATATCTGTTAAACACGGCAAGCTGGAACGTTTTATAATGAAAGCCATTTCGCCGGGAGGCCGCGTATGCGCACAATTGGTGTATTACCCAAAAGCGTATTGATGCTGGAAATAGTTGGGATGGTTTTGTTATCGCTGGCGCTGCTATCGCTTAACGATTACCTCACCTTGCCCGCACCGCTTAACAGCCCGTTAGCCTGCGTGGTGATGATATTTCTGGGCGTACTGCTGATGCTCCCTGCTGCGGTGGCGTTGATGTGGCGTATTGCGCAACTGCTGGCACCGCAACTTATGTCACGCGCACCCGGTGATTCAACTGATTTAGACAGAGACAAAAGAGATGACACCAACCATTGATTTACTCCGCAGCCACCGTTCCATTCGCCATTTTACCGATGATGCTATCTCGGATGCACAGCGTGAGGCGATTATTGCCGCCGCTCAGGGAACGTCAAGCTCCAGTTTTCTACAGTGCACGACGATCGTTCGTATAACGGATAAATCTCTGCGTGAATCGCTGGCTACCTTATCTGGCGGCCAAAAGCATGTGGCGCAGGCCGCTGAGTTCTGGGTGTTTTGCGCTGATTTTAATCGTCATTTGCAGATTTGCCCTGATGCGCAACTTGGGCTGGCGGAACAGCTGCTGCTGGGCGTGGTTGATACTGCAATGATGGCGCAAAATGCGTTGACGGCGGCAGAGTCGCTGGGACTTGGCGGCGTATTCATTGGCGGTTTGCGTAACAATATTGAGCCGGTCACCGAACTGCTGAAGCTGCCACAGCACGTTCTGCCGCTGTTTGGTTTGTGCCTTGGCTGGCCTGCGGATAACCCGGATATCAAGCCGCGCCTGCCTGCGTCACTTGTTGTGCACGAAAACCAGTATCAGCCGCTCGATACAGACGTTTTGTCGCAGTATGACGAACAGCTTGCTCAGTACTATCTGACCCGCGGCAGCAATACGCGTCGTGACACCTGGAGCGATCACATTCGCCGTACCATCATTAAAGAAAGTCGCCCCTTTATCCTGGAATATTTGCATAAACAGGGATGGGCCACGCGCTAAAGATTTTAACCCAGTGTATGATACGCCAGCTTTTACCAGGTCATTCAGAGAGGTGCAGGGTGAAAATTGCCATTTTGTCCCGGGACGGAACGCTCTATTCTTGTAAACGCCTGCGTGAAGCGGCGATGCAGCGCGGTCACCTGGTTGAAGTTATCGATCCCCTTTCTTGCTATATGAACATCAGTCCGGCGGCATCTTCTATTCATTACAAGGGCCGTCAGCTTCCCCATTTCGACGCGGTGATCCCGCGGATTGGTTCCGCGATTACCTTTTATGGGACGGCGGCGCTGCGCCAGTTTGAGATGCTGGGTAGCTATCCGTTGAATGAATCGGTAGCGATTACACGGGCGCGCGATAAGCTGCGTTCGCTACAGCTGCTGGCGCGTCAGGGAATTGATTTACCCATCACCGGGATAGCCCACTCTCCCGACGATACCAGCGACATGATTGACATGGTTGGCGGTGCGCCGTTAGTGGTGAAACTGGTTGAAGGCACCCAGGGTATTGGCGTGGTGTTGGCGGAAACGCGGCAGGCTGCAGAAAGCGTGGTAGATGCCTTTCGTGGGCTGAATGCCCATATCCTGGTTCAGGAATATATCAAAGAAGCGAAGGGGCGCGATATCCGCTGTTTCGTGGTGGGCGACGAAGTAGTGGCCGCCATTGAACGACGAGCTAAAGAGGGCGATTTTCGTTCTAATCTCCATCGCGGTGGTGTGGCGACTATTGCGAGTATCACGCCGCGCGAAAGAAAAATTGCGCTCAAAGCCGCCCGGACTATGGGCCTGGACGTTGCAGGCGTTGATATTCTGCGCGCTGATCGAGGGCCACTGGTCATGGAGGTCAACGCGTCTCCGGGGCTGGAAGGAGTGGAGAAAACCACCGGGATAGACATAGCTGGCAAGATGATCCAGTGGATCGAACGTCACGCTACGCCTGAATTTTGCCTTAAAATCGGCGGCTAAGCGCAATATCGATTGCGATCGTGGTATGACACGCTCTTTTTGCGTAAGCTGTGCCGGTATTTTTTTCATCAATAGAGGTCGCACATTATTATGACATCACTGGTCGTTCCCACTCTGGATACGTTGCGTCAATGGCTCGACGACCTGGGCATGAGTTTTTTTGAATGCGATACCTGTCAGGCGCTGCATTTGCCGCACATGCAGAATTTTGACGGCATCTTTGATGCAAAAGTTGATTTGGTCGATAACGTCATTCTGTTTTCCGCGATGGCAGAAGTCAGACCTTCTGCACTGCTGCCGCTGGCCGCCGATCTGTCCGCGATCAATGCCAGCTCACTGACGGTGAAAGCTTTTCTGGATATGCAGGATGATAATCTGCCAAAACTGGTGGTTTGCCAGTCTTTATCCGTTATGCCGGGCGTGACGTTTGAGCAGTTTGAATGTTTTGTTCGCCAGAGCGAAGAGCAGATATCGATGGTGATCCTTGAAGCCGGTGCGCATCAGCTGTTATTTAATGCTGAAGAAGATGCGCAGAATAGCACCGCTGAAATTCATTTCCTCCATTAATTCTTCCTGAATCTGGACATATATTGCGCAGCCGCTGCCAGAGCGGTTGCGTATTGCCCGTTTTTATTCTGTATTTAACCTTTCATTAAAGAATTATTCACCTCTATTCAGCGCCTTCCGCTTTACGTCATAGACAATTCCTGCATAAAAAATTGATAAAAGACGTTTTTTAATCTGGGCTATATCCACAATTCCTGGCTAAAGTTATTCTTGCGAAGCTTACCAACGTCATCATTTAAACAGCCCCTTGTGACCTGTTCTACGGCCACAATGTATGTTGAATGTCTGGACGGATGCCAGCGAGCAATAGCGGCGTGAGGAGAGGTCTCTCTTTACATCGGTGCCGCATGAAAGAATATGCACGTTTCTTGCATATCATTAGAGTGTGACATTTTTGTTCGTTTGTTAACGAACTTTCAGAAGGAAAGAGATTATGACCGCCTTAAATAAAAAATGGTTATCAGGCCTGGTTGCGGGTGCTCTGATGGCCGTCTCTGCCGGCACGCTCGCTGCTGAACAAAAAACGCTGCATATATATAACTGGTCTGATTATATTGCCCCGGACACGGTGGCTAATTTTGAAAAAGAGACCGGAATTAAAGTCATCTATGACGTATTTGATTCCAATGAAGTGCTGGAAGGTAAGCTCATGGCTGGCAGTACCGGCTTTGACCTTGTCGTTCCATCCGCCAGCTTCCTTGAGCGTCAACTGACCGCGGGCGTATTCCAACCGCTGGATAAGAGCAAATTGCCGGGCTGGAAAAACCTTGATCCTGAACTGCTGAAGCTGGTGGGCAAACACGATCCGGACAACAAGTTTGCGATGCCGTATATGTGGGCTACGACCGGTATTGGTTACAACGTGGATAAAGTTAAAGCTGTGCTGGGGCCGGATGCGCCGGTTGACAGCTGGGATTTGATCCTCAAGCCAGAAAATCTGGAAAAACTCAAAAGCTGCGGCGTCTCTTTCCTTGATGCCCCCGAAGAGGTGTTCGCCACGGTGCTGAACTATTTGGGTAAAGATCCAAACAGTACCAAAGCGGATGATTACACCGGACCGGCAACGGATCTGTTGTTGAAACTGCGACCGAATATTCGCTATTTCCACTCTTCGCAGTACATCAACGACCTGGCAAACGGTGATACCTGCGTCGCAATCGGCTGGGCTGGGGACGTATGGCAGGCCGCAAACCGTGCGAAAGAAGCGAAAAATGGCGTCAATATCTCTTTCTCAATTCCTAAAGAAGGTGCAATGGCGTTCTTTGACGTATTCGCGATGCCTGCCGATGCGAAAAACAAAGACGAAGCCTATCAGTTCCTCAACTACCTGCTGCGCCCTGATGTTATTGCGCATATCTCCGACCACGTTTTTTATGCCAATGCCAACAAAGAAGCGACGGCTTTGGTCAGCCCTGAAGTTCGTGACAACCCGGGTATTTACCCGCCTGCGGATGTGCGAGCTAAGTTGTTCACACTGAAAGTACAGGATCCGAAGATCGATCGTGTACGTACCCGCGCATGGACGAAGGTAAAAAGCGGGAAATAAACCGATGTTTGGGACATGACCCGGCAGGATTTGTGCCTGCCGGGCAGCGTTGAGCCCGGACACATATAACCCGGCAATACGCACTGTTATAGTGCGTTATTTGCACCGTTTCTTTGTTTTATGCCGGAGAGCACCTGAGTGAATGATGCAACCCCACGCCCACAAGCGAAAATCCGCAAGGCGCTGACCCCGCTGCTTGAAATTCGCAATCTGACCAAGTCATTTGACGGTCAGCACGCCGTTGATGACGTCAATCTTACTATCTACAAAGGTGAAATATTTGCTCTGCTCGGCGCGTCCGGCTGCGGCAAATCGACACTGCTGCGGATGCTGGCGGGATTTGAACTGCCGACTACCGGGCAAATCATGCTTGATGGCGTCGATTTAGCGCATGTCCCGCCTTATCTGCGTCCAATTAATATGATGTTTCAGTCCTACGCCTTGTTTCCGCATATGACTGTCGAGCAGAACATTGCCTTTGGTCTCAAGCAGGACAAACTGCCGAAGGCTGAAATCGCCAGTCGGGTGAATGAGATGCTGGGACTCGTGCATATGCAGGAGTTCGCTAAACGCAAACCACATCAGCTTTCTGGCGGCCAGCGTCAGCGCGTGGCATTGGCGCGCAGCCTGGCAAAACGTCCAAAACTGCTGCTGCTGGATGAACCAATGGGGGCGCTGGATAAAAAACTCCGAGACCGCATGCAACTGGAGGTAGTGGATATCCTGGAACGCGTCGGTGTGACCTGCGTGATGGTGACGCACGATCAGGAAGAAGCCATGACGATGGCGGGTCGTATTGCGATCATGAATCGTGGAAAATTTGTCCAGATTGGTGAGCCAGAAGAGATCTACGAGCATCCGACCACGCGTTACAGCGCAGAGTTTATCGGTTCGGTAAACGTTTTTGAGGGACTGCTGAAAGAACGTCGGGAAGATGGTCTGGTGATTGAGTCTCCAGGACTGGTACATCCGCTGAAAGTGGACGCCGATGCTTCTGTTGTCGATAACGTCCCGGTGTATGTTGCGCTGCGTCCGGAAAAAATCATGCTCTGCGAAGCGCCTCCGCCAGAGGGTTATAACTTCGCGGTAGGCGAAGTGGTGCACATTGCCTATCTGGGTGATTTGTCGGTGTACCACGTACGTTTGAAAAGCGGTCAGATGTTGAGCGCCCAGCTACAAAATGAGCATCGTTATCGTAAAGGGTTACCAACCTGGGGCGACGAAGTCCGTTTATGTTGGGATGCGGACAGCTGTGTGGTGTTGACGGTTTAAGGAGCGAAGATGAGTACACTTGAACCTGCGGCACGCGTGGATAACGCGGGGCGATTCAGGCTGTTTATGTCGCGGCTACAAATGAAGCACGGGCGCAAGCTGGTGATCGCACTGCCGTATGTGTGGCTGCTGCTCCTGTTTCTGCTGCCTTTTCTGATCGTCTTCAAAATCAGTTTGGCTGAAATGGCGCGCGCTATTCCACCCTATACCGACCTCGTTTCATGGGCTGACGATCAGTTATCCATCACGCTCAACTTAGGCAACTTCCTGCAACTGACGGACGATCCGCTCTATTTCGATGCCTACCTGCAATCGTTACAGGTGGCGGGAATTTCGACAATCTGTTGTCTGCTGCTGGGATACCCGCTGGCATGGGCCGTCGCGCACAGTAAACCCTCAACGCGTAATATTCTGCTGTTGCTGGTGATCCTACCGTCCTGGACCTCGTTTTTAATTCGCGTGTATGCCTGGATGGGGATCCTGAAAAACAACGGCGTCCTGAACAACTTTCTAATGTGGCTGGGCGTCATCGACCAACCGTTGACTATTTTGCACACCAATCTGGCGGTCTATATCGGCATTGTTTACGCCTATTTGCCCTTTATGGTGCTGCCGATTTATACCGCGCTGACCCGTATTGATTACTCGCTGGTGGAAGCGGCGCTGGATTTAGGTGCCCGACCGCTGAAGACTTTCTTTAGCGTGATTGTGCCGTTGACCAAGGGCGGGATTATTGCCGGGTCAATGCTGGTGTTTATTCCGGCTGTTGGCGAGTTTGTGATCCCTGAGCTGCTGGGTGGCCCGGACAGCATCATGATTGGCCGTGTGCTTTGGCAGGAGTTTTTCAATAACCGCGACTGGCCGGTGGCTTCTGCGGTCGCCATTATTATGTTGCTGTTACTGATTGTGCCGATCATGTGGTTCCACAAATATCAGCAAAAAAGCGTGGGGGAACACGGATGAATAACTTACCGGTCGTTCGCTCTCCGTGGCGTATTTTTATCCTGGTAGTTGGCTTTACCTTCCTGTACGCGCCGATGCTGATGTTGGTTATCTATTCGTTTAACAGCTCGAAGCTGGTGACGGTTTGGGCAGGGTGGTCAACGCGTTGGTATGGCGAGCTTTTTCACGATACCGCGATGATAAGCGCCGTAGGCATGAGCCTAACGATTGCCGCGGGCGCTGCGACGATGGCGGCAATCCTTGGCACCATCGCCGCCGTGGTAATGGTGCGCTTTGGTCGTTTTCGTGGTTCGAATGGTTTCGCCTTTATGATCACCGCGCCGCTGGTTATGCCAGATGTCATTACCGGTTTGTCGCTGCTGCTGCTGTTTGTAGCGTTGGCTCACGCCATCGGCTGGCCGGCTGATCGCGGAATGCTGACCATCTGGCTGGCGCACGTCACCTTCTGTACAGCGTACGTAGCGGTGGTGATTTCTTCACGTTTGCGCGAACTGGATCATTCCATTGAGGAAGCAGCGATGGATCTTGGCGCCACGCCGCTGAAGGTCTTTTTCGTCATCACGCTGCCGATGATTATGCCGGCGGTGATTTCCGGTTGGCTATTAGCCTTCACGCTGTCACTCGATGATCTGGTTATTGCCAGCTTTGTCTCTGGTCCTGGTGCCACAACGTTACCGATGCTGGTGTTCTCCAGCGTACGTATGGGGGTCAACCCGGAGATCAACGCGCTGGCGACGCTGATTCTTGGTGTGGTAGGAATTATCGGATTTATCGCGTGGTATCTGATGGCGCGAACAGAAAAACAACGGATCCGCGATATCCAACGTGCAAGACGCGGCTGAAAAAACTAAAATCTGCCAACCTGTCTATACGGCGCAGCTGTGGTGGTTGCGCCGTTTTCATGGAAGACGACGCGTTGGGATTTTTTAAGAAATCATCCACATCACATGCTCGCTTAAACGTCCCTGCTTTGGTGCAGGTGGCGGCGCTGGCTATTATTATGATCCGCTGTCTCGATCTGTTGATGATTTTTAATACGCTTGGGTTTCGTGGAACCAGTGAGTTTATTCATCGCAGTGTGCAGACCTGGAATTTGACGCTGGTGTTTCTGGGCAGTCTGGTGCTGCTATTTATCGAAATTTACTGTGCATTTTCGCTGGTAAAAGGACGGAACTGGGCACGCTGGATCTATCTGTTGACCCAGATTATCGCCAGCGTCTATCTGTGGGCAGCTTCGCTGGGCTACGGATATCCCGAACTGTTCAGTATTGCGGGGGAGTCCAGACGCGAAATCCTGCATACGCTGGTGATGCAAAAACTGCCGGATATGCTGGTATTGCTGCTACTGTTTGTTCCTGCGTCCAGCAGGCGGTTCTTCCGTTTGCAATAATGTGTATAATCTTGGCCCCCGGTTAATTTGTAGGTCTTTGTATGCAGTGCGCACTTTATGACGCCGAACGCTGTCGCTCCTGTCAGTGGATGACACAGCCTGTCGCCGATCAACTCTTCGCTAAAACAGCCGATCTACAGAATCTGCTGGCCGATTATCCGGTCGGAGAATGGTGCGCGCCGGTCAGTGGTCCGGAAAGCGCGTTTCGCAATAAAGCCAAAATGGTGGTCAGCGGCAGCGTGGAAAAACCGTTGCTGGGGATGTTGCATCGTGACGGTACGCCGGAAGATTTGTGCGACTGTCCGCTCTACCCTGAGTCTTTCGCGTCCGTATTTTCCGCGCTTAAGCCGTTTATCGCCCGAGCAGGGTTAACGCCCTATAACGTTGCGCGTAAACGCGGGGAACTGAAATATTTGCTGTTAACGGAAAGCCGGTTCGATGGTGGCATGATGCTGCGTTTTGTCCTGCGTTCTGAAGCAAAACTGGCACAGCTGCGCGCGGCGCTGCCCTGGCTGCAGGCACAGCTCCCACAGTTAAAAGTGATCACTGCCAATATTCAGCCGGTGCATATGGCGATTATGGAAGGGGAGACAGAAATCTTCCTGACGGAACAACAGGCGCTGGCGGAACGCTTTAACGATGTACCGTTGTGGATCCGCCCACAGAGCTTTTTCCAGACTAACCCGGTGGTGGCGGGGCAGTTGTATGCCACGGCGCGCGACTGGGTGCGTCAGCTTCCGGTTAATCACATGTGGGATCTGTTTTGCGGCGTTGGGGGTTTTGGTCTGCACTGCGCTACACCGCAAATGAAACTGACGGGGATTGAAATCGCGCCAGATGCGATTATCTGCGCGAAGCAGTCGGCGCAGGAACTTGGGTTGCAGAATCTGCATTTTCAGGCGTTGGATTCAACTCAGTTTGCTACCGCTCAGGGCGAAGTTCCGGATCTGGTGCTGGTGAATCCGCCGCGTCGCGGGATTGGGAAACCGCTGTGCGATTTTCTTTCCCGCATGGCACCGCGTTTTATTGTTTATTCCAGCTGTAATGCGCAAACCATGGCGAAGGATATTCGTGAGTTGCCTGGGTATCGCATTGAACGCGTTCAGCTTTTCGATATGTTCCCGCACACCTCGCATTATGAAGTGTTAACGCTGCTCAGCCGACAATAACTGCTATGCCTGATGGCGCTTCGCTAATCAGGCCTACAGGTTGTTCGTCATTCGTAGGCCGGATAAGGTGCTTGCACCGCATCCGGCAAATGCAATATGCGAAAAAAAAGCCCGTACTTGCGTACGAGCTCTTCTTAAAATATGGCGGTGAGGCGGGGATTGACTCGCTTCGCTCGCCCTGCGGGCAGCCTGTTCGCTGTGCTCACAGTCTGTCCAACTGGCTGCGCCAGTAGTCGAACCCCGGTCCGGGCTTCTCATACCCGCCATGCTGTGCAACATGCGAAAAAAAAGCCCGTACTTGCGTACGAGCTCTTCTTAAAATATGGCGGTGAGGCGGGGATTCGAACCCCGGATACGTTGCCGTATACACACTTTCCAGGCGTGCTCCTTCAGCCACTCGGACACCTCACCATATTGTATTGCTGCCTGACCGCTTGGGGGGCAACGGGGCGCTACTATAGGGAGTTGCGCTAAAACGGTCAAGCAGAATTTACGTGTTAACTCTCGTTTGGTTACGCAATATACATATTCCTCCGCCCAGGCAGGCGCGGAGGATAGGATTAGCGCTGAGAGTCCAGTTTTTCGCCGTTGGTCACGACTTCCTGGGCTTTACTGTAGCTCTCGATCAGCAACTGATAAGCCGGGAAGACTTTGGTATACACTTCCGCCCATTCGGCGGCGTCTTCACGGTTCCATGTGCCCTGAATTTCAGACGCGACGGCGGCGGTATCCATCGGCACGACGCCAGCCTGAACAACGCGAGCCAGGGTGATTTCCTGCGCCATTTTGCTGTAAGTACCGGAAGCGTCGATCACTACGAAGACCTTATAGCCTTCCGCAACCGCGCTGATAGCCGGGAAAGCCATGCACACGCTGGTAATCGTACCGGCGATAATCAGCGTCTTACGACCTGTTGCTTTGACCGCTTTCACGAAGTCTTCGTTATCCCAGGCGTTGATTTCGCCTTTACGCGCCACGTATTGGGCATGTGGCGCATTAGCGTGGATCTCGGGGATCAGCGGGCCGTTAGGTCCCTGCGGTACGGATGCCGTGGTAATCACCGGTATCTTCGCCAGGGTCGCCATTTTAGCCAGCGCGGCGGCACGCGCACGCAGTTCTGGCATTGGCATGTCGCCGACGGTCTGGAACAACCCGCTCTGATGATCGATAAGCAGCATGACGGAATCATTTACATCGATGACCGGACGTGAACCATTAAAGTTTGCAGGACTGGACATATTCTTCTCCTTCGATTCAGATTTGGCCAAAGCGGCCGGAGTTAAAATCGCGTACGGCTTCAGCGATTTCTTGTTTCGTGTTCATTACAAACGGACCGTAACCAACAATCGGCTCGTTCAACGGTTCTCCAGAAAGCAGCAGCACGCTGGCGTCGCTGGAGGCTTCAATATGCAGCGTTTTCCCTTGCTGGCTCAGCACCACCAGTTGCGCTTCGCTGGCAGACGTAGTGCCGTTTACGGTGATATTCCCTTTCAATACCACCAGCGCAGTGCTCCATCCTTCCGGCTGGGACAACGTGAGCTGATGATTACGTTGTAAACGCATATCCCAAACGTTCAGCGGCGAGAAGGTATGTGCCGGGCCTTTTGTATCCTGATAGCTGCCCGCAATCACCCGAACGCTTCCTGCTTCATCAGGCAGGGCGACAGAGGGGATCACATCGCTGCTGATGCCCTGGTAACCCGGAACGGCCATTTTGTCTTTTGCTGGCAGATTGACCCACAGCTGTACCATTTCCAGTTCGCCGCCCTGACGGGTAAATTCTGGTGAATGGAACTCTTCGTGTAATATTCCTGCACCCGCGGTCATCCACTGCACGTCGCCGGGGCCGATAATGCCGCCGCGACCGGTTGAATCACGGTGTTGAACTTCGCCGCTGTAAACGATGGTCACCGTCTCAAAACCACGGTGAGGGTGCTCGCCTACGCCGCGTTTTTCGTTACCCGGCGTAAACGTATGTGGACCGGCGTAATCCAGCAGCAGGAACGGACTTAGTTGCTCAGCATGAGACTGGTAAGAAAACATCGAGCGAACCGGAAATCCATCGCCAACCCAGTGCGGGCGAGGTGCGGTGTAGACGCCTGTTACGTGTTTCATTTGTGTCTCCTCAGTGGCGTTATCTTGATGTGAATAAGCTTATATTCATGACAGCGAGCTGAGTAGTAGCTAAAATAGCTCTCACTGTCTCATAAATAGGACAATTAGATGACGAAGCCAGATCTCAATGATTTTGCATGGTTTGTGCATGTTGTAGAGGAAGGAGGATTCGCGGCGGCGGGTCGGGCGCTTGATGAACCGAAATCAAAACTAAGCCGACGGATAGCGCAACTGGAAGAGAGGCTGGGAGTTCGACTGATTCAGCGAACCACCCGCCAGTTTAACGTGACGGAAGTGGGGCAAACCTTTTACGAACACTGTAAGGCGATGTTGGTTGAAGCGCAGGCGGCGCAGGATGCCATTGCCGCGTTACAGGTTGAACCGCGTGGCGTGGTGAAGTTGACGTGCCCGGTCACGTTGCTGCATGTGCATATCGGGCCAATGCTTGCTCGTTTTATGGCGCGTTATCCTGACGTATCAGTGCAACTGGAGGCGACAAATCGCCGTGTTGACGTCGTTGGAGAAGGTCTGGACGTGGCGATTCGTGTCAGGCCTCGACCATTTGAGGATAGCGACCTGGTGATGCGTGTGCTGGCGGACAGGGGGCATCGTTTGTATGCCAGCCCGCAGTTAATCGAGCAAATGGGGGCGTTACACTCTCCGGCGGAGCTGACACGCTGGCCTGGTTTGAGTCTCGCCTCGGGCAAACATGTACATCGTTGGGAGTTATTTGGCCCGCAGGGCGCGCGGGCAGAAGTGCATTTCACGCCGCGAATGATTACCACGGATATGCTGGCGCTACGTGAAGCCGCAGTTGCCGGTGTGGGGGTAGTGCAGCTTCCGCAACTGATGGTAAAAGATCAATTAGCCGCGGGTGAACTGGTGGCGTTGCTCGACGGTTGGGAACCGAAGCGAGAAATTATTCACGCAGTCTTTCCATCACGCAGGGGATTATTGCCGTCAGTGCGCGCGTTAGTAGATTTCTTAACGGAAGAATATGCGCGGATGATTGAGGATTAAATACATATCCTCAGCCCACAAAAAAGGCCGGTTAAACCGACCTTTTATTATCTGGACGCCATTCGGGCGTTAAAAACAATCAGCGACTACGGAAGACAATGCGGCCTTTGCTCAGGTCGTACGGGGTCAGCTCAACAGTCACTTTGTCGCCCGTCAGGATGCGGATATAGTTTTTGCGCATTTTACCGGAGATGTGTGCAGTAACCACGTGACCGTTTTCTAACTCTACGCGGAACATGGTATTAGGTAACGTATCGAGAACGGTACCCTGCATTTCAATATTGTCTTCTTTGGCCATCTAATCCTCTGGGGTATCACTACCGTAATTTGAACCGGCAAGATAATGCCGAAGTTCTTTTAATAAGTAAAGATTTGTGCGTTTAAAACACAGCAAATCGGGTTTGGCGCATTACTCTAACCACACACGGCAAAGCCGCACTTAAAGCGCAACGTGTAAGGGAACGAGGAGATAAACGATAGGCGTTGCCTGACGCGAACTGTTCCTTAACGGCGGCGGGGTAATGGGCTAAACCAACTCTGCGCGACAATTATAACACCCCGACAAAAAATGTGCCGAAAACATTCACCCCTGAGGCGAAAATAACGTCCTGGGAACCCAGAAATGGCTCGGTAGCCGCTGCTGGCGCAGTCTGCTCAGGTGTTCAAGGTACTCCCGACGAGGGGTTTCGACGGCGCCCAGCGAAGCTGTGTGGCTATTTAATACCTGGCAGTCGATTAATTTTCCGCCCTGACGGATAAATTCAGCGCAAAAAACAAGCAGTGCGGTTTTGGACGCATTTTCCTGACGGCTGAACATTGATTCGCCACAAAATAGTGTACCTTGCTCCACGCCATACATACCGCCCACTAATTCATTTTTTCGCCACACTTCAATGGAGTGCGCATGGCCCAGTTCGTGCAGGCGATGGTAGGCGTCCACTACATCATGCGTGATCCAGGTGCCTTCTTCCCGGTCGTTCGCGCAGCCTTCAATCACCTGACCGAACGCGTAATTGAGCGTCACGCGATAAGGCGAGTTTTTATGAAAGCGTTTCATGCTGCGGCTGAGATGAAATTTCTCGGGCCAAAGAATGGCGCGTGGATCGGGCGACCACCAAAGGATGGGGTCGCCAGGCGAAAACCACGGGAAAATTCCGCGCTGATAGGCCATTAATAGTCGGGCTGGACTGAGATCGCCGCCAAGCGCCAACAAACCGTTAGGCTCGCGTAAAGCGCCTTCCGGTGAAGGGAAGGCTATAGAATGACGGGACAATTGCACCAGGCGCATGACTGCGAAACTCCACTACGCGAGTTTGATCGTTCAATAATAGCTTACAGACGTTGCTTAAACTGGTAATAACGTCCCTGCCGGGCTAACAAATCTGCGTGATTACCTTGCTCAATAATGTGTCCGTTGTCCATCACTATTATTTGATCAAAACGTGACAAGCCGCGCAGACGATGTGTCACCATCAGTACGGTTTTATCACGCATGGCATCGCCAATTAATTCAAGCATTTGGCTTTCTGTTGTTGCATCAAGTCCTTCGGTCGGTTCGTCCAGCAGCATCAGTGGGGCATCGTGCAATAAGGCACGGGCGATAGCCAGACGACGAAGTTCGCCACCAGAAAGCTGTCGACCCCCTTCGCCTAACCAGGCGTTGAGTCCATCACCCTCAAGCAGTTTGTCCAGACCGACGCGGCACAGCATTGCGGATAATGTGTCATCACTGGCGTGCGGTGCCGCCAGCAGAAGATTGTCGCGAAGCGTCGCGCTGAACAGGTGCACGCGCTGTGGCACGACGCTGATGCTCTGGCGCAGCGTGGTTTCACTGAGGGCTGAAATCGGCTGCTCATTAATCAGAATTTCGCCGTGCTGCGGATCCCATGCACGGGTAAGCAATTGCAGTAACGTTGACTTACCGCATCCGGTGCGGCCGAGAATCGCAATATGCTCACCGGGCTGAGCCTTCAGGGAAAGGGTGTCGAGCGCTTTTTGTGCTTGTCCCGGATAACTGAATGATACATCGCGTAGCGTGAGAGTGACCTGCTCAGAAACCGGGGAACCGGCATCCGGGAAGGTGACTTCTGGCTGCTGTTCAGTCAGTTCGGTGATGCGCAGCGCAGAGGCAATAACCTGTCCGAGATGCTGAAACGCGCCGGTGACGGGTGCTAATGCTTCAAATGCGGCCAGCGCACAGAAGACAAACAGCGCGATCAGCGCACCAGGCTGGGTATTGCCACCTACGCCACCTGAGGCCATCCATAACATCACAACCACTGCCAGTGCGCCGACTAACAGCATGACCGCCTGTGATAGCGCCGTTAATTCAGACTGACGTCGTTGGGCTTCATGCCACTGCAACTCAGTGGCTTCCATTTGCGCGCGGTAACGTTCACTGGCACCAAAGATGGTCAGTTCAGCCTGGCCCTGCAGCCAGGATGTTAACTGCTGACGATACTGCCCACGTAAATGCGTCAAGCTTTGCCCGGTGCTTTTACCTGCCTGATAAAAGAGTGGGGGCAAGATAAATAAGGTCAGCAGCATAATACCGCCGAGAGTAATAGCCAGCGTGAAATCGAGAACGCTTAGCCCCAGCGTGACCACCATGATGACGACAAAAGCGCCTACAAGCGGGGAGAGCACGCGTAAATAGAGATGATCGAGCGTGTCGACATCCGCCACCACGCGGTTAAGCAATTCACCTTGTCCATAACGGGACAGGCCAGCAGGAGAGAGCGGCAGCAGTTTGCTGAAGGTATATATACGCAAATGTTGCAGCACGCGGAACGTCGCGTCGTGGCTGACCAATCGCTCGAAATAGCGGCCCGCGGTGCGGGTGATTGCCGCACCGCGTACCCCGGCGGCAGGGAGCATATAGTTAAAACTGTAAATCCCGGTGACACCCACCACAGCAGAAGCCGACAGGAACCAACCGGAAAGCGTCAGCAAACCAATACTTGCCAACAGTGTGACGATCGCCAGAACGATCCCCAGGGTTAACATCCATTTGTGACGTTTATACAGCGTCAGATAAGGTAGCAAAGCGCGCATTTAGATGTCCTCCTGACGATGAGCCAGTAATGTCGCAAACGCCCCGTTGGCTGCGCTAAGTTCTGCATAAGTGCCTTGTTCAACGATCTGTCCGTCCTGCATCACCCAGATAGCGTCCCAGTCGGCAAGGTCTTCAAGTTGGTGTGTCACCATCAGCGTAGTCTGGCGGCGTGACGCTGCGTTCAACGCTTGCATCACGCGTTGTTCGCTGTGTGCATCCAGGCTGGCGGCAGGTTCATCCAGCAGCAGCAACTGACACGGATTGAGTAAGGCGCGAGCCACGGCAACGCGCTGCGCTTGTCCGACAGAAAGTCGAGCCGCCTGATCGCCTACTGGTGTATCTACACCCTGCGGCAGTAGCGGTAAAAACTCACTGACCGAGGCGCTGTCGAGTGCGGACTGCAGTTGTTCTTCGCTGGCATCGGGGCGAGCGAGCAGCACGTTATCGCGTAACGTGGTGGCAGGGAGCTGCGGATTTTGTCCAACCCAGGACAGCTGTTTGCGCCAGCAATCAGGCGACAGGTCGCGTAGTTCAAAGCCGTTAATCCGCAGCGATCCCTGATAAGAGAGAAATCCGGACAGGACATTAAGCAACGAACTTTTTCCGGAGCCGCTGCGGCCAACCAGCACCGCGCGTTGGCCCGCTGGCAGGGTAAAGTTGAGCGGGCCTGCAAGCACTTTACCTTCCGGCGAGGTGATGACCAGATCTCGTGCTTCGATTGACACGGCGTCTTTTGTCGCCAGCTCAATATCGCCACGCTCAGGATGTGCAAGCGGGGTTTCCATGAAGGTTTTCAGACTGTCTGCTGCACCAACGGCTTGTGCTTTGGCGTGATAAAACGTGCCCAGATCGCGCAGGGGCTGGAAAAATTCCGGCGCCAGAATGAGCGCGAGGAAGCCGGCAGCCAATGTGACACCTGTGCCGTAGTGTCCAAAATCGAGTTCGCCAAGGTAGGAAAAGCCGAAGTAAACCGCGACCAGTGCGATGGACAGGGAGGTAAAGAACTCAAGGACACCGGATGACAGGAAAGCCAGGCGCAGGACTTCCATGGTGCGCTGGCGGAAATCCTGTGACGCAGCGCGGATGCTTTCCGTTTCGGCTTCACCGCGACCAAAGATTCTTAGCGTCTCCATGCCCCGCAGGCGGTCGAGGAAATGGCCGCTGAGGCGAGCAAGAGCCTGAAAATTGCGGCGGTTAGCGTCGGCAGCACCCATACCAACCATCGCCATAAACAACGGGATCAGCGGGGCAGTTCCAAGCAGAATAAGGGCGGCCACCCAGTTTGACGGGAATACCGCCGCCACGATCAATAAGGGGACGCATACGGCCAACGCCATTTGCGGCAGATAACGTGCATAGTAATCATGCATATCGTCAATCTGCTCCAGGATCAACGTGGCCCAACTCCCAGCCGGTTTGCCTTGTATCCAGGCCGGACCTGCCTGTTGCAGACGGTCAAGCACCTGGCGGCGAATTTCAAAGCGAATATGCTGTCCTGCGTGAAACCCGACCCGTTCGCGTAACCAGACGACCCATGCCCGCAGGATGAAAATCAATACCAGCACGATGAAAGGAAGCAGAAGCGCCTCTCGGGGAATATTGGCCATGATCATATGGTCCAGAATTCGGGCCATGAGCCAGGCCTGAGCGACAATTAACAGGCCGCTCACGAACCCCAACAGGCGCGAAATGTTCAGCCATCGTTGGGAAATTACACTTTGCTGTTTTAACCAGCGGGTCAGCTCTTTTTGACGGGTTTTATTCATTGCACGCTTAGCAGGTGAGTTATTGGAATTTTTGGGCAGGGCAATGTTACAACGAGGCAAAAATAAAGGCGACTTATAGTCGCCTTTTTTACTTTTGTTACTGATTTGTAAAACTTATTTGCAAGCGTCCGCCAGACCGTCGAGATAACGTTCTGCATCAAGCGCGGCCATACAGCCCGTGCCCGCAGACGTAATCGCCTGGCGATAAATATGGTCCATCACGTCACCGGCTGCGAAGACACCCGGAATGCTGGTTTGAGTGGCATTGCCGTGAATACCGGACTGAACTTTGATGTAGCCGTTTTCCAGTTCAAGCTGACCGTCGAAAATAGCGGTATTCGGGCTGTGACCGATAGCGACAAATAACCCGGCAACGTCCAGTGATTCCACGTTGTCAGTGTTTTGCGTATCGCGCAGACGCAGTCCGGTTACGCCCATTTGATCGCCGGTCACTTCTTCCAGCGTGCGGTGGGTGTGAAGCACGATGTTGCCGTTTTCAACTTTATCCATCAAACGTTTGATGAGAATTTTCTCCGCGCGGAAGCTGTCGCGACGGTGAATCAAATGCACTTCAGATGCGATATTCGCCAGATATAGCGCTTCTTCAACAGCGGTGTTGCCGCCGCCGATCACCGCAACTTTTTGGTTACGGTAGAAGAAACCGTCGCAGGTCGCGCAGGCGGAAACGCCACGGCCTTTGAATGCTTCTTCTGAAGGCAGACCCAGGTAACGTGCTGAAGCGCCGGTGGCGATGATCAGTGCGTCACAGGTGTATTCACCGCTGTCGCCGGTCAGACGGAAAGGACGGTTTTGCAGATCAACTTTGCTGATGTGATCAAAAATGATTTCAGTGTCAAATTTGGACGCATGTTCGTGCATACGCTCCATCAGCAGCGGGCCAGTAAGATCGTGCGGATCGCCAGGCCAGTTTTCCACTTCTGTTGTTGTGGTCAACTGACCACCTTTTTCCATACCGGTAATCAGTACCGGTTGCAGGTTCGCGCGTGCAGCGTAGACCGCAGCGGTATATCCCGCAGGGCCAGAGCCCAGAATAAGAAGTTTACTGTGTTTGGTTGCGCCCATGAGATCCCCATAGTTGTTGGCAGGCAATGAGCAGGATTGTAGGGAATTTACAGACGTAAAAAAAGAGTATGGCGATTTTGTTAACAATATGTGTAATAGCAGAAACCGATGAACGGGGTGATCCAGCCGTAATACTATAACGATTTCTACTTAAAATCGGTCAGTTATAAGGTGATAAAATGACGATTTTCCATCACTGCGAATGAATAACTGGCATGTTGTACTAAAAATCGATGTTTTGCTTTGACAATCCCCTGCTGTTTTGCGAAAACATTCAAGGAAGAAAAAAACTGTGTCATGTATGTGCTGCATAATCATGCATGTAGATACCATGTTTACCGTGTTAGCGAAATCTACGCATGGTGTGGACAGATGCCATTCGTGATGTCGATAGCCGCCGACAGGCAACGGTCTTCTCACCATAAACCCAGACATTGCGAACCGAAAATCCCTCTGGGTTGCGGTTTATTTTGATGGGTAGCGACTCTGAACAGTGATGTTGGTAGAGTCAGGCAGGAGTAGGGAAGGAATACAGAGAGACAATAATAATGGTAGATAGTAAGAAGCGCCCTGGCAAAGATCTCGACCGTATCGATCGTAACATTCTTAATGAGCTGCAAAAGGATGGGCGTATTTCTAACGTCGAGCTTTCTAAACGTGTGGGACTTTCACCAACGCCCTGCCTTGAGCGTGTGCGTCGGTTGGAAAGACAGGGTTTTATTCAGGGCTATACAGCGCTGTTAAACCCGCATTATCTGGATGCATCACTTCTGGTTTTTGTTGAGATTACTCTGAATCGTGGCGCCCCGGATGTGTTTGAACAATTCAACTCTGCAGTACAAAAACTTGAAGAAATTCAAGAGTGTCATTTGGTTTCCGGTGATTTCGACTATTTGCTGAAAACACGCGTACCGGATATGTCGGCATACCGTAAGCTGTTGGGGGAAACCCTGCTGCGTCTGCCTGGCGTGAATGACACACGTACTTATGTAGTCATGGAAGAAGTCAAACAGAGCAATCGTCTGGTAATTAAGACGCGCTAACACGGAACAGGTGCAAAATCGACGCAGTTTGATTACACTCCTGTTAATCCATACAGCAACAGTGCCGGGGTAACCCGGTGCTGTTGTCCGTTTTAGCATCGGGCAGGAAAAGCCTGAAACCTGGAGAGCCGTTTTTGAGCCAGGAATACACTGAAGACAAAGACGTCACATTGACGAAGTTAAGCAGCGGGCGCCGACTTCTGGAAGCGCTACTGATCCTTATTGCCCTTTTTGCCGTCTGGTTGATGGCTGCCTTACTCAGCTTTAACCCTTCGGATCCCAGTTGGTCACAAACCGCATGGCATGAACCTATCCATAATCTGGGGGGAATACCCGGAGCATGGTTGGCGGACACGCTGTTCTTTATTTTTGGCGTCATGGCCTACACCATTCCCGTCATCATTGTTGGCGGCTGTTGGTTTGCCTGGCGACACCAGGCCAGCGACGAATACGTCGATTATTTTGCCGTCTCGCTGCGCATTATTGGCGTTCTGGCGCTGATTCTCACTTCCTGCGGGCTGGCCGCAATTAACGCCGATGACATCTGGTATTTCGCCTCTGGCGGCGTGATCGGCAGTCTGCTCAGCACTACGCTACAACCCTTACTGCACAGCAGCGGCGGCACGCTGACGTTGTTGTGCATTTGGGCGGCGGGATTAACGCTGTTCACCGGTTGGTCATGGGTGAGCATTGCGGAAAAACTGGGCGGCTGGTTACTCAATATCCTGACGTTTGCCAGCAACCGTACCCGCCGCGACGATACCTGGGTCGATGACGAAGAATATGAAGATGAAGAAGAGTCTGTCGATGCCGCTGATGGCAAACCCCATGAATCGCGTCGGGCTCGTATTCTGCGCGGTGCGTTAGCGCGCCGTAAGCGTCTGGCAGAGAAATTTACCAACCCGCTTGGTCGTCATACTGATGCGGCGCTGTTCTCTGGCAAACGCATGGATGATGAAGACGAAATTGAATACAGCGCCCGTGGCGTGGTTGCCGATCCTAACGATGTGCTGTTTTCCGGCAATCGCGCGACGCTGCCTGAATATGACGAGCTTGACCCACTGCTTAACGGCCACTCGGTGACCGAGCCTGTGGCTGCAGCAGCCGCAGCTACAACGGCCGCTCAGGCCTGGAGCGCGCCGGTAGATCCGTTGCTGCAAACCTCGCCCGTGACCAACACTGTTATGGAGCAACCGGCTCCAGCCGTAGCCTGGCAATCCGCACCAGGCCCGCAAACCGGTGATGCCGCGATTGCACCAACGCCTGAAGGTTATCCGCATCCAGCCCAGTACGCGCAACCTCCGGTGCAGCAGCCGTATGAGCCATGGCAACAGCCGGTTGTGGAGGAGAGTCCGCAGCCGCAATATTACGCACCGCAGCCGGAACCTGTTTATGCGCAGCCAGTCGCGCCGCAGCCGGAACCTGTTTATCAGCCAGAGCCTGTGCTGCAGCCTGTCTATCAACAGGATCCGACCTCTCAACAGAACGCCACATTCCAGCAGCCTGCTTATCAGCCGGAGCCTGCGCCGCAACCTGTTTATCAGCAGGAATCAATCCTTCAACAGAGCACTACGTTCCAGCAGCCTGTGGTTGAACAACCGCTTGTGGTGGAACCTGAGCCCGTGGTTGAAGAAGTTAAACCGACTCGTCCGCCGCTCTATTACTTTGAAGAAGTCGAAGAGAAACGTGCGCGTGAGCGTGAGCAACTGGCCGCATGGTATCAGCCGATTCCAGAACCTGCTCAGGAGCCTGAGCGTATTAAACCGTCTACGCCATCTATGCCGACGACTGCATCCATACCGCCCGTTGAGTCTGTTGCTGCTGTTGCACCGCTGGCTGCCGGTGTAAAAAGCGCCGCTTTAGGGGCGGGTGCAGCAGCAGCTGCACCTGTCTTTAGCCTTGCGGGCAGCGGTGCGCCGCGTCCGCAGGTGAAAGAGGGGATTGGCCCGCAGTTACCGCGCCCAAATCGTGTGCGCGTGCCTACTCGCCGGGAATTGGCGTCGTATGGCATCAAACTGCCGTCACAGCGTATGGCTGAAGAGAAAGCGCGCGAAGAGCAGCTTGATACAGATGCGTATAATGACGATGAAATGGATGCAATGCAGCAGGACGAGCTGGCACGCCAGTTCGCTCAGTCGCAGCAGCATCGTTATGGCGAAGAGTATCAGGACGATACCCACCAGACTGATGACGAAGATTCAGCCGCAGAAGCGGAACTGGCTCGCCAGTTTGCTTCTTCTCAGCAGCAGCGCTATTCCGGTGAACAGCCTGCCGGAGCGAATCCGTTCTCGCTCGATGACTTTGAATTTTCGCCAATGAAAACGCTGGTAGATGAGGGGCCGCATGAGCCACTGTTTACGCCTGGCGTGATGCCGGAGCCTGCGCCGCAGTACCAGGAACCAGTTGCACCGCAGCAGCATTATCAGCAACCGGCGCAACCTGTTGCACCGCAGCAGCATTATCAGCAACCGGCGCAACCTGTTGCACCGCAGCAGCATTATCAGCAGCCGGCGCAGCCTGTCGCACCGCTGCAGCATTATCAGCAACCGGCGCAGCCTGTCGCACCGCAGCAGCATTATCAGCAGCCAGCGCAGCCTGTTCCGCCGCAGGATAGTCTGATCCATCCGCTGCTGATGCGTAATGGCGACAGCCGTCCGGTGCACCGTCCAAGCACGCCGCTGCCATCGTTAGATCTACTCACACCGCCGCCGAGCGAGGTTGAGCCGATAGATACGTTCGCGCTGGAGCAAATGGCACGTCTGGTGGAAGCGCGTCTGGCGGATTTCCGCATTAAAGCCGATGTGGTGAACTACTCTCCAGGCCCGGTGATTACTCGCTTTGAGCTTAATCTGGCTCCTGGGGTTAAAGCGGCGCGTATTTCCAACCTGTCGCGAGATCTGGCGCGTTCATTGTCGACCGCAGCGGTACGTGTGGTTGAGGTTATTCCAGGCAAACCGTATGTCGGACTGGAGTTACCGAATAAAAAACGTCAAACCGTTTATCTGCGTGAAGTGCTGGATAACGCTAAATTCCGTGATAACTCATCTCCGCTGACTGTGGTGCTGGGTAAAGATATTGCGGGCGAACCGGTGGTGGCCGATCTGGCAAAAATGCCGCACCTGCTGGTAGCAGGGACAACCGGATCCGGTAAGTCTGTTGGGGTGAACGCCATGATCCTCAGCATGCTCTACAAGGCGCAGCCGGAAGACGTTCGCTTTATCATGATTGACCCGAAAATGCTGGAACTGTCGGTTTATGAAGGCATTCCGCATCTGCTGACCGAAGTCGTGACCGACATGAAAGATGCTGCTAACGCCTTGCGCTGGAGCGTCAATGAAATGGAACGTCGCTACAAGCTGATGTCGGCGCTTGGCGTGCGTAACCTTGCCGGTTATAACGAGAAAATCGCCGAAGCCGCCCGCATGGGACGTCCGATTCCGGACCCGTACTGGAAGCCGGGTGACAGTATGGATGTTCAGCATCCGGTGCTGGAAAAACTGCCGTATATTGTTGTGCTGGTGGATGAATTCGCCGACCTGATGATGACGGTTGGCAAAAAGGTGGAAGAACTGATTGCTCGTCTGGCGCAAAAAGCGCGTGCGGCGGGGATCCACCTGGTGCTGGCAACCCAGCGACCGTCGGTTGACGTTATCACTGGACTGATTAAAGCGAACATTCCAACGCGTATCGCCTTTACCGTGTCCAGTAAAATTGACTCGCGTACCATCCTTGACCAGGGGGGAGCGGAATCGCTGTTAGGTATGGGTGACATGCTCTATTCCGCACCGAACTCGACGATCCCTGTGCGTGTTCACGGCGCCTTTGTCCGCGATGAAGAAGTTCACGCAGTGGTTCAGGACTGGAAAGCGCGCGGTCGTCCACAATACGTCGACGGCATTACTTCTGACAGCGAAAGCGAAGGAGGCGGTGGCGGCTTTGATGGTGGCGAAGAGTTGGATCCGCTGTTCGATCAGGCGGTAAACTTTGTGACCCAGAAACGCAAAGCCTCAATCTCCGGCGTCCAGCGTCAGTTCCGCATCGGCTACAACCGAGCGGCGCGCATCATCGAGCAGATGGAAGCGCAGGGTATTGTCAGCGAACAAGGGCATAATGGTAATCGTGAAGTGCTGGCTCCGCCGCCCTTCGAATGATTGCAAAGTTAAGTAATTCAGTATTTTCTACTTTCCTCATGCTGATTTTTGGCCTGAAATGGATAGCAGAGGGATCTCCCCGTTGGGAGTGACGTATTTTGAGGAATAACGATGAAAAGAATCGCAATCACCTGTGCATTACTGTCGAGCTTTGTGGTGAGCAGTGTCTGGGCTGACGCTGCCAGCGACCTGAAAAGCCGTCTGGATAAAGTCAGTAGCTTCCATGCCAGCTTTACTCAGAAGGTCACGGACGGCAGCGGCGCAGCGGTGCAGGAAGGTCAGGGTGATTTATGGGTTAAACGTCCTAATCTGTTTAACTGGCATATGACCCAGCCTGATGAGAGCATCCTGGTTTCCGATGGGAAAACGCTGTGGTTCTTTAATCCGTTTGTTGAACAGGCGACCGCGACCTGGCTGAAAGACGCCACGGGCAATACGCCGTTCATGCTGATCGCGCGTAACCAGGCCAGTGACTGGCAGCAGTACAACATTAAGCAAAACGGCGATGATTTCGTGCTGACGCCAAAAACCAGCAGCGGTAACCTGAAGCAGTTTACGATCAATGTTGGGCGTGACGGAACGATCCATCAGTTTAGCGCCGTTGAGCAAGACGATCAGCGCAGCAGCTATCAGCTGAAATCTCAGCAGAATGGTGCGATTGAACCTTCCAAATTCACCTTTACCCCGCCGCAAGGTGTAACGGTTGACGATCAACGTAAGTAGAGGCGTGTGAGTGAGCAATCTGTCGCTCGACTTTTCTGATAATACCTTTCAGCCACTGGCCGCGCGTATGCGGCCAGAAAATTTAGCGCAGTATATCGGCCAGCAGCATTTGCTGGCTGCGGGTAAACCCTTGCCGCGCGCTATCGAGGCGGGACACCTGCACTCCATGATTTTATGGGGGCCTCCGGGGACGGGAAAAACTACGCTTGCCGAAGTCATTGCCCGTTACGCCAACGCCGATGTCGAACGCATTTCGGCGGTTACGTCTGGTGTAAAAGAGATTCGTGAAGCGATTGAGCGTGCACGTCAGAACCGTAACGCTGGTCGGCGTACGATCCTGTTTGTCGACGAAGTTCACCGTTTTAATAAAAGCCAGCAGGATGCGTTTTTACCGCATATTGAAGACGGTACCATCACGTTTATTGGCGCCACCACCGAAAACCCCTCGTTTGAACTGAACTCGGCGCTGCTGTCACGCGCACGCGTTTACTTACTGAAATCGTTAACCACCGACGATATTGAACAGGTGCTGGACCAGGCGATGTCAGATAAAGCGCGGGGTTACGGCGGCCAGGATATCGTACTGCCGCCAGAGACGCGTCGGGCTATTGCCGAACTGGTTAATGGTGACGCGCGCCGGGCGCTGAATACGCTGGAAATGATGGCCGATATGGCCGAAGTTGATGATTCTGGCAAGCGTGTATTGAAACCAGAATTGCTCACTGAAATTGCCGGTGAGCGCAGCGCACGCTTCGATAATAAAGGCGATCGTTTTTACGATCTCATCTCCGCATTACATAAGTCGGTTCGCGGCAGTGCACCGGATGCAGCGCTTTATTGGTATGCGCGCATCATTAGTGCAGGCGGTGACCCGCTGTATGTTGCTCGTCGCTGCCTGGCAATTGCCTCTGAAGATGTGGGCAATGCCGATCCTCGCGCCATGCAGGTGGCAATTTCCGCATGGGACTGCTTTACCCGTGTGGGACCAGCGGAAGGCGAACGTGCGATTGCTCAGGCGATTGTTTATCTGGCCTGCGCGCCGAAAAGTAATGCAGTTTACACCGCCTTCAAAGCCGCGCTGGCTGATGCACGTGAACGTCCGGATTACGACGTGCCGGTTCACCTGCGCAATGCGCCGACGAAGCTGATGAAGGAGATGGGCTACGGTCAGGAATATCGTTACGCCCATGATGAGCCAAATGCCTATGCCGCCGGAGAAGAGTACTTCCCGCAGGAAATGGCACAAACGCGCTATTATCACCCCACAAACAGAGGTCTTGAAGGCAAGATTGGCGAAAAGCTCGCCTGGCTCGCCGGACAGGATCAAAATAGCCCTATAAAACGCTACCGTTAGTGTTATCGTTGCGGTAATGTTGTCTCTGTATCCCTGTGACCGCAGGCTGTGGTCACTTTCTCCTATTTTAATTCGATAAGCACAGGATAAGCATGCTCGATCCCAATCTGCTGCGTAATGAGCCAGACGCAGTCGCAGAAAAACTGGCAAGCCGGGGCTTTAAGCTGGATGTAGATAAGCTGCGCGCTCTTGAAGAGCGTCGTAAAGTTCTGCAGGTACAAACTGAAAACCTGCAGGCAGAGCGTAACTCTCGATCGAAATCCATCGGCCAGGCAAAAGCGCGCGGGGAAGATATCGAGTCTTTACGTCTGGAAGTGAACAAACTGGGCGAAGAGCTGGATGCCGCGAAAGCTGAACTTGATACCTTACAGGCCGAGATCCGCGATATTGCGCTGACCATTCCTAACCTTCCAGCGGACGAAGTTCCGGTGGGTAAAGATGAAAATGACAACGTCGAAGTCAGCCGCTGGGGTACACCACGTGAGTTTGATTTCGAAGTGCGCGATCACGTTACTCTGGGTGAAATGCACACGGGTCTTGATTTCGCCGCGGCGGTTAAGCTGACTGGCTCTCGTTTCGTTGTTATGAAAGGCCAGATCGCGCGCATGCACCGTGCGCTGTCTCAGTTCATGCTGGATCTGCATACCGAACAGCATGGTTACAGCGAAAACTACGTTCCGTATCTGGTTAACCATGACACGCTGTACGGAACAGGCCAACTGCCGAAATTTGCTGGCGATCTGTTCCACACCCGTCCGCTGGATGAAGAAGCTGACAGCAGCAACTATGCGCTGATCCCAACGGCAGAAGTGCCGCTGACCAACCTGGTACGTGACGAAATCATTGACGAAGATGCGCTGCCGATCAAAATGACTGCGCATACGCCGTGCTTCCGTTCTGAAGCAGGTTCTTACGGTCGTGATACCCGTGGTCTGATCCGTATGCACCAGTTCGATAAAGTTGAGATGGTGCAGATCGTTCGCCCGGAAGATTCGATGGATGCGCTGGAAGAGATGACCGGTCATGCTGAGAAGGTCCTGCAACTGTTGGGTCTGCCGTATCGCAAGATCATCCTGTGCACTGGCGACATGGGCTTCGGCGCATGCAAAACCTACGATCTGGAAGTGTGGATCCCGGCGCAGAACACCTATCGCGAAATCTCCTCTTGCTCCAACGTGTGGGATTTCCAGGCTCGTCGTATGCAGGCGCGTTGCCGAAGTAAATCCGATAAAAAGACCCGTTTAGTACATACGCTGAACGGTTCTGGTCTGGCGGTAGGACGTACGCTGGTTGCGGTAATGGAAAACTATCAGCAGGCTGATGGTCGCATTCAGGTTCCGGAAGTGTTGCGTCCGTACATGAATGGCCTGGAATTCATCGGCTAAGCTATCTTTCCCTGCTAAAAAAGCGCCTCCGGGCGCTTTTTTTATGCCCGTTTGACGTCGGACAATAACGACTACCTCCATAGGAGTAATACTGCCTTCAAATGAAAGTCAGTATTTATCTCTGTCTTTTCGCAAATTCAGTATCTACCAGTCTGTATATCGATAGTAACGCTATATAAAAATCTATACAACGAATATTTGCCTTTTGTTTATTGTGAGCAGCAGAGTGAGCCACTATGAAAACTAAGATCCCCGATGCCATGCTGGCAGCTGAGGTTAGTCGCCGAGGTTTGGTGAAAACGACGGCGATAGGCGGACTGGCGGTGGCCAGTAGCGCGTTTACCCTGCCATTTACCCGTATTGCAAATGCTGCAGAAGCCCTTAATCCAACACAGGCCAGTGAGAAAGTCATCTGGAGCGCGTGTACGGTGAACTGTGGTAGCCGCTGTCCTCTGCGTATGCACGTGGTAGATGGTGAAATAAAGTATGTTGAAACCGACAACACCGGTGATGACAACTACGACGGTTTGCATCAGGTACGCGCCTGTCTGCGAGGTCGCTCCATGCGTCGTCGCGTCTATAATCCCGATCGTCTGAAATACCCGATGAAACGCGTCGGCAAGCGTGGCGAAGGTAAATTTGAGCGTATCAGCTGGGATGAAGCCTACGACATCATTGTCAGCAATATGCAGCGTCTTATCAAAGACTACGGCAACGAGTCTATCTACCTGAACTACGGCACAGGTACGCTGGGCGGCACCCTGACACGCTCCTGGCCACCGGGCAAAACGCTGGTAGCACGATTGATGAACTGCTGTGGTGGCTACCTGAATCACTACGGTGACTACTCTTCAGCGCAAATCGCTGCCGGGTTGAACTACACCTACGGCGGCTGGGCAGACGGTAACAGCCCGTCAGACATTGAAAACAGCAAGCTGGTGGTTCTGTTCGGGAATAACCCAGGTGAAACCCGTATGAGCGGGGGTGGGGTAACCTATTACCTTGAACAGGCGCGACAGAAATCCAATGCCCGCATGATCATTATCGATCCTCGCTACACGGATACTGGCGCGGGTCGTGAAGATGAGTGGATCCCCATCCGTCCGGGTACGGATGCCGCGCTGGTAAATGGGCTGGCGTATGTTCTGATCACCGAAAACATGGTTGATCAACCGTTCCTTGACAAATATTGCGTAGGTTACGACGAGAAAACCTTACCGGCCGATGCACCGAAAAACGGTCACTATAAGGCGTATATTCTTGGGCAGGGCAAAGACGGTATTGCCAAGACCCCGGAATGGGCTGCGCAAATTACCGGGATTCCTGCTGAACGAATCGTCAAACTGGCACGTGAAATCGGTAGCGCTAAACCGGCATACATCAGCCAGGGGTGGGGACCGCAGCGTCATGCTAATGGTGAAATAGCGACCCGCGCCATTTCTATGCTGGCTATTCTGACCGGTAACGTTGGGATTAACGGCGGCAACAGCGGGGCGCGTGAGGGCTCATACAGTTTGCCGTTTGAACGTATGCCTACGCTGGAAAACCCTGTAGAAACCAGTATCTCGATGTTTATGTGGACGGACGCCATTGAGCGAGGTCCGGAGATGACGGCGCTGCGTGACGGTGTTCGTGGTAAAGATAAGCTCGATGTTCCGATTAAGATGATCTGGAACTATGCGGGTAACTGCCTGATTAACCAGCACTCCGACATCAACCGCACACACGAAATCCTACAGGATGATAAGAAGTGCGAGATGATCGTTGTCATCGACTGCCATATGACCTCCTCGGCGAAATACGCGGATATTTTGCTGCCGGACTGTACCGCTTCGGAGCAGATGGACTTCGCACTGGATGCCTCCTGCGGGAATATGTCGTATGTGATTTTCACCGATCAGGCGATCAAACCACGCTTCGAATGCAAGACTATCTATCAGATGACCAGCGAGCTTGCTCAACGCCTAGGCGTTGAGCAGCAGTTTACAGAAGGTCGCACTCAGGAAGAGTGGATGCGTCATCTGTACGAGCAGTCGCGCAAAGCAATTCCTGAACTGCCAACGTTTGAAGAATTCCGCAAGCAGGGGATCTTTAAACAGCGCGACCCACAAGGGCATCACGTGGCGTACAAGGCGTTCCGTGAGGATCCTGACGCCAATCCGCTGACTACTCCGTCAGGTAAGATCGAAATTTATTCGCAGCAACTTGCCGAGATCGCGGCGACCTGGGAACTGCCGGAAGGTGATGTGATTGATCCACTGCCGATTTATACCCCAGGATTTGAAAGCATAAACGATCCGCTGGTGGAGAAATTCCCTCTGCAACTGACCGGTTTCCATTACAAGTCTCGTGTGCACTCGACCTATGGCAACGTGGATGTTCTGAAAGCATCCTGCCGTCAGGAAATGTGGATCAACCCGATGGATGCGCAGAGACGCGGCATTAACAACGGCGACAAGGTGCGCATCTTTAACGATCGTGGTGAAGTGCACATCGAGGCGAAAGTAACGCCGCGTATGATGCCTGGCGTGGTGGCACTAGGCGAAGGGGCGTGGTATGACCCGGACGCAAAACGCGTGGACCAGGGCGGTTGTATTAACGTCCTGACGACCCAGCGTCCGTCTCCTCTCGCGAAGGGGAACCCATCACACACGAACCTTGTTCAGGTTGAAAAGGTGTAAGGAGTAACCGATGACAACCCAGTATGGATTTTTTATTGATTCCAGCCGTTGCACCGGTTGCAAAACCTGCGAACTGGCCTGCAAAGATTTTAAAAATTTAACCCCGGAGGTCAGCTTCCGCCGCATTTATGAGTATGCAGGCGGTGACTGGCAGGAGGACAACGGCGTCTGGCATCAGAATGTCTTTGCCTATTACCTCTCCATTGCCTGTAACCACTGTGAAGATCCGGCCTGTACCAAGGTTTGTCCGAGCGGCGCGATGCACAAACGTGAAGATGGCTTTGTCGTTGTCGATGAGGATGTGTGCATTGGCTGTCGGTATTGCCACATGGCCTGTCCTTACGGCGCGCCGCAGTACAATGCTGAAAAAGGGCATATGACTAAATGCGATGGCTGCCATGAGCGCGTCGCTGAAGGTAAAAAACCTATCTGCGTCGAATCCTGCCCACTGCGTGCGCTGGATTTTGGTCCGATTGAAGAGCTGCGCAAAAAGCATGGCACCCTGGCTGCGGTTGCGCCACTGCCGGGTGCGCACTTTACCAAACCGAGTATTGTCATCAAACCTAACGCCAATAGCCGCCCGACCGGGGATACCACAGGTTATCTGGCCAATCCGAAGGAGGTGTAAGATGGGAAGTGGATGGCATGAATGGCCGCTGATGATCTTCACGGTCTTCGGACAGTGTGTGGTTGGTGGCTTTATCGTTCTTGCGCTGGCGTTGATGAAAGGTGACTTGCGTCCAGAATCGCAGCAGCGCGTGATTGCCTGCATGTTTGGACTGTGGGTATTAATGGGCATTGGCTTCATTGCTTCTATGCTCCACCTGGGCTCGCCGATGCGCGCCTTTAACTCGCTCAATCGCGTTGGGTCTTCGGCGTTGAGTAACGAAATTGCCAGCGGTTCAATCTTCTTTGCCGTTGGTGGTATCGGCTGGCTGCTGGCCACGTTGAAAAAAATGTCGCCCGCATTACGCAATCTGTGGTTAGTTGTCACCATGGTGCTGGGTGTGGTTTTTGTCTGGATGATGGTACGCGTTTATAACACCATTGATACTGTGCCGACCTGGTACAGCGTCTGGACTCCGCTGGGCTTCTTCCTGACGATGTTTATGGGCGGTCCGCTGCTGGGGTATCTGTTACTGAGAATTGCTGGCGTGGATGGTTGGGCTATGCGCCTGCTGCCGGCAATTTCAGTGCTTGCTCTGGTCGTAAGCGCCATCATGTCTGTCATGCAAGGGGCTGAACTGGCGACGATCCACAGTTCGATTCAACAGGCTTCTGCGCTGGTTCCGGATTACGGCTCGCTGATGGCGTGGCGGATTGTGGCGCTGGCATTAGCGTTGTGCTGCTGGATTGTACCGCAAGTGAAGGGTTACCAGCCTGCCGTTCCGCTGCTTTCCGTGGCGTTTATTTTGCTGTTAGTCGGCGAGCTGATTGGTCGTGGCGTGTTCTACGGGCTGCATATGACAGTCGGTATGGCGGTGGCGAGTTAATCCATAATATGCCGGATGGCGGCTTGCGTCTTATCAGGCCTACAGATCCGTAGGCCTTAAAGCTGCGCGTCATCAGGCAATATGTCAGGCCAGGGTTTTCGCCCTGGTTTTACTTCTGCTTAGTTAACGTGTCGTAGCTGGTCATCAGATTGCGGTAGTCCGGAATGTGATTCGAGAACAGCGTTGCCAGACCTTCGATATCGTTGCGCCAGTCGCGGTGCAGCTCGCACGCTACTCCGAACCATGTCATCAACTGAGCGCCTGCTTGAGACATCCGATCCCAAGCTGAATGACGGGTAATTTCATTAAATGTGCCTGAAGCATCGGTTACCACAAAGACGTCAAAGCCTTCTTCAATAGCTGAGAGCGCAGGGAAGGCGACGCAAACTTCCGTCACGACACCGGCGATAATCAGCTGCTTTTTGCCGGTCGCTTTCACTGCCTTCACGAAATCTTCGTTATCCCATGCGTTAATGTTTCCTGGGCGAGCAATATAGGGCGCATCGGGAAATTGCGCTTTCAGTTCCGGTACCAGCGGCCCGTTTGGTCCTGTCTCAAAACTGGTTGTCAGAATGGTTGGGAGGTTGAAGTATTTTGCTAAGTCACCCAGGGCTAGCACGTTGTTTTTAAATTTATCGGGATCGATATCCCGAACCAGAGAGAGCAGGCCAGCCTGATGGTCGACCAGCAGTACTGCCGCATTATCTTTATCAAGTCTTACGTAAGGTTTAGTCATGATATTTCTCCTGTTCAGCATCAGTGGGGGAAATTTGATGAATTTAAGTCTACGAAAAGAACGATATCTGGAGTAGATGCCTAAATAAGAACTCACGGTTCTATTTTGAAGACAATGCAGCTCAGCATCCCGCATTGAGTTTAGTAAGAAATAAAAGTAAGGGTAATCCATGAAATTTTTCGACTGAACGTAACGCGAGATTTTTGTTTTAGATCAATAAAAACAAGCAGATGTGATTTTGTATTTTTTATCTATTCACATTAAGAATCAGTAACGCAAATCGATCGACCAGAAAGCGCCTCAGCCCTTTGATTACGCCGATTGACAATGTTTTTAGCAGTGGCATGATGCGCATGAAATTTGAACTTCCTCACGGTTTTTATTCATGTCCACCTATACCCGTCCCGTCATGCTATTGCTGTGCGGGCTACTTCTGTTGACCCTGGCGATCGCCGTGTTAAACACGCTCGTCCCGCTTTGGCTCGCCCATGAAAATCTGCCCACCTGGCAGGTAGGCGTGGTGAGCTCGTCTTACTTTACCGGTAATCTGGTAGGGACGTTGTTGACAGGGTATTTAATAAAACATCTGGGTTTTAACCGCAGCTATTACATCGCCTCGCTTATTTTTGCTGCGGGCTGTGTCGGGCTGGGGATTATGGTGGGATTCTGGAGCTGGATGACCTGGCGTTTTATCGCCGGTGTTGGCTGCGCCATGATTTGGGTGGTGGTGGAAAGCGCGCTGATGTGCAGCGGGACTTCGCGTAATCGCGGACGTTTGCTTGCCGCCTATATGATGATCTATTACGTGGGGACGTTTTTAGGCCAACTGCTGGTGAGTAAAGTATCCACGGAATTGATGAACGTCCTGCCGTGGGTGACGGGTACTATCCTGGCGGGTGTTTTGCCGCTGCTGTTTACGCGCATTGCCAATCAGCAGGGTGATGAGCAGCAGTCTACGCCTATTGTCTCCATGCTGAAACTCCGCCAGGCGCGTCTGGGTGTGAATGGCTGTATTATTTCCGGGATTGTGCTGGGGTCTTTGTATGGCCTGATGCCGCTGTATCTCAATCATCAGGGGGTGAGTAACGCCAGCATTGGTTTCTGGATGGCAGTCCTGGTAAGTGCAGGTATTCTGGGGCAATGGCCGATTGGCCGTCTGGCGGACAAGCTGGGACGTCTGTTGGTTTTACGCGTCCAGGTCTTCGTGGTGATCGTCGGGAGTATCGCCATGCTGAATCAGGCGGCGATGGCGCCCGCGTTGTTTATGTTGGGTGCGGCAGGCTTTACCCTCTACCCGGTCGCGATGGCCTGGGCCTGTGAAAAGGTGGAACATCATCAGTTGGTCGCCATGAATCAGGCATTGTTATTGAGCTATACCGTGGGCAGTCTGCTGGGTCCTTCATTTACTGCGATGCTGATGCAGAATTATTCAGATAGCTTGCTGTTTATCATGATCGCCAGCGTATCGTTTATTTATTTACTGATGCTGTTGCGTAAAACGGGCCATACACCCAATTCTATTGCGCACATTTGACCTGATTTAACAGAATATGAACAGGTTCCCATACATACTGTTTATGTATGCTTTATGGGAACCTGCATTATTTAATCACACACTTCTTTCCTAAAAATAAAGTGTGCAGAAGGTTATAGTTTTACATCCTGCCGTTTCCGCTCGCTCATTTTACCGCGCATAATCCCACGCCTCATTTATTGATAATCATAAAGCTTCCACGAAGGATTGCGTATGGCTGGTGTGCAGGAAAAACAATTGCGATGGTACAACATTGCATTGATGTCTTTTATTACCGTTTGGGGTTTTGGCAACGTCGTTAACAACTATGCCAATCAGGGATTAGTTGTTGTCTCCTCTTGGATATTTATTTTCGCGCTCTATTTTATTCCTTATGCGTTGATCGTCGGTCAGCTTGGCTCGATTTTTAAAGAGGGCAAAGGCGGCGTCAGTACCTGGATTAAACATACCATGGGGCCAGGGCTGGCCTATCTTGCTGCATGGACCTATTGGGTTGTGCATATTCCTTATCTGGCGCAAAAACCGCAGGCTATTCTGATTGCGCTGGGATGGGCGCTGAAGGGCGATGGTTCGTTGATTAAAGAGTACACCGTCGTGGCGTTGCAGGGGCTGACGCTGGCGCTGTTTGTCTTTTTCATGTGGGTTGCGTCCCGTGGCATGAAGTCGCTGAAAATTGTTGGGTCAGTTGCAGGCATCGCGATGTTTGTGATGTCCATTTTGTATGTCGTGATGGCGGTAACTGCGCCTGCAATTACGGATGTGCAGATAGCGACAACTAATATCACCTGGGAATCGTTTATCCCGCACATTGATTTTACCTACATTACCACGATCTCCATGCTGGTCTTTGCCGTGGGCGGCGCGGAGAAAATTTCGCCATACGTTAATCAGACACGTAATCCGGGCAAAGAATTTCCGAAAGGGATGCTCGTTCTGGCTGTTATGGTGGCGGTATGTGCGATTCTCGGGTCGCTGGCTATGGGAATGATGTTTGACTCCCGGCATATTCCAGATGACCTGATGACGAATGGTCAATATTACGCCTTCCAGAAACTGGGCGAGTATTATGGTATGGGTAATTCGCTGATGGTTATTTACGCGATTGCCAATACGCTGGGACAGATTGCGGCATTGGTATTTTCTATTGATGCACCGCTTAAAGTTCTGCTGGGTGATGCTGATCGTAAATATATTCCCGAGAGCCTGTGTAAAACCAACGCTTCCGGTACGCCGGTAAATGGTTATATTCTGACGCTGGTGCTGGTGGCGATTCTGATTATGTTGCCAACACTGGGAATTGGCGACATGAATAATCTGTATAAATGGCTATTGAATCTTAACTCTGTCGTGATGCCATTGCGTTATTTATGGGTGTTTGTGGCGTTCATTGCCGTTATTCGTCTGGCGCAAAAATATAAATCGGAATATGTCTTTATTCGCAACCGATCGCTTGCGATGACCGTGGGGATCTGGTGCTTTGCCTTTACCGCATTTGCCTGTCTGACCGGGATTTTCCCGAAAATGGAAGCCTTCACCCCAGAGTGGACATTCCAGCTCACGCTGAATATTGTGACGCCATTTGTGCTGGTTGGACTGGGATTGATTTTCCCGTTACTGGCGAGAAGAGGGCGTTAAGGCAGAGTCAGGTGGGTAACGTATCTGTTACCCACCATAAAAATCAATACATCACTTTATGTCCATATTGCTCGAGAATACCCTTCACGCGCTCCATGGTCTCTTTCTTCGGCGGTTTGACGCCATCCAGTTTGTACTCTTCGCCCATTGCCACCCATTTGTGTTTGCCCAGCTCGTGGTAAGGCAGCAGCTCGATTTTTTCAACGTTGCCCATATCGCGGGTAAATTCGCCAAGGCGGTGTGCGGAGTCGTCATCGTCAGACCAGCCAGGTACGACAACATAGCGGATCCACACTTTGATGTCTTTGTTGGACAGGTAACGCGCGAACTCGAGTGTACGATGGTTAGATACACCCACCAGATTCTGATGGATTTCATCGTTCATCTGTTTGAGATCGAGCATGACCAGGTCGGTGACTTCCAGCAGCTCATCGATCACCGGATCGTAGCGGCGAACAAAACCATTAGTATCCAGACAAGTATGAATACCTTCTTTTTTACAGGCCCGGAACCAGTCACGTACGAATTCAGCTTGCAAGATAGCTTCGCCGCCAGACGCTGTCACGCCGCCGCCGGAGGCGTTCATAAAGTGGCGGTAGGTCACCACCTCTTTCATTAATTCGTCAACGGTAACTTCTTTACCGCCGTGCGTATCCCACGTGTCGCGGTTATGGCAATACAGGCAGCGCATCAGGCAGCCCTGAAAGAAGGTAATAAAACGGATGCCCGGGCCATCAACAGTGCCACAGGATTCAAAGGAGTGAATGCGACCAATAACTGACATTGCGGTGTTTCTCCAGGTGTGGCCCATCCGGGGCCAGTGTTAGTGCACAGTTATTAACTGTGTCGAGTCTGTTTTGGCTGCTATCCATAAGTATAGATGGCTGACAAAGCAGGCTATTAAAAAGGCCCCACTTACGTGGAGCCTTTATTGTACGCTTTTTAAAGTACGATTTCAGTCAAAACCAATTACATAGTCTGAGTGAAGGTACGAGTAATAACGTCCTGCTGCTGTTCTTTAGTCAGGGAGTTAAAACGTACTGCGTAGCCAGAAACGCGGATGGTCAACTGCGGATATTTTTCCGGATGTTCCATCGCATCCAACAGCATTTCACGGTTCATGACGTTCACGTTCAGGTGCTGACCACCTTCGATGGACGCTTCGTGGTGGAAGTAACCATCCATCAGACCTGCCAGGTTGGTCTTACGAACTTCGTCGTCTTTACCCAGAGCGTTCGGAACGATAGAGAAGGTGTAAGAGATACCATCTTTAGCGTAAGCAAACGGCAGTTTAGCAACGGAGGTCAGAGAGGCAACAGCACCTTTCTGGTCACGGCCGTGCATTGGGTTAGCACCCGGTCCGAACGGCGCGCCAGCACGACGACCATCTGGGGTGTTACCAGTTTTTTTACCATAAACCACGTTAGAGGTGATGGTCAGAACAGACTGAGTCGGGATAGCGTTACGATAAGTAGTCAGTTTCTGAATTTTCTTCATGAAACGTTCTACCAGGTCAACCGCCATGTCATCAACGCGAGAGTCGTTGTTACCAAACTGCGGGTATTCGCCTTCGATTTCGAAGTCGATAGCCAGACCGTCTTCGTCACGAATCGGTTTAACTTTCGCATATTTGATTGCAGACAGGGAGTCAGCAGCAACGGACAGACCAGCGATACCACACGCCATGGTGCGGATAACGTCACGGTCGTGCAGCGCCATCAGAGAGGCTTCGTAGCTGTACTTGTCGTGCATGTAGTGAATAACGTTCAGTGCAGTGACGTACTGTTTAGCCAGCCAATCCATGAAGTGATCCATGCGGTCCATAACTTCGTCGAAGTTCAGAACGTCGCCTTTGATCGGTTCAGATTTAGGACCAACCTGCATTTTCAGTTTTTCATCAACGCCACCGTTGATTGCGTACAGCATGGTTTTCGCCAGGTTTGCACGCGCACCGAAGAACTGCATTTGTTTACCAACAACCATCGGGCTTACGCAGCAAGCGATAGCGTAGTCGTCGTTGTTGAAGTCCGGACGCATCAGGTCATCGTTCTCGTACTGCAGAGAAGAGGTGTCGATGGACACTTTAGCGGCGAATTTCTTGAAGTTCAGAGGCAGTTTTTCAGACCACAGAACAGTGATGTTCGGCTCCGGAGAAGGACCCATAGTGTACAGGGTGTTCAGGAAGCGGAAGCTGTTTTTGGTAACCAGAGTACGGCCATCAACGCCCATACCACCGATTGATTCAGTTGCCCAAATCGGGTCACCGGAGAACAGTTCATCATATTCAGGAGTACGCAGGAAGCGAACCATACGCAGTTTCATGACCAGGTGGTCGATCATTTCCTGTGCGTCTTGCTCGGTGATTTTGCCTGCTTTCAGGTCACGTTCGATGTAAGCATCCAGGAAGGTGGATACGCGACCGAAGGACATTGCTGCACCGTTCTGAGATTTAACTGCGGCCAGGTAGCCGAAGTAAGTCCACTGGATAGCTTCCTGAGCGTTGGTAGCCGGACCAGAGATATCGCAGCCATATTTAGCAGCCATTTCTTTGATCTGACCCAGAGCGCGGTGCTGTTCAGCGATTTCTTCACGCAGACGGATAGTTGCTTCCAGGTTTACGCCGTTTTCCAGATCGGACTGCAGAGAGACGAACTGAGCGTATTTGTCTTTCATCAGGTAGTCGATACCGTACAGCGCAACGCGACGGTAGTCACCGATGATACGGCCACGGCCATAAGCATCTGGCAGACCAGTCAGAACACCGGATTTACGGCAGTTCAGAATGTCTTTGGTGTAAACATCGAATACGCCCTGGTTGTGGGTTTTGCGGTATTCGGTGAAGATTTTTTTCAGCATCGGGTCCAGTTCGCGATTGTACGCTTTGCAGGAACCTTCAACCATTTTGATGCCGCCAAACGGAATGATCGCACGTTTCAGCGGAGCTTCAGTCTGCAGACCAACAATCTTCTCGAGCGCTTTGTTGATGTAGCCAGCGTCGTGAGAAGTGATGGTAGAAGCAACGGAGGTGTCAAAGTCAACAGGCGCGTGAGTGCGGTTTTCCTGTTTAACGCCTTCCATCACGCTGTCCCACAGTGCAGTGGTCGCATCAGTTGCGCCAGCCAGGAAGGACTCGTCACCCTCATATGGAGTGTAGTTTTTCTGAATGAAGTCACGTACGTTTACTTCATTCTGCCAGTCACCTTTGGTAAAACCTTCCCAGGCTGTGGCTAACTTTTCATTAAGCTCGGACATGTAACACCTACCTTCTTAAGTGGATTTTTTATTTACTGCGTGTAATGGGCATCATCAGATTAATGATGATCGTTACCACGCAGATAAATGACCCAGTATGTCAACCCGACCAACAAACCGCCGCCGATAATGTTACCGATCGTAACCGGAATCAGGTTATCGGTGATGAAATTCATCACGGTCAGGTGAGAAAAATTCTCCGGAGAAGACCCAACAGCGGTCCAGAATTCCGGGGTGGCGAAATCGCGTATTACAATACCCATAGGGATCATAAACATGTTTGCGATACTGTGCTCAAAACCGCTGGCAACAAACATTGCGACCGGTAATACCATGATAAACGCTTTGTCCATCAGGCTGCGGCCCGAGTAGCTCATCCATACCGCCAGGCACACCATCAGGTTAGCCAGGATGCCAAGGCTTACTGCCTCAACAAAAGTATGGTGCACTTTGTGGTCGGCTGTTTGTAGGACGTTGAGCCCCCACGCGCCGTTGGCGGTCATGTATTCGCCGGAAAGCCACATCAATAGCACGAAGAGCAAGCAACCCACCAAGTTACCGACATAAACGTTAAGCCAGTTTTTCGCTAACTGACCCCAGGTAATACGACCACTGGCTTTAGCAACGACGATCAGTACGGTTGAAGTGAAGAGGTCTGCACCGCAGACAACACAAAGAATCAGCCCCAGGGAAAAGCAGATACCACCTACTAATTTCGCCATGCCGAAAGGCATAGTACCAGTGCCGGTTGTGGCGGTAATATAGAAAACAAAGGCAATTGAAATGAATACACCGGCAGTAATTGCCAGATAGAACGTCTTAAGCGGATGTTTCGTTGCTTTATAGACGCCTGCTTCTTCGGCAACTTTGGCCATTGCAGCAGGTAGAATAAGATCAAAAGGGTTGTCAGCTTTCACACTAACTCTCTCTTTATTAAGTCGGCGACGAGATACTAACAAAGCATTATAGATGAGAATTTGATATAGATCATATCTCGCCTGGCTTATAGGCCCGTAAGACGCATGGTTTTTATGCGATTACGGTGTAACATGTTGATTATCCATATAAAAATAAATTTTAAAAATTATAAAGTGAGTTGAATTTTTTCTTTCAGCCTCCTATGGGACGGTTAATTAAAATGGAGTAATTGAGATAAAAAACCACATTAATAAGCTAATTTTTTTAATATCAACTACTAATATTTAACCTTGTTTTTACATTTATTTTTTGGTTTGACCAAAATAAAAAACGGGGCGCTTTAAGCGCCCCGTAATATAGCTCAGACAATACATTTAGCCTACTCGAGGCAAGTTGTTTGTCACTATTTTGACCAGTGTGCCGCTTTCGCGCGTTGCAATTTCTCATAGGCTTTCAGCAGAGACTGATGTGCCGGGAATGCCTGCAGATCGCTGTCTACTGGCTGAAGTCCATAAAACGGAGCTTCACCACTCAGTGCCGCACTTGCCGCTTCAACCGCCTCAGCGCCGTACATGCGGACAAATGCGTTCAGATATTGCAGCGGCTGACGGTCCTCTTCCTGGGACAGCAGCAACAATGTTTGCAGGCAGCGATAGTAGTTTGCACGTTCCGCGCTAAAGACGGAGGCGTTAAATTCCATCGTCCATTCAGTCCACACCAGCGCCTGCTCCAGATCGCCACCGGCCAGCGCCAGCATCACTTTAAGCTCGCCAATACGCAGGGTGTACCAACCGTTATCCGCACCGGTCGCCAGACCGAGTAGCTCGCGCACGCGGGTGAAGTCGTCAAAACCTTCTTCATCCAGTTGTTCGATCAGATTGAGGTAGTCTTCTTTATCCCATTCGCTGCCCGGCAGAGAGAGAATGGTGTCACGCAGATGGGCGCCCATAGCGTTGTTGGCTAACCACAGATCTTCTGCCGGGTAGATGTCAGACATTCCCGGCACAATAATGCGGCACGCGTAAACGCTCAGGTGCTCATAGTCAGCGATATACACTTCTTTATCTTCAGCATTGAAGATGGCCATCAGAGTGGCGAACTCTTCTTCCGTGGTGCCAGAGAAATTCCAGTCAACGAACGGATAGTCGGCATCCTGCTTGAACAGATCCCATGAGATCAAACCGCTGGAATCGATGAAGTGAGTTTCAAGGTTGGTATGTTCTGCCACTTCTTCATCGTCGAAGGTCGGTGGGGTGAAGACATCAAGATCCTTCAGACCACGACCCTGCAGCAGTTCAGTGACGGTACGCTCCAGCGCCACGCCGAAATCCGGGTGTGCGCCGAAGGAAGCGAAGCAGGTACCGTTGGTCGGGTTGAACAGGACAACACAAATCACCGGATACTTACCGCCCAGCGAGCCATCATAGGCAAAAATTGGGAAACCTTCAGCTTCCAGTGTGGCGATGGACTCCACCACTGCCGGATAGCGCGCCATCACCTCGGCCGGGATTTCCGGCAGGCTGATGCTTTCGGCGATAATACGGTTCTTCACATGGCGTTCAAAGACTTCAGACAGGCCCTGAACGCGCGCTTCGTTAGGCGTGTTACCCGCGGACATGCCGTTAGAAACATACAGGTTGCCGATAATATTCATCGGAATATAGACAATCTGGTTATCCGACTGACGGGTAAACGGCAGGCCGCAGACGCCACGTTCTTCATTACCAGACTGCAGATCGATAAGCATGCTGCCAGTCAGTTCGTTATCTGGATCGTAAAATGCTCGCAGACGTGCATCCAGTAAACCTTCTGGTACATCGTCTTCTTCTGTCAGCGGGAACCATTTTTCGTTCGGATAATGCACGAACGGGCCATTGGCGATAGTTTCGCCCAACCAGAAATCCGCAAAGAAATAGTTAGTCGACAGACGCTCAAAGTATTCGCCCAGCGCGGAAGCCAACGCCGCTTTTTTCGTCGCGCCTTTACCGTTGGTGAAGCACAGCGCGCATTCTTTGTCGCGAATATGTACAGACCAGACGTTAGGGACGGGATTCAACCACGAGGCTTCTTCAATTTGAAAACCGAGGTCGAGCAATTTTTGCTGGAAGCGAGCGATGGAGTCTTCCAGAGCGGCATCTTTGCCGGGGATAAATGTTTGCGTCATGAAAATCACTTTTGTCGTACGGAAAGCGCGCAATGATACGGGTTTTCAATGAACGGCGCTATCGCCGCCGGAGCTCAGGCGTAAATAAAAGCATTGGCTATGCTTTCTTACAACCAACCACGTTTAGAGCATATTAATGAAAGCTTTCGATTTGCACCGTATGGCGCTTGATAAGGTGCCCATGGATTTTCTGGGGGAAGTTGCGTTACGCAGTCTCTACACCTTCATATTGGTTTTTCTGTTTTTAAAAATCACCGGACGTCGCGGCGTACGCCAGATGTCGCTTTTTGAAGTGCTGATCATCCTTACGCTGGGTTCTGCAGCGGGAGACGTGGCATTCTATGACGATGTCCCGATGCTGCCGGTGCTGGTGGTTTTTATTACTCTTGCTGTGCTGTATCGGTTGGTAATGTGGCTGATGGCGCATAGTGAAAAAATGGAGGACCTGCTGGAGGGCAAACCCGTCGTGATCATTGAAGATGGCGAGCTGGCATGGTCAAAGCTCAATAGTGCCAATATGACGGAATTTGAATTCTTTATGGAACTGCGTTTGAACGGCGTGGAGCAATTGGGACAGGTGAAACTGGCTATTCTGGAGACGAATGGACAAATCAGTGTCTACTTCTTTGCCGATGAAGACGTAAAGCCGGGGCTCAGTATTTTACCTAAGCACTGTACGCAACGATTTAAAGTAATGCCTGAAGCAGGGGACTATGCCTGTATACGTTGTAGCGAAGTGGTGCAAATGAACGCAGGAGATCATCAATTATGTCCACGCTGTGCAAATCCAGAATGGTCGAAGGCCAGTCGGGCAAAACGGGTTACCTGACAGCAAAAATCTCGGTTTTTACCCGTCAATCCGATAGATTCTGTTGTGTGACCAATGACACATTTTTACCCTGGTCAGTTTTACCCATTGCGGCGCGTGTCACTGAATGATAAAACCGATATCCACAGGAATAACTTATACCAATGTCTGTCACCGGATTATCGTCAATGACAGGATGTTGATTGGACAACAACACAACGTGGTGAGGGGAAATGGCTCAGGTCTTTAATTTTAGTTCAGGTCCGGCAATGCTACCGGCAGAAGTACTTAAACTGGCTCAACAGGATCTTCGCGACTGGAACGGTCTTGGCACGTCGGTGATGGAAATTAGCCACCGTGGCAAAGAATTCATCCAGGTCGCCGAGGAAGCGGAGCAAGATTTTCGTGATCTTCTTAGCATCCCCTCCAATTATAAAGTGTTGTTCTGCCATGGCGGTGGTCGTGGGCAGTTCGCGGGTATCCCGTTAAATATTCTGGGTGATAAAACCACCGCGGATTACGTCGATGCCGGTTATTGGGCCGCCAGTGCAATTAAAGAAGCGAAAAAATACTGCACGCCAAACGTTATTGATGCCAAAGTCACCGTGGACGGCCTGCGTGCTGTTAAGCCGATGAGTGAATGGCAGCTTTCTGATAACGCGGCGTACCTGCACTATTGTCCGAACGAAACTATCGATGGCATTGCGATCGATGAAACACCGAATTTTGCCAGCAACGTTGTGGTCACGGCTGATCTGTCCTCTACCATTCTTTCCGCACCGCTTGACGTTAGCCGTTATGGCGTAATTTATGCCGGAGCACAGAAAAACATCGGCCCGGCCGGCCTGACGATTGTCATCGTCCGTGAAGATTTGCTGGGTAAAGCTCATGTATCATGCCCGTCAATCCTCGACTATACCGTGCTGAATGACAACGACTCCATGTTCAATACGCCGCCAACCTTTGCCTGGTATCTGTCTGGCCTGGTCTTTAAATGGCTGAAAAAGCAGGGCGGTGTTAATGCAATGGATAAAATTAACCAGCAAAAAGCGGAACTGCTCTACGGCGTAATTGATAACAGCGATTTCTACCGTAACGATGTGGCGAAATCCAACCGTTCACGCATGAACGTACCGTTCCAGCTGGCTGACAGCGCACTGGATAAACTGTTCCTGGAAGAGTCTTTTGCTGCGGGCCTGCACGCGCTGAAAGGGCATCGTGTGGTCGGCGGTATGCGTGCGTCCATCTACAATGCAATGCCGCTTGAAGGTGTAAAAGCACTGACCGATTTCATGGTCGATTTTGAACGCCGTCGCGGCTAATCTGCTGTACTTTTCATCCCCACAGCCTGTCTGTGGGGTTTTTATGTCTGTTTTTGAGAGTCGAGTTTCATGGAATCCCTGACGTTACAACCCATTGCGCGGGTGGATGGCGCAATCAATCTGCCTGGATCCAAAAGTGTTTCTAACCGCGCTTTGCTGCTGGCCGCATTAGCCAATGGCACCACTGTCCTGACCAACCTGCTGGACAGCGATGATGTTCGCCATATGCTCAATGCTCTGAATGTGTTAGGGATTAGCTATACCCTTTCTGCTGATCGTACCCGCTGCGAGATTATTGGCAATGGTGGTGCATTACATGCGCAAGGCTCAGTGGAACTGTTCCTTGGTAATGCCGGAACTGCAATGCGCCCGCTGGCCGCAGCGCTATGTCTGGGCAGCAATGACATCGTGCTGACGGGCGAACCGCGCATGAAAGAGCGCCCGATAGGCCATCTGGTTGATGCGCTGCGCCAGGGCGGAGCCAAAATTGACTATCTGGAGCAGGAAAACTATCCACCTTTACGTCTGCGCGGTGGCTTTACCGGAGGCCAGGTTGAGGTAGACGGTAGCGTTTCCAGCCAGTTCCTCACTGCGCTGCTGATGACTGCGCCGCTTGCGCCGCAGGATACGACGATTGCAATTAAAGGTGACCTGGTATCCAAACCTTACATTGATATCACACTGAACCTGATGAAAACGTTTGGTGTTGAAATTGAAAATCAAAACTACCAGCGCTTTGTCGTGAAGGGGCAGCAGCAGTATCAGTCACCGGGTGCATACCTGGTTGAAGGCGATGCTTCTTCCGCCTCCTATTTCCTCGCGGCGGGTGCCATTAAAGGCGGTACGGTAAAAGTTACCGGGATTGGCCGTAACAGCATGCAGGGTGATATTCGTTTTGCCGATGTACTGGAAAAAATGGGTGCTACCATTACATGGGGCAACGATTTTATTGCCTGTACTCGCGGCGAGTTGAACGCAGTGGATATGGATATGAACCATATTCCTGATGCGGCGATGACCATTGCAACGGCGGCGCTGTTTGCGAAAGGCACCACGACATTACGTAATATCTACAACTGGCGCGTCAAAGAGACCGATCGTCTGTTCGCGATGGCGACGGAGTTACGCAAAGTGGGCGCGGAAGTGGAAGAGGGGCATGACTTTATCCGCATCACCCCGCCTGCAACATTGCAATTTGCGGACATCGCGACCTACAACGATCACCGCATGGCGATGTGTTTCTCGCTGGTGGCGCTATCTGACACGCCTGTGACCATTCTTGATCCAAAATGTACCGCCAAAACTTTCCCGGATTATTTCGAACAGCTGGCGCGTATTAGTACATCTGCCTGATTTCATTGCCGCACTTTCGGGTGCGGCACATTCTGACATCTCCGATTGCCTATTTATTCTACACTCAGCTTCAATGATTCTGCATTTTTCACACAAAGATAACGATCGTTGGCGTTGGCGCGTATAATGCGCGGCGTTCACGTTAATGTACGCCCGTTTAAGGAGAAAAAGATGACGGCAATTGCCCCGGTTATTACCATTGATGGCCCAAGCGGTGCAGGAAAAGGCACCTTGTGCAAGGCAATGGCGGAAGCATTGCAGTGGCATCTGTTAGATTCAGGCGCGATCTACCGCGTACTGGCGCTCGCAGCGTTACATCACCATGTTGATGTAACATCTGAAGATGCTCTGGTACCGCTTGCCTCACACCTTGATGTGCGTTTTATCTCAACAGACGGCAACCTTGAAGTCATTCTTGAAGGTGAGGATGTCAGCGGTGAAATACGCACTCAGGAAGTGGCGAATGCCGCCTCTCAGGTCGCGGCGTTTCCTCGCGTGCGTGAAGCGCTTTTACGTCGTCAACGCGCATTTCGCGAAACCCCAGGTCTGATTGCTGATGGACGTGATATGGGGACCGTGGTGTTCCCGGATGCGCCGGTGAAAATTTTTCTGGACGCCTCCTCGCAAGAACGTGCGCATAGACGTATGCTACAGTTGCAGGAGAAGGGCTTTAGTGTTAACTTTGAACGCCTTTTGGCCGAGATCGAAGAACGCGATTATCGCGATCGTAACCGTGCTGTAGCGCCGCTGGTTCCTGCTGCTGATGCTTTAGTTTTGGATTCAACCCGATTAAGCATTGAGCAAGTGATTGAAAAAGCGTTACAATACGCGCGCCAAAAACTGGCTCTCGCTTAAGTGCGACCGAATTTGCAGTACCCCCGTTGCAATGGATTGACAGCGGGTATGTTAAACAACCCCATCCGGCATGGAGCCAGGTGGACGTTAAATATGAAACCTGAAGATTAAACATGACTGAATCTTTTGCTCAACTGTTTGAAGAATCCTTAAAAGAAATCGAAACCCGTCCGGGTTCCATCGTTCGTGGTGTTGTTGTTGCTATCGACAAAGACGTAGTACTGGTTGACGCTGGTCTGAAATCTGAGTCCGCCATTCCGGCAGAGCAGTTCAAAAACGCCCAGGGCGAGCTGGAAATCCAGGTTGGTGACGAAGTTGACGTTGCTCTGGATGCAGTAGAAGACGGCTTCGGTGAAACCCTGCTGTCCCGTGAAAAAGCTAAACGTCACGAAGCTTGGATCACGCTGGAAAAAGCTTACGAAGAAGCTGCAACCGTTACTGGTGTTATCAATGGCAAAGTCAAGGGTGGCTTCACTGTTGAGCTGAATGGTATTCGCGCGTTCCTGCCGGGTTCCCTGGTAGACGTTCGTCCGGTCCGCGACACGCTGCACCTGGAAGGCAAAGAGCTTGAATTCAAAGTAATCAAGCTGGATCAGAAGCGTAACAACGTTGTTGTTTCCCGTCGTGCCGTTATCGAATCCGAAAACAGCGCAGAACGCGATCAGCTGCTGGAAAACCTGCAGGAAGGCATGGAAGTTAAAGGTATCGTTAAGAACCTCACTGACTACGGTGCATTCGTTGATCTGGGTGGCGTTGACGGCCTGCTGCACATCACCGACATGGCATGGAAACGCGTTAAGCATCCGAGCGAAATCGTAAACGTTGGCGACGAAATCACTGTTAAAGTGCTGAAGTTCGACCGCGAGCGTACTCGTGTATCTCTGGGCCTGAAACAGCTGGGCGAAGATCCATGGGTAGCTATCGCTAAGCGTTATCCAGAAGGTACCAAACTGACTGGTCGCGTGACCAACCTGACCGACTACGGCTGCTTCGTTGAAATCGAAGAAGGCGTTGAAGGCCTGGTTCACGTTTCCGAAATGGATTGGACCAACAAAAACATCCACCCGTCCAAAGTTGTTAACGTTGGCGACGTAGTGGAAGTTATGGTTCTGGATATCGACGAAGAACGTCGTCGTATCTCCCTGGGTCTGAAGCAGTGCAAAAACAACCCATGGCAGCAGTTCGCGGAAACCCACAACAAGGGCGACCGTGTTGAAGGTAAAATCAAGTCTATCACTGACTTCGGTATCTTCATCGGCCTGGACGGCGGCATCGACGGCCTGGTTCACCTGTCTGACATCTCCTGGAACGTTGCAGGCGAAGAAGCAGTTCGTGAATACAAAAAAGGCGACGAAATCGCAGCAGTTGTTCTGCAGGTTGACGCAGAGCGTGAGCGTATCTCTCTGGGCGTTAAACAGCTCGCAGAAGATCCGTTCAACAACTGGGTTGCACTGAACAAGAAAGGCGCAATCGTAAACGGTAAAGTCACTGCAGTTGACGCTAAAGGCGCAACCGTAGAACTGGCTGACGGCGTTGAAGGTTACCTGCGCGCTTCTGAAGCTTCACGTGACCGCGTTGAAGATGCAACTCTGGTTCTGAGCGTAGGCGACGACGTTGAAGCTAAATTCACCGGCGTTGATCGTAAGAACCGTGCAATCAGCCTGTCTGTTCGTGCTAAAGACGAAGCTGATGAGAAAGATGCAATCGCAACTGTTAACAAACAGGAAGATGCTAACTTCTCTAACAACGCAATGGCTGAAGCTTTCAAAGCAGCTAAAGGCGAGTAATATCGAGTGCTCTAAATCCTTTGTGCTGTTAACGGCGCAAAGGATGACGAGTAGCTTGACAGATTACAGGATTCGTCCTGTAATCAATGACAAAGGGCGGCTACGGCCGCCCTTAATCAATGCAGCAGCTAATTATGCCTTTAAGGAACCGGAGGAATCATGACCAAGTCAGAATTGATTGAAAGACTTGCAACCCAGCAACCTCATATTCCCGCGAAAGCGGTTGAAGATGCAGTTAAAGAGATGCTGGAACATATGGCCTCGACTCTTGCGCAGGGCGAGCGTATTGAAATCCGCGGTTTCGGCAGCTTCTCTTTGCATTACCGCGCACCACGCACCGGACGTAATCCGAAGACCGGCGATAAAGTGGATCTGGAAGGGAAATACGTTCCGCACTTTAAACCGGGTAAAGAACTGCGCGATCGCGCCAATATTTACGGTTAAGTTTTTAGCGAGACTTAACGCCGAGAAAGCACCCACATGGGTGCTTTTTTCATTTCTGTGCGCCTATCCTGGAATCCTCATCCCAGTTAATTTGTACGTTACAACCCCCACTAAATGTCTGTGGAACTCAGGTCGTATAACGATAAATTGATGCCAGACAACCGTCGAAGAGTACTGCACACTCCCTGTAACAGGGAGGTTATTGATGAAAATAACAACGGTGAGTACGTGTGCATTATTCGGCATTCTCCCACTCATGCTATTACCTACGCTGCCAGGCATGTTGTGTATCGGCATTGTATTTTGTCTGGCATGTCTGCTCTGTTTTCTCCCCCACAAATACATACGTTCCGCCGGACTAACCCTGCTGTTTTTTCTTTGGGGAATCCTGGCTGCGAAAGAGGCTCTGTGGGCCGGTAATGCGCTGCCTGCGAAAACCCAGCAAGCCATTGTGCAGATAACCGGAACTGACAATATGACAACGCACTACGGCCAAATTACTCACCTTCAGGGGAAACGAATCTTTCCTGCACAAGGAATCGTCTTATACGGACAGTATTTACCCGGTGATGTTTGTGCGGGTCAGACATGGGCGATGACGTTGAAAGTCCGCGCCGTACACGGTCAGTTAAACGAAGGCGGATTTGATAGCCAGCGTTACGCATTGGCGCAGCATCAACCGCTGACGGGGCGATTCTTACAGGCTTCGGTTATCACACCACAATGCAGTTTGCGTTCGCGATTTCTCGACTCGTTGAAAACGGTACTCGCCGACTATCCCTGGCAGCAGGTTATACTGGGTCTGGGAATGGGTGAGCGCTTGTCCGTGTCACAAGAGGTGAAAACGATTATGCGTGATACCGGCACGGCTCATTTGATGGCTATCTCCGGGCTGCATATTGCGTTTGCTGCACTTCTGGCTGCCGGAATAATTCGCGCGGGACAATTTTTTATGCCCGCCAGATGGATTTGCTGGCAGGTTCCATTAGTGGGTGGGATTGTCTGCGCAACATTATATGCCTGGCTGACGGGGCTGCAACCCCCGGCATTACGAACGGTTGTTGCGCTGCTAGTCTGGGGGGCGCTAAGACTTAGCAGCAGGCAGTGGAGCGGATGGTCGGTATGGATCTGCTGTCTGGCAGCCATTCTGGTGGTGGATCCTGTTGCCGTTCTTTCGCAAAGCCTATGGTTGTCTGCATCCGCCGTTGCGGCACTGCTGTTCTGGTACCAATGGGTACCGCTCCCGGACTGGCCGCTGTCGCGTGCTGGTCGTCAATTTCTGGCGCTGGCTCATCTGCAATTGGGTATTACGCTTCTGCTTCTTCCCGTACAAATCGCAATGTTTCACGGTTTTAGTCTGACCTCGTTTCCGGCTAATTTGTTTGCCGTCCCTTTGGTCACGTTTGTTTCCGTACCCTTGATATTAGCAGGCATGATCGTGCATTTAGCCGGACTGGTGATGATTGAATCGAATCTGTGGTATTTAGCGGATCGCTCTCTGGCGCTACTATTTTGGGGGCTCAGGAGCCTGCCTGAAGGGTGGATCAATATTGATGCACGCTGGCAATGGCTCGCATTTTTACCCGGAATGATGATTATCGCATGGCGACTAAATATCTTGCGTACGCTACCGGTGGTCTGTTTCTCTGCGCTACTTTTGCTGAGTGGGCCGCTTTGGCGTGCACCGCGTACAGATGCGTGGCAAGTGCATATGCTGGATGTCGGGCAGGGGCTGGCGATGGTGATTGTGCGTAATGGAAAAGCGCTGCTTTACGATACCGGTCTGGCATGGCCTGAAGGTGATAGCGCGCAACAGCTGATTATTCCCTGGTTGCGTTGGCATAATCTGGAGCCGGAAGGGGTCATTTTAAGCCATGAACATATGGATCACCGGGGAGGGTTGCACTCCTTACAACAAGTCTGGCCATCACTATGGATAAGAAGTCCGCTAGGCTGGAAAGGACACCTCCCGTGTTTTCGCGGAGAACGTTGGCAATGGCAAGGGTTAACCTTCAGTGCGCACTGGCCTGTGCGTGGAAATACAGGGCAGGGGAATAACCACTCCTGCGTGGTTAAAGTTGATGATGGGTATCAGAGTGTTCTGCTGACCGGCGATATTGAGTCTCCCGCTGAACAAAAAATGCTAAGTCACTACTGGCAGCATCTGCAGTCTACGGTGATGCAGGTTCCGCATCATGGCAGCAATACTTCATCATCACTGGCACTCATTCAGCGAGTTGACGGGCAGGCCGCACTAGCCTCTGCATCTCGTTACAACGCCTGGCGTCTGCCATCCTGGAAAGTGAAGCAACGTTATCGGAAACAAAATTATCAATGGCTGGATACACCACATCAGGGGCAGATTACGCTGGATTTTTACCAAAAAAACTGGCGAATACACAGCTTGCGGGATCAGATTTTACCTCGTTGGTATCATCAGTGGTTTGGCGTGTCGGAGGATAACGGGTAGAATATGCGGCTATTCTAACAAATGCTGGTTTTTTGAATGCATAACGATAAAGATCTCTCTACGTGGCAGACGTTTCGCCGACTATGGCCAACCATAGCGCCTTTTAAATCGGGTCTGATCGTGGCGGGTATAGCGTTAGTCCTTAACGCGGCCAGCGATACCTTCATGTTATCGCTCCTTAAACCATTACTGGATGATGGTTTTGGTAAAACGGATCGTTCGGTGCTGCTGTGGATGCCGCTGGTGGTCATTGGGCTGATGATAGTTCGTGGCTTAACCAGTTATGTCTCCAGCTACTGTATCTCATGGGTGTCAGGCAAAGTGGTCATGACCATGCGTCGCCGCCTGTTTGGTCATATGATGGGCATGCCAGTCTCCTTTTTTGATAAACAGTCTACAGGTACGCTGTTGTCACGTATTACCTATGATTCAGAGCAGGTCGCGTCATCGTCTTCCGGCGCGCTGATCACCGTGGTACGTGAAGGGGCATCAATCATTGGCCTGTTTATCATGATGTTCTATTACAGCTGGCAGCTGTCACTGATCCTGATTGTACTGGCGCCAATTGTGTCAGTGGCGATCCGTGTGGTTTCCAAGCGCTTTCGTAGCATCAGTAAAAACATGCAAAACACTATGGGGCAGGTTACGACCAGTGCGGAGCAGATGCTGAAAGGCCACAAAGAAGTTCTGATTTTTGGTGGTCAGGAAGTCGAAACCAAGCGCTTTGATAAGGTCAGCAACAAGATGCGTTTGCAGGGTATGAAGATGGTTTCCGCTTCTTCTATCTCCGACCCTATCATCCAGTTGATTGCGTCTCTGGCTCTGGCCTTCGTGTTATATGCGGCCAGCTTCCCAAGCGTAATGGAAAACCTGACGGCAGGGACAATTACGGTTGTCTTCTCCTCAATGATCGCGCTGATGCGTCCGTTGAAATCGCTGACCAACGTCAACGCGCAGTTCCAGCGCGGTATGGCGGCATGCCAGACCTTATTTACGATTCTGGATAGCGAACAGGAGAAAGATGAAGGTAAACGTGTTATCGAGCGTGCTACCGGCGATCTCGAATTCCGCAACGTGACTTTCACCTATCCGGGACGTGAAGTACCGGCTCTGCGTAACATCAACCTGAATATTCCCGCGGGTAAAACCGTTGCTCTGGTTGGCCGTTCGGGCTCAGGAAAATCCACCATCGCCAGCCTGATTACGCGCTTCTACGATATTGATGAAGGGCAGATTCTGATGGACGGACACGATCTGCGCGAATATACCCTGGCATCCCTGCGCGATCAGGTTGCGTTGGTTTCGCAGAATGTGCACCTGTTTAACGATACGGTTGCCAACAACATCGCCTACGCGCGTACCGATATGTACAGTCGTGAGCAGATCGAAAAAGCGGCACAGATGGCCTACGCCATGGATTTCATCAACAAGATGGATAATGGTCTGGATACGGTGATTGGTGAAAACGGCGTCCTGCTTTCCGGCGGACAACGTCAGCGTATCGCTATCGCCCGTGCCTTGTTGCGTGACAGTCCAATTCTGATCCTTGATGAAGCAACATCAGCTCTTGATACCGAATCTGAACGTGCGATTCAGTCTGCGCTGGATGAGCTACAGAAAAACCGTACATCTCTGGTCATCGCTCACCGTCTTTCAACCATTGAACAAGCCGACGAAATCATCGTGGTGGAGGATGGTCTGATTGTCGAACGCGGAACCCATAGCGACCTGATTGAGCAGCGCGGGGTCTATGCGCAATTACACAAAATGCAATTCGGTCAATGATCGCACGTATCTGGTCTGGTGAATCGCCGCTGTGGCGATTGTTACTTCCACTCTCCTGGCTTTATGGCCTGGTGAGTGGCGGGATCCGTCTATGCTACAAGCTTGGGCTGAAACGCGCTTGGCGCGCGCCAGTACCGGTTGTGGTGGTCGGAAACCTTACAGCCGGCGGCAATGGCAAAACACCGGTGGTGATTTGGCTGGTTGAACAACTGCAGCAACGCGGGATTCGCGTGGGCGTGGTGTCGCGTGGTTACGGCGGGAAAGCGGCTGCTTACCCGTTGTTATTGACCGCAGAGACCACTACCGCAGAAGCGGGTGATGAACCTGTGCTGATCGCCCAACGTACCGGCGTGCCGGTAGCGGTATCCCCGGTAAGATCGGATGCGGTAAAAGCCATTTTGGCCCAACATGACGTGCAGATTATTGTGACCGACGATGGGCTACAGCACTATCGTCTGGCGCGAAATGTTGAAATCGTGGTTATTGACGGCGAACGTCGGTTTGGCAACGGCTGGTGGCTTCCCGCTGGTCCAATGCGGGAACGCGCAGGTCGTCTAAAATCGGTGGATGCGACTATTGTTAACGGTGGCGTTGCGCAACCAGGGGAAATCCCTATGCGACTTGAACCGGGGCTGGCCGTTAATTTACGTACAGGTGAACGCCGTGATGTATCGCAATTGCCCAATATTGTCGCCATGGCGGGCATTGGCCACCCACCGCGTTTTTTTGCCACGCTGAAAGCATGCGGTGCCAGCGTGCAAAAAAGCATTGCGCTGGCAGACCATCAGTCTCTGACCTACAGTGACGTCAGTGCGTTTGTAAACGCCGGGCAAACGCTGGTGATGACGGAAAAAGATGCGGTTAAGTGCCGGGCATTTGCCGATGAAAACTGGTGGTATTTACCTGTTGACGCTCATTTGTCAGGCGATCGGCCTGACGTGTTGCTGGATAGTTTAATCTCGCTGACTCGCTAACTGATTCACGCTGCGGCAGCGAATCATTTATGAGGCCATAGATGTCGTTGCCGCACCTTTCTCTGACGGATGCCCGTCATCTTCACCTTGCCGCTCAAGGTCTGCTGAAAAAAACACGCCGTCGGGCAACCCCGGCAGATATTCTCGCGACTATTTCGCGCATGTCGTTACTGCAAATCGATACTATCAATATTGTGGCGCGAAGTCCTTACCTGGTGCTGTTTAGTCGTTTAGGAGATTATTCACCCCAATGGCTGGACGACTCGTTACAGCAGGGCGAACTGATGGAATACTGGGCGCACGAGGCCTGCTTTTTGCCGCGCAGCGATTTTATGCTGATACGTCACCGCATGCTGGCCCCGGAGAATATGGGCTGGAAGTATAAAGCGGCGTGGATGAAAGAACATGCTCATGAAATTGAGCAACTGCTCCAGCACATCCAGTATAACGGACCGGTACGATCTGCTGATTTTGAGCATCCACGCAAGGGGACCAGCGGCTGGTGGGAATGGAAACCGCAGAAGCGTCATCTTGAAGGGCTGTTCACTGCCGGGAAAGTGATGGTGGTGGAACGGCGTAATTTCCAGCGCGTGTATGATTTAACCCATCGCGTCATGCCACACTGGGACGATGAACGCGACCCACTTTCGCAGGAAGATGCTGAAAGCGTTATGCTGGATAACAGCGCCCGCAGTCTGGGGATTTTCCGCGAACAATGGCTGGCAGACTACTACCGCCTGAAGCGCCCGGCGCTAAAAAACTGGTGCAACGAACGGGCGGAACAGCAACAGATTATTCCTGTCGACGTTGAAGGGCTGGGAACGCTGTGGCTGCATAGCCACCTTCAGCCGCTACTCGAACAGGCGCTGGCGGGCAAATTAACGGCGACCCACAGCGCAGTGTTATCGCCTTTTGATCCGGTGGTTTGGGATCGTAAACGGGCAGAGCAGCTATTCGATTTTAGCTACCGGCTGGAGTGTTACACGCCAGCACCAAAACGTCAGTACGGTTATTTCGTCTTGCCGTTGCTGCACCGCGGGCAGTTAGTTGGGCGAATGGATGCCAAAATGCACCGTAAAACGGGCGTGCTGGACGTGATTTCGCTGTGGTTACAGGATGGGGTTAAGCCTGGGGTGACTTTGCAAAAAGGATTGTTTCAGGCGATTGACGATTTTGCCCGCTGGCAGCAGGCAACACGCGTTACGCTGGGACGTTATCCTGAAGGTTTATTTGCTGATGCACGCCATGGTTGGGAAATAGACCCAGCCCTTTAAGCGATTATGTTAATATTTACGGATTCACAATCCGGTCCATCTGGAGGAACTATGGATCATCGTCTGCTTGAAATCATTGCCTGCCCGGTATGCAATGGCAAACTCTGGTTTAACCAGGAAAAACAGGAACTGATTTGTAAACTGGATAACCTTGCTTTCCCACTGCGTGATGGCATTCCTGTGTTACTGGAAACCGAAGCCCGCGTTCTGACTGCTGATGAGAGTAAATCATGAGTTTTGTGGTCATTATTCCTGCGCGTTATGCGTCCACTCGTCTGCCGGGCAAGCCGCTACTGGATATCAACGGCAAGCCAATGATCGTGCATGTCCTGGAGCGTGCGCGTGAATCTGGTGCTGAACGTATCATCGTGGCCACCGATCACGAGGATGTCGCTCGCGCGGTAGAAGCGGTGGGGGGGGAAGTATGCATGACCCGCGCCGATCACCAGTCTGGTACGGAACGCCTGGCGGAAGTCGTCGAGAAATGTGGTTTTAGCGATGATACCGTTATTGTGAACGTACAGGGTGATGAGCCGATGATTCCGGCGGTCATTATTCGCCAGGTGGCTGAGAATCTGGCGCAACGTCAGGTCGGCATGGCGACTCTTGCGGCTCCGATTCACAGTGCGGAAGAGGCATTTAATCCGAATGCGGTAAAAGTCGTTTTGGACGCTGAAGGATATGCGCTCTATTTTTCACGCGCGACCATCCCATGGGATCGCGATCGTTTCGCCAAAAGTCTGGAAACGGTGGGGGACACCTTCCTGCGCCATCTGGGCATTTACGGCTATCGCGCCGGTTTTATTCGCCGCTATGTTAACTGGCAGCCTAGCCCGCTTGAGCATATCGAAATGCTGGAGCAGCTGCGAGTGCTGTGGTACGGTGAAAAAATTCACGTTGCCGTCGCAAAAGAAGTCCCGGGTACCGGCGTAGACACTACCGAAGATCTCGAGCGCGTTCGCGCCGAAATGCATTAGTTTTTCTCACGGCACTCCCCCATATTGATGTGTATTTTTGGGAGGAGTGTCGTATCGTTGCGCTTTCCCTCCACTTTTCTTTTCATCAATTGATCTCATCCGGGTGACATCTGTCTGCCCGACGCTCATTATGAAAGCAGTAGCATTTATGAGGGCAATCTGAAATGGAACAGTTGCGTGCCGAACTCAGCCACCTGCTGGGCGAAAAACTCAGTCGTATAGAATGCGTGAATGAAAAAGTGGATACGGCCCTGTGGTCACTGTACGACAGCCAGGGAAATCCGATGCCGCTGATGGCGAGAAGTTTCACCACGCCAGGTATGGCGCAGCAACTGGCATGGAAAACCTCCATGTTAGCGCGCAGCGGTACGGTGCGTATGCCCGTCATTTACGGGGTCTTAACCCACGAAGAGCATCCCGGCCCCGATGTGTTACTGCTTGAGCGTTTACGGGGTGTGCCGGTGGAAGCGCCAGCCCGAACGCCCGAACGCTGGGAACATTTAAAAGATCAGATCGTAGAAGGTCTGCTGTCATGGCATCGGCAGGATAGCCGTGGCTGCGTGGGCATGGTGGATAACACGCAAGAGAATATCTGGCCATCCTGGTATCGCCAGCGTGTTGAGGTGCTGTGGACCACGTTAAATCAGTTCAACAATACTGGCTTGACGATGCAGGATAAGCGCATCCTGTTTCGTACCCGTGAGTGTTTACCCGCTTTATTTGAAGGATTCAATGATAACTGCGTACTGATCCACGGTAATTTCAGTTTACGTAGCATGCTCAAAGACGCCCGTAGCGATCAGCTACTGGCCATGGTGGGACCGGGGTTGATGCTGTGGGCACCCAGAGAGTATGAATTGTTCCGTTTAATGGATAACGCGCTGGCGGAAAGCCTGCTTTGGCAATACCTGCAACGCGCGCCCGTGGCGGAGTCCTTCATCTGGCGGCGCTGGCTGTATGTGTTATGGGATGAGGTGGCGCAACTAGTCAACACAGGACGTTTTAATCGCACCAACTTTGATCTGGCAACGAAATCACTGCTGCCGTGGCTCGCCTGAACCTTTTAACCACTGCCAGATGCGACCCAATGTTTCGTAACCAGCGCGATCGCTGTGCATCAACCAGACGGGAGAGGGGATCGCGCGTTCCCACGGATTTAGCGGTGAATCAATTGCTAACTGATTAGCCGGCGCGGGCAACGGGTGTAGTCCAGCCTGTTGGAAGAAAATCATTGCTCGTGGTAAGTGCGATGCGGAGGTCACCAGCAGGAACGGCGCGCTGCCGATGGCCTGCTTAACCGCTGCGGCTTCTTCTTCAGTATCTTTAGGTTTATCCAGCGTGATGATATCACCGTGTGGCACACCCAGTGACTGCGCTACGCGGGCTCCTGCTTCTGCAGTACTGACGTTATTGCTCTTTGCCGCAGCACCGGTAAAGATAAGCTTCGATCCCGGATTAGCACGCCAGAGGCGAATACCTTCATTCAGACGCGGAAGACTGTTGCTGATTAGGTTTGAACTTGGTGCCCACTGAGGATTCCAGGTATACCCTCCGCCCAGCACCACAATGTATTCCACTTTTTGTGTATCCTGCCAGGTTGGATAGCTGTCCTCAATCGGTTTCAGTAGGCTATCAGCGACGGGTTGCAAGCTAAGAAGTAACAGCGCCAGCCAACTCAGGCTAATGCACACTTTCCCTGTTTTTTGAAAGCGGCTAAACCAGAGCAGCGCCAGGCCTATACCCATGATAATGAGCATTAGCGGAAGTGGCAGCATCATACCGCCAATCACTTTCTTCAGCGTAAAAAGCATCCTTTTTGGTTCCTTTTTTAACCATACAGCAGGGGATCTGCAGCGATATTACACCAGGAAGGTTCATTCTCGGCGTGGGTGTGACAAAATAGCGGTTTTACTTAGTCACCCTAAAGCCAGCATGTGGAGAGCCCGATGCGGGATCGCAATTTTGATGACATTGCAGAGAAGTTTTCCCGTAACATTTACGGCACCACTAAAGGTCAGCTTCGCCAGACGATCCTCTGGCAGGATCTGGACAAACTTCTTGCCGACTACGCGGGCCAGACATTGCGTGTGCTTGATGCGGGTGGCGGAGAAGGGCAGACAGCCATTCTGATGGCGCAGCGGGGCCATCACGTTACCTTGTGCGATCTTTCTGCTGAGATGGTGGCGCGAGCGCAACGGGCGGCAGAAGAGCAAGGTGTGAGCGACAACATGCATTTTATACATTGTGCCGCTCAGGACATCCCACAGCATTTGGATTCTCAGGTTGATCTGATATTGTTTCATGCTGTGCTGGAATGGGTGGCCGATCCACAATCCGTCTTAAAAACATTGTGGTCGATGTTACGCCCGGGCGGTGCTTTATCGCTGATGTTCTACAATGCAAATGGCCTGTTGATGCGTAATGTGTTGGTCGGTAATTTCGGCTATGTACAGCAGGGAATGTATAAAAAGAAACGGCGCACGTTGTCTCCCGATTTCCCGCGCGACCCTCAGCAGGTCTATGGCTGGCTGGAGGAGATTGGCTGGGAGATAACCGGTAAAACGGGCGTGAGGGTGTTTCATGATTATCTGCGTGATAAACAAAAACAGCATGACTGTTTTGATGCTTTAACAGAAATAGAAACGCGCTATTGCCGCCAGGAACCGTATATCAGCCTTGGGCGCTATATTCATGTCACCGCGATTAAACGTCCGGCCCGAGCCGCAGATGCAAGGATAACCTATGAGTGAATTTTCCCAGACAGTCCCCGAACTGGTTGCCTGGGCCAGAAAAAATGACTTCTCCATCTCTCTGCCGGTAGACAGACTTTCGTTCCTGCTGGCGGTCGCCACATTGAACGGTGAGCGACTTGACGGTGAGATGAGTGAAGGTGAACTGGTGGATGCGTTCCGCCATGTGAGTGATGCGTTTGAGCAAACCAGCGAAACCATCGGCGTCCGCGCCAACAACGCGATCAACGACATGGTGCGTCAACGTCTGCTGAACCGCTTTACCAGCGAGCAGGCTGAAGGCAACGCCATTTACCGTTTAACGCCGCTCGGGATTGGCATCACAGATTACTATATTCGTCAGCGCGAGTTCTCTACGCTGCGTCTTTCCATGCAACTGTCGATTGTTGCAGGCGAACTGAAGCGCGCGGCGGATGCGGCAGCGGAAGGTGGCGATGAGTTCCACTGGCACCGCAACGTCTATGCGCCATTGAAATACTCGGTGGCGGAGATTTTCGACAGTATCGATCTGACCCAGCGCATCATGGATGAACAGCAGCAGCAGGTAAAAGACGACATCGCACAGTTGCTAAACAAAGACTGGCGGGCGGCGATTTCCAGCTGTGAACTGCTGCTTTCTGAAACGTCTGGTACGCTGCGTGAACTGCAGGATACGCTGGAAGCGGCGGGGGATAAGCTGCAGGCTAACTTGTTACGCATCCAGGACGCCACAATGACGCATGATGATTTGCATTTTGTTGATCGGCTGGTGTTTGATTTACAAAGCAAGCTCGACCGCATTATTAGCTGGGGTCAGCAGTCCATTGACTTGTGGATCGGCTACGATCGTCATGTGCATAAATTTATCCGTACCGCGATCGATATGGATAAAAATCGCGTCTTCGCCCAGCGTCTGCGTCAGTCTGTGCAGACCTACTTTGACGACCCATGGGCGCTGACCTATGCCAACGCCGATCGTCTGCTGGATATGCGTGACGAGGAGATGGTGCTGCGTGACGAAGAGGTCACTGGTGAACTTCCGGAAGATCTGGAATATGAAGAATTTAACGAGATCCGTGAACAACTGGCGGCGATCATCGAAGAACAGCTGGCTATCTACAAATCCAGACAAACACCACTGGATCTCGGTTTGGTAGTGCGCGAGTATCTGGCGCAATACCCACGTGCGCGTCATTTCGACGTCGCGCGTATTGTTATCGATCAGGCGGTACGCCTTGGCGTAGCGCAAGCAGACTTCACCGGACTGCCAGCCAAATGGCAGCCGATTAATGATTACGGAGCCAAGGTACAGGCGCATGTCATTGACAAATATTGAACAAGTGATGCCGGTAAAGCTGGCGCAGGCGCTGGCGAATCCGTTATTTCCGGCGCTGGATAGTGCCTTACGTTCGGGCCGCCATATCGGTCTGGATGAACTGGATAATCATGCCTTCCTGATGGATTTTCAGGAATATTTTGAAGAGTTTTACAGCCGCTATAACGTGGAATTGATCCGTGCGCCGGAAGGGTTCTTTTACCTTCGTCCGCGTTCAACGACGCTCATTCCGCGTTCGGTCCTGTCTGAACTGGACATGATGGTGGGTAAAATTCTTTGCTATCTCTATCTCAGCCCGGAACGCCTGGCGAACGAAGGGATTTTTACCCAGCAAGAGCTGTATGACGAGCTGTTAACGCTGGCGGATGAAGCCAAACTGCTGAAGCTGGTGAACAACCGTTCAACCGGTTCTGACGTTGACCGCCAGAAGCTACAGGAAAAAGTGCGTTCTTCGCTCAACCGTTTGCGCCGCTTAGGCATGGTGTGGTTTCTGGGCCACGACAGCAGCAAATTCCGTATTACAGAATCTGTCTTCCGCTTTGGCGCGGATGTGCGTAGCGGTGACGATCCGCGTGAAGCACAGCGTCGCTTAATTCGTGATGGTGAAGCGATGGCGGTCGAGAACCGTCTGCAGCTCAACGATGAGCCCGAAGAAAATCAGCCGGACAGTGGAGAAGAAGAATAATGATTGAACGCGGTAAATTTCGCTCACTTACGCTGATTAACTGGAATGGTTTTTTTGCCCGTACGTTTGATCTCGATGAGCTGGTCACCACGCTGTCCGGTGGTAACGGTGCGGGTAAATCCACCACCATGGCGGCATTTGTTACGGCGCTCATTCCGGACTTAACCCTGCTGCATTTCCGTAACACCACCGAAGCTGGTGCAACCAGCGGTTCACGTGATAAAGGTCTGCACGGTAAGCTGAAAGCAGGGGTCTGTTACTCAATGCTCGACGTCCTCAACTCGCGTCATCAGCGCGTGGTCGTGGGTGTGCGTCTGCAACAGGTTGCGGGTCGTGATCGCAAAGTGGATATCAAACCGTTTGCCATTCAGGGGCTGCCGATGTCGGTACAACCAACCCAACTGGTGACGGAAACGCTGAACGAACGCCAGGCGCGCGTACTGTCTCTACCTGAGCTGAAAGAGAAGCTTGATGAGATGGAAGGTGTGCAGTTTAAGCAGTTCAACTCAATAACCGATTATCATTCGCTGATGTTCGATCTGGGCATCATTGCCCGTCGCCTGCGCTCCGCGTCTGATCGTAGTAAATTCTACCGTCTGATTGAAGCCTCGCTGTACGGCGGGATCTCCAGCGCCATTACCCGTTCACTGCGTGACTACCTGCTGCCGGAAAACGGCGGCGTCCGTAAAGCGTTCCAGGATATGGAAGCCGCGCTGCGTGAAAACCGCATGACGCTGGAAGCGATTCGCGTAACCCAGTCTGACCGCGACCTGTTTAAACATTTGATCAGCGAAGCGACCAACTATGTGGCTGCGGATTATATGCGCCACGCCAACGAACGTCGTATCCATCTGGATAAAGCACTGGAATATCGTCGTGAACTGTATACCTCACGTAAGCAGCTGGCGGCAGAGCAGTACAAGCACGTGGATATGGCGCGTGAACTGGGCGAGCATAACGGCGCCGAAGGCGATCTGGAAGCCGATTATCAGGCCGCGAGCGATCACCTGAATCTGGTGCAAACCGCGCTGCGTCAGCAGGAAAAAATTGAACGCTACGAAGCGGATCTCGAAGAACTGCAGATCCGTCTTGAAGAACAAAATGAGGTGGTTGCGGAAGCCGTTGACCGCCAGGATGAAAACGAAGCCCGCGCGGAAGCCGCCGAACTGGAAGTGGATGAGCTGAAAAGCCAGCTTGCCGATTACCAGCAGGCGCTGGACGTCCAGCAGACGCGAGCCATCCAGTATACCCAGGCGATCCAGGCCCTAAATCGGGCGAAAGAGCTCTGCCACCTACCGGATCTGACAGCCGACAGCGCCGCCGAATGGCTGGAGACTTTCCAGGCCAAAGAGCAGGAAGCCACTGAAAAGCTGCTAACGCTTGAACAAAAAATGAGCGTGGCGCAAACCGCGCATAGCCAGTTCGAACAGGCTTATCAGCTGGTGGCGGCTATCAACGGCCCGCTGGCACGTAGTGAAGCCTGGAGCGTGGCGCGTGAACTGCTGCGCGAAGGCGTTGAACAGCGCCACCTGGCGGAACAGGTTCAGCCATTGCGTATGCGACTGAGCGAACTGGAGCAGCGTCTGCGCGAACAGCAGGATGCCGAGCGTCTGCTGGCCGAATTCTGCAAGCGTCAGGGTAAACAGTTTGATATCGATGAGCTGGAAGCGCTGCACCAGGAACTGGAAGCGCGCATCGCCGCCTTGTCGGACAGCGTCTCGTCTGCCAGCGAACAGCGTATGACGCTGCGTCAGGAACAGGAACAGCTACAATCCCGTATTCAGCATTTGATGAAGCGGGCACCTGTCTGGCTGGCTGCGCAAAATAGCCTGAATCAGCTTAGCGAGCAGTGTGGCGAAGAGTTTACCTCCAGCCAGGATGTGACCGAGTATCTGCAACAATTGCTGGAGCGCGAGCGTGAGGCCATTGTTGAGCGTGATGAAGTCGGTGCACGTAAAAATGCGGTTGATGAAGAGATTGAACGTTTAAGTCAGCCGGGCGGGGCGGAAGATCAGCGTCTGAACGCGCTGGCGGAACGCTTTGGCGGCGTGCTGCTGTCAGAAATTTATGATGACGTTAGCCTTGAAGATGCCCCGTACTTCTCTGCGCTGTATGGTCCTTCGCGCCATGCCATCGTGGTACCGGATCTATCACTAATTACCGAACAGCTTGAAGGGCTGACGGATTGCCCGGAAGATCTCTATTTCATCGAAGGGGATCCGCAGTCGTTTGATGATAGCGTCTTCAGCGTTGATGAACTGGAAAATGCGGTGGTGGTGAAAACCGCCGAGCGTCAATGGCGTTATTCCCGCTTCCCGAAGGTGCCTATTTTTGGTCGTGCAGCCCGTGAAAGCCGTATCGAAACCTTGCATGCCGAGCGTGAAGGGCTGTCTGAACGTTTCGCCACGCTCTCCTTTGATGTCCAGAAAACCCAGCGTCTGCATCAGGCGTTCAGCCGCTTTATCGGCAGCCATCTGTCGGTGGCGTTTGAAGCCGATCCAGAAGCGGAAATTCGCCAACTGAATGGCCGTCGCGTTGAACTGGAACGTGCGCTGACTAATCATGAAAATGATAACCAGCAAAGCCGTATGCAGTTTGAACAGGCGAAAGAGGGTGTCTCCGCGCTGAACCGCCTGCTGCCGCGCTTGAATCTGCTGGCCGATGACACGCTGGCCGATCGCGTGGACGAAATTCGCGAGCGTCTGGATGAAGCTCAGGAAGCCGCGCGTTTTGTACAGCAACATGGCAATCAGTTGGCGAAACTGGAACCAATCGTTTCAGTTCTGCAAAATGACCCTGAGCAGTTTGAACAGCTGAAGGAAGACTATACGTATTCCCAGCAGATGCAGCGCGACGCACGTCAGCAGGCTTTTGCGCTGACTGAAGTCGTACAGCGTCGGGCTCACTTTAGTTATTCCGACTCAGCCGAAATGCTGAGCGGTAATAGCGATCTAAACGAAAAATTGCGTGAACGCCTGGAACAGGCGGAAGCCGAACGTACCCGCGCTCGTGAGGCGCTGCGCAGTCATGCTGGACAGTTAAGCCAGTATAACCAGGTCATGGCATCGCTAAAAAGCTCTTATGACACCAAAAAAGAGCTGCTTAACGATTTACAACGTGAACTGCAGGATATTGGTGTTCGTGCGGACAGCGGTGCCGAAGAGCGCGCGCGTATCCGTCGTGACGAACTGCATGCGCAGCTCAGCAACAACCGTGCACGCCGCAACCAACTTGAGAAAGCACTGACCTTCTGCGAAGCGGAGATGGAAAACCTGACCCGCAGACTGCGCAAGCTGGAACGTGATTATCATGAAATGCGTGAGCAGGTAGTCACCGCCAAAGCCGGCTGGTGTGCAGTCATGCGGATGGTGAAAGATAACGGTGTGGAACGTCGTCTGCACCGTCGCGAGTTGGCCTATCTTTCCGGTGACGAACTGCGTTCGATGTCGGATAAGGCGCTCGGTGCGCTACGTCTGGCGGTTGCGGATAACGAACACCTGCGCGATGTGTTGCGTATGTCTGAAGATCCAAAACGCCCAGAGCGCAAAATCCAGTTCTTCGTCGCGGTTTACCAGCATCTGCGTGAACGTATTCGCCAGGATATTATCCGTACCGACGATCCGGTTGAAGCCATCGAACAGATGGAGATTGAGCTGAGCCGTCTGACGGAAGAATTAACCTCTCGTGAACAGAAACTGGCGATCAGCTCACGCAGCGTGGCGAACATTATTCGTAAGACCATTCAGCGTGAACAGAACCGTATTCGCATGCTGAACCAGGGGCTGCAAAGTGTGTCGTTTGGCCAGGTTAACAGCGTTCGCCTGAACGTCAATGTGCGTGAAACGCATGCTACCTTGCTGGACGTACTTTCAGAGCAACATGAACAGCATCAGGATCTGTTTAACAGCAATCGCCTGACCTTCTCAGAAGCGCTGGCGAAGCTGTATCAGCGCCTGAATCCGCAGATCGACATGGGGCAACGCACGCCGCAAACCATTGGTGAAGAGCTGCTGGACTATCGTAACTATCTGGAAATGGAAGTTGAGGTTAACCGTGGTTCTGACGGCTGGCTGCGTGCTGAATCTGGCGCGCTGTCAACGGGTGAAGCGATCGGGACCGGGATGTCTATTCTGGTGATGGTGGTGCAAAGCTGGGAAGATGAAGGTCGCAGATTGCGCGGGAAAGACATCTCTCCTTGCCGCCTGCTGTTCCTTGATGAAGCAGCACGACTCGATGCGCGTTCTATTGCGACTCTGTTTGAGCTGTGTGAGCGTTTGCAGATGCAGCTGATTATCGCTGCGCCGGAAAACATCAGCCCAGAGAAAGGCACCACCTACAAACTGGTGCGTAAAGTCTTCCAAAACACCGAGCACGTTCATGTGGTGGGGCTGCGCGGATTTGCGCCTCAGTTACCGGAACCACTGCCGGGGACTGAAGATGCCTCCTCGCAGGCAAGCTAAGCAAAAAGGCGGCTACAAGGCCGCCTTATTTTTTTCCGCAAAGACGTTATGCCTGGTGTAATTTCTTTAGACTTCTTTACATTAGGTTAGGCAAAAACTTTTTGATGTTTATATACTAAAGGTAAGCCCAACGCGTCACGGGCTTGCTCGTCATACTTCAGTTTGTATTGGCGTTTTACAGGTCCGCCCCCGTCAAAATAAAGGGGAATACAGGCGGCCTGGCTATTCAGAGTATGATAAAGAAAACAGGGGGCAAGGGATGTTGCTTAATAAAATGTGTGGTCGTCGGCTGTCGGCAATCAGTTTATGCCTGGCCGTAACATTCGCTCCACTGTTCAATGCGCAGGCCGATGAGCCTGAAATGATCCCTGGCGATAGCTCTGCGACCGTCAGTGAACAGCCAACAGCGTTATCGCAGCCGCAGGTTCAATCTTCTGCGACGGCTATCATGGCGGGTATTCAACCGCTGCCAGAAGGCGTGTCTGTCGATAAAGCCCGCGCCGAAATACACTCTCAACTGCCAGCAGGCTATACGCCGGTCTACATGAGCCAGCTGGAACTGCTGTATGCCGCACGTGAAATGAAGCCGATGTGGGAAAATCGTGATGCGGTAAAGGCCTTTCAACAACAGTTGGCCGAGGTCGCGATTGCTGGCTTTCAGCCGCAGTTTACTACCTGGGTTGCACTTCTGACTGATCCGGCAGTAACCGGTCAGGCGAGAGACATTGTGCTCTCGGATGCGATGATGGGGTATCTGCACTTTATCGCTAATATACCTGTCAAAGGTAATCGCTGGCTTTACAGCGATAAGCCCTATGCGCTAACGACGCCGCCGATTTCTGTCATCAACCAGTGGCAGGTCGCACTGGATAACGGTCAACTAACTTCGTTTGTTGCCAGCCTGGCGCCTCAGCATCCGCAGTATGCAGCCATGCATGAATCGCTGCTCAAGCTGGTAGGTGATACACATCCCTGGCCGCAGCTCACCAGTACAGCAACGCTACGTCCGGGGGAGTGGAGTAATGACATCCCTGCGCTGCGTGAAATTTTGCGACGAACCGGGATGCTGGAGCCTGCCGTCAGTACGTCTGGCAAAGAAGGTCGTGGCACCTACGATCGTGAACTGGTTGATGCGGTAAAGCGTTTTCAGACGTGGCAGGGACTTGGCGCCGATGGCGCGATTGGCCCTGCCACGCGTGACTGGCTGAACGTGACGCCCGCTCAGCGTGCGGGCGTGCTGGCGTTAAATATTCAGCGCTTACGCCTGCTGCCGAGTGAGCTGTCTACCGGTATCATGGTGAACATTCCTGCCTATTCGCTGGTTTATTATCAGAATGGCAATCAGGTGCTGGCCTCGCGCGTTATTGTCGGGCGTCCAGATCGCAAAACGCCGATGATGAGTAGTGCGCTGAATAACGTGGTCGTTAACCCACCGTGGAACGTTCCGCCGACGCTGGCCCGAAAAGATATTCTGCCTAAGTTATGGAATGATCCGGGATATCTTGAACGTCACGGCTATACCGTAATGCGCGGCTGGAACAGTAAAGAGACGATAGATCCGTGGCAGGTTGACTGGGCCACCATCACTGCGTCCAATCTGCCGTTCCGCTTTCAGCAGGCTCCGGGCGCACGTAACTCGCTCGGACGCTATAAATTCAATATGCCGAGTTCGGACGCTATTTATCTGCACGATACGCCGAACCACAATCTGTTCCAGAAAGATACGCGGGCGTTAAGTTCCGGCTGTGTGCGTGTGAATAAGGCATCTGAGCTGGCGAATATGCTGCTACAGGACGCGGGTTGGAATGATACCCGCATCTCGGATGCCCTGAAGCAAGGGGATACGCGGTACGTGAATATTCGCCAGAATATTCCGGTCAACCTCTACTATCTGACCGCATTTGTTGGCCCGGATGGTCGCACGCAGTATCGTACAGATATTTACAATTACGATCTGACAGCGCGATCCAGCGCACAAATTGTGTCAAAAGCCGAGCAATTAATCAGATAAATGAAGCAGTTCGAGGAAAATGATTGTCGTAAGTTATGCTGGAAACGGGGCAAAATGGCTGTGAGCCCCGTATTTCCTGGGGTTGGGAGCCTTGACGTGGACTACTTAGCCAGATAAGGTTTCCCGCGTGCGCTAGAGCATACATACGATAACATTGACCTTGTAGACCTTAATACCATGGACAAATTTGACGCTAATCGCCGCAAACTGCTGGCGCTTGGTGGTATTGCCCTCGGCGCTGCCATCCTGCCTACGCCTGCGTTTGCAACACTCTCTACCCCACGTCCGCGTATATTGACTCTGAATAACCTGCATACCGGTGAGTCAATAAAAGCAGAGTTTTTTGATGGCAGGGGCTATATTCAGGACGAATTAGCAAAACTTAACCACTTTTTCCGTGATTTTCGGGCCAATAAAGTGAAATCCATTGACCCCGGACTGTTTGATCAACTCTTCCGTCTGCAGGGCCTGCTGGGTACGCGTAAACCCGTACAGCTGATCTCCGGTTATCGTTCCGTCGATACCAATAATGAACTACGTGCGCGCAGTCGCGGTGTGGCCAAGAAAAGCTACCACACCAAAGGCCAGGCCATGGATTTCCATATTGAAGGCATCGCATTAAGTAATATTCGCAAAGCTGCGTTATCTATGCGCGCAGGTGGTGTAGGATACTACCCCAGCAGTAACTTTGTGCATATTGACACCGGCCCTGCACGGCACTGGTGAGCCATAAGCTTAATGAAACAGGAGCTGTATGAACTATCGTATTATTCCGGTCACTGCATTCGCCCAGAACTGCTCGCTAATCTGGTGTGAGCAGACTCGTCTGGCCGCGTTGGTCGATCCCGGCGGCGATGCCGAGAAAATCAAACAGGAAGTGGATGCCAGCGGTCTGACGCTAATGCAGATCCTGCTTACTCACGGTCATCTTGATCATGTTGGGGCGGCAGCTGAACTGGCACAGCATTATGGTGTACCGGTTATTGGTCCGGAAAAAGAAGATGAGTTCTGGCTACAGGGGCTCCCTGCGCAGAGCCGCATGTTTGGCCTGGGCGATTGTGAGCCGCTGACGCCCGATCGCTGGCTGAACGAAGGTGATCGGGTCAGCGTTGGCAACGTGACGTTGCAGGTGTTGCATTGTCCGGGTCATACACCGGGACATGTGGTCTTCTTTGATGAGCAATCAAAGTTACTGATTTCGGGTGACGTGATTTTCAAAGGTGGCGTAGGGCGAAGCGATTTTCCGCGCGGAGATCACAGCCAACTGATCGATTCGATTAAACGTAAACTGTTGCCGCTGGGCGATGACGTGACGTTTATTCCGGGTCACGGCCCACTTTCTACGCTGGGTAACGAACGGCTTCATAACCCGTTCCTGCAGGACGAAATGCCTGTCTGGTAATACCGCAGATAAATAAAAAGGCCGCTATTGCGGCCTTTTTTGTACGCGATAGATTACAGTACTGCGACAATCGCTTCGCACAGCGGCGCCATGTTATCTGGCGTCATTCCTGCAACGTTTACACGTCCGGAAGCGACAGCGTAGACACCAAACTCTTCACGCAGACGTAGAACCTGCTCTTTTGTCAGACCGCTGAATGAGAACATGCCGTTCTGTTTGATGATAAAGCTGAAGTCGCGGTTCGCACCTTTCTCCTGCAGCGTATTCACGAACAGTAAACGCATGCGCTGAATGCGTTGGCGCATATCGGTCAGTTCCTGTTCCCAGATGGCACGCAGCGCGTCATTGCTCAGAATCGTGGCAACTACGGATGCGCCGTGCGCTGGCGGGTTGGAATAGTTAGCGCGAATGGCTGATTTCATCTGACTAAACGCACGGTCGACGGTTTCAGCATCAGCCGCAACCAGCGTACAGGCACCTACGCGCTCATTGTACAGACCAAAGTTCTTGGAGTAGGAACTGGCAACGATCAGCTCTTTGTGCAGCGCGGCGAATGCGCGCAGACCTTCTGCATCTTCTTCCAGACCGCGGGCAAAGCCCTGGTATGCGAAGTCAAACAGCGGCAACCACCCTTTCTCGACAGAAAGCTGAGCCAGCGTTTGCCACTGCTCAAGCGTAGGATCGATACCGGTTGGGTTATGGCAGCAGCCGTGGAACAGTACCACATCGCCAGCCTGAGCTTCGCTGAGGCTGGCCAGCAGCGCATCAAAGTCTAATGAGTGGTTCGCTGCATCGTAATAGTTGTATTCACGAACTTCCAGACCGGCAGAGTTAAAGACGCTCTTATGGTTCGGCCAGCTTGGGTTGCTCACCCATACGCGTTTAGCCGACGTATTTCTTGCGAGAAAATCAGCTGCCACGCGCAGTGCGCCAGTGCCGCCAGGGGTCTGTGCTGTACGTGCGCGTTTATCGTTGATAAGCGAACTCGTTTTACCAAACAGTAATTCCTGAGTGCAACGACCAAACTCTGGAATACCGTCAATGCCAAGGTAGTTTTTGGTGGTTTCATTTTCCAGTATATATTGCTCGGCTTTTTTTACGCTGGTCAGTACCGGCGTTTTGCCTGTCTCATCTTTATATACACCGATCCCGAGGTTTATTTTTCCAGGGCGGTCATCGGCACGAAACAAATCAGCCAGACCCAAAATGGGGTCGGCAGGAGCGGCGGTAATGTTCTCAAACATGACGAGGTTCCATAGTGATTACAGAAGGGAAGTCCGCTATCAGGTTAACGGTAGATTTACAAAATGCCAACCGTTACTGACGAAAAGCTGAGGTGTTTTTTTAAGACGCAAGAATTTGCTAGCAGATATAAAAAAACAGGACCGAAGTCCTGTTTTTAAGGCATTTAACAAAGAGGTCTGCTATTAGAACTGGTAAACGATACCGAGTGCTACGGTGTCGTCAGAGTTCACACCCAGTTTGTTGTCAGAATCGATCTGGTTGATCTGGTAGTCAACATAGGTGGACATGTTTTTGTTGAAGTAGTAGGTTGCGCCTACTTCAATGTAGTTCACCAGATCTTCGTTACCTACACCTTCTACGTCTTTCGCTTTAGATTTGTTGTAGGAGATGGACGGGCGCAGACCGAAATCGAATTGGTACTGAGCGACAACAAAGAAATCTTGCGTTTTGTTGGCGAAGCCGCTGGTGGTCACGCCATTCTGGGTAGTGGAGAGGCGGGTTGCGTTACGGGTTTCACCGTAGTTCGCTGCCAGGTAGATGTTGTTAGCATCGTACTTCAGGCCGGTTGCCCACTGTTCAGCTTTTTTGCCACCGTTAGCGTAGAAAGAGTTTTCCTGCGCGTTGGTACGGTCAGCTGCACCGTAAGCACCAACGATACCGAAGCCATCCATTTCGTAGCTTACAGAACCGCCAACGCCGTCGCCGTTAGAACGACCGGTATTGCCATCACGCTCGTTTTTACCCAGATACTGGATACCGAAGTTCAGGCCGTCAACCAGACCGAAGAAGTTAGAGTTACGGTAGGTCGCAACACCACCTACACGGCCAACGAAGAAGTTGTCGCTGTACGCGGTATCACCACCAAATTCTGGCAGCATATCGGTGTAACCCAGGGCATCGTAAACGATACCGTAGTTACGACCGTAGTCGAAAGAGCCCAGATCGGCATATTTCAGACCAGCAAATGCCAGACGGGTTTTGTTACCATTCTGAGCGTCGCTGCCGCCTTCGGAGTTGTTACCGGCAAAGTTGTATTCCCACTGACCGTAACCGGACAGATCGGAATTAATCTGAGTTTCCCCTTTGAAACCAAGACGGGCATAAGTCTGATCGCCATCGTTGCCAGCGTTATCAGAAAAATAGTGCAGACCTACGGTTTTACCGTATACATCCAGCTTGTTGCCATCTTTGTTATAAACTTCTGCAGCGTTAGCTGCCCCGGCTACCAGCAGAGCAGGGATAACCACTGCCAGAATATTGCGCTTCATCATTATTTATTACCCTCATCGGTTTTTATATGACACCTGCCACTGCCGCCAATAAATTCCGTCAATGAAAATTTACGGAACTATTGATGAGAGTTTGGTGTCTTTATGTGTCTGACAGGCATCTTTCCATTCAAACTACCGTTTCGCTACCGTCAAAGTGCTACAAATATAAAGATTTGGTTTCAAAAAGAAAAAATGTGTAACAAGATGTTATTTTTGTGCAACTTTGTGAACAGCGTCAAACTTCGGATACCCTTGCGCCCAAAATTCTCGTTTTTATTTCTATTTATATGATTTTCTTATATTTAATTTTGCTAAGGTTATTTTTTCTCCGTAATACCGGAAAGTTTGGATTTTACAGGTAACGATTTTTGGACGTCTGGAGTGCCGTGCGAAAGGCTAAAAAATGTACTATTTAATCAGAAAATGCTAATCCACAATAAAATTACTGGTTATTTTTTGTGCAAATGTATTGCGATGAAATATTACGTAACAGGTGGAGGGGATTGAAAGGTTGTGTTTAACGTGAGATGGGTATCCAGATAACATGAAAAGGGTATAAAAAAGGCCAGCAATGCTGGCCTTTGAAACAATAACGCACGTTTAGAAGGTGGCGTTACGCGGAGTGCGCGGGAACGGAATAACATCACGGACGTTTTGCACGCCGGTGACGTAAGCGATCAGACGCTCGAAGCCCAATCCGAAGCCGGAATGCGGAACGGTACCGTAGCGACGCAGGTCGCGATACCACCAGTAATCCTCTTTGTTCAGACCCATTTCCAGCATACGGGCATCCAGCACGTCCAGACGCTCTTCACGCTGAGAACCACCGATGATTTCGCCGATTCCAGGAGCCAGAACGTCCATTGCAGCAACGGTTTTACCGTCTTCGTTAAGGCGCATATAAAACGCTTTGATATCTTTCGGGTAGTTTTTCACCACCACCGGCGCTTTAAAGTGCTCTTCAGCAAGATAACGTTCATGCTCGGAAGACAGATCCACACCCCAGTAAACCGGGTTTTCAAACTGTTTGCCGCATTTTTCCAGAATGCTTACCGCGTCGGTGTAATCCACCTGCGCGAAGTCAGCGTCAATGAAACGTTCCAGGCGTGAAATCGCGTCCTTGTCGACACGTTCAGCGAAGAATTTCATATCATCTGCACGCTCTGCCAGTACGGCTTTGAACGCGTATTTCAGCATCGCTTCAGCCAGGCCTGCAACATCGTTCAGGTCAGCGAACGCCACTTCTGGTTCCAGCATCCAGAATTCTGCCAGGTGACGACTGGTGTTAGAGTTTTCTGCACGGAACGTCGGACCAAAAGTATAAATTTTGGACAGAGCGCAGGCGTAGGTTTCACCGTTCAACTGACCGGAAACGGTCAGGAAGGCTTCCTTACCAAAGAAGTCTTTATCGAAATCGACTTTACCCTGATCGTTACGCGGCAGGTTTTCCAGATCCAGCGTAGAAACACGGAACATTTCACCGGCACCTTCCGTATCGGAAGCGGTGATCAGCGGAGTCGATACCCAAAAGAAACCCTGCTCGTGGAAGAAGCGATGCAGCGCTTGCGCCAGCGTATGACGTACGCGCGCTACCGCACCAATCATATTGGTGCGCGGACGCATATGCGCCACTTCACGCAGATACTCGATGCTGTGACGCTTAGCCGCCATTGGGTAGGTATCAGGATCTTCAACCCAGCCCGCGACTTCAACTTCAGTGGCCTGAATTTCAAAGCTCTGTCCTTGTCCAGGTGATGCAACGACTTTACCCGTTACGATAACTGAACAACCCGTCGTCAGGCGCAGTACGTCCTGATTGTAATTGGGCAGAGAATTATTGATGACGGCCTGTACAGGATCAAAGCAGGAACCGTCATAAACGGCGAGGAAGGAGATGCCAGCTTTTGAATCTCGGCGGGTACGCACCCATCCGCGCACGGTGACTTCGCTGTCAACGGCTACGCGGCCCTGGAGTACGTCGGCTACAGGCACAACGCTCATAATATTCTCTCTGTTAATAGTCGGATATATAAACACATGTCCACCCATAATGGGGGGGATACCTATGTTACCTGGCATCTGCAATCAGACAAGCAGAATTCGTAGCTGGAGTGAAAGATTTCGGAAATAAACGCGAATAAGGGAGCCAAAATGGCTCCCTGGAAGGATTAACTGGCTTTTTTAATATGCGGGAGATCGAAGGCTTTGCGCAGTGCACGAACAAATGCTTTATCGTGGCAGATGGTTTTACCCGGGCTGTCAGATAACTTCGCCACTGGTTTGCCGTTACATTCCACCAGCTTAATTACGATATTAAGCGGCTTAACCTGTGGAATGTCGCATGTTAGCCGTGTCCCAATACCAAAACTCAACTGTACGCGGGAAGAGAAGTGGCGGTAGAGTTCAATCGCTTTTTTCAGATCGAGGTTATCTGAAAAGACCAGCGTTTTGCTCAGCGGATCAATACCCAGTTTTTCATAATGGGCGATGGCTTTTTCACCCCATTCCACCGGATCGCCTGAGTCATGGCGTAATCCCTGATAGCGGGTCGCAAACTCAACGCCAAAGTCGCGTAAAAATGCGTCCATGGTGATGCAATCGGTCAATGCAATGCCGAGTTGATCAGGATACTCATTTAACCAGGCGGCCAGGGCTACACGTTGGCTGGTGGCAAGTTCAGGACTGATTTGCTGATGAGCCTGGAACCACTCATGCGCCTGCGTACCCATTGGGGTTAATGACAGGCGGCGGGCCAGATCGTAGTTACTGGTACCGACAAACCAGGGCTCTTGCTGCAGGCGTTTAACGATAGCCTGCTGTACTTCGCGCGAAAAACGACGACGCGTACCGAAATCCATCAAATGGAAGCGGGACATATCGACATCTTTTGTTAAAGCAGAGAATTCTACTAGTTTGCTTTCCAGCTCATCGAGTGCCTGCGGGACGCCTGATTCAGGTGAGCGATAACGGTGCACCAGTTCGCTAATCACCGCTAACAGCGGGACTTCCCACATGATCACTTCACGCCACGGACCGGTTAAGCGGATGTTTAGCTTACCGTTATCATTGGTGACGCAAACCTGTTCCGGGTTATAGCGGAAATCACGTAACCAGGTGAGGTAATCAGCTTTAAAGAAAGGCAGGCCGGAGAGCCACTGGTACTCATCCTCCTGCAGTCGCAGGTGCTGCATAGCATTCACCTGCTCACGAATAGAATCGGCATAAATACCGAGCAGGTCATCGCCACGGCAACGAAATTCAGCCGCTACTTGTACGTCATAGTAGTGGTGAAAAACGGCTTGCTGCATATGCAACTTATAAGCGTCTGTATCCAGCAGCGAGTGCAGAACAGGAGAAGCGAATTGTGTCATAGGTGCGCAGTAGCATCCTCTCACGGGAGCGTTTAGTACAATAAACAACTAAGAAAACCGCTGGAGTATACCCTGTTTAGCGATTTATTGAACCCCGATCACACCATAAGCTCTCTTTCTGGTCGAGGGCAATTCGTGCCACGTGTTATAAAAATGTAGCAAAAAGGGTGTTTGTGCCTGAAAAGATGAACATTCTGCGTAGCGCGATTTACGCAACAGGAATAGACTGAAGCCGAGACTCTATTAAAGATGCTAAAGGTTTTTTTATGACACAACAGCCACAAGCCAAATACCGTCACGACTATCGTGCGCCGGATTACCAGATTACTGATATTGATTTGACCTTTGACCTGGATGCTGAAAAAACCGTGGTCACCGCAGTGAGCCAGGTTGTCCGTCATGGCGCGTCCGACGCGCCCCTGCGCCTGAATGGCGAAGATCTGACCCTGGTGTCGATCCACGTAAACGACGAGCTGTGGACAGAGTATAGAGAAGAAGAGGGCGCTCTGGTCATCAATCTACTGCCGGAACGTTTTACGCTGCGTATCGTGAATGAAATTAGCCCAGCGGCGAATACCGCGCTGGAAGGGCTGTACAAGTCAGGCGATGCGCTGTGTACCCAGTGCGAAGCAGAAGGTTTCCGCCATATTACCTGGTATCTTGATCGCCCGGACGTGCTGGCGCGTTTTACTACCAAAATCATCGCCGATAAAACGCAATATCCGTTCCTGCTCTCCAACGGTAACCGCGTGGCGCAGGGTGAACTGGAAAATGGTCGTCACTGGGTACAGTGGCAGGATCCATTCCCGAAACCGTGCTATTTATTTGCGCTGGTAGCCGGTGATTTTGACGTCCTGCGCGATACTTTTACTACCCGCTCAGGGCGTGAAGTGGCACTGGAACTGTACGTCGATCGCGGTAACCTGGACCGCGCGCCATGGGCGATGACCTCGCTGAAAAACTCCATGAAATGGGATGAAGAGCGCTTTGGCCTCGAGTATGACCTCGACATCTATATGATTGTCGCTGTGGATTTCTTCAACATGGGCGCGATGGAGAATAAAGGTCTGAACATCTTTAACTCCAAATACGTGCTGGCGCGTACCGATACCGCCACCGACAAAGATTACCTTGATATTGAGCGCGTTATCGGTCACGAATATTTCCATAACTGGACCGGCAACCGCGTGACCTGTCGCGACTGGTTCCAGTTGAGCCTGAAAGAGGGTTTAACTGTGTTCCGCGATCAGGAGTTCAGTTCCGATCTCGGCTCACGTGCGGTAAACCGCATCAGCAATGTGCGTACCATGCGCGGTCTGCAGTTTGCTGAGGACGCCAGCCCGATGGCGCATCCTATCCGCCCGGATATGGTCATCGAAATGAACAACTTCTATACCCTGACCGTGTACGAGAAGGGTGCGGAAGTGATTCGTATGATCCACACCCTGTTGGGTGAGGCTAACTTCCAGAAAGGGATGCAGCTGTACTTTGAGCGTCACGACGGTAGCGCTGCAACCTGTGATGATTTTGTGCAGGCGATGGAAGATGCGTCTAACGTTGATCTCTCCCATTTCCGCCGCTGGTACAGTCAGTCCGGTACGCCGATTCTGACCGTGCGTGATGACTATAACCCATCAACTGAACAGTACACGCTGACCATTAGCCAGCGCACGCCGGCCACGCCGGATCAGGCTGAAAAACAACCGCTGCATATTCCATTCGCTCTCGAGTTGTATGACAACGAAGGGAAAGTGATCCCGCTACAAAAAGGCGGGCACCCGGTGAATTCCGTACTCAACGTCACCCAAGCAGAGCAGACGTTTGTCTTTGATAACGTCTACTTCCAACCGGTTCCGGCGCTGCTGTGCGAATTCTCCGCGCCGGTAAAACTGGAATATAAATGGAGCGATCAGCAACTGACCTTCCTGATGCGTCACGCGCGTAATGATTTCTCTCGTTGGGACGCGGCGCAAAGCCTGCTGGCGACCTACATTAAGCTCAACGTTGCCCGCCATCAGCAGGGACAACCGCTGTCGCTGCCGGTACACGTGGCCGATGCATTCCGCGCAGTTTTGCTGGATGAGAAAATCGATCCGGCGCTGGCGGCAGAGATCCTGACGCTGCCTTCAGTAAATGAAATTGCCGAACTGTTCGACATCATTGATCCGGTGGCGATAACCGAAGTACGCGAAGCGTTAACCCGCACGCTGGCCGCCGAGCTGGCGGATGAATTCCTCGCCATCTATAACGCTAATCATCTTGATGAGTACCGCGTTGAGCATGCCGATATTGGCAAGCGTACGCTGCGTAACGCCTGCCTGCGATTCCTGGCTTTTGGCGAAACCCATCTGGCTGACACGCTGGTAAGCAAGCAGTACCGTGAAGCGAACAATATGACCGATGCGCTGGCGGCGCTATCCGCGGCAGTCGCTGCGCAGCTTCCTTGTCGTGACGCGTTGATGCAGGAGTATGACAATAAGTGGCACCATGACGGTCTGGTGATGGATAAATGGTTTATCCTGCAATCCACCAGCCCGGCTAGAAACGTACTGGAAACGGTACGCGGCCTGTTGAAGCATCGCTCTTTTAGCATGAGTAACCCAAACCGCATCCGTTCTCTGATCGGTGCCTTCGCGGGCAGCAACCCGGCAGCATTCCATGCGGAAGATGGTAGCGGTTATCAGTTCCTGGTTGACATGCTGACTGAGCTCAACAGCCGTAACCCGCAGGTGGCGTCACGCCTGATTGAGCCGCTGATTCGCTTAAAACGTTATGATGCAAAACGTCAGGCGAAGATGCGTGCGGCGCTGGAACAGCTGAAAGGTCTGGAGAATCTGTCAGGCGATCTGTTCGAAAAGATCTCTAAAGCGTTAGCCTGATAATATTGCCGGATGGGTCCGGCCTACCATTCACGCGTAGGCCGGATAAGCGGTAGCGCCATCCGGCATTTTTAACCTTGCTTGCGTAGCTGAACTTCATTGTCGCCACGCTGCATCACCCGGTTCAACACCTCGGCTTCCAGTTCTGTCAAACGCACGGAACCAATCCGGCGAGGTCGTGCAATATCCACCGTTAAATCCAGCCCGATTTTTCCGTCCTCAATCAGCAAAACGCGATCGGCCATTGCTACCGCTTCGCTGACGTCATGGGTGACCAACAGTACGGTAAAGCCGTGCTCTTGCCATAAAGAGACGATCAGCTCCTGCATTTCAAGGCGGGTTAAGGCATCCAGTGCGCCGAGGGGTTCATCCAGCAGCAGCAGACCAGGACGATGAATTAATGCCCGGGCCAGGGCCACGCGCTGTTTTTGTCCGCCAGAAAGCGCTGCGGGCCACTCCTGAGCACGATTCTCCAGTCCAACGGCGGCCAGCGCATCTCGGGCTGCATTGTGCCAGTGACCTTTCAGACCCAGACCGACGTTATCGATAACCGTCTTCCATGGCAGCAGACGCGCATCCTGAAACATCATACGCGTATCATCCTGAATTTCCGCCAGTGGGGTGGTTCCGGCAAGTAATGCGCCTGAGGTGGGCGACTCCAACCCTGCCAGCAGACGCAGCAACGTGCTTTTACCACCACCGCTGCGGCCAACTACGGCAACGAATTGCCCGGCCTGTATATGCAAATCTAACTGATTGAGCACCGTATTGGCGGCGTATTGTTTTGTCACGGCGCTCAGCAACAGCGGCGTACCCTGGTTCAAGCGAGCGGTATTCATACGGTAGCCTCCTTTATATGGTAAGCCGGGTGCCAGCGCAGCCAGACTCGCTCCAGCAATTGGGCGCTGACGTCGGCAAGTTTGCCGAGTAAGGCGTAGAGAATAATGGCCACCACGACCACATCGGTTTGCAGAAATTCGCGGGCGTTCATCGCCAGGTAGCCAATACCGGCATTGGCTGAAATGGTTTCTGCGACGATAAGCGTCAGCCACATCAGCCCGAGAGCGAAACGCACGCCGACCATAATTGAGGGCAGGGCGCCAGGGAGGATGACATGAACAAACAGTGAAAAGCCGGACAACCCATAGCTGCGCGCCATCTCTACCAGCCCACGATCGATATTACGGATCCCATGCCAGGTGTTGATGTAAATCGGGAACAGCGTGCCCAACGCAACGAGAAAGATCTTGGCGGATTCATCAATGCCGAACCACAAAATCACCAGCGGGATCAGCGCCAGATGCGGTACGTTACGCAGCATCTGCACCGAGGTATCCAGCAGGCGTTCTCCCCAACGCGAAAGACCGCTGATCAGTCCCAGCGTCAGGCCAATCGATCCTCCGATGGAGAATCCGATCAGCGCGCGCCAGGAACTGATGGCCAGATGCTGCCAAAGCTCGCCGCTGGCGGAAAGCGTCCAGAAGGCTTCGATAACACCCTCTGGAGAGGGCAGTATGCGGTTGGACAGCCAGCCCATTGATGATGCGAGCTGCCAGAGCGCCACCAGACCTACCGGTAAAAACCAGGGCGCGAGGCGCAATAACCATCTGTTTTTCGTCGTTGCCATTAGCCGCTCCTTAGCTTTGAGCGACTTTGCGCGGGATGAATTCGTTTGCAACCGCTTCGCCTTGCTGTTGCAGGCGCTGCGGTTGCGGAATTTCTGGTATCGCGACATCCAGATGCGGGAACAGCAGCTCACCAACCTTGTATGCCTCTTCCAGATGCGGATACCCGGACAGCACAAAGCTGTCGATTCCCAGCGCGGCATACTCGTTAATACGTGCTGCGACCGTAGGACCGTCTCCAACCAGTGCGGTCCCTGCGCCACCGCGTACCAGTCCTACCCCTGCCCACAGGTTCGGACTAATTTCCAGTTTGTCGCGTTTACCGTTGTGCAGTGCAGCCATTCGCTGCTGACCAACCGAATCCGTTTTTGAGAAAGCGGCCTGGGCTTTGGCGATGGTATCGTCATCCAGATGGACTATCAGACGATCCGCTGCCTGCCATGCCTCGTGCGTTGTCTCTCGTACGATCACATGCAGACGAATACCGAAGCGAATCTTACGCCCGAGCGCCGCTGCTTTGGCCCGCACCTGTTCAATCTTCGCTTTCACCTGTTCGGGCGGCTCGCCCCAGGTCAGGTAGAGATCAACCTGTTCTGCAGCAAGATCTTGTGCGACATCAGACGAGCCGCCGAAATAAAGCGGTGGTCGGGGTTGTTGTACGGGAGGGAAAAACAGCTTCGCGCCGCGGACGTGAATATGTTTGCCGTTGAAATCCACCGTTTCACCTTGCAGCAAGCGCCGCCAGACCTGAGTAAATTCAGCAGAGGCTTCATAGCGCTCGGTGTGATCGAGGAACACGCCGTCGCCTGCCAGCTCCTGTGGATCGCTGCCGGTCACCAGGTTAAATAACGCCCGGCCATTTGAGAGTCTGTCGAGCGTTGCAGACTGACGTGCGGCAACCGTTGGCGAGGTAACGCTTGGACGCAGCGCGACCAGAAACTTTAATCGCTGGGTGACCGGGATCATCGAGGCGGCGACCAGCCAGGCATCTTCGCAAGAGCGACCAGTTGGGATCAGAACGCCGGTAAACCCAAGACGATCGGCCGTTTGCGCGATTTGTTGCAGATAACCGTGATCGACAGGGCGCGAACCTTCTTCCGTTCCAAGATAATGACCGTCACCATGGGTGGGTAAAAACCAAAACATGTTCAGACTCATAATTTTTCTCCTGCCTGCTGAGTGGGTTGCCAGATACGCTGGCGAATATCGATTTTTTTCGGCACCAGACGGTTGTCATAAAACAGATCGGCGGTTTGTTGTTGCAGGGTTGCAACAGAGGCGTTGACTGGCACAATGGTGGTTGGCGGACGGTGATCCAGATAAGACGCAATCACCGGTTCTGGCAGTCCCATGGTTTTGGCCAGCAGGGTAATACTTTGCTGGCGCTGGCTGAGGGTTAACGCATCGGCCTGGCTAAAGGTATCCAGTACGCCAAGAACAAATGCGCCATTTTTCTCGGCATAGGGACGGGCGGCGAGATAAAACGAACCGGTTTGCTTGAGGTCTGAGCCGTCTTTTAGCACGCGTACATCACCTTGTAGTAACGCGGCGGAATAATAGGGGTCCCAGATAGCCCATGCATCAACGTTTCCTTGCTGAAAGGCTGCTCGCGCGTCGGCGGGAGTCAGATAGGTCGGTTGAATATCGGTAAATTTCAGTCCGACCTGTTGCAGCGCCCGGAGCAGTAAATTGTGGGCGCTGGACCCTTTCTGGAAGGCGACTTTATGTCCTTTAAGCTGCGCGACGCTCTGGATCGGGCTATTTTTCGGCACCAGAATCACTTCTGCTTTCGGCTTGGGCGGCTCGACGCCTACGTAAACCAGATCGGCTCCGGCAGCCTGGGCGAAAATTGGCGGAATATCACCGGTGCTGCCGAGATCGATACTGCCGATGTTGAGCGCTTCCAGCATTTGCGGCCCAGCCGGGAATTCAATCCACGAGATTTTGGTCTGCGGGTAGCGTTTCTCCAGTAGCTGATGGCTTTTGGCCAGTACCATACTGACGCTTCCTTTCTGGTAACCAATACGCAAGGTATCGGGGGCCGATTCTGCGGCATGCCCCAGAGTTGACAGCGACAACAACCCACTCAGTGCCAGCCATGACGTGTGACGCTTGAGCCGATCAAACATGCGCGGCACCTCGCAGGGTGTTCAGTTGAGGAAGTTGGACATCGCGACGATGCAACGCCAGCCAGAAGGTATCAAGCGCACTGTCCAGACGCTGCTGAAGGTTGGGCGTAAACTGAGGTTTATGTTGATAATCAATGACCTGTGAATCATCGGCAAACACACCGTGCAGGATCTCCTGGGCCTTTAATGCGCTCAGTACCGGTTTCAGCGCGTAATCGACGGCAAGCAAATGTGCCACGCTGCCGCCGGTAGCCAACGGCAAAACTACTTTCCCTTCCAGCGCTCGCTCGGGGAGCAGATCGAGCAGGGTTTTCAGGGCGCCAGAGTAAGCGGCTTTATAGACCGGCGTGGCGACAATCAGCCCGTCTGCATCCTGCAATTGTTCGCTAAATGTGTTCAGCGCCGGACTGTCGAAACGGGCATAGATCAGGTCTTCCGGGGCAAAGTTATGCAGGTTCCAGTGAAAGACTTCGACATCATGACCGTTTAGTTTTTCTCGGGCATATTCCAGTAACGCGCTGGAGCGAGAGGGAAAGCGTGGGCTTCCCGCCAGAGTAATGACGCGCATAATTTTAATCTCCACTTATAACTAATTGTTTGCTTTTAGTTAACATTGATAACAATTTATGCAGTCTGGCAGAGAGATTTTGTTTATCGAAATGATTTATACGGGATAGAAAAGTTGGAAATTGAATAAAAAGGCAGGGGCCAGGAAAACGATTGCTATTTATTGCCGCAGGTCAATTCCCTTTTTGCTCGCGATCGCACATAATACGCCCCCGGTTTGCACACCGGGAATCCAGGAGAGTTCATGTACTACCCCTTCGTTCGTAAAGCCCTTTTTCAGCTCGATCCAGAGCGCGCTCATGAATTGACATTCCAGCAATTACGTCGCATTACCGGCACACCGCTTGAAGCGCTTGTGCGCCAGAAAGTACCGGCAAAACCGGTTACCTGTATGGGGTTGACGTTTAAAAATCCGCTCGGGCTTGCTGCCGGACTGGATAAAGACGGGGAGTGCATTGATGCGCTCGGCGCGATGGGATTTGGTTCCATTGAGATTGGTACCGTGACGCCACGCCCTCAGCCGGGTAACGATAAACCGCGTCTGTTCCGTCTGGTCGATGCAGAAGGTTTGATCAACCGTATGGGGTTTAATAACCACGGGGTTGATAACCTGGTTGAGAACGTTAAAAAATCGCATTTTGACGGTATTCTGGGGATTAATATTGGTAAGAATAAAGATACTCCAGTAGAGAACGGCAAAGATGACTATCTGATTTGTATGGAAAAAGTCTATGCTTATGCGGGTTATATCGCGATTAATATCTCTTCACCGAATACGCCGGGATTACGTACGCTGCAATACGGCGAGGCGCTAGACGATCTCCTGACGGCAATTAAAAATAAGCAAAATGATCTGCAAGCGATCCACCATAAATATGTTCCAGTGGCGGTAAAGATCGCGCCGGATCTTTCTGTGGAAGAACTGATCCAGGTTGCTGACAGTTTAGTTCGTCATAATATTGATGGCGTAATTGCGACTAACACTACGCTCGATCGTTCTCTCGTTCAAGGAATGAAAAATTGCGATCAAATGGGTGGCCTGAGCGGTCGACCGTTACAATTAAAAAGTACAGAAATTATTCGCCAGTTGTCTCAGGAATTAAAAGGCCAGCTGCCGATTATTGGTGTTGGTGGTATCGACTCGGTGATTGCTGCACGTGAGAAAATAGCTGCTGGTGCCACCCTCGTACAGATTTATTCGGGCTTTATTTTTAAAGGTCCGCCGTTGATAAAAGAAATCGTCAGCAATATCTGAATGCTACCTTAATCACAAACCAGGGCTTTATTTCTAGCCCTGGTTGTTTTATATTCCTTTACTGTTGCTTATTTAAACATTCTGAGCTTTTATTATTAGGGCAATAAACGAAGCGGCAAAAGGATACTGTCGTAACGGTGATGATTAAGGAAAGGAGAGAAACTGATGCGAATTAAACCCGACGATAACTGGCGCTGGTATTATGATGAAGAGCACGATCGTATGATGCTCGATTTAGCCAATGGCATGTTATTCCGTTCGCGTTTTGCTCGTAAAATGCTCACTCCTGATGCATTTTCTCCGTCAGGTTTTTGTGTTGATGACGCCGCGCTATATTTTTCCTTTGAAGAAAAATGTCGCTACCTGGATTTAGCCAAAGAACAAAAAGCGGAACTGGTGCTCAATGCGCTGGTGGCGATTCGTTATCTCAAACCGCAGATGCCGAAAAGCTGGCACTTTGTTGCACACGGTATTAACTGGTCACCGGTCGTGGGTGACGCTGCCTGTGTTGATTTAAGCGATACCGATGAACAGGTAAACCTGTTAGTGGTTGAGCCGGGTGAAAACGCCGCGCTTTGTCTGCTTGCGCAACCTGGTGTGGTTATCGCCGGGCGTACGATGCAGCTTGGCGATGCGATTAAAATAATGAATGACAGACTGAAACCGCAGGCCGTTGTTGACAGTTTCAGCCTTGAGCAGGCGGTTTAGCTCTCCAGCCTGATTGCCGTTTTGGGAACACAACTGCAGCACAGAATCGTTCCGTCGTCCCCTATCGCTGATTTCTTCAACGGGCTAACTTCGCCATCTACCAGTCGAATTCGACAGCATCCGCAAATGCCTGCCCGGCATGAATAGGGAACCCGGATACCCTGGTTTTCCAACTGCTCAAGCAATACCTGCTGATTATTTCCGCGAAAGGTTTGTCCCTGCCAGTCAATAAGCACCGTGGCATCAGGTTGTTGTTCGTGGGCAGTGTCGTCTGATTCCGCCGCGCCGTACGCTCTGGCGAGGCCGGTTGCCAAAATTTCTACCTCATCGCCGACGCGAATAACGCCACTGTTGCGTGCGATAAGATTCTGGCCGAAATCGACATCGCCGTTATCTACCGCAGTACGGAAGGTTTGCAGTGTTGCGAGCGGTTCGCCGGATGGATGTTTCTGGCCTTTTTCCGGGCTAACCGTAGTGAAAATACAGCGGCTACAGGGTTTTGCAACATCAAAAATGACGTCGCCAATACGAATCACTTTCCAGGTATCTTCTTCCCAGGCGCCAGCTCCTGAAACCACCAGATTGGGGCGAAACTGTTCCATTTTGACGCTTGCCGGACAGCGCTGTTGCACATCGCGCAGGGATGCTTCGTTGGCCAGCAGATAGGGATAACCATCAGCGAAGGATAAAGGAACATCAACATGTCGTTTTACACGGCGCGTCAGCTGCGGACCGACCCAGCGTAGCTGCACGTCACGGGAGAAAAAACTGCTAAGCCACTGGTTAATAGCCACTGGCGCAATGCGCGCGGTAAAATGATTTCCCCATACTTCAGTTGGCGCATCCTGGGTGGCGAAGTCGGCAAACCGTACGAGCGCACTGCTGCCGTCTGGAGCCGTAAGATGCAGCCCATCGTGGAATGGGGAAGGCGTAAAACGGACCATTTGTGGGAACTGGCGGGCGGTTATGAACGTTCCATCAGGTTCAGTGATCATAAATATGCGATCAAAGGCGAGACCGCTAATATCTGCCAGGGCATGCGTAAGCCCAATGCCGCGCATTGATTTAACCGGATGAATAAAAAGTCGGGTTAACGTGACCACTGTACAGCCCCTCGAATGAAAATAAGCCTTCAACTTTATGACATACAGCCCATATTAGCTATAATGCGCAGCAATTTTCTCGGAGTAAAAGTGACATTATGAATTCTCTGTTTGCCAGTACGGCCCGCGGGCTGGAAGAGCTGTTAAAAACTGAACTGGAAAACCTCGGCGCGCTGGAGTGTCAGGTCGTTCAGGGTGGGGTCCATTTTAAGGGCGACACACGGCTTGTTTACCAGAGCCTGATGTGGAGTCGCCTGGCCTCGCGCATTATCCTGCCGATGGGAGAGTGCAAGGTCTACAGCGATCTTGATCTGTACCTCGGCGTTCAGGCAATCGACTGGACAGAGATATTTAACCCTGGTGCTACGTTTGCCGTTCATTTTAGCGGCCTGAACGAAACCATTCGTAACAGCCAGTACGGTGCGCTAAAGGTCAAGGATGCGATTGTCGATGCATTTACCCGTAAAAATATGCCGCGTCCGAATGTGGATCGTGAATCTCCGGATTTGCGCATCAACGTCTGGTTGAACAAAGATACCGCCAGCATTGCGCTCGATCTGAGCGGTGATGGTTTGCACCAGCGTGGCTATCGCGATCGCGCGGGTCAGGCACCGATTAAAGAAACGCTGGCCGCCGCTATTGTTATGCGTTCTGGCTGGCAACCGGGAACCCCGTTACTCGATCCGATGTGTGGTTCCGGCACACTGCTGATTGAAGCGGCGATGTGGGCAACCGATCGCGCGCCGGGCCTGCACCGCGGGTACTGGGGCTTCAGCGGTTGGGCGCAGCACGACGAAGCCGTCTGGCAAGAAGTTAAAGCCGAAGCGCAGGTGCGTGCGCGTAAGGGACTGGCTGACTATACCTCGCATTTTTATGGATCCGACAGCGATGCGCGAGTGATTGAAAAAGCGCGCAGTAACGCTCGCCGCGCCGGTATCGCCGATCTGATGACGTTTGACGTTAAAGATGTCGCCAAACTGAGCAATCCGTTGCCGAAAGGACCGTATGGGACAGTTATCAGTAACCCGCCTTACGGCGAACGTCTGGATAGCGAACCGGCGCTGATTGCCCTGCACAGCTTGCTGGGCCGTACGATGAAAAACCAGTTTGGCGGCTGGAATTTGTCGCTGTTCAGCGCCTCTCCGGATCTGCTCAGCAGCCTGCAATTACGTGCCGACAAGCAGTTCAAGGCGAAAAACGGCCCGCTGGATTGTGTGCAGAAAAACTATCACGTTGCAGAGATCACCGCGGACAGCAAGCCTGCCACGGTCGCGGAAGATTATGCTAACCGCCTGCGCAAGAACATCAAGAAACTGGAAAAATGGGCGCGTCAGGAAGGCATTGAATGTTATCGCCTGTATGACGCTGATCTGCCGGAATACAACGTTGCTGTGGATCGTTACGGTGACTGGGTCGTGGTTCAGGAATATGCTCCACCGAAGACCGTTGATGCGCAAAAAGCGCGCCAACGCCTGTTTGACATTATTGCCGCAACGCTGTCAGTACTGGAAATCGCGCCCAATAAACTGGTGCTGAAAACCCGTGAACGCCAGAAAGGCAAGAATCAGTATCAGAAGATGAATGAGAAGGGTGAATTCATTGAGGTAAGCGAGTACAACGCGCGCCTGTGGGTGAACCTGACTGACTACCTTGATACGGGTTTATTCCTCGATCACCGTATTGCGCGCCGTATGCTGGGGCAGATGAGTAAAGGTAAGGACTTCCTTAACCTGTTCTCCTACACCGGCAGCGCCAGCGTACATGCAGGATTGGGCGGTGCGCGTAGCACCACGACGGTTGATATGTCGCGTACCTATCTGGAATGGGCGGAACGCAACCTGCGTCTGAACGGCCTGAGCGGTCGCGCTCACCGTTTAATTCAGGCCGATTGCCTGGGCTGGTTGCGTGATGCCAATGAACAGTTTGATCTGATTTTCATCGATCCACCGACGTTCTCTAACTCAAAACGTATGGAAGACTCGTTTGATGTGCAGCGCGATCATCTGGCGCTGATGAAAGATCTGAAACGTCTGCTGCGTAAAGACGGCACGATCATGTTCTCCAACAACAAACGTGGGTTCCGTATGGATCTCGACGGTTTGGCTGAACTGGGATTGAAAGCACAAGAAATCACCCAAAAAACGCTTTCCCAGGACTTTGCCCGTAACCGTCAGATCCACAATTGCTGGCTGATTACCGCAGCCTGAAAGGAAAATTAAATGTCATTAATCAGTATGCATGGTGCATGGCTGTCGTTCAGCGATGCGCCGCTTCTTGATAATGCTGAACTGCATATCGAAGATAACGAGCGGGTCTGTCTGGTTGGCCGTAATGGCGCGGGTAAATCGACGCTGATGAAGATCCTGAACCGTGAACAGGGTCTTGACGATGGGCGTATTATTTATGAGCAGGATCTGGTTGTGGCGCGTCTGCAGCAGGATCCGCCGCGCAACGTGCAGGGTAGCGTCTACGATTTTGTTGCCGAAGGGATTGCAGAACAGGCGGTTTACCTCAAGCGTTATCACGATATCTCGCATCTGGTGATCGCCGATCCGAGTGATAAAAACCTCCAGGAACTGGCGAAGGTTCAGGAACAGCTGGATCACCACAATCTGTGGCAGCTGGAAAACCGTATTAATGAAGTACTGGAACAGCTTGGCCTGGAAGCAGACATGGAGCTGGCATCGCTTTCCGGCGGCTGGCTACGTAAGGCGGCGCTAGGCCGCGCGTTAGTGAGCAACCCGCGCGTGCTGCTGCTGGATGAACCGACGAACCACCTGGATATTGAAACCATCGACTGGCTGGAAGGGTTCCTGAAAACCTTCAATGGGACAATTATTTTCATTTCCCATGACCGTTCATTTATCCGCAATATGGCGACGCGCATTGTCGATCTTGACCGCGGCAAGCTGGTGACCTATCCGGGGAGTTACGATCAGTATCTGCTGGATAAAGAAGAAGCGTTGCGCGTAGAAGAGTTACAAAACGCGGAATTTGACCGCAAGTTGGCGCAGGAAGAAGTCTGGATCCGTCAGGGTATCAAAGCGCGTCGTACGCGTAACGAAGGTCGCGTGCGCGCACTGAAAGCCATGCGTCGCGAGCGTGGCGAACGTCGCGAAGTGATGGGCACAGCGAAGATGCAGGTCGAAGAGGCTAGCCGTTCAGGCAAGATTGTTTTCGAAATGGAGAATGTGGATTACCAGGTTGACGGAAAGCAGCTGGTGAAAGATTTCTCCGCGCAGGTGCAGCGTAGCGACAAGATCGCGCTAATCGGACCTAACGGCTGCGGCAAAACAACGCTGCTGAAGTTGATGTTAGGTCAGCTTCAGGCTGACAGCGGACGCATTCACGTCGGTACCAAGCTGGAAGTGGCCTATTTCGATCAGCACCGCGCCGAACTGGATCCCGATAAAACCGTGATGGACAACCTGGCTGAAGGTAAGCAAGAGGTGATGGTTAACGGTAAACCTCGCCATGTGCTGGGTTACCTGCAGGACTTCCTGTTCCATCCGAAACGTGCGATGACGCCAGTACGTGCGCTCTCTGGCGGGGAACGTAATCGCCTGTTATTGGCGCGTTTGTTCCTGAAACCCAGCAATCTGTTGATTCTCGATGAACCAACGAACGATCTTGACGTCGAAACGCTGGAACTGCTCGAAGAGTTGATTGATAGCTACCAGGGCACCGTGCTGCTGGTGAGCCACGACCGTCAGTTTGTCGATAATACCGTGACCGAATGCTGGATCTTCGAAGGCGGCGGTAAAATTGGTCGTTATGTCGGCGGTTATCATGATGCGCGCAGTCAACAATCGCAGTATGTGGCGTTTAAGCAGCCAGTTGCGAAAAAAACAGAGGAGCCAGCCGCTCCTAAAGCAGAAATTGTCAAACGCGGCACCAGCAAACTAAGCTATAAACTGCAGCGCGAACTGGAGCAGCTCCCCGTGTTGCTTGAAGAACTGGAAGCTAAGCTGGAAGCCTTACAGGCTCAGGTTGCTGACGCCGCGTTTTTCAGTCAGCCTCACGAGCAAACGCAACAGGTGTTAGCTAATTTGAACGAAGCGGAACAAGAACTTGAGCAAGCCTTTGAGCGCTGGGAGTATCTTGAGTCTTTGAAGAATGGCGCATAATTAAAGGAGCACCTATGTGCGAACATCACCATGCCGCGAAGCATATTTTGTGCTCGCAGTGTGACATGCTGGTGGCGTTACCTCGCCTTGAGCATGGTCAGAAAGCGGCATGTCCACGATGTGGCACTACGTTAACCGTTGAGTGGGACGCGCCCCGGCAGCGTCCCACTGCCTATGTTTTAGCCGCACTATTTATGCTGCTGCTGTCAAACCTCTTTCCCTTTGTGAATATGAACGTCGCAGGGGTGAGTAGTGAAGTGACGTTGCTGCAAATTCCCAGCGTGCTCTTTTCTGAAGATTACGCCAGTCTCGGCACCTTCTTTATCTTATTCGTTCAGCTAGTTCCGGCCTTTTGCCTGCTGACGATCCTGCTACTGGTAAACCGGGTTCAGATGCCCGAGCGGCTTAAAGCATGGCTGGCGCGCATTTTGTTTCAGTTAAAAAGCTGGGGAATGGCAGAAATCTTCCTCGCCGGCGTGCTGGTGAGCTTTGTTAAGCTGATGGCCTACGGCGATATCGGCGTGGGCAGCAGCTTTATTCCGTGGTGCTTCTTTTGCGTTTTACAGTTGCGTGCATTTCAGTGCGTTGACCGTCGCTGGCTATGGGATGATATTGCGCCAATGCCTGTCATAAAGCAGGCCTTAAAACCTGGCGTGCCTGGTATTCGACAGGGACTGCGTTCCTGCTCTTGCTGCACTGCAATACTTCCCGCTGATGAACGGGTGTGCCCACGCTGTCAGACGAAAGGCTATGTGCGGCGTAAAAACAGTCTGCAATGGACGTTGGCATTACTGTTTACGTCAATCATGCTTTATCTTCCTGCCAATATTCTGCCGATTATGATTACCGATTTGCTCGGGTCAAAGCTGCCGTCAACGATACTTGAGGGGGTGGTTTTAATCTGGAGCGAAGGCTCGTATCCGGTGGCTGCGGTTATCTTTATCGCCAGTATTATGGTGCCGACGTTGAAAATGATCGCCATTGCCTGGCTATGCTGGGACGCCAAAGGGCACGGCAAACGCGACAGTGAACGTATGCACCTGATTTATGAAGTTGTGGAATTTGTCGGTCGCTGGTCAATGATCGACGTATTTGTGATTGCGGTACTCTCTGCGCTGGTGCGCATGGGAGGGTTAATGAACATTTATCCTGCAATGGGTGCTTTGATGTTTGCTTTAGTCGTCATTATGACAATGTTTTCTGCGATGACATTTGATCCGCGTCTGTCGTGGGATCGTGAACCAGAACCAGGCCATGAGGAGTCCTGACAGCATGGAATCTAAAAGTGGGGAAGCCAAAGTGCAAAAGGTAAAAAACTGGTCGCCCGTGTGGATATTTCCTATCGTCACTGCACTCATTGGCGCGTGGGTTCTGTTTTATCACTACAGTCATCAGGGGCCACAGGTCACGCTTATTACCACCAATGCCGAAGGTATTGAAGGGGGCAAAACGACGATTAAGAGCCGCAGTGTGGACGTCGGCATCGTTGAGAGCGCAACCCTGACGGATGATCTGACCCATGTGGAGATTAAAGCGCGTCTTAACTCCGGAATGGAAAAGCTGCTGCATAAAGATTCTGTCTTTTGGGTGGTGAAGCCGCAGGTTGGACGTGAAGGTATAAGTGGGCTCGGCACGCTATTGTCCGGGGCTTATATTGAACTGCAGCCTGGTAATAAAGGCAGTAAGCTGGAAAATTACCAACTGCTGGATTCACCGCCGCTGGCCCCGCCAGATGCAAAAGGGATCCGTGTGATTCTGGACAGCAAAAAAGCCGGTCAGTTGAGTCCGGGCGATCCGGTGCTTTTTCGCGGCTATCGTGTAGGTTCGGTTGAAACCAGCACATTTGATGCGCAAAAGCGTACGATCAGCTATCAGCTTTTCATTAATGCGCCTAACGATCGTCTGGTGACCAGTAATGTGCGTTTCTGGAAAGACAGTGGAATCGCCGTAGATCTTACCTCAGCAGGTATGCGCGTAGAAATGGGTTCGCTCTCCACGCTGTTTGGCGGTGGTGTAAGTTTTGATGTGCCAGAAGGTTTAGAGCAGGGCGAGCCGGTCGCACAACAGTCAGCGTTTAATCTTTATGACGATCAAAAAAGCATTCAGGATTCACTGTATACCGATCATATCGATTATCTGATGTTCTTTAAAGATTCGATTCGTGGCCTGCAGCCTGGTGCGCCGCTGGAATTCCGTGGCATCCGCTTGGGTACGGTGAGTAAAGTACCTTTCTTCTCACCGAATATGCGCCAGGTGTTCAACAATGATTACCGCATTCCGGTGCTGGTACGCATCGAACCAGAACGTCTGAAGGCGCAGCTGGGCGAAGATACTGATGTTGGTGCTCATCTGGCGGAATTGCTTAAACGCGGATTACGGGCATCGCTCAAAACCGGGAACCTGGTGACCGGCGCGCTGTATGTCGATCTCGACTTCTACCCGAAAGAGCCGCCGATTACTGGTGTGCGTGAATTTAATGGTTATCAAATTATTCCGACCGTGAGCGGTGGTCTGGCGCAGATCCAACAGCGTCTGATGGAAGCGTTGGATAAGATTAATAATCTGCCGCTGAACCCGATGATTGAGCAGGCAACCAATACGCTGTCGGAAAGCCAGCGCACGATGAAGCATCTGCAAACCACGCTGGATAACATGAACAAGATCACGTCCAGCCAGTCGATGCAGGATCTTCCGGCGGATATGCAGAACACGCTGCGTGAACTAAATCGTAGCATGCAGGGCTTCCAGCCTGGTTCCGCGGCCTACAACAAGATGGTGGCAGATATGCAGCGTCTTGATCAGGTGCTACGTGAACTGCAACCGGTACTGAAAACGCTGAACGATAAGAGTAATGCGCTGGTATTTGAAGCGAAGGACAAAAAAGATCCAGAGCCGAAGAGGGCGAAACAATGAAAAAGTGGCTAGTGGTGATGATGGCGGTCTGGCTGACGTCATGCAGCTCCAGCGGAGAGAATAAAAGCTATTACCAGCTCCCTATCGCACAAGGCGGTGTGCAGAGCTCCGCCAATCAGGGAAACCGTCTGCTGTGGGTTGAACAGATTGCGGTACCTGATTATCTGGCCGGTAATGGGGTGGTTTACCAGACCAGCGATGTGCAATATGTTATAGCCAATAATAATCTCTGGGCCAGCCCATTAGATCAGCAATTGCGCAATACGCTGGTTGCTAACCTCAGCATGCAGTTGCCTGGCTGGGTTGTTGCTTCGCAGCCGCTGGGAAGCACTCAGGACACGCTGAACGTCACCGTAACCGGCTTCCACGGTCGTTACGATGGTAAGGTTATCGTGAGTGGAGAATGGTTGCTGAATCATCAGGGACAACTGATCAAACGTCCATTCCACATCGAAGCTGTACAGACTAAAGACGGCTACGATGAGATGGTGAAGGTTCTTGCCAACGCCTGGAGTCAGGAAGCGACGGCTATTGCTCAAGAGCTGAAACGCATCCCATAAGCTTAAATAATTGTAAATTATGCCGCCCCTGGCTCACTGCCCGGGGCGGTTTTTTTATTTTTTTAGCCGTGGAGATAGCTGTTCTGACTGACTATTTTTGTACAAATGATTTAGAGGCTAGCTCACAAATATGACACTGGCGTGAATTTTGCGCATTGACGAGCCTAATGTTTAGGGGTATTCGTTTAGTGTGATTGCACACTTAGTAATCACTGTTTTCTTTTCCACCAGACCAAAAAATGAGGGAAACGAGGCATGAAGAGACAAAAACGAGATCGCCTGGAACGGGCACATCAACGTGGATATCAGGCCGGCATTGCCGGACGCTCAAAAGAAATGTGTCCCTATCAGACGCTGAATCAGAGGTCATACTGGCTGGGAGGCTGGCGAGAAGCCATGGGGGATAGGGTTTTAATGGCCTGATTCTGTCTCTTTAGATAAAAGAAACCTCCGCAGAGCGGAGGTTTCGCCTTTTTGCACACCAGATAAAACGGAGAAACGTTAATGTCTGGCTGCTACGCCGTCCTGGATTAGAACGCGGAAGTGTCCTGGAACAGACCCACTTTCAGATCGTTTGCGGTGTAGATCAGACGACCATCAACCAGCACTTCACCATCAGCCAGGCCCATGATCAGGCGACGGTTAACGATACGTTTGAAGTGAATGCGGTAAGTGACTTTCTTCGCAGTCGGCAGAACCTGGCCGGTGAATTTAACTTCACCTACGCCCAGCGCACGGCCTTTACCTTCGCCGCCCAGCCAGCCGAGATAGAATCCAACCAGCTGCCACATGGCGTCGAGACCCAGGCAGCCCGGCATCACCGGATCGCCGATAAAGTGACAACCGAAGAACCACAGGTCTGGGTTGATATCCAGTTCAGCTTCAACATAACCTTTGTCAAAGTTGCCACCGGTTTCGGTCATCTTGATGACACGGTCCATCATCAGCATGCTTGGTGCTGGCAGTTGTGGCCCTTTTGCGCCAAACAGTTCACCGCGACCAGAGGCAAGAAGGTCTTCTTTCGTATAGGATTCGCGTTTATCTACCATGTTCTCTGTAAGCCTTATTTTATTGAAGCACGCAGGATAGCTAACACGTGTACGCTGAACAAGTCCGATCAGTTCGGAATAATCCAGTTCAGCCAACGTAGCGGCCATGGAAAACGGTGACGACCTTCCTGTTGCGTAGCCGTGGCAATACGTTCCTGAATGGTTTGCATCAGCGTTGTCTGGCCTTCGCCATCCCACACCAGATTTAACAACAGTGGCAGCGCATCAGTTACGTCGTCCACCGCCCAGATAGTGAATTTTTCTTCTTCTATGGCCTGTAGCAGCGCGGGATGCAGGCTGAGGTGTCTGACGTTAGCCGAAGGAATGATAACGCCCTGCGTGCCCGTCAGCTCACGCTGCTGGCAGATGGCGAAGAAACCTTCAATTTTCTCATTCAGACCACCGACAGGTTGCGCCCGACCAAACTGATCGACAGAACCGGTAATGGCGATACTTTGATTAACAGGCACGTCGGCGAGGGCGCTGATCAATGCGCACAGTTCTGCCATAGACGCGCTGTCACCGTCCACTTCGCTGTAAGATTGCTCAAAGGTCAGCGAGGCAGAGAAGGGGATTTGCTGCTCAAGCTGGAGTTCCGACATCAGGAACGCCTGCATAATCATCATACCCTTGGCATGAATATTTCCGCCGAGCTCAGCTTTGCGCTCAATGTCCGTAAACTCGCCGTCGCCAATATGCACGACGCAACTGATACGAGAAGGTTCGCCAAATGCGCGTGGGTGGCCTGGAAACTCAATCACCGACAAGGCGTTGATCTGGCCAATACGCTCGCCTTCTGTCTCGATAAGGATCTGCTCTTGCAGAATTTCATCCTGCATGCGTTCAGCCAGGAATCCCTCACGCCATTCGCGCTGAGCCAGCATCAGGCTGAACTGCTCAGCGTTGCAGGTTTCGCTCTCGCATAACGGGGCTACCTCTTTGAACTGTCTGGTGATCCACAGCGGGTTAAGCGGCAATGCATCCTGTTCACCGGTATAGCGGACGGCTTCACGGATCAAAACCTGCCAGGCATCAGGAGCGGGGTAAGGCAAATTATTGCGCATGGCAGTATGCGTGACCCACTGACACCACTGCGTCATGGTTTCGGCATCCACTATCTGCAGATTATCTTCAAACTCGCTGTAAATGGCCTGCTCAGCCAACTCTGGTTCCATGTCCTGGAAATCCGCCAGCGATTCACGCTCACCCACCAAAATCACTTTCAGTTTAAGCGGCATAGGCGGAACAGAGACAGGCAGTGGGCGAGACTCATCAAAAGCCACCCAATCAAAACGCTCGTGGCTGACAATGGCTTTCAGACGCATCCACAACAGAGGTTGGGCCAACAGCGTGCGCAATGAGATAACCAGCACCCCCCCATTGGCCTGATGTACCAGACCTGGCTGCAGCGTAATTTCGCCATTGAACTGACGTAGACAGCCAAACAGTTGTTCAGCTTCGGCCCAGTCAGCGCTGACCACCTGCGTCAACGTCGCAAAATTGTCTTCCGCTTTTTCAGCTGTACGATAACGAATAGTGTGACCGGAGATGTCGTAATGACCGCCAGTCAGGCTTCCTGCATCCGTGTGCAAGGGACGTGCAGCTTTTGCAATAAGGTTGAGATACTCAAGCTCCTCCGGTGCTTTCACCAACATGAACGAGGATGTTGTCCAGTGCTGAAGAAGCTGCTCTAGCGCGAATTGTAAACGTGGCTGAGTATCACTAAGTAAGGTGTCGGTGTCGTCAGTGACGTGCGGCTGTGCAAATACTTCCTGATAACTGTCGGTATCAGGAACCAGATCACGCCATGCAAGTTTCGTAATGGTCAAAGTTGATGTTTTTTAGTCTGTTGTAAAAAACGAGATTATACCGTAACCCTCACCACTAAACACCTGGAAAGCGGCGCGAAACGGTTGTGATGACGCGCGGCAGTTCACAGGCTGGATATTCTTTTCTTCAGATGCCGAAAAAGCTGATATTCTGATAAGAGTTACACGGTAACATTGAGATCGCAATGAAATATCAACAACTTGAAAATCTTGAAAGCGGATGGAAATGGAAGTACCTGGTGAAGAAGCATCGCGAGGGGGAGTTGATTACCCGCTATGTGGAAGCCAGCGCTGCCAAAGAAGCCGTTGATTTGTTGCTAACCCTCGAAAATGAACCGGTTCGGGTCAACGCCTGGATTGAAGAATACATGAACCCTGCACTGCTCAATCGTATGAAGCAAACGATCCGGGCGAGGCGTAAGCGGCACTTTAATGCAGAACATCAACATACGCGTAAGAAATCTATCGATCTGGAGTTTATGGTCTGGCAGCGTCTGGCAGGTCTTGCGCAGCGGCGCGGAAAAACACTTTCTGAAACTATAGTGCAGCTGATTGAAGACGCAGAGCATAAAGAGAAGTACGCGAACAAAATGTCGACATTGAAGCAGGATTTACAGGCGTTGCTGGGAAAAGACTAGCGGTTGGCTGGTGTAACAAGAGGCTTGTTTTGAGTGGAAACAGATGAAAAAAAACCCCGCATAGCGGGGTTTTTTTATAAGACGATAACTTAAGCCTGAGGCTGAGTTACAACGTCTTTGATGCCTTTAACTTCGATCTCAACACGACGATCCGGAGCCAGGCAGTCGATCAGTGCAGCGCGAGCTTTCACGTTGTCACAGGTGTTGCCAGTAACTGGGTTGGATTCACCCATGCCACGTGCAGAGATTTTGTCAGAAGGAATACCTTTAGAGATCAGGTAATCAACAACGGACTGAGCACGTTTCTCGGACAGACCCTGGTTGTAAGCGTCAGAACCGATGCGGTCAGTGAAGCCCAGAACCACTACGGAACCGTCTTTCGGATCCAGGTTGCTCAGCTGGCTGTACATCTGGTCCAGAGCCTGCTGGCCTTCTGGTTTCAGAGTTGCTTTGTTGAAGTTGAACAGAACGTCAGACTTCAGAGTGAAGTGCTTGGTCTGTACTTCTGGAGCCGGAGCCGGAGCAACAACTACTGGAGCTGCTTCTTCCTGCTGGCCGAAACGGTAAGAAACACCAACGCTCAACAGGCCGTTATCCGGACGACCACCAACGGTGTTCGCGTCACCGATGTTGTTGGTCCACTGGTATTCCAGACGGGTAGCGATTTCAGGAGTAATTGCATACTCTACGCCACCAGCGAATACTGGGGATACACCAGTGTCGTGGTCTTTGAAGCCTTCGTTGTTTTTAGCGTCTGCACGCCAAACCATACCACCCAGACGGGTATAAACGTCCAGATCGTCAGTGATTGGGTAACCCAGTTTAGCGGTCAGCTGAACGCCCTGAGCTTTGAAAGCGCCGTTTTGATGAGTCTGGTCGGTGTAGCCTTTGTACGGCATACGGCCTAACCAGTCGTAACCCATTTCAAAACCAACGTACGGGTTAACCTGATAACCACCGAACGCACCGGCACCCAGTTGGCTTTCGTGGGTCGGACCGGCGTTGTTGATCTGGTTGTTGCCAATATCATGGTACTGAGACCAGCCCATTTTAGCACCAGCGTACCAGGTGTTATCTTTCGGAGCGGCCTGCGCCACGGTAGCGAAACCAGCCAGTGCCACTGCAATTGCGATAGCTGTCTTTTTCATTTTTTGCGCCTCGTTATCATCCAAAATTCGCCATGAATATCTCCGAAGAGAGATAACACGGTTAAATCCTTCACCCGGGGACCAGTTCAATAGTTGCTCTACCGATATCTGCGGCTTACGCCGAGCACCCCTGGCGATGTAAAGTCTACAACGTAGTTGAAAACTTACAAGTGTGAAGTCCGTCAGGCATATGAAAAAAAAAGGCTTGTATACATAATATTTAACATTTATTGATGACTAAATGCACTGAGGATTTCCTGAAAACCGCTTGAGACAGGCGTTCGGACGAAAAACGCGTTAAAGCTCAAAGGCAAATTAAAGCATGAAAAAAAATTCCAGGATAAATCCTAATTTTACTCAATGATACAAATTCGAGTGAATTTTTAGCCCGGAATGCTGTCTCCCCGCAAGTGACTGTGCGCAAACAGGACGCATGATAAAACCCATCGCATTTCCTTCATCAGCCGCTTTTACCAGCTCGGCATGTTCATCTTCCGTTAATTCTTCTGCCAGCCAGCCGATAACGACACTGTAATTACCTGTGCGCAGCGCACGGATCATAGATTCCAGCGTATTGCAGGGGGAGAGTTGGCTAATCTGCATTACTTTTGTCAATGGAAGTCCGGCTGACTGCACCCACTCCCGGCTTAATTTTTGCTGAGGCGTCAGCCACAGCTGCCAGCGTGATTGCTGCCCTAACTGTTGCAGCAGAGGAAGCAGCAGTAGTTGCGTCATCATGGGCTGGTCCTCGCGATAGACTACTTCACTGATAAGCCCAGCGGTTGCGTTCTCTGATGAAACGCGCGCAATGCTGCTTGATGCGGAAGAGAACGACGAAGAACGATTTGCATAGCCTGAAGTGTACATAATCAATCCAGCCCTGTGAGTTACTGTATGAATATACAGTAACCCTGCCATCAACAAAGATCAACCTTATTTTCGGAAACAGGTTCGCAATTTTTAGTCATCGTCACGGGAAAAATAAAATTCATCTTGCCCCATACGCATAAGTTGCCTATTTTCGTCATTAACGGATCCGCTACTGAAAATCATTTGCTTACGTTATGATTTAAAAAGGATTTTTATGAAAGAGCTTTCTTATGCAAGGATCTATAAATCGCAGGAATATCTGGCTTCTCTGGGGACAATTCACTATCGCTCACTGTTTGGTGGCTACAGTCTGACGGTTGGCGATACGGTCTTTGCCATGGTCGCCAATGGTGAGTTGTATCTTCGCGCCTGTGAACAGAGCGCCCAGTATTGTGTACAAAATTCTCCTGTCTGGCTGACATTTATTAAGCGGGGACGTCCTCTTGTACTTAATTATTACCAGGTGAACGATGCCCTGTGGCAAAACCAGCAGCAACTGGTGTCGTTATCGCGATATTCGTTGGATGCAGCGGTTAAGGAAAAACAGAGTCGCTTTACCCAGCATCGTCTGCGGGAATTGCCGAATATGACGTTTCATCTGGAGACTCTGCTGAATGAAGTTGGAATTAAAGATGAGGGGACAATGCGGTCGTTGGGAGCACAAATGTGCTGGCTGAAACTTCGGCAAAATAACCCGGCTCTGACGGTAAAAGTACTCTATGCCCTTGAAGGCGCGGTTGGGGGGATACATGAAGCCGCGCTCCCGGCGACGCGTCGCCAGGAGCTGGTGGAGTGGGTAAGTTCTCTTACGCCGGAACCGGGGTATTAGAAGGTAGTACGGCAATTTGCTGCTGTAATCGCCGGATTTCCGGGAGCAGAGCGATCAATAACCCAACTTGCTGAACGACCAGAGGCTCTTTACTGTCCGGGCGTGGTTCCAGGTGCTGAATTCGCTGCTTCAGCCCTTCTAACGCCTGGTATACGCGTTGCTCGTCAGCGGGTTGATGGTGAAGGGCATCATCAACATAGCAAACAGCGTCATCCAGCAATGCCAGAACGTCTGGATTGGTCAACTGTTCGCGATGTGCGCCAAGCGCAGAAATATAGCTGGTAAACGTATGGTTGAGACACAGTAAACGGAACGCCGTTTCGCGGGTTTGGGCCGTCACATCCGGCTCGCTCGACATGTTTGACACCACGGAGGCGAGCTCAGCATCACGGTTATGCGCGTCACGGCGAGCGATACGGTAGGCCAGACGATTATCACGACCCTGATGATATTGTTCGAGAATTGCATCAAGGTAGCGGCAGTTAGCGTCAGTCGCCCGCTCAATTACCCGTGGTAGATTACGAAAACGCCAGTCTGGCCAGATGAAACTGACAGCCGCCCAGGCGATAGCACAGCCAATTAGCGTATCGATGACACGCGGCAGCGCAACCTCAAAGCCTTCGCCGAGCAGGTTAAAGCACAGTAATACCAGCAGCGTGATAAACATGGTGGCATGCGCATACTGGACGTTGCGAAAGGCAAAAAACAGTACACCAGTGATCACTAAAAGTATTAGCTGCCCTTCTAAAGAGGGCACAAACCACAGGATCGGTAAACCGATGGCAATTCCAACCAACGTGCCGATAATCCTGAGCGCCAGGCGATGTCGGGTGGCATTGTAGTTTGGTTGACAGACAAACAGGCTGGTCAGCAAGATCCAGTATCCGTGATTCATGCCGGTTACCTGGATAATGGCATAACCAACACAGAGCACTAACGACATGCGGACGGCATGGCGAAACAGTGCGGACTCTGGGGTGAAATTACGGCTCAGGCGTAACCAGATATCACTGAATCCATGGGGACTGTCATCAGCAAGCTGATTTTCAGACTCATTGCGCGAGAGTACCTGAGCCTGTTCAGACTCAATGGTGGCCAGTTGCGCATCGATAGCCCGCAGGTTCGATAGTAAGAATCCCAGCGTATTGAGCAGATCTGCAGGCTCACCACTGGCACGCATGCGCTCAAGTGCGGCATCTATATGGGTGAAGACGCGTTCAAAGTGCGGATCGTGCTGGTAAGGCGTGCGTAATAAAATACAACGAGACAATTGTGAACAGGCTTGTCCTTGCATCGACATCAACCGCTGGAAGCGGAACATCACATCGCTGTGACGGAAATGATCGCGTAGCGTTTGATACTGAATATGTGAGGAGCTTGCGCGTTCATGAATATCCTGCGCCACAAAATAGTAATGTAGCGTGCGACGTGTTCCCCGTTGTCCACGGTCACCGCGCAGGCGAGTCAGCAGCGACACTTTGGTCTGGTTTAGCGTTGCCATCAGTTGCCCATTAGCGAGGGCTAAATCATACAACGGCGCCTGGCTTTCATCTTCTATGTCGGGATCAAAAAGACGCGACTTCAGTTCCAGGTAGTGCGCTAATTGTTCGTAGCTGCGTGCAAGATTATCCTGTAAGGGGCGGATGGGGAACAGAAGATGTCCGGTGAGCGTCAGCAGGTTATACCAGATAGCGCCAGCGAGCAGCAGGATTGGTTGTTGATACCACTGATCGTAAAGCGAGGTGCCCAGCATCGTGTAAATGGCGATGAGCAACGCGCCAAAAGCGATGGTTGCATAGCGCTGGCCTAATCCCCCCAGCAGAATAAAACCGCTGGTGGAAAGCGTTAACCCAATAGCAAACAGCCAGGGCCATGGGAAGAGCAGTTCAACGGAGGCTGAGGCAATAAAAAAGCACACCAGCGTGATGATTAAATTGCGCAGTCGGCCCGCGAGACGATCGTCGAGATCGGTAAGTGCGGCAGCGACCATACCTAGCGTGAGAGGGATGGTCAGCTTGACGTCACCCAGCCACCAGGGCAGCGCCGTTGTACCGCATAGCGCGATAAAAATCCGCACGTAGTACAACCAGGTGCTGTTCCAGGTATAGCGTTTGAGCAGAGGACTTAACATAAAGGCCATTGGTCCTGATTATTCAAAGCGACGACGTGCATTGGCTTCACGCGCTGCACGGGCAACTTCTACTGAAACTACCCGGCGACCCACCGGCCAGAGCGCAATGGCAGCGATTTTAAAGTTCGCAATGCCAACCGGAATACCAATAATCGTTATGCACTGAGCAATACCAGAGACAATGTGCATCAGACACAACCACCAGCCGAAGAAAATCAGCCAGAAAATATTGAGCACGGTGCCGCCGGTATTCAACAGGACGCTTTTACCGGCCGGATTCAGCTCATCGACATGTATCGCTTCGTTGCCATAGGGAAACAGCGAAAGTCGGGTTATCTCCCAGCATGAACGGGTTAAGGGTAAAGTAAAAATAAGCACGACACTGACCAGCGTTGCCAGTAACCAGGCCAGGGTGGTGGCGAACCCTCCAAGCACAAAATTTAAAATATTCAGAACAGTACGCATAAACCCTCGGTTAACTCTGGTTTTCTGTGAATTCGGCAATTGTAACGTTTTTTTGGGCTGGAGCACGTTTTCTCTGGCGGTTACACTGATAAGCAAACCTCTTCGTGTGGATCCGCTTGAGTCTTATGGAACTGAAAGCTACTTCTCTTGGAAAACGTCTGGCACAACACCCTTACGATCGGGCCGTTATTCTCAATGCCGGGATTAAAGTTTCCGGCGATCGTCACGAGTATCTTATTCCCTTCAATCAGTTACTGGCTATTCATTGCAAACGTGGTCTGGTGTGGGGCGAGCTGGAGTTTGTACTCCCGGATGAGAAGGTGGTCCGTCTTCACGGTACAGAGTGGGCGGAAACCCAGCGCTTCCATCATCATTTGAATGCACTCTGGCAACAGTGGAGCCAGGAAATGAGTGACGTTGCTGCGGGGGTTTTACAGCAGCAGTTGGATGCGATAGCGGCGCGTACTAGTGAAAGTAAATGGCTGACACGCGAACAAACATCAGGGCTGCAGCAGCAGATTCGCCGTGCCTTTGCTGCTTTACCGCTCCCGGTTAATCGGCTGGAAGAATTTGAAAATTGCCGGGAGGCGTTACGTCAATGCCAGGCGTGGTTGAAGGACATTGAAGCCTGCCGCTTACAGCACAATCAGGCGTACACCGAGGCAATGCTGGAAGAGTATGCTGAGTTTTTCCAGCATATTGAATCTTCGCCGTTGAATCCGGCTCAGGCGCGCGCGGTAGTGAACGGTGAGCAATCCTTATTGGTTCTTGCGGGGGCCGGAAGCGGCAAAACATCCGTATTGGTCGCCCGTGCGGGCTGGCTGCTTGCTCGAGGAGAGGCGGCGGCTGAACAGATCCTGTTGCTGGCGTTTGGACGCAAAGCAGCCCAGGAGATGGATGACCGCATTCGTGAGCGTCTGCATACGGACGAGGTCACTGCGCGGACGTTCCATTCACTGGCGTTGTACATTATTTCGCAAGGTAGCAAAAAAGTTCCAACAGTGAGCAAGCTGGAAAATGATGCCGCCGCTCGCAACAAACTATTTATAACGACCTGGCGTCAGCAGTGCAGTGAGAAAAAGGCTCAGGCTAAAGGCTGGCGACAATGGTTAGAAGAAGAAATGCAGTGGTCTGTACCCGAAGGTAACTTCTGGGATGACGAAAAATTACAGCGCCGTCTGGCCTCCCGGTTGGATCGCTGGGTTAGTTTGATGCGGATGCATGGTGGAGCACAGGCGGAGATGATTGCTAATGCTCCGGAGGAGATCCGCGATCTGTTCAGTAAACGCATAAAGCTAATGGCGCCGCTGCTCAAGGCCTGGAAGAGTGCCCTGAAGGATGAGAATGCCGTCGATTTCTCCGGGTTGATCCATCAGGCTATTGTCATTCTGGAGAAGGGGCGGTTTATCAGTCCGTGGAAACATATTCTGGTCGATGAATTTCAGGATATTTCCCCTCAGCGCGCCGCCCTGTTAGCCGCCTTGCGAAAGCAAAACTCGCAGACCACGCTGTTTGCCGTGGGAGATGACTGGCAGGCCATTTACCGGTTCAGCGGAGCACAGCTTTCTCTGACGACCGCATTCCAGCAAAATTTTGGTGAGGGCGATAGCTGTAATCTGGATACGACTTACCGTTTTAATAGCCGGATTGGCGAAGTCGCAAACCAGTTTATCCAGCAAAACCCACATCAGCTCACGAAACCGCTGAACAGCCTGACGACCGGTGATAAAAAAGCTGTCACGTTGCTCGATGAAAGTCAGTTAGATCTGTTGCTGGATAAGTTGTCGGGTTTTGTGAAAGCTGAAGAGAGAATTCTGGTGCTGGCGCGGTACCATCATCTGAAGCCAGCCAGCCTGGACAAAGCGGCCACCCGCTGGCCCAAGCTGCAGTTGGATTTTATGACTATTCATGCCAGCAAAGGGCAGCAGGCGGATTACGTCATTGTTATGGGGCTTCATGACGGGAATGACGGTTTTCCGGCTCCGGCTCGTGAGTCGATTATGGAAGAGGCGTTACTCCCGGCTGTTGAAGATTTTCCTGATGCTGAAGAGCGGCGGTTGCTGTATGTGGCGCTAACGCGTGCACGACATCGGGTATGGCTACTGTTTAGTAAAGACGCGCCATCATGTTTTGTTGATGAGCTTAAGCAATTAGACGTTCCGGTGACCCGGAAACCCTGAAAAGCAGGCGGCAGTTGCCGCCTGCTTAGCGTTTATTTGAGGCGTTCTGCAAGATAACGGGCGTAATCCGGGATCAAGATATCCGTTGCGTCGTTGAAGTTTGGCGACTGGATAATAAAATCAGCCGTTGACACGTTGGTGGCGACCGGAATGTTCCAGACTGTGGCCAGGCGTAGCAGGGCTTTGACATCAGGATCGTGGGGAACGGCGTTGAGCGGATCCCAGAAGAAGATCAGCACATCAATTTTCCCTTCTGAAATTAGCGCACCCACCTGCTGGTCACCCCCCATCGGGCCGCTCAGCATGGCGTTGACGTCCATTCCTGTCGCGCGTTGAATTAGATTTCCTGTTGTTCCTGTAGCATACAGGACGTGTTTTTCCAGTAATGGCTGGTGGCGTTCAACCCAGCTCATCAACATCTTTTTGCAGTGATCGTGTGCGACCAACGCAATATGTTTCTGCGCTGGTAATGTGCGAGTCGTTAATTCCATAGTACAGCTCCCAAGTTAACCTTGTTACAGAGTACTGGAAGCACTTGACGCTGCAAGAGAAAGACAAAAAAAATGCGTATGCGAACATAAATGTCACGATGGGGGCTGTTTCTCAGCCCATTGTAAGAAGTTACTTCGCGTTTGTGCGTCAGCCTGTTGAAACCAATATTTTAAGCGCTGCTCGGTCAGCGTTTGCGACTGAGGCGGCACGCGATCCAGTTCAGATACCCCGGAAAGCAGCGAACTGTCATCGGCCATCATCGTGGCAAATTGCGGTAAAGACGCATGCTTAGCCGCTTTGTTATAGCGCTCTGTTTCCATTTCATAATCTACGATTTTTGCGGTGGATGTGATTGACAGAATATCCAGCTTAACCGGTATAGGCATGGAATCCCCATCCAGCAGTTCTACGCGTGGGGCATCATCAAAATGCGTTGCATCTCGCTCGTTGCTCAGACGTGGCAGATGAAAATTAACCTGACTGACGAGTTGGGTATCAAAGCTGATGACCAGCGGGGGCGAAATATACAGACGTTCTTCGTGGCTGGACAGGCGAATGGTTTTTTCTACGCGAAACACGAGCTGGTGCCGACCATTTTCCAGCTCAATACTGTCGGCACCACGCAGTAATGAGCTGGAGACTTTTTTTCCGTCCAGCACCAGAAGGTCAATATCATTAGACAGACGTAGAGAGGTAGCAAAAACGGTTACCGGCAAACACAGAGCAATTAAGGCTGTCACAATGCCGGCTTTCATAGGTTTCTCCTGTCCAGAAAAAATCTGTATAAGATGTATCTAAATTTTTCGATAATCATGTTTACTAACATATAGACATATTTTTGAGTTTAGCTCTCATGCGCCAGTATGGGATGAATGGTCGCAAAGTCCGGTTTGTCGTACACTTTGCTAAACAGCCTGGAGGAAAACGATGAAAGAGACCGATATTGCTGGCATTTTGACAACGACCCGCACGATTGCACTGGTGGGAGCAAGCGATAAACCCGATCGCCCAAGCTATCGGGTTATGAAATATTTACTCGATCAGGGCTATCACGTTATTCCTGTTTCACCGAAAGTTGCCGGAAAAACACTGCTGGGGCAGCAGGGCTATGCGACGCTGGCAGATGTACCAGAGAAAGTGGATATGGTAGATGTCTTCCGTAATTCCGAAGCGGCGTGGGGTGTTGCTCAGGAGGCAATTGCCATCGGCGCGAAGACCCTATGGATGCAGCTCGGCGTGATTAACGAGCAGGCAGCCGTACTGGCTCGTGATGCAGGGTTGACGGTGGTAATGGATCGTTGCCCGGCGATTGAGATCCCGCGGCTGGGACTGGCGAAGTAAGGTTGATCTGTAGCCGAACAAAACGCACAGACCCGATTAGCTAATCGGGTCTGTGTTTGCATCAATTGCGCAGGCGCGGGGCCTGAAGCTGTTTTCGAATTGTTCGCGCCAGTTCATCCATCGACGGTTGCTCCGGATGTTCTTCCTGTAGCTCGCTACTCAGTTGTGCTTCGGCCAGATACGTATGTACTGGCAGACCATTATCGTCTTCCATCACCACGTGATACCAGGGAGCGGCGCGAAGTTCGTCGTTAACCGCCAACTCATCGGCTGACGGTTGATCAAGCGAATATTCCGGGTCGATATCCACGACCACTCCGAGGTAACCTAACAGGGAATGGCGGACCTGCTGGCCGATACCGAATTTGCTGGCAATCATAGTCACCTCCCGGGAAATAGATACCCTCTATGTAAGGGTAATATTCCACTTTTCAAGTTACATGATGCGACAGGCAAACCCTTTCAGATACAGCCCTTCCGGGTAGGTAGCGATCACCGGGTGATCGGCGGCCTGACGGAACTGCTCTATAAATTGTACATCACGACCAGCATCTATTGCGGCATCAGCGATGATTTTCTGAAATAAATCGGTGGTCATAAGCCCAGAGCAGGAGAAAGTCAGCAGTACGCCGCCCGGATTGAGCAACTGAATAGCCAGCATATTGATGTCCTTATAGCCGCGGCAGGCACCCATCAACTGGCTTTTGTTTTCGACAAATTTCGGCGGATCCATCACGATGACGTCGAATTTCTCACCACGATCGCGATAAGCTCGCAGAAGTTTGAACACATCATCACGCACGAACTCAGCTTTGCTCAGATCCAGCTTGTTCAGTTCCACGTTCTGGCGGGCAATATCGAGCGCTTCCTGAGAGGTGTCAACGCTGACGACCTGACGGCATCCACCCATTAATGCTGAAACCGCAAATCCACCGGTATAAGAGAAACAGTTCAGCACACGCTGATTTTCCACATAACGACGCGTGGCCAGGCGGCTATCGCGTTGATCGAGGTAATAGCCGGTTTTGTGACCATGCTGAATATCAACCAGTAGCTTCATGCCGTGCTCTTCAATTGGCAGCAGTGCTGGCGGAAGCTCGCCCGTTACTGGCCCTTGAGTCAGCTCCATACCTTCTTTTTTTCGCACCGCTACGTCGCTACGGTCATAAATGGCGCAGTCCGGGAAAACAATTTGCAGAGCGCTAATCAGCGCGGCGCGTTGGTATTCAGCCCCCGCACTGAGCAACTGCAACACCAGGAAGTTGCCGAAGCGGTCAATGGTGACACCCGGCAGACCATCGGATTCGCCGGCGATCAGACGGTAGCTGTCCAGACCGTCTTTTTTCGCCAGCCAGTCACGCCATGTCTGCGCCTGCTGCAGACGACGGGTGAAGAAATCAATATCGATGGACTCAGACTTGTCAAATGTCCAGACGCGTGCACGGATCTGCGACGCGGGTGAGTACGCGCCGCGTGCTAACCATTTACCCTGATGGTCAACAATATCGATGGTTTCACCGAGGTTGGCTTTACCTTCCATACGTGCGACAGCACCGGAAAATACCCACGGATGGCGGCGCAGTAATGATTTTTCGCGCCCTTTGGCTAACACTAAACGTACACTCATAATTTACTATTCTGTCAATTCAAATAAATGGGCGCCATTGTCCTGAGTTTTACGCATATTTGCAACGCGCGCTGTGATGATAAGGAGAACCGCAATGTCGAAAGTCTGCATAATCGCCTGGGTCTATGGCCGGGTTCAGGGGGTAGGATTTCGCTACACCACCCAGCATGAAGCACAACGGCTGGGATTGACCGGATACGCGAAGAATATGGATGACGGCAGCGTAGAGGTTGTCGCCTGCGGTGAAGGTGACCGGGTGGAACAACTGATGAAGTGGTTGAAAGCCGGGGGGCCGCGAAGCGCCAGGGTAGACAGAGTTCTCAGCGAACCCCATCGTCCTGGCGACGAGCTAAAGGGATTTAGTATCCGTTATTAAATACATTTCACCGGTTTCGGCAGGCCGGCAATTTTAGTCGCCTGCTTGGCGGGTCCTTTCGGGAACAGGCGGTAGAGATAACGGCTGTTGCCTTTTTCTTCGCCAAACTTGTTGGCCATCGCTTTTACCAGCATGCGAATAGCGGGGGAGGTATTAAATTCCAGATAAAAATCGCGGACAAAACGCACCACTTCCCAGTGTTCTGCGGAGAGCGTAATGCCTTCGTTTTCGGCGATTTTCTCCGCCAGCGGCTCGCTCCACAGCGTGGTATCTTTCAGATAGCCTTCGCTATCGGTACTGATTTCTTTACCTTCAAAGATCAACATAATTCGTCACTACGTTAGTCAAACTGGCGGCAGTTTACCAAAAAAGAAAGCCCCGCATAAGCGGGGCTGGATAGTGCGAGTTGACAACTTAGTCGCGGCTGGCGAAGCCCAGAATGCTCAGCAGGCTGACGAAGATGTTGTACAGCGAAACATACAGGCTGACCGTTGCACGGATGTAGTTGGTTTCACCACCACGGATGATATTGCTGGTTTCAAACAGGATAGCGCCTGAAGAAATCAGAATAAACACCGCACTGATGGCCAGATGCAGAGCTGGCAGTTGCAGGAAGATATTCGCAACCATACCAATCAGCACCACCACGATACCTGCCATCAGCATACCGCCGAGGAAGGACATGTCTTTACGGGTGGTCAGCACATAGGCAGAACAGCTAAAGAAGACCAGAGCAGTGCCGCCCAGCGCCATACCGATAACATCACCCATGCCTGCAGACAGGTAGGTGTTCAGAATCGGTCCCAGAATGTAGCCCAGGAAGCCGGTGAATGCGAAAGCAGACAGAATTCCGACCGGCTTATCCGCAGTTTTATATGTCAGGAACATCAGACCATACATACCCACCAGCGTCAGGATTAGACCCGGGGATGGCAGCATCAGCACGGTGCTTGCCGTTGCGGTGATGGCAGAAAACGCCAGCGTCAGGCTGAGCAGAAAATAGGTATTGCGCAGCACTTTATGCGTGCTGAGTAGCGATGTACGGTCGCGCGAAGAACTAATAATACGATCCATGAGTCACTCTCTTATGACAGATGTAATTAATGATGGAGGATAATGAAATCAAGGGGAATGACACAGCGGTTTTACCCATCTTTACGCATTTTAACCCGCCAGACTTAAGCATATTATTTCAGCAAAAGTGCCTAAATTAGATGTTACCACTTATTGTTTGAAAATGTCAGATCGACATCTTATAGGTCACTGAAAAATATTGCGTTATTCCTGAATCTCTCTGACAGTGAAAGCGGTGTCTACATAAAACAGAACAATAAGGTGCAGGGAATGACTCAACACAAATCGAAGGTATTTACGTTTACGCTGTTGGCCGCCTGTATGATATCAATAAACGGCGCGGTATGGGCAGCTCATGTTCCCGCAGGAACAGCATTGGCTGAAAAGCAGGAACTGGTGAGAAATAACGGCAGTGAGCCGGCATCGCTGGATCCGCATAAAGTCGAAAGCAACGTTGAGTTTAATTTAATCAGCGATATGTTCGACGGTCTGGTTGCTGTTAATCAGGATGGGTCTATCGAGCCCCGCCTTGCGGCATCCTGGGAGAATAAAGACAATACTATCTGGATCTTTCATTTACGTCCGGGCATTACCTGGTCTGATGGCTCTGCGATTACCGCACAGGATGTTGTCTGGAGCTGGCAGCGTCTGGTCTCGCCGCAAACGGCTTCACCTTATGCTTCGTATCTGGGCAATATGCATGTTGCGAACGCGGTTGATATTGCCCAAGGGAATAAAGATCCCGCTACACTAGGGGTCAAAGCCCTGGATGATACCACGCTGGAAATTACCCTGACGCAACCGACGGCGGCGTTTCTGGCGATGCTGGCGCATCCATCGCTGGTGCCGCTGGATAAAGTTCTGATTGGGCGTTTTGGCGACAAGTGGACCCGACCAGAACATTTTGTCAGCAGTGGGCCGTACAAACTATCGCAATGGGTGGTCAATGAGCGCATCGTTGCCGAGCGTAACCCACATTACTGGGACGATCGGCATACGGTTATTAATAAAGTTACTTATTTGCCCATCAGCTCAGAGTCGGCTGACGTAAACCGCTATAAGGCCGGTGAAATCGACATTGTTTATAGCGTACCGGTCAATCAGTTCGCCCAACTGAAAAAAACGATGGGCGATGAACTGCATGTCTCTCCCCAGCTTTCAACGTATTACTATCAGTTCAATACAACCCGCGCGCCGTTTAATGATCCGCGCGTGCGCCGGGCGCTGAATATGGCGTTGGATAAAGACATCATTGCGCAAAAGGTGATGGGGCAGGGGCAGCGAGCAGCGTGGGTTATCAGCCAGCCGGAAATAGGTGGGGTGAAACTGCATGCACCGGAGTATGCGTCATGGCCGCTCGAAAAACGTATTGCTGAAGCCAAAAAACTGCTTGCTGAAGCCGGTTTTGGTCCTGAGCATCCGCTTAGCTTGAATTTGCTCTACAACACCTTCGAAACGCACCAGCGTATTGCGATTGCCGCATCGTCGATGTGGAAGAAAAACCTTGGCGTCGAGGCGAAGCTGCAAAACCAGGAATGGAAAACCATGCTGGACACTATGCACACCGGTAATTTTGACGTCGTGCGCTATGCGTGGATAGCCGATTATGATGATGCTTCAAGTTTCCTCAATATTTTCCGTACCGGTGATAGCGAGAATACTACCAAGTACAGCAATCCCGCCTTTGATGAAGCGATGCGTAATGCGGCGAAAGCAAATTCACTGGAAGAACGAGGCAAATACTATCAGCAGGCTGAAGATCTTTTAGGTGATGATGTCCCTGCGATTCCGGTTTACCACTATGTCCGCACGCATCTGGTGAAGCCGTGGGTGGGGGGATTTGCGCCGGATAACCGGGGCAATTACTACACCAAAGATATGTACATCAAAAAACATTAAGCGTTGTAGCCGGTATTTGTGCTGATTAAATGGTCAATCTGTTGTTATTTCAGTCGATTAACAACATTTTGGCTGTTTTTCAGGCAAACGAACACATTGGTGCTTTACAGGTCCGTTCGGGATGTTTATAGTGCGCCTCATTGGAAGCGTGGCCGAGCGGTTGAAGGCACCGGTCTTGAAAACCGGCGACCCGAAAGGGTTCTAGAGTTCGAATCTCTACGCTTCCGCCAAACATAAACCCCAAGCTATCAAATAGCTTGGGGTTTTTTCGTTTTGCTCGGTTTATATTTTGTCTTTCTTTACTCGTCTTAGTCGCGCAAGAGCAACAGTGCTGCTGACCAGTTGAATGCTGGTGAACTGAGTAATCACCCCGCCTCGCAAAAGCTACATGAGCGAACGTCTCTTCATTCGTCGTAATATCCATAGCAGCCCCAGCATAATAGCCAGATAGCCCATAACGTAATTCCCTTGCTGTTTTCGTTCAGAGAGCGCCGGATCGGCTGCCCATGCCAGAAAGGCGGTAACATCCCTGGCGTATTGCTCCTCAGTTTCAGCTTTCTGCGACGCCGGACTCCATTGGATCTCTCCGCTATTCAGCGGTTTCGGCATGTTAATCACGCCGCCCGGAAAATAGCGGTTAGCCTTCAGTTCGGGATCGTCAGGCAGATAGCCGGTGAGTAGCGCGTAGACGTAATCAGCTCCCTGGTCCGTGTAGGGCAGAAAAGCATCTAACAGGAATTGCGGAAATCCACGATCGTATGAGCGGGCGCGGACGATATAGCTCAGGTCAACAGGTTCTGCGCCATTATTAAGGTATCGAGCTTCCCGCTCGTTTAAATATGGCGATATAAAGCTGTCATTTAGCGTCCCGTCCCGCTCACCCATCTGGCCGTCATCCTGAATCTCAGGAAACTGATAGCCGTTAGCGATACTTCTTGCTTCTTCTTCCGTGAGTTCCGGGCCGCCGGGTCTGGTCAAGGTTCGAAAGGTAAGGTGCTTCATGCCGTGACAAGCGCGACACTTCTCTTCATAAACCTGCAGACCACGCCGAAGCTGCTCTTTATCATACTGGCCATTGATGCCGCTGAAACTCCATTCCTGCCGTTCAGGCGTGGCTTCTTGCGCATAGGTGGAGCCCAGTCCCAACAGAGAAAAACACAGAACACTGAATTTCAATAGTCGTTTCATCATCAGTCCTGTTTTTCCAGAAAACGACGGCAAGGTAATACGATTAAAAACCAGGCAAACCAAATCAGCGTCGAAAGCTGGGACGCGGCACGTATCCAACCTTCTTCGTTACGAAAACCGTCAAGAAGGTCGGGGCCAACCAGCGCTTTCGATCCTAACCAGCCTAAAAAGCAGGCATTGATGACCCACAGCCAGAATCCGCATTTAACCAGTTTGCTGTAATGGCGAAAACGAGCTCGGGAGGTATCAAGCCAGGGAAGAAAATAGAAAATCAGTATTGAACCGCACATCGCGGCTAGTCCCACGAATTCATTCGGGAAGCAACGCAAGATGGAAAAGAAGGGAAGGAAATACCATTCTGGCGCAACAATCGCCGGTGTAATCGTTGGGTCTGCGGGAATAAAGTTATCGGCGCTGCTCAGATAGTGCGGAGCAAAGAATAAAAACCAGGCGAAGAGCATCAAAAAAAGGGTGATTTTGATGGCATCGAGATCGGTAATTTTGTAATCGAACAACAGGCTCCTGGACTCTTTCTCGCTGAACCTCTTTTTCATCGCCTGGGCAAACGCTGACTGTACGGTTCGTATATGAAAAACCGTTGCCACGACAATCACAAAAGGAAGAATAAAGTGGATAACAAAAAAGCGGCCAAGCATCGGTGTTCCCGGCGTATGGCTACCGACTAAATATGCGTATAACGTATCACCCACTAGCGGAATGGCTTGGGCAAAGCGAGTAATGACCGTTGCCGCCCAGTAGCTTTTTTGCCCCCAGATAAGACTATAACCAAGAAATGCGGTTATCATCAGGAGGATATACAGCGTGACGCTAATCAACCACATTGTTGTCCAGGGCTTGCGGTACACGTTGTAGTACATACCGCGAAAAATATGCAGATAACAGGCAAAGAAAAAGAGCGATGCGCCAATAGCATGCATATTGCGTATCAGTTCTCCGTGGCGAACCGCACGCATAATATGAATAATGGAGTCAAATGCCAGCCCGGCTGTCGGCACGTAAAACATCGCCAGTACGATACCTGTCAGGATCTGCACGCCGAGCATAACCAGCAGGATTGCGCCGATAGCGAACAGCCAGAGTCCGGCAATCGAACGAGGAAAAGGAATTCGCCAGCGAAGCGAATAGACGCGCTCACTCATCATGTCAGGCTTCCTTAGTGCCGATACGCACGATCTGACCATCAGAATGAAAGGCGTAATCCGGGATTGCCAGGTTGGTCGTTGCGGGGCCGCGCGTCACGCGCCCGGAGGTATCAAATTCCGAGCCGTGGCACGGACAAATCCAGCCCAGCCCTCCCGGCTGGGCGTTGGGGACACATCCGGCATGTGGACAGTACCCTTGAACCACCAGCCATTGGGGATGAACCGCAGAGACCCTCTCGCTGTCAGACTGTGGGTCAATAAGCGTATGCAAGTCGGTATTTCTGGCGGCGACAATCTCTTCCTGCGTGCGGTGGTGAATAAGAATCAGCTTTCCCTGCCATATGCGCCTGATGGTTTGTCCAGCAGCAACACCCGCAAGAGAAACATCAATCGGTTCATTTTCCCCTAGCGTTTTCTCATCCGGGCTTAAGGCCGAAACCAGCGGCCACACGGCAGCCGCGACGCCCGCCGCGCCGACGAATTTCGTCAGTTTACACAGGCATTCCCGACGCTGTTCCTGGATTTCGCCATCTGCAAGTTTTTTATCTGCCACCTTGTATTTCTCCCAGAGTAATGCGGATTATTGTTTGTCGATACGCGCGTAAATTTCCTGAAAGCGCTTATCAGCAATACCCGGCGCTTTGAATGCCCGATAGCTATCCGGTAACGTGGTATCGCCAACCTTAATCATCATCACCATGCCCTGAGCGTAATGCGGTGAGCATTTGATGCCGTAAAATCCAGGGTTGTCATAAGTCACCTCGATCTCTTCATCTATTTTTCCCATGAAACCGGGATAGTCAGCTGGAGACAATTCAGCAATTGAAGCCGCGTTGTGGCTCTTATGCTTACGGATAAACTTCACCGTATCACCGGGTTGGATCTCCAGATAATCCGGCTCGTAGACCATCGGGCCCGCAGACCCACGATTCTTCATCAACACTTCGTGAGTTTGCGCGAAGGCTGAAGAGGCGAGGGCGAGTAAACACAAAACTTTCAGACTCTGTTTGAGGTATTTCATCGATTCTTCCTTAAAATTCATCAGGTCTTTGATAACGAATAAAACAGTTTTCACTACCCGCTTCATGTTCGACAACGGCGTCGATACCAAACCAGGCATGGAGATTTTCGTGGGTAAAAACGGTGCAAGGTTTACCCTGCATCGCCATATGTCCGGAGGTCATTACGATGATGCGATCGCAGAACATCGCGGCATGATTAAGGTCGTGCAGAGCAGCAATCACCGTGAGTTTTTCACGTTTAACCAGACTCAGCAGGCCAATCTGATGTTGAATGTCGAGATGGTTGGTGGGTTCATCCATCAGCAACAATTGCGGCTGCTGCGCCAGCGCCCGTGCGATATGCAGGCGCTGTTTTTCTCCCCCGGAAAAGGTATGCCAGCAGCGGTGCTGGAATTCACTGAGATCGACCTTCTCCAGCATCGTTTGTACGATATCGTCATCTTTGGCAGACCAGGGGGTGAGCAGGCTAAGCCAGGGGGTCCGTCCCAGAGAAACGGCTTGTAAAGCGGTAAGCCGCTCGCTGGTTTCAGCCTGTTGTTCGACCAGCGCCACCTGTTGCGCAAGATGACGCCGCGAATAGTGCTGGAGCGCTTTTTGCCGCAGAGTGATGTGCCCGGAAGTCGGCTTCAGCAAACCGGCCAGCAGTGAAATCAGTGACGTTTTGCCCGAGCCGTTGGGACCGATGATACCGACAAACTCGCCGGGAGTTACGCGAAGAGAAATATTATCAACAATCGTCTTACCCTTTACCTTCCAACGCAGATTGCAGGCTTCAATAACGGCTTGCGCAGAGGTAACAAGTGGTTGTACGAGGTTTACCGTCATTTGTTCTGGTTTCCTCTTATCAGAATGATTGAAAACGCAGGCGCGCCGACTAAAGCCGTGATCACCCCAATTGGCAGTACCTGACCGGGTAGTAACGTGCGGGAAATAACATCGGCGACAATGAGGAAAATGGCGCCGGTAAGCGCACTAACCGGCAGCAGTCGATGATGCTGGTTGCCGACCAGCAAACGAGCGGCATGAGGGATCACCAGACCGACAAAGCCGATCGCACCAACAATGGAGACCATAATCGCTGTCATACCGGTGACGGCAGCAATCAGTACTGCGCGGGTACGTTTGACCGGAATGCCCAACGATGCCGCGGATTCAGCGCCAAAGGAGAACGCATCAAGGTGGCGGACATAACAGAAGCACAGCGCAATACCGACCAGAGCGGTAGGAATAGCTAAGACAACATCGGGCCAGCGTACACCGCTCAAATTGCCTAACAACCAGAACATAATACCGCGCGCTTGCTCGGCGTTTGCTGAGCGGGTGATGATAAGCGACGTAATCGCATTGAACAGTTGCGAGCTGGCGATCCCGGCAAGAATGATTTGGGTTGTAATCCCGCCACCTTGTTTACCGCCAGCGGCCATCGCCAATAGCGCAACGAACAGAAATGCCGTCAGCGCACCAATGAACGCCCCTAAAGACATACTGATGATGCCAGCCCCCAGTCCCGTGAGCGCAATCAGCACCGCACCGGTAGATGCTCCGGCAGAAATCCCCAGTAGATAAGGTTCGGCGAGCGCATTGCGTAGCAACGACTGTAACACTACGCCGGAAACAGCCAGGCAGGCGCCGCAGCTGGCTGAGACCAGTGCTCGGGTCAGGCGGTAGTTCCAGACGATCCCGGCATCCAGTGCATCGACAGGATAGTGGGTATCGAAAAGATGATTTGCCAATGTGCTGAGTACGTGCCGCCAGGGGATAAACGTTTCGCCGATGGAAATCCCCGCCAGCAGTACGCAACACATCAGCGCACTGACCCAAACGGCATGACCACCGACTCTCACCGCAAGCTGACCAACAGCGCGACGCATCCTGCGAGAATCACTCATGATTATCTGCGTTCCTGAATAACGGAGATGCGCTATACCGTGCCGTGATATAGCGCAAATTGTAGATTAATGAGCAGCCTGCGGATGCGCTAAGCCATATTCAACCAGAGCGTCAGCCAGTTTTTCCACCCCATCAATAGTTCTGATCCCGGCATTCATTGTCTGTACGTCAATGGCCGGCAGATGGTTTTCTTTGACGGCAGGAATCAGTTTGGTGACAGGATCGGACTGGAGGTATTCCATCTTGATCTTCCAGTCATCTGCCGGGAAGCGTCGGCGGCTCATCTCACCGAGCACAATGACAGAAGGGTTAGCTTTAGCGATGGTTTCCCAGCCCACCGTTGGCCACTCTTCAGCAGAATCAATGACATTTTTCACACCCAACGTTTGGGCTATCCATGCTGCTGGGCCAAACTTCCCGGCAACGTAAGGATCGAGCTGTAAATCGGCGCTTGAGAACCAGAACACGGCGGAAACATTCTTATCCATGCCGGTAATTTTATTTTTTGCTGCTGATTCACGCGCTTTAAGGCTGGCAATCAGCGCTTCGCCTTTATCCTGAACATCAAAAATTTTTGCCAGATCGGCGACTTCCTGATACACCATGGCAATATCAAACATGCCCTTACGAACACCATCACCCCCATCTTCGTTATCCTTAGCACAGTCAGCTGGTGCAGTGTAAACGGGCACCTTCAGTTCACTAAACTGTTCGTATGAGGCAACTGTGCCAGCAGGGCCGATTTGCCACTCAAATTGGCTGGCAACCAGATCTGGTTTTTTAGCCACAATTCCTTCAAAGCTGGGAATATTTTGCGCAATAACGGCAACTTTTTCATTTGCTGCTTTGTAAGCATCCAGTACTGGGCCAAACCACAACGAAGTACCCACGACACGATCGGCCAGTCCCAATGAATAGAGAATCTCGGTACTGTTCTGACCCACCGTTGCCACACGCGTTGGTGCCTGATTAAAGGTAATATCGCGGCCACAGTTTTTAATCGTCAGAGGATATTCGGTTTTTGCCGCGTTAGAAAAACCGGAAGTCAACAGTACAGTGGTTCCAACAATAGCCAGAAGCGTTTTTTTAGAAGAGAAAAATGTAGAATTAGCGTGCATTATCATCGTCCCGTTGATGCCAGAATCTTAAAGTCTGGTCATGGCTCATTTCATTCCATATATCGGGAGGAGACATGAAGATAGATGACATTGAATCGTGAATTTTAAGAATGAAGATATGCAATAAATGCAAATAAGCCTTACTTAGCCAAAATCTTATTCATAAATACACTACTGCTTACGTCAAATAATTCATCCCATGGACCATCCCGTCCACTTAATGGTATACATCGTTGACAGCAGGTCTCCTGACTCACGGTAATCAGAATATCGGCCTTCCCATAAAGACGAGCTTTACAGTGACCTGTGGCTTATTAACCACACAAGGATATTCCGCATCCGCCTACAGTTGCGGGGGCAGTTATGGAATTGAATTGAATAATTCTCACCATATTCCTATTCATATACAAAAATGTAATGAAATGCTGTCAAAAGCGACTCTAACGGCAATTGTTAACGAGGTCAACCGTATGAATAAATAGGGAGAACCTCACACTTCTGGTGAAATTGTTATGTTTTACAGTTGGTTATGCTTAAATCCTTTATCTCGGATGTATACATGAAAATAACAATAAAAAGCTAAATGAGAATTGATTGATATTGATCAAGCTATAAACGCGGTTTTATTTTTTCAATTTAATCATATTGATCGTTATCAATAACGCAGTTAATTAGCGTTGGGTTAATTTAATAATGTGATCTCTGCATATGTACCAATTGCCATTCATCCTGCATATCCATAACGACGCTAAAATCTTTACGCAACCAAAAATGATACCCTCCAGGCAAGAAATGATGAGTATGAAGATATAAGGTTTTATATTTTTGCAGCTGGCAGAACATTTGAGCTAAAGCAAACAACCGGCTTCCGATTCCCTGTCTGCGGTAGCGCGCATCCACGTAGCAACGACAAATTTCTGCCGTTTCAGGCAAATTATAGTGCCCACGTAGCTCAGTGATACGATCATCATATTGACATACCGCAAGTGTAGCGATGAGCTCTTGTTTTTCACTCCATGCGCAAAGTAATAGATTTCTTTCTTGCAAAATATACTGCTGCTTGAGATCGAAGATATCTTCCTCGGCAGCAGGCATGACTCTCCCGGCATTGAAGAACAAATTAAGATGCTTAATAAGGAACGACTGAACAGCAGGTATATCGGCGTGAGTCATCTCACTAAACCTTAATCGGGTCATGGCAGGCATCCAAGCTTAGAATGGAATACGATAATAACAATAAGACCACTTTCAAAACAATATTGACGCTGCTATGGCTACTCGCGCCAACGCGGTAGTCACCAGCGATTTGGGGGCTAATCTGTTCTTTTATTGTTCTGGGTCTTGCTTTTCCTAACTGTTGCCGGGGCATAGTTTTCCTCTGCATCCTAAGCCTGCAACTCTAACTCTCAGAAATGAGAGGCCGATCCTTTGAGCAGGACTTTTGTCCTCAATCCTCTGCAAACGTCTGGTTACAATCCCTGCATATCTCCAATACCCATAATTCAGGAATTGTTATGACTGCACATATTAATGCTAAAGCGGGTGATTTTGCGCCAACTGTGATTATGCCGGGCGATCCGCTGCGCGCAAAATTTATTGCCGAAAATTATCTTATGGATTACCGCGAAGTTACCAACGTGCGTAATATGCTGGGCTATACCGGTCTTTATTTTGGTCAACCTGTTTCGGTGATGGGACACGGTATGGGTATTCCGTCTATGACGCTATACGCCCATGAGCTGGTACATGATTTTAATGTGAAGAGAATTATTCGCGTCGGTAGCCTGGGGGCAACACAACCGCATGTCAAAATGCGCGACATTATTCTGGCTCTCGCTGCCGGAACGGACTCTGTCACAAATTTAAAACGTAGCGCGGGCTACACGATGGCGACATCCGCTCACTTCCCATTACTACAACAGGCGTGGATGCTGGCGCAGAAGGCCGGAATCGACATTAAGGTCGGTAATGTTTTCAGTGGCGATCTTTATTACGATCCTGACGAAAACCTCATTCCTGCACTGGAAAAGTTTGGTGTACTGGGTGTGGATATGGAGGTGGCCGGCTTATACGCCTTAGCACACCAATTTAATATTGAAGCACTGGCTATTTTAACGGTGTCCGATCATTGCCTGACTGGCGAAGAAACCACGGCAGAGGAACGACAATTAACTTTTAAAAATATGATTGAGCTGGCGCTAAATACAGCCGTTACGGCTTAGCATTGGCTTTTAATTGAACCAATCAGGGATGTCATTATATGAAGAATAAAATAGCACTTACACTGATTAGTTTTCTGGCAAATTTTATTATGGCGGGGTTTGCCAGTCAGTTTGGAATGCTGATTGAACCGATTGCGGTACGTTACAGTGCTGATGTGAATACCGTTGCCTCGATATTTTCGCTGCTTAACGGTGGGGCATTAGCCGGGACCATCGCCGCCTTTTTCCTGATAGAAAAAATTGGCGTCAAGCGAATGACGTTTATTATCTATTCGATAGTGTTCCTTTGTTCGCTGGCAATGCACTTAAGCCCCGGCTTATGGCCGGTGATGGTTGCCATGACTTTGGTGGGCTTTTGCGGTGGGATTGGCCTGTGTGTGGCAGGAACGATTGTCGTTTCGGTATGGCAGGATCGCATTCAAAGTACAATGTTGGTGGTACAAGACGCCACCTTTAACGTCGCAGGCGTGGTTTTTCCGCTGATCACCACCTACGCCCTGACGCACAATATGTCATGGAGTTACAGCTATCTAAGTGTTGGCATGGTAGCCTTACTTACGTTAGGTGTGGTGGCGCTCACTCGTTTTACTGCCTGTGAAACCGCGTCTGCGGAAGATCGGACAGACGCGGTGAAGTCTGAGTGGAACCCAGGGATTATTAGCGGAGGTATTGGTCTGTTCTTAGGTATGCTGGCGCTGTATACCTTCCTGACCTGGGCACCATTATTTGTGAAGAACAAATTTGGCATTCCATTTGAAGAAGCCGGTAATATTATTACGCAATACTGGGGAGCGGCGTTGGTTGGGGCGCTAGTATCAACTGTCATTGTTTCTCGAGTGAGGATACATTATTTCCTGTTGAGTATTATTTTTCTCGCTTGCGTTATTACGACCATTATTGTAACGAAAGACAACATCTCGGGGCTTGATTATCTGGCTTATAGTTACGGATTCGTCTGTGCGGCGCTGTATAACTCCTTTATTGCCTACGGAGTTTCATTTGTGAAGCGCGCAAGTAGTCAGAATGTTTCATATATTTTAATTAGCGGTAGCGCCGGGGCTATGTTTAGTCCAGCGATCAGTGCGCTAATGGAAAAAACAATGGGCTTGCAGAAAATTATGTACGCAATACCAGTATTATATTTAATAATCTTTATCATGTTGATGGGTACATTAAAACTTAAACGTAACAAAGCACAGTAATAACACTTACCTCTCTAATTAGATAGTCAGTCGCCACACCATTTATTTGGTGGGGCGACACTCAACCTTGCTCAAAGGAATTGAAAATGATGAAGAATAAATCAATGATTAAAAAAACAGTTCTGGGCGCAATCGTTGCAATGAGCTGTACGCAAGCGCTTGCTGCTGATTATACCGATGGCAACGTCCGTAAAAATGATTTTAACTGGATGCAGATGAACTTAATGCAAAGTGTGGATGCGAAAGTGCCTTATGGTATTCGTAATGACACTTATCTGGAACTGGAGTTTGGGGCGCGTTCCGGAATTATCGATCTGTATGGTTATGTCGATTTCTTTGATATTTTTGACCGCAAGCAGGATGACCGGCATGGTGGCGATAACTTTTTCGCCAAGATATCCCCACGGTTTTCCCTGGATGCTATTTTTAATAAAGATTTATCCGTTGGGCCATTTAACGAATTCTATATCGCAACGGTAAATAACATTGGCGACCGGGAATTATTTGAACATTATGTCGGTCTGGGCACAGATGTTAAGGTTCCGTGGTTTGGTCTGGTGGGAATGAACATCTATGCGCATTATGTGCGTGAAAACTACGGTGCGGATAACGAAGGCAAGTGGGATGGCTACATGTTCTCGACTAACTGGTCGACGCCGTTCTATACCTTTGCCAACGGCAGCTACCTGAACTATCAGGGTTACTTTGACTATCAGTTCGCCGCTAACAAGATTGCTAATCAACCGTTATACAGCAATAACGCGATTGAATGGTATAACGGTATCTACTGGCATTCAGAGCATTATGCGGTGGGTTATGGCCTGAAGTATTTCCGCAATATGGCATTGATGGAAAATCACGGCGGAGCAGGGCGCACCACCGGACTCGGTCACTACTTCAACCTTACCTATAAATTCTGATTGCGCTGAACTGACACACCAACCTTCTCTACGGGGATGGTGTGTCAGTCAATGATGTCATTGCCGAGGAATTTACGCAGCCCATCCAGATCCTTAATTTCCAGTCCTTGCTTCGTGCGCGTTACCAGTCCGGCATCCGTCAGGGCTTTAACCGCCCGCCGATAGACCCGATCGGTGGTGCCGAACCGTTCTGCTTCCTGGTATTTTTTATGGAAACCATCCATCGGCTGTTTGTTCTGATGCTGGCGATACAGATCATACGCCACGTTATGAACGATAGGGTAGAGCATCCGGTGCAGGAAGATTTCCAGCATATCCTGATAATCAATCGCCATCGCACTGGCAAAAAATATCGCCAGTCTCGGGTGCTGGTTTAGCGCTTCTTCCAGACGCTCACAGCTGCACACCGCCACGGTCAACGGCTCTTCGGCCACGATATCAAGCTGGCAGCGATACCCGGTAAAAAACTCCATTTCACCAAATAGTTGCTCATCACATTCCATTGCGCCCAACTGAAAACGGCGACCATTTTCCGCGCTGTAACGCAGGGAAATTCTGCCTGATTGCACCATGATAAGTCGATCGACTACCTGTCCCTGGCGATAGAGATACTCATCTTCGTGGATCATCTGCGTTTCAGAGAGCAGTTCCTGGAATATCTTCTCAATTAAGGCATCATCTTGCTGCCAGATATTGTGAAAACGACCTTTTGTGAGGGGCTTAAGCTGCATGGCTCAACGTCTTATTGTTTGAGATAATTCTTATCGCTGACTGTATGCCATCTACTGCTTAATGTCATTAAGAGCAGGTTTCGGGACAATAAAAGGGCCAGCACCATGCTGGCCCTGACGCACTAAGGATGGCTGATAAAACGGGACAGCCGCTGGCGCAGCAGGCGGTTTTCCTGACGCAGCTGCGCGTTCTCTTCCAGCAACGTCAATGCAACGGCAATCCCTGGCCAGTCAAGTTCCAGCTCCTGACGCAGGCGCACCGCGCGACGCATTACGGTCAGCGCATGATCGTCAAACGTCTCGTCTTCGTAGGGTTCTATCACCCCTAAGCCGACAACCTCATGCAGTTCTTCTTCTGACACACCGGTGTACAGACAAAATTCGGTAATGGTAAAAGTGACGGTAACGTTAGCCATTATGCTTTCCCCCACTCTTTGCGCGGATCAAAGGTCTTTTGTGCATCCGCCAGTTGTTGCCACAGGGCGGCACTGGTGTCGTCAGGTTTCGGTGGCATGACGATCTTGATCACCGCATACAAATCGCCGGTATGTTTTTTACTTACCAGACCCTTGCCTTTGATGCGTAGCCGCTGACCGGCCTGGCTGCCTGCAGGAATGGTCAGCAGAATGCTCTCTTTCAGCGTCGGAACGGTTACTTTCGCACCCAGCGCAGCTTCCCACGGCGCCAGAGGAACGACAACTTCCAGATCCTGATTAACGATATCGAACAGCGGATGCGGCGCAATATGAATCACCAGCCACAAATCACCGTTCGGCCCACCGTTTTCGCCGGGCGTACCCTGACCTTTCAGACGGATACGCTGACCGTTACCGACGCCAGCCGGAATTTTCACGTTCAGTGTTTTAGGAATTTCTCGTTCTACCATGCCAAACGCATTGTAGACTGGCAGGTTGTAACTGATAGTGCGGCTATGCTCAGTAAGCGTTTCTTCCAGGAACACCGCAACTTCTATTTCGATGTCGTGCCCGCGGCTGGCAGGGCGCTGGCGCGACTGGTGCGCACGCTGACCAAAAATGGAGGAGAAGATATCGTCGAAATCTTCGGCGCTGTAGCTTTGCCCCTCTCCTTGCTGGAATTGACGGCTGAACTGAGGGTCGTTGCGATGCTGCCACAGTTGGTCGTACTCGGCTCGTCGCTGTTCATCACTCAGGACTTCCCAGGCTTCAGCAACCTCTTTAAAACGGGCCTCAGCGTCAGTCTCTTTGCTGACATCAGGATGGTATTTACGGGCGAGTCGACGATAGGCGGTCTTGATTGTCTTGAGATCGTCTGTCGGTTTCACGCCCATAATGGCGTAATAATCCTTTAATTCCATAGCGTTCTCTCGTGTAAATCAACACTTGAAGAAGGTGTACCCCGACAACAGGTAACACCGCTAAGTTTAGGGTAATCCTGATAACGGCGAATGCCAACCGGGAAGAAAGGATATTGGACTAAATGATGTGATTACGCACCACCAACAGCGCTTTTGACTGTTGTGTGGTGCGAAAAGTGAGATTAGCGAAACGTCAGGATTTGGTGATCAGATAGCGAACCGTATCCGCGTAGCTCTTCACAAAAGAGTTTAGGTCGTCAGATTTCAGTCCTTTTGGATTGATCATATATTTACCGTTGATAAAAATGGCGGGCACACCGGTTAAATCTACCGCTTTAGCCATTTCTTGTTGTTTCGCGGTCAGGGATTTCACGGCAAAACTGTTCCAGGCGGCATCATAATCACTGGCGCTGACGCCCGCGCTGATAAATACGTTACGAATATCATCCGCTGTTTTAACGGTTTGTTTTTTCTGAACGGCATCAAAAAGCAACGGTTTAACTTTATCTTGTACGTTTAACAGCATGGCGACGGACCAGGCGTGCGTCATGTCTTGCCCCAGCGGACCTAAAAAGTCGACGTGGTATTCGGTGAGTTTGACATCAGCAGGCAGTACTTTTTTCACGTTGTCCGTGATTTCAAAAACTTCATCGTACTGATAACAGGAAGGGCAGTAAAATGAGAAAAACTTCAGTGCAGCTGGGGCGGAAGCGACGGGTTTTTCCAGGGTGATATACTCTTTACCGTCGGTAAATGATGCTGCCTGAGCGCTAACTGTAAAAAGTAACCCAATCAGGGGTAATAAATATTTTTTCATTTTCATATACTCTAAATAACATTTGATAAACAAATTATCTGCTAATGAATACGTTATTCATTGCGTCTGGATATAATAAGGAAATCCCCTGAAAATGCGCTGACCCTTACTTTCATTTACGCATCAGTACGTAGCGGGCATTATTTGTGTGCTGACATTGAAATATTCTCTGGCATTCTTCGTAAATAGTGAATGATAACTTTCGTGATATTTTCGGGGGTGTTTTTAGCAATGTTATAGTGTAATAAACAAAGACGAAAATATGATTAATTATCATTTCGCTTTTAAAGCGTGAATGGCAAGGTATTTCGCTAAGTATTTGCAAATACCCCTGTAGATTGTCTTTTTCTTGTCGCGCGTGAATGAATAGGGTAAGTGTCAGAGATGAGCAACCCAAATGGATATCACTATGATCGACCACCTGGATCACCTGGTACTAACCACCAATCATGAAGAGGCTTGCGTTCGTTTTTATGTCGAGCTTTTAGGCATGAGGTTGGAAACTTTCGCACAAGGTCGGAAAGCCTTCGTCTTTGGCAATCAGAAAATCAATCTCCATATTCGGGGAAAAGAGTTTGAACCTAAAGCCTACGCGCCAACGCCGGGGGCGCTGGATTTGTGTTTTATCACCACGCGTACCCTGGAAGAGGTGACAGAGACGTTTCAAACCCACGGAGTCGAGATTATTGAAGGGCCCGTTGCACGAACCGGTGCGACAGGACCGATTCGCTCGGTTTATGTCAGGGATCCCGATCTCAATCTGATTGAAATCGCGGTATATCCAGCAGATGCCAGGACATAACTTTACAGCGCAAAGGTTGCCAAAAACCGGCGAGTGGTTAAGATAACTCGCATCAATGAGTGAGGGTATAATGGCGAAACGTCAACGGATGGGATGGTGGTTCCTCTGTCTGGCATGTGTTGTGGTGATGGTTTGCACCGCACAACGCATGGCGGGTCTGCACGCGTTGCAGATGGATACCGCCGTTACAAGCGTTGTCGCCAGCGCACAAGTGCAGGCCGATGAGGCCTCACCCGTTACCCCTTGTGAACTGAGCGCGAAGTCATTACTGGCTGCGCCACCCGTACTGTTTGAAGGTGCTATTCTGGTGCTGTGCCTGCTGCTGTCGTTGCTGGCGCCAGTGCGGGCGTTTCGTCTACCTTTTTTCCCACCGCGAGCCATCTCGCCGCCCACTCTCCGGGTGCATCTCCGATTTTGCGTCTTCCGTGAATGACAGAACAGCCGTTGCTGACTGTTAGATAATTATTCACGGAGAAAAACTATGATGACTGTTTTCAGGCAGACACTGCTCTGTCTGTTATTGCTATGGCTGCCCGTATCCTGGGCGGCTGAACCCGGCTGGCTGCGTTCGCCCGATAACGATCACGCCAGCGTGCGGTTACGCGCTGATACGTCCGCTGGCGGTGAAACCCGTCTGTTGTTGGATGTCAAACTGGAGGACGGCTGGAAAACCTACTGGCGTTCTCCGGGCGAGGGGGGCGTTGCGCCTGCTATCGCCTGGAAAGAGGAAATGCCTGCGGTCGACTGGTTCTGGCCAACCCCAGCTCGTTTTGAGGTCGCCAATATCACTACCCAGGGGTATCACGATAAGGTGACGTTCCCGATGGTGGTGCGAGGTAGAGCGCCCGCCACGCTCAGCGGCGTTTTGACGCTATCCACCTGTAGCAACGTTTGCCTGTTGACGGATTTTCCTTTTTCCGTAACGCCCACAGCCCAGGACCCGACTTTTGCACATGACTATGCTCAGGCGATGGGACAGATCCCACTTGCCAGAGGCCTGACCGATGCTCTGAGCGCCGGCGCACGGGCGGGAGAGTTAGTCGTCGAGGCTCACCGTGCGGGAGGCTGGACTGCACCAGGGCTGTATCTGGATGCTGTTGATGATGCGGATTTTGGCATGCCGCAAATCCATGTTGAGGGGGAGACATTACGCGCCACGGTACCTGTACATGACGGTTGGGGAGAAGGCGCGCCGGATCTGCGTGGTAAGTCAGTCACCCTGGTGCTGGCAGATAACGGTGTTGCCCAGGAAAGTCGTCTTGCGATTGGCGAAGCCCCGGTTGTTGAGAACGCCTCACTCCCACTGTGGCAAGTGGTGCTAATGGCGCTGCTGGGCGGTTTGATCCTCAATCTGATGCCCTGTGTGTTACCGGTTCTGGGCATGAAGCTGGGCTCGATTTTGCTGGTCGAGGAAAAAAGTCGTCGCCAGGTCCGTCGTCAGTTCCTCGCATCGGTAGCCGGAATACTTGTCTCATTTATGGCTCTGGCTCTATTGATGACGGTGCTGCGTTTAACCAATCAGGCGCTTGGCTGGGGGATCCAGTTTCAGAATCCATGGTTCATTGGCGTGATGGTACTGGTGATGCTGACGTTCAGCGCCAGCCTGTTCGGGTGGTTTGAATTCCGACTCCCTTCTGCGATGACTACCACGCTGGCGACTCACGGCGGCAACGGTCTGTCGGGACATTTCTGGCAAGGCGCATTTGCGACGCTGCTTGCTACGCCGTGCAGTGCCCCGTTCCTTGGAACGGCGGTGGCGGTGGCATTGACCGCTTCGCTGCCGACATTGTGGGGATTGTTTATCGCACTTGGGCTGGGAATGAGCTTACCGTGGCTGCTGGTGGCTCTGCGTCCCGGTCTGGCGCTGCGTTTGCCGCGGCCAGGACGCTGGATGAATATGTTGCGGCGTCTGCTCGGCGTGATGATGCTGGGTTCCGCTATCTGGCTTGCGACGTTGCTGCTCCCGCATTTCGGGTTCGTAGGGCAAAGCACCGGCAAAGAGAGCGTGAACTGGCAACCGCTAAGCGAGCAAGCTATTGAGGATGCGCTGGCGCAACATAAGCGCGTGTTCATTGACGTCACGGCAGACTGGTGCATCACCTGTAAGGTAAACAAGTTCAACGTCTTGCATAAAGATGACGTACAGGCCGCATTGCAACAGCCGGATGTGGTGGCGCTGCGCGGCGACTGGACACTCCCTTCTGAAGCCATTACCGAATTTCTAAAAAAACGCGGCCAGGTTGCTGTGCCGTATAACCAAATTTATGGCCCCGGTCTGTCGGAAGGCCAGGCATTACCCACGTTGTTAACCCGTGATGCGGTACTGCAAACGTTGAATGATGCCAAAGGAGTTACCCCATGAAGATGATGATTGTTCTACTGTTAACCCTGTTTTCTGCCGTCAGTATCGCGAAAGAACCTGCGCCGTTTACCCCGGAACAGGAAAAGCAAATTGAAGCATTAATTCAGGAAGCCCTGTTTAACGATCCCAACAGCCCGCGGATTGGCGCGAAGCAGGCGAAACTGACCCTGATAAACTTCACCGATTACAACTGCCCATACTGCAAGCAGTTGGATCCAATGCTGGAAAAAATTGTGCAGAAATATCCTGACGTGGCGGTAGTGATCAAACCGTTGCCGTTTAAAGGTGAAAGCTCGGAACTGGCGGCGCGGACCGTGTTGACCACCTGGCATCAGCATCCGCAGCAGTTTCTGGCGCTACATGAAAAACTGATGCAGAAGAAGGGCTACCATACCGATGTCAGTATCAAACAGGCGCAGGAAAAAGCGGGGGCCAGTCCGGTGACGCTGGACGCCCAAAGTGCTGAAACGCTGAGCACTAACCTGCAACTGGCGCGACTGGTGGGTGTACAGGGAACCCCCGCAACGATCATTGGCGATGAACTTATTCCCGGTGCGGTGCCGTGGGAAACGCTTGAGGAAGTGGTAAAAGAAAAACTGGCGGCGGCCAATGCTCAGTAAACTGCGCCGCTGGCTGCGCGAAGGGCTGATCTTACTGGCTCTGTTGGCGGGGGCGATGCTGCTGATGGATGGCTGGCGTGCGCCGCAGCTCCCTGCCTCTTTTGACAGTACGCCTTTACAAACGTTGGATGGTGAAACCGTCACGCTGGCGGCGCTCAGCAAAGACCAGCCAGTGTTGCTTTATTTCTGGGCGAGCTGGTGCGGCGTATGCCGCTTCACGACGCCGGAAGTCGACAGGCTGCGTTCGGAAGGGGAAAATGTGATGACCATTGCGTTACGCTCCGGAAATGAAGCTGAGGTATCTCGCTGGCTGTTGCGTAAAGGCGTGGAATTTCCGGTCATCAATGATGCGAACGGGGTTATTTCCCGCAGTTGGGCGATTAGCGTCACGCCCACGCTGGTGGTGATGTCAGAAGGTCGGGTGGTGTCAACCACCAGCGGCTGGACCAGCTACTGGGGCATGAAGCTTCGGCTGTGGTGGGCGAAAATATTCTGATATTTGTGCCGGGGGAACCCGGCATTTTTTTATGGCGTCGCCTTCCTCTGGAAGGCATATTTCGTTGCCTGACGAAGCAAGCACAGTGATTAACGTCCAGAATCAGTCATCTTCTCTTTTCCAGGAAAGTGCAACATGACGAGTTCTTTAGCGTTTGGACCCGCTCTGGTGATGATGATTGCCGCCACATTTGTCCTCGCCGGGATGGTGAAAGGCGTTACGGGTATGGGGTTGCCCACCGTGGCGATGGGGATCCTCGGATCGCTTATTTCACCGGTTGCGGCGGCGGCTATGCTGCTATTGCCTTCGCTGATAAGCAATTTGTTCCAGTTTGGCGGTGGTGGAAATACACGCCAATTACTCAAACGACTGTGGCCAATGCTGCTGACAGTGGTAGTGGCGACTCTGCTTGCCAGCGCCTGGATTACCGGGGGCGACACCACCCGAACTCAGTTTGCGCTTGGCGTGGCGCTGGTGGCTTACGCTATCTGGACGCTGGCAGGAAAGAAAATTGCGGTGGCCCCGCAGCGTGAAAAACCGTACTCCCTCGTCATTGGATTTGTGACCGGCTTATTGACCGGCGGAACCGGGGTGTTTGTGATGCCCGCCGTACCCTGGATCCAGTCCCTGGGCTTTGAGAAAGATGAACTGGTACAGGCGCTCGGGATCTCTTTTACCTTTTCGACCCTGGCATTGGCGCTGGGTCTGTGGTGGCATAACGCGCTGCCCGTACAATCCCTAAGCTTGTCGGCTTTGGCCATTGTTCCTGCACTTATTGGCCAGTGGATAGGAACCCGTGTGCGAAGGGTTATTTCTCCGCTCGTGTTTAAACGCTGTTTTCTGTTTTGTCTGGTCGGGTTGGGTACAGAGATGATGCTGCGTGCTGTGTGACCGGTTCGGTGACTTTGCGCGACTTTCATGGCATCGTTAATTCAGAGATTCAGGGGCAATGAGGTCGTTATGGCATCCGTGATGTTACATGAAGAAGAGGGCGATCTGGAGTCGAAAATGGCACTCTCTGCGGCAGTGATGGCCGATAAATCGCGCTCGCGTATGCTGTGCGCCCTGATGGATGGCCGCGCCTGGACTGCAACTGAGCTCAGCGCGGTGGCGGATATATCCGCGTCGACCGCCAGCGCGCATCTGGCGCGTCTGTGCGAACAACGCTTTGTTGTGGCGCTTGCGCAGGGCAGACATCGTTATTTTCGCCTTGCAGGTTCCGATATCGCTGAACTGCTGGAACGCCTGATGGGCGTTGCGTGGGCGACATCAACGCCCCGGAGAATCACAACGCCGCCAGGTTTGCGGCATGCCCGCACCTGCTACGACCATCTCGCCGGAGAGGTCGCGGTGAGGTTGTTTGATACGTTGGTTTCCCGTCAGTGGTTAACGCCGGATGGTGAAACGCTGACTCCTCCTGGCCAGGAAAAGCTGGCCCAGATGGGGATTGTCCTGGCGGCGGGTTCATCCCGGCGGAAGTTAACCTGCGGTTGTCTGGACTGGAGCGAGCGACGTTATCATCCTGGTGGTGTGCTTGGCGCAACGCTGTTGCGCTGGTTCAGTGAACAGCGATGGATAAAAACCGAACAGGGCAGCCGCCACGTCATCTTCACACCTCTTGGCATTCGTAAACTCGAAACCGAGTTTGGTGTTAAAACGACACGCTAGATGGTCTGTTTTGCGAAAGCGTTCCCGGAAATATGTCATATTTCTGTCACACTCTGTTGTGATTGATAACAACAAGAGGTCGTAGGGATGAATAAATCGTTAATCGCCGCAGCCGTGGCAGGGGCTGTATTATTGTCAACCGCCGCGCAAGCGCAGACCGCGCCGGAAGGGTATCAGCTTCAACAAGTATTGATGATGAGTCGGCATAACTTACGTGCACCTTTAGCCAATAATGGCAGCGTTCTTGAACAGTCCACCCCCAAGCAATGGCCAGAGTGGGATGTCCCCGGCGGACAACTCACCACCAAAGGCGGTGTGCTGGAAATCTATATGGGTCACTACATGCGAGAGTGGCTGGCAGAGCAGGGGATGGTGAAATCGGGCGAATGTCCGGCACCGGATACGGTTTATACCTATGCTAACAGCCTGCAGCGCACTGTTGCTACGGCGCAGTTCTTTGTCACCGGCGCTTTCCCTGGTTGCGATGTTCCGGTCCATCATCAGGAAAAAATGGGCACCATGGATCCCACCTTTAATCCGGTGATCACCGATGATTCCGCCACCTTCAGCCAGCAGGCCGTTCAGGCCATGGAGAAAGAGCGTAGTAAAATGCAGCTCAACGATAGCTATCAGTTGCTTGAGCAAATGACCGACTACAAAGACTCTCCATCCTGTAAAGAAAAACAGCAGTGTTCCCTGACCGATGCCAAAGATACGTTCAGCGCGAAATACCAGCAGGAGCCAGGCGTATCGGGGCCGCTGAAGGTGGGGAATTCGCTGGTCGATGCCTTCACGCTGCAGTATTACGAAGGCTTCCCGATGGACAAGGTTGCCTGGGGCGAGATTAAATCGGATCAGCAGTGGAAGGTTCTGTCGAAGCTGAAAAATGGCTATCAGGACAGCCTGTTCACCTCCCCGGAAGTGGCGCAGAACGTCGCCAAACCTCTGGTGAAATATATTGATAATGCGCTGGTTACGGAACGCGCGAAAGCACCGAAAATAACCGTGCTGGTGGGACATGACTCAAACATCGCTTCGCTGCTCACCGCGCTGGATTTCAAACCATACCAGCTTCACGCTCAGAACGAGCGTACACCGATTGGCGGGAAGATTGTCTTCCAGCGCTGGCATGACAGCAACGCAAATCGTGATCTGATGAAAATCGAGTATGTGTATCAGAGCTCGCTGCAGTTGCGTAATGCAGACGTTCTGACGCTGAAATCCCCAGCGCAGCGCGTAACGCTTGAGCTGAAAGGATGTCCGATAGATGCGGATGGTTTTTGCCCGATAGATAAGTTCGACAGCGTGCTGAATGAGGCGGCTAAATAAAAGAAAACTCCCCCGTGTTCGCGGGGGAGTCTGAGCGCTAGACGTTTTTACGTTCGATAGTCTGTTCACCCCAAAAGAGCGAATCTTTGTCTGTTTTTTCAAAGGCTTTGATGAGTACCTCATCGCTACCTTCTTCCCAAATTTTTTCCGCCAGTTTCTCGTCATAATGTGCGACTTCAAAAATGGCTTCGGCTATTTCCGGCGATGTATTGCGCAGACTTGCCCATTCGCCGACGCGATGGGCTTTCGCTTCTTGAGTTGGCATTCGAATCCTCCTGTTGAAGATTAGCCGTTGAGTTTTACTGCCAGACCTGCGACATATTCACCCTGATAGCGGGCGATAGATAATTCTTCCTGACTTGGCTGGCGGGAGCCGTCGCCTCCGGCAATGGTGGTTGCACCGTAAGGGGTACCGCCGCGAACTTGAGAGACATCAAACAGCTCTTGCGCCGCGTAACCGATAGGCACAATCACCATCCCATGGTGGGCAAGCGTAGTCCAGGTTGAGGTAATGGTTTGTTCCTGACCGCCGCCGGTTCCCGTTGAGCTGAATACACTGGCGAGTTTGCCGTACAGACCACCAGAGGCCCACAGCCCGCCAGTCTGGTCGAGGAAGGTACGCATCTGACCGGACATATTGCCAAAGCGCGTGGGGGTACCAAAAATGATGGCGTCGTAATCAGCCAGTTCTTGCGGGGTTGCGACTGGTGCGTTTTGTGTTTTGCCGCCAGCCTTAAGGAAAATCTCAGGCTGCATGGTCTCTGGTACGCGCTTAATAATCACTTCCGCGCCATCTACCTTATTTGCGCCTTCTGCGACTGCATGGGCCATAGTTTCAATGTGTCCGTACATGGAATAATAAAGCACCAGAACTTTTGCCATTTTACACTACTCCTCGAGTTAACCGTGTCCGTAGCGACTCGCTACCTACCTTTAAAGATATGACGTACTGTCAGGAGTGCAAATTTCACAATCACTTCTTTGATTTATAACAATTTTTATAACAACCTGCTTTGTAGCAAAATGATACATATTTAACCGGGTTGAATTCGGTAGTCATAAGAAAGACTTATTGATTTCTTAGGGTGATTATTTCTTTGGCACTCCTGATCCTGTTGCAGGATATTACAGTTAGCGTCTGCCCAGTCCACGCTTCACTATGCTTAATCCCACGCAGTTATTTTCAGGGCCTCGCCCGTAACGCTGCGTGAGGTATCACTCCTCAGTACCTATGCAATATGATGTCTAATCAATGACGGAGGTCAGTAATGGCAAACCATCGGGGCGGTTCCGGCAACTTTGCGGAAGACCGCGAAAGAGCATCAGAAGCAGGTCGAAAAGGTGGCCAGCACAGCGGGGGCAACTTTAAGAATGACCCGCAACGCGCTTCAGAGGCAGGCAAAAAAGGGGGCAAAAATAGCCACGGCAACAATAAATCGTAATTGTCGGGCTATCTGTCAGATATGTCGTGACGCCTGAGCGTCAGAGACAGACGTTACGTAGCCACCGCCGCCGGATCCTTCCGGCGGTTTTTTTTGTCTGCAAGGTTGAACTGTAACAAAACGCAACGCAGACTAATGACATTCAGTTAATCGGGTGTCTCATGTCATTACTCTCTCGTTATTCCTTTTCTGTTAAACCTCAGGAAGCGATCCTCATTGTGATCACCATGTTTTGGGGTGGCACGTTTCTGGCGGTGCAATATGCCGTTACCCTGAGCGGGCCTTTTTTCTTTGTCGGTGTGCGTTTTGCCACTGCCGCACTGGCGGTCGCGCTTTTGTCGTTACACACACTGCATAAGTTGACATGGCTGGAAGTCAAAGCAGGGGTGGCAATCGGTATCGCCATTGCGCTGGGTTATAGCCTGCAAACCTGGGGGCTACAGTTTATTCCCAGCAGTAAATCGGCGTTTATTACCGCGATGTACGTTCCGTTGGTACCGCTTTTACAATGGCTGTGTCTGGGGCGCATGCCTGGACTGATGCCGTGCGTCGGTATTGTACTGGCCTTTATCGGATTGATTTTTCTTGCCGGACCGGGAGGCAATTTACTGGCTTTAGGCGAAGGTGAGTGGATCACGCTCGCCGGTGCGGTGGCGATTGCGGCAGAAATTATCCTGATTAGCGCGTGGGCGGGAAAAGTTGATGTACGGCGGGTAACGGTAGTGCAACTGGCAACTGCTTCAATAGTGGCGTTTATTGCGATGAGACCAGCCGGAGAGACCGTACCGCCAATGTCTACCGGATTGCTGGTGGTGGCGCTGGGGCTGGGGATTTTCAGCGCGATTATTCAGGTCACCATGAACTGGGCGCAGCGTAGCGTTTCGCCGACGCGCGCGACGGTTATTTATACCGGTGAGCCAGTGTGGGCGGGAATCTTTGGCCGTCTGGCGGGTGAACGCTTACCGCTACTTGCATTGCTTGGCGCGGCATTCATTATTGTTGGCGTGCTGGTCAGCGAGCTGAAGTTCAAAAAGAAAAAAGCGCAGCCGCAAGAGGCGCCTCCGGAATCGCTTTAATTTAACCATTCACCGCGTGATTTGGTATGCTGACGCCCTCACAAGAAGGAGAGGGCGCATGGTCCAACGCGCAGAGAAAAAAACAGGTAAGCGTTCGCAGGCCGTCAGTGCAAAACGCCAGGCCATATTAACCGCGGCATTAAATATCTTCTCCCAATATGGGATCCACGGCACGCGCCTGGAGCAGGTGGCAGAGCAGGCGGGTGTGTCAAAAACCAATTTACTTTATTACTACCCGTCAAAAGAGGTGCTTTATATCGCCGTTTTACGGCAGATCCTCGACATCTGGCTGGCTCCATTGAAAGCTTTTCGCGAAGACTTTGCGCCGCTGGTAGCCATTAAAGAATACATTCGCCTTAAGCTGGAAGTGTCGCGCGATTACCCTCAGGCATCACGGCTGTTTTGTATGGAGATGCTGGCCGGAGCGCCTTTATTGATGGCTGAATTGGAGGGGGATCTTAAAACGCTAATTGATGAGAAATCCGCGCTGATTGCCGGTTGGATCAAAAGCGGAAAACTGGCTCCGGTCGATCCGCATCATCTGATTTTTATGATTTGGGCTTCAACTCAGCACTACGCCGACTTTGCCCCACAGGTAGAGGCGGTGACGGGCGCAACGCTGCGTGATGAAGCCTTTTTTAACCAAACGGTCGAGAGCGTACAGCGGATGATTATTGAAGGGATCCGCGTGCGTTAACTGGCCGGTGGTAGTGGGCAGCTTAAATCGCCTTCTTCACACTGCAAGAGCGAGGCGAGAAACGCTTCGCGCTCGTTGGTCTTATCTGTCAGGCACTGGCTGGTAATCATCGCCTGAACGCTACCGCCTTCGGTGCCAGAACTGAGTAATGCACAGTCCGCATCGCGCAAAGTTATCCAGGATATTTGCGCTTTTTTCAGTAAATCGCGCTGGGTTGGAGCGGCGCGCTTCAGCGCATTCTGATAAGTTTCATTAAGTTTGGCGTCGGCCGCCTTATACTGCTCTGCCGCACAGGTGTTCATCTCAATCTGCGTGTTCGCGTTGGCGCAGTCATCCGCCAGCGCCTGGCCGCTCAGCAGCAGCGCTGCACATGTCAGTACGATTCGTTTCATGCTTCCCTCTGGCTTCATAAAAAAAGGCCCCGTTACCGGAGCCTTAATTAACCACAACCTTAGCCGATTGTCATCAGGCTGGCGTTCCCGCCGGCTGCGGCGGTGTTGACGCTCAGGGAGCGTTCAATGTACAGCCTCTCCAGCAGAATATTGCTCTCGCCACGGGCAAAGCCCTGGACCGACACAATCGCCCCTTCGCGGGCCGCCACTGCTTCACACAGTGCGCGAAGCTGATCGGAATCGCCGTGGAAAATAACGGCATCAAACGGCTGCGTGGCGATGTTGTCCGCTTTGGCAAACTGAATGCGCCCGGAGACCGCGGCTGGCAGGCGTTTTGCCAGGTCGCGATGGAACGTATCATCTGGCCACAGGATTAAGCTACCAACGGAAGTTACAGCGGCAACCTGTACCAGTGCGTCCTGTTCATCATCGGCGATACATAGAACGCGTTCACGCGGCAACAGCGTCCAGGTATTGCGCTCGCCGGTGGGGCCTGGCAGCAGGCGTTGCGTTCCGGCCTGCGCCAGTTCGCCAAACTGCTGGCAGAGCGCACGCAGTGCTGGACGGTCGGTTGCCCATTCGCTGAGCGCTTCCAGCGGTTGAACCAGTGCGGCTTTAAGCTGCGCATCGACCGGGTAGTCTGCATCCTGGCGGGCAAGGGTAATACCTAACGCATTTTCCGGACGGTTTGCCAGCAGGCGGTACAGATACAGCGGCCCACCCGCTTTTGGCCCGGTTCCTGACAAGCCTTCGCCACCGAATGGTTGCACGCCGACGACGGCGCCGACCATATTGCGGTTAACATACAGGTTCCCCACATGTGCTGAGCCCGTGACCTGGGCGATGGTTTCATCGATACGGGTGTGTACGCCCAGCGTCAGACCGTAGCCGGAGGCATTAATTTGCTCAATCAGGCTGCCCAGATTATTACGGGTGTAACGCACGACGTGCAGTACCGGACCAAACACCTCTTTTTGTAATTCATCGAAGCTTTCCAGCTCAATAAGCGTCGGGGCGATAAAGGTACCGGTTTGCCATTCCCGCGCATCGTCGCTATTTTCGCGCACGGCCTGGAACACCGGACGCCCTTTGGCGCGCATGGCCTGAATATGGCGCTCAATATTGGCTTTGGCTTCTTCATCGATAACCGGTCCAATATCGGTGGTCAGGCGGCCCGGGTTACCCATGCGGCATTCCGCCATCGCGCCGCGCAGCATTTTCAGCGTATGGTCGGCTACATCGTCCTGCAGACACAGGACGCGAAGCGCGGAGCAGCGCTGCCCGGCGCTGTCAAAGGCAGAAGCCAGAACGTCGACCACCACCTGTTCCGTCAGCGCGGAGGAGTCGACGATCATGGCGTTCATCCCACCGGTTTCGGCGATAAGCGGGATTGGACGTCCCTGAGCATCCAGGCGGGTCGCGATATTGCGTTGCAACAGCGTGGCAACTTCCGTTGAGCCAGTAAACATGACGCCGCGTACGCGCTCATCGGAAGTGAGCTGCGCCCCGACCGTTTCGCCCTGACCAGGCAACAGTTGCACCACGCCTGGCGGTACACCTGCTTCGAGTAAAATGGCAATACCCTGGGCGGCAATCAGCGGGGTTTGTTCCGCGGGTTTTGCCAGCACGCTGTTGCCCGCCGCCAGCGCGGCGGCAATCTGCCCTGAGAAAATAGCCAGCGGGAAGTTCCAGGGGCTGATACAGACTACCGGCCCTAACGGACGATGGGTTTCATTATCGAAGTCATCGCGGACCTGACCGGCATAATAGTGCAGGAAATCTACCGCTTCGCGCACTTCCGCAATGGCGTTACTGAAGGTTTTACCTGCTTCGCGCACCAGAATGCCAATCAATTGCTGCATCTGGCCTTCCATTAGAACGGCGGCGCGATGCAAAATAGCGGCGCGCTCTTGTGGCGGTGTGGCGAACCATATCGGCGCGTTATTTACCGCATTCTGCAATGCCTGTTCCACTTCGCTGTGAGTCGCTTCTCGCACGTAACCGACAATGTCTTTCGGTTCGGCCGGGTTGACGACTGGCGTCATTTCACCGTCAGCAACCGGATGTTCGAGTATTGGCTTAGCGTGCCATTTTTGCAGCGCACTGTTGAGCAGGGCGGAGGAAAGTGAGGCCAGACGATGTTCGTTAGCTAAATCCAGCCCGCCTGAGTTTTCGCGGCCTTTACCGTACAGGTCACGCGGCAGGGCAATCTTCGGATGTGGCAGACCAGCCTGGCCTTCCTGCTGCGCCAGTTTTTCAACGGCTTCGACCGGGCAGGCTACCAGTTCATCCAGCGGCAGGGTAGTGTCTGCAATGCGGTTGACGAATGAAGTGTTGGCGCCGTTTTCCAGCAGACGACGTACCAGATACGCAAGCAGCGTTTCATGCGTGCCTACCGGTGCATAAATGCGGCATGGACGGTTCAGTTTGCCATCGGCAACTTTACCGGTGACCTGCTCATATAGCGGTTCGCCCATACCGTGCAGGCACTGGAACTCGTACTGACCCGGATAGTAGTTTTGACCGGCTAACTGATAAATCGCCGCCAATGTATGGGCGTTGTGGGTGGCGAACTGCGGGTAGATCAGATTCGGTACCGCAAGCAGCTTTTTCGCACAGGCCAGATAGGAAACGTCGGTGTACACCTTACGGGTATAGACCGGATAACCTTCCAGACCGTCCATTTGCGCACGTTTGATTTCGCTATCCCAGTAGGCGCCCTTAACCAGGCGGATCATCAGGCGACGGCGGCTGCGCGTGGCGAGGTCAATTAGGTAGTCGATAACAAACGGGCAGCGCTTCTGGTAGGCTTGAATAACAAAGCCGATACCGTTCCAGCCCGCCAGTTCAGGTTCAAAACACAGTTTTTCCAGCAGATCGAGGGAGATCTCCAGTCGGTCTGCCTCTTCAGCATCGATATTGATACCGATGTCGTACTGGCGGGCCAGCAGAGTAAGCGACTTCAGACGCGGATAGAGTTCATCCATCACGCGGTCATACTGCGCGCGGCTATAACGCGGATGCAACGCCGACAGCTTGATAGAAATGCCCGGCCCTTCATAGATGCCGCGACCATTTGAGGCTTTACCAATGGCGTGGATTGCCTGTTGGTACGAAACCATATAAGCCTGGGCATCAGCGGCGGTTAGAGCCGCTTCACCCAGCATGTCATAAGAGTAGCGGAAACCTTTTTCTTCCAGTTTACGCGCGTTAGCCAGCGCTTCGGCGATAGTCTCTCCGGTGACGAACTGCTCGCCCATCAAGCGCATTGCCATGTCGACGCCTTTACGCACCAGTGGTTCACCGCTCTTGCCGATAATACGGTTGAGTGAGCGTGAAAGGCTGGCTTCATTATGCGTAGAAACCAGACGACCGGTAAACAACAGCCCCCAGGTCGCCGCGTTGACGAAAAGTGACGGACTGCGTCCAATGTGCGACTGCCAGTTGCCGTTGCTGATTTTGTCGCGGATTAACGCATCGCGGGTTGCCTTATCAGGAATACGCAGCAAGGCTTCCGCCAGACACATCAGTGCGACGCCTTCCTGTGAAGAAAGGGAGAATTCCTGCAATAAACCTTGTACCATCCCGGCGCGGCCGCTAGCGGTCTTCTGGTTACGCAGTTTGTCGGCCAGGCTGTACGCCAGCTTGTGCGCTTGCTCAGCGATGGGTTGCGGCAGACGAGCCTGCTCCATCAGCATCGGCACTGCGTCGGTTTCGGCGCGGCGGTACGCGGCGGTGATTGCTGCGCGGGAAACTGACTGCGGCAGGATCTGTTCGGCAAATTCCAGGAAAGGCTGATGCGCTTCATTCTGCGGCGTGGTTGACTCCTCACCCTCATTCGCGGCACCCGCCAGCAGGGCCGGTAGTTCAGGAAGCGCGTCGTCATTTTCCAGTCTTTCGAGATAATTAAAGATGGCTTGTTTGATCAGCCAATGTGGCGTGCGATCGATTCGTGATGCTGCTGTTTTAATACGCTCGCGAGTGGCGTCATCCAGCTTAACCCCCATCGTGGTGGTTCCCATGCCGTTTACTCCTGTTGTACTGAAATACGGGTCTGATAGTTACCGAGAAATATCCACTATGTTGCAACTTTGTGCAACCGTGTTAAATGTGACTTGGTTTGCAAGCTTGGAAATGAATGAGATGTTAATAAATATGAGTCTTGTGATGTGGGCTGTAAAAATTACAGAATCTTTTTCTCTGCGGTAGTTAACACTTTTAAAAGGTGCAACCGAAAAAAATGTGAGAGAGTGCAACCTACAGAAAAATGCTATCTACTCTGGATCAAATTTGATGTAAATGGTGTGTTAAATCGATTGTGAATAACCATCGCTTCCGGCAGGATACGGTCGCCCTGGTCAACATAGATATCTTTGCCACGTTCCGGCAGGGTAATAAAACGGCAAGCCACGGCATTGCTGATACATAATTTTGGAGAGTTTTGATGGCTATTAGCACACCGATGTTAGTGACATTCTGTGTCTATATTTTCGGCATGATATTGATAGGGTTTATTGCATGGCGTTCAACCAAAAACTTTGACGATTACATTCTGGGGGGACGCAGTCTGGGTCCGTTCGTGACCGCGTTATCCGCTGGGGCATCTGACATGAGCGGCTGGTTGCTGATGGGTCTGCCTGGCGCAATTTTTCTGTCGGGCATTTCAGAAAGCTGGATCGCCATCGGCCTTATCTTGGGCGCCTGGATCAACTGGAAGCTGGTGGCCGGACGTTTACGCGTACACACCGAATACAATAACAATGCGCTGACGTTACCGGATTACTTTACCGGTCGCTTTGAAGATAAAAGCCGAATTCTACGTATTATCTCCGCGCTGGTTATTCTGCTGTTTTTCACCATCTATTGTGCATCAGGGATTGTGGCAGGGGCGCGTCTGTTTGAAAGCACCTTTGGCATGAGCTACGAAACAGCACTGTGGGCGGGCGCGGCCGCGACGATCATCTATACCTTTATTGGTGGTTTCCTGGCTGTTAGCTGGACCGATACCGTCCAGGCCAGCCTGATGATCTTTGCTCTGATCCTGACACCGGTGATGGTAGTCATTGGCGTGGGTGGATTCGACGATTCGCTGGAAGTGATTAAACAAAAGAGCATTGAGAACGTGGACATGTTCAAAGGGCTGAATTTTGTTGCCATCATTTCGCTGATGGGCTGGGGTCTGGGCTACTTTGGTCAGCCGCATATTCTGGCGCGCTTTATGGCTGCAGATTCCCACCATAGCATCGTTCATGCTCGCCGCATTAGCATGGCCTGGATGATCCTGTGTCTGGCAGGTGCCGTGGCTGTGGGCTTCTTTGGTATTGCTTACTTTAACAACAACCCACAGCTTGCCGGTGCCGTTAACCAGAACGCCGAGCGTGTGTTTATTGAACTGGCGCAAATCCTGTTTAACCCGTGGATTGCCGGTATTCTGCTGTCTGCGATCCTCGCTGCGGTTATGTCGACCCTGAGCTGCCAGCTGCTGGTGTGCTCCAGCGCAATCACCGAAGATTTGTACAAAGCGTTCCTGCGTAAAAATGCCAGCCAGAAAGAGCTGGTATGGATTGGCCGCATCATGGTGCTGGTCGTGGCGCTGGTGTCTATCGCGCTGGCGGCGAACCCGGAGAACCGCGTGCTGGGTCTGGTAAGCTACGCCTGGGCGGGCTTCGGCGCGGCGTTTGGCCCGGTGGTTCTGTTCTCGGTAATGTGGTCGCGTATGACCCGCAACGGCGCGCTGGCAGGGATGATCATCGGTGCGGTGACGGTAATCGTCTGGAAGCAGTTCGCCTGGCTGGGTCTGTATGAAATCATCCCGGGCTTTGTTTTCGGCAGCATCGGTATTGTGGTCTTCAGCCTGTTGGGGAAAGCACCTTCAACTGCTATGCAGCAACGTTTTGCCGAGGCTGACGCGCATTATCACTCAGCTCCGCCATCGCGTTTACAGGCAGAATAATTTATCTCCTGTCCCTGAAGCCCGCCGTGCGCGGGCTTTTTATTGCGCCCCCGCAAACCTGCATAACCATTACCCGCCTAACTGTTTACATTAAGTCATCATTCTCAAAACATTCTGCTTGAGTTTTTCTTTGCTGTAATGATAATCACTATCACTGTAATTTACTTTTCTTTTCATCAATTGACCGAGAATAACGTTTAAGGGTTCTTCGCATGTTTGTTCCATTTCTAATTATGTTGCGCGAAGGGTTAGAGGCCGCGCTGATTGTCAGCCTGATTGCCAGCTACCTGAAACGGACTCAGCGCGGTCGATGGATTGGTGTGATGTGGATTGGTGTTCTGCTGGCGGCGGCGTTATGCCTGGCGTTAGGGATTTTCATCAACGAAACCACCGGTGAATTTCCGCAAAAAGAACAGGAGCTGTTTGAAGGTATCGTGGCGGTTATTGCCGTGGTGATCCTCACCTGGATGGTGTTCTGGATGCGTAAAGTTTCCCGCAACGTCAAAGTTCAGCTTGAACAGGCTGTCGATAACGCGTTGCAACGCGGTAATCATCACGGCTGGGCGCTGGTGATGATGGTCTTTTTTGCTGTTGCGCGAGAAGGGCTGGAATCGGTGTTCTTCCTGCTGGCGGCATTCCAGCAGGATGTAGGCATCTGGCCGCCGTTAGGCGCGATGCTGGGACTGGCTACCGCAGTGGTACTGGGATACCTGATTTACCTCGGCGGCATTCGCCTCAACCTCGGGGCATTCTTTAAATGGACCAGCCTGTTCATTTTGCTGGTAGCTGCCGGTCTTGCCGCTGGGGCGATCCGCGCTTTCCACGAAGCTGGGTTGTGGAATCATTTTCAGGATGTGGCGTTTGACCTGAGCAGTGTGCTGTCGACGCATTCGCTGTTTGGCACATTGATGGAAGGTATTTTCGGCTATCAGGAAGCGCCAAGCGTTAGTGAAGTCGCTGTCTGGTTTATCTACCTGATTCCGGCGTTGATTATGTTTGCACTACCGCCGCGTTCAGGCACTACGGCATCGCGTACCGCACCTTGATAAAAACGCGATGCAGAATACTTTTTAGTTACAACATACTTATTTATAGGGATAGGTTATGACGTTTAATTTTCGCCGTAGTGCGCTGCAGTTGGGTATTGCCGCGCTGTTTGCATCCGCTTTTTCTGCACAAGCTGCCGATATTCCGCAGGTGAAAGTCACGGTTAACGACAAACAGTGTGAACCGATGACGATCACGGTTAACGCCGGGAAAACGCAGTTCATCATCCAGAACCACAGCCAGAAAGCGCTGGAGTGGGAAATTCTTAAAGGCGTTATGGTGGTTGAAGAGCGCGAAAACATTGCGCCAGGTTTTAGCCAGAAAATGACCGCTAACCTGCAGCCTGGCGAATATGATATGACCTGCGGTCTGTTGACTAACCCGAAAGGCAAACTGATCGTAAAAGGTAGCGCAACGGCGGATGCCGCACAGAGCGATGCTCTGCTGAGTCTGAGCGGCGCGATTACCGAATATAAAGCTTATGTGACAGCTGAAACCGCGCAGTTGGTTGCGGGCACTAAAGCCTTCACTGATGCGATTAAAGCAGGCGATCTGGAAAAAGCGAAATCGTTGTATGCGCCAACCCGTCAGCATTATGAGCGTATTGAACCGATTGCTGAACTGTTCTCCGATCTCGACGGCAGCATCGATGCGCGTGAAGATGATTATGAGCAAAAAGCCGCCGATCCTAAATTCACCGGCTTCCACCGCCTGGAGAAAGCGCTGTTTGGCGACAATACCACCAAAGGTATGGAAAAGTACGCCGACCAATTAAATAGCGATGTTCTTGACCTGCAAACGCGTATTAGCGAGCTGGCTTTCCCACCGTCAAAAGTTGTTGGCGGGGCAGCAGGACTGATTGAAGAAGTTGCTGCCAGCAAAATCAGTGGGGAAGAAGATCGCTACAGCCATACCGATCTGTGGGATTTCCAGGCCAACGTAGATGGCGCGCAGAAAATTGTCGATCTCCTGCGCCCTCAGTTGCAAAAATCCAATGCTGAGCTGCTGGCGAAGGTGGATGCGAACTTCAAAAAGGTTGATACCATTCTGAGCAAGTACCGTACCAAAGACGGTTTTGAAACCTATGACAAACTGACTGATGCCGATCGTAATGCGCTGAAAGGGCCAATCACGACGCTGGCGGAAGACTTGTCGCAATTACGCGGTGTTCTGGGTCTGGATTAAGCACTATGCAGCAAGATAATGAAAACGGCGTGAGCGAACCGTCACGCCGACGTTTACTGAAAGGGATGGGCGCCCTGGGTGGGGCGCTGGCGCTGGCGGGTGGGTGTCCGGTTGCCCACGCGCAAAAACCACAAAGCGCGCCGGGTACGCTGTCTCCGGATGCGCGTAGTGAAACGCAGCCGTTTTATGGTCAGCATCAGGCGGGGATCCTGACGCCGCAGCAGGCATCAATGATGCTGGTGGCATTCGATGTTCTCGCCAGCGATAAGGCCGATCTTGAGCGTTTATTTCGGTTGTTGACTAGCCGATTTGCGTTTCTGACCACCGGTGGACCGGCACCGGATACGCCCAATCCGCGTCTCCCTCCTATGGATTCAGGTATCCTCGGCGCATACATTGCGCCAGACAACCTGACGATGACGTTGTCGGTTGGTTCATCGGTGTTCGATGAACGTTATGGCCTGAAATCGCAGATGCCGAAAAAGCTGCAAAAAATGACCCGCTTCCCGAATGATTCGCTGGATGCGGCGCTGTGCCATGGCGATTTGCTGCTGCAGATTTGTGCCAACACCCAGGACACGGTCATCCACGCGTTGCGCGATATCATTAAACATACGCCCGATCTCCTCAGCGTGCGCTGGAAACGTGAAGGGTTTATTTCTGACCACGCCGCGCGCAGCAAAGGCAAAGAGACCCCGGTCAACCTGCTTGGCTTTAAAGACGGCACCGCGAATCCGGACGCTACGGATGCGAAGTTGATGCAAGACGTGGTGTGGGTGACGGATGGGCAGGGCGAACCTGCCTGGGCGCAAGGTGGCAGTTATCAGGCCGTCAGGCTCATTCAGTTCCGCGTTGAGTTCTGGGATCGTACGCCGCTGAAAGAGCAGCAAACGATTTTCGGTCGTGATAAACACACCGGCGCGCCGCTGGGTATGCAGCATGAGCATGATGTGCCTGACTATGCCAGTGATCCTGAAGGTGAGGTGATTGCGCTCGACAGTCATATCCGCCTGGCAAACCCGCGCACGAAAGAGACCGACTCGAGCCTGATGATGCGTCGTGGCTACAGTTATTCGCTCGGTGTGACCAATTCCGGTCAACTGGATATGGGGCTGTTGTTTGTTTGCTATCAACACGATCTGGAAAAAGGATTTTTGGCGGTGCAGAAACGTCTGAATGGTGAAGCGCTCGAAGAGTATGTCAAACCGATTGGCGGGGGATATTTCTTTGCTTTGCCGGGCGTTAAAACTGCAGACAATTATCTGGGACAGTCTCTGCTCGAAGCCTGATGATGATGCCCCGCAGTACAGCGGGGTTTTTCCTGACATCTTGATGAAGGAACAAACTATTTTTTATGATCGGTATGCGACTGAAATAATTCTGTCATCTCTCTGCAAGAGACTGTCTCTGGTGATAAGATAGAATTTAAGTTAACAATAAGTAAAAATATTGTTGCATTAGCGAAAGGTTATGATGTAATTATAAGTAATAGCGGTAGTTCCCGGCGGTGATAGTCATTCACTATGGAGATCGCGAATGGAAAAGTCCTGTACTGGACATGTTTTTCACAGTAACAGCAGTACCTTACGCGGACGTTTCTCTTCCGGTAGCCACCTCGTCACCGCTAAATCTCTCTCTCATTCACTTCTTATCCTTGTTACTGACGCCCTGTACGGTGCGCGTAGCCGTGTGTGGCGTCTTATCCGAAAGCAAGCAATGGCTTACAAGGAAGCCAACCCTCAGATGTTCGTGCGCATAATCGTGCCGCCAACGGCACGTGTGATGTATACCTACAACTCAAGGTGCTATCCATGGGAAGACAAAAAGCAGTGATCAAAGCTCGTCGTGAAGCAAAACGTGTGCTGAGGCGGGATTCGCGTAGCCATAAGCAACGTGAAGATGAATCGGTCACCTCGCTTGTGCAGATGGGCGGCGTAGAAGCGATCGGTATGGCGCGTGACAGTCGCGACGCCACGCCAATCACGGCGCGGAATGAAGCTCAGGCGCACTACCTGAATGCTATCGAGAGTAAACAGCTGATCTTCGCCACCGGTGAAGCCGGGTGTGGTAAAACCTGGATCAGCGCGGCAAAAGCTGCAGAGGCTCTGATCCACAAAGACGTGGACCGGATCATTGTAACCCGTCCAGTTCTGCAAGCTGATGAAGACCTCGGCTTCTTACCTGGAGATGTTTCCGAGAAGTTCGCTCCTTATTTTCGCCCCGTGTATGACGTGCTGGTGAAACGGCTGGGAGCCTCCTTCATGCAATATTGCCTGCGACCTGAGATTGGTAAGGTGGAAATCGCGCCGTTCGCCTATATGCGTGGACGTACATTTGAAAATGCAGTGGTCATTCTTGACGAGGCTCAGAACGTCACTGCTGCGCAAATGAAGATGTTTTTGACCCGCCTCGGGGAGAATGTGACGGTGATTGTGAATGGGGATGTGACCCAGTGCGATCTTCCAGCTCACGTTCGCTCAGGGCTTAGCGATGCGCTGGCCCGTTTCGAAGAAGATGATATGGTTGGGATTGTTCGTTTCAATAAAGACGATTGCGTCCGCTCTGCGCTCTGTCAGCGGACGCTCAACGCTTACAACTGATAAGTACTCCGTCTTCAAGGCCCGGGAAACCGGGCTTTGTTATTTGTGTGTTATTAAGTAAATTTTAGAAATTGAAATAGTATGCTCTGATGAAATAGAACATCGAAAACGAGTAGAAACCAGGATATCTGAAGTCGAGGGGGAACCTTGCCTGACTTGAGATATGTCAAAAGCTTGATTTATGAACTGTGGAATAGAGAACACCTTATTTTAGACTCATGCGTTTATCCAGTGATGAATGCGTCTCGCGGATCAGCGACCCGTTGAGCTCACAGCACTCAGCGGACGTTCGTGTAATGATTCGCCAACGCGGAACGATAGCTACGCTTTTATCGAGATGTCGCATTCATCAGCCAGTTTCTGAGCTAAGTTACGACATTATGTTACATCTGATTTTGCAGAAGAATCATGATTTCCTCATTAATATGATCCAACAGGTCATACCGTCTCCGGTATTCCGCGCGTTTTTTACTGGTAAGCTCATTAAATGACTTACGCTCTACATAAATTGGCAACTTATACCAATTACCGTATGGACGACCAGCAACTGATTCCCAAAAATCACTGTACAGGGCAACAAAGTATTTACGTTTCTTGTACCGGTATCGCCATTGCCTGAAAACATGGCTCTGTTCACTAACTGCTAAAATATTAGTGATATCACAGCAACGCATCAATGAACAAAGAACCTCAAAAACGATCCGCTTAGGGAATAGTCCATAGCAGGCTTTAGTAGCGTCACGAATAATGTCTGGGCCAATATTTTTTGGTGCCCCCTGCAGACCGCCAATAAATGCACAATGTCCTTTTTTTGACGGGATAACCGAGAAGGACAATCGGGCCACCGGGGTGTTGTTAAAACTCAGAGATAACATCAGTTCTCCTTCACGATCAAAACCGCCTGAAGAACAGTGAATATCAAAATCCTCACCATTTTTTCCGGTGAAATGGACCAATAGCACATCTCTGTCGGGTAATAATAACGCCTGGTGTTTCACTGGTAAACTCTGGACAAAACGGTAGTGACCAATAATGTTTTTCCTTCGATTCCATGCCAGCCCTCCTTTATGTAAATAGGGACGATGAATTTTGGCTGGTAACGTAGGTTGCATCTCTAAAATCTTATCAATTGATTTAAGGGAATGTAATTCTTGATAATACCGAATACTGGAGACAGGACTTATCATTGATCGTAAAAGATACATGAGTCGAAATTTTTTGTTCTTCCATTTGCTATGCAAAGGTCCACGTGCCAATAGAATTTGGTTAAAGAAACTTAGATATGATGTATTTTTCATAAGTATTCATTATTAATTCAGGGTGTTTAAATTTATTTACGTGCAAGGTGTAAATACTGGAATCTCTGACGCTGTTTTGTTAATGCGAAACATTTTGAAAATAAATTTATATCTGACATGCCAGTTTTGTTGATAATCATTAGGCGCTCTCTCTTCCGCATATCCTGATGAAAACAAATTTTTTTCATTCTACAGAGAAGAACATATATATTTGTTAAACAAAGTATACTTTACAAACATACCGATGTTCATTGAGTAAACTGGTAGGTTGACTTGTCAACCACATAACGAAGTAAATCATGTGATTCAGCGAGCCATGGGTGTTTGGAAAACGCACGACTTTGAACGTCAGGACAAATTTTGAACGATGACAGCTATCACAATTGGCTGTATTCCCGCGCAATACGCCGGTTTTCGTGGATTATTGTCAAATTGAATAACTTAAATTGGGATATACACATTCCTGACTTTCTTTCCGGATATAATGCCCAGTATATTTTTGGTAACCTTTTGTACTGAAAAGGAGTTTGCATTGTATGGTTATGAAACAGGCCCGCAAAACAATACCAAGGGGAACCTGATTCGCTGGCTGACGCACGAATAGGGTACTGTCGTTAAGAATATTTCCGGATACAGAGACTTTACCGATCGGCCGCAACATTCTCTGGTCACTCACGTTCTCAGAGAAATGCACTAGCTCGATGCCTGGTTGCAGTGCGGTAGTGTTCCGGGGGATTCACCGGTGATGAACAGTGCCAATCTGTATAAAGGTATCGGAAAAATTTTTTTGTCCGGCTTTAACCATGAACATGCAGTCAACTGTCCTGTGTACCTAAATGATGTGGTAATCTTGAATAAACAAACTCGAATTGTTTACTCATTCATACCTGAGCGCGTGTTCCAGGGAAACGAATAAGCGTACTGAGTTTTATATTCTGCATGTACATCACCGTAAAGTGCCTGCAGGATGATTACTTTCAGACCGTGGAGGATTACGTCGGTAATGATAGTAAAGACTCTCAAATATACATAGCAACAATCCAAACCATACCGCTGAAAAACAAAATAGCTCGGAGTAATTAATAACTTCTCCAAATATAAGTATGGCAATGAGAAATTGCAAAGATGGTTCTATATACTGAGCAAGACCTGTCACAATAAGAGATGTACGATTTAGCGCTACTGCAAATAACACTAACGGAATTACTGTAACGGGAGCGGTTAATATATAAAGGAACAGAGAGATGTCAGATGATGTAGTTATACTCGAGCCAGTATAGATAAAGATGAAAAGAGCAACAGGTAGAGCCCAGAATGTTTCAAGCGTGATTGAGGTTATTGCATCGTAATGGATAAATTTTCGCGCCAGTCCGTACAATGCAAATGAAAACCCCATGATTAACGCTAGTGAAGGAAAACTGTTTGCGGAAATAATCTGATAGCCAAGACCACATACGCCGGATATTACTGCTATAAGTTGAAATAATGATGGTTTTTCTTTAAGAAAAATACAGCCAAGGCAAATGACAATAAGTGGGTTGATAAAATATCCCAGACTGGCGTCGAGTACCTTATGATTTGTTAATGCATAAATAAAAGCTGACCACGAAATTACCATTAGCAAGCCTGCTATCATGCAGGATATGAAGGAGGTTTTATCTTTCAGTAAATCGCGAAAAAACGTTCTCTTACGAAATAATAATCTTATTGGCAGTAATAGAGGTATAGACCAGAAAACTCTGTACATCAAAATTTCAGCGAGGGCTCCGCCAGATAGATATTGATAAAACAATGGGATCAGGCCCCATAATATAAATGCCAGAACAACAACTGCGGGTCCATTTCGCAGAAACTTTACCATTTATGTGTATCCTTGCTTGCCATACCGACATGTTCTTCTGAAGAGCATTGTCAACCCTTCACTCTGGCATGTACCTGCTCTTAAGAGAAACGTGTGCTGTTACAGTACTCAATCTCATTTACAGTCAGGGTGATATAAAAAACAAGGTGAAATTTATCATAATCGTATCTATAAAATGATGATAAAAATCAAGGGGAAGACTTCCGATTTGTATTGCGGGCTGGATCATCTTTCAGACGTCTGACGGGGAGTATTTGCCTTTCCCTGATTTCCTCGTCAATATCAAATAAGCACTCGTCGCAGAATTCTGTATCGAGTGAGAGCCACTGTTCAAAGACGCTCCTTTTCTTATTACACCGTGCGCATCTCTTCATCACATCATCCTTTATGCTATTTCCCTGCCGAGCTTCCAGGACAAAAGGTGTTCGCTCCTAAATAAGACAGGAATTAGATTTATAAACAATCAGTTAAATTCGTTTTAGAGATTGTGGCACAGGGACAATCATGCGGGATAATTCATTTTGCAGATCAATTTTTACGTAATCGATCGACGAAATCGATCGATGCTTACACCCCTGTATTACACACCATTCGTGATGCTGCCGGACTCACAACACCTGGCCAGCATTCCTTGCTTAAGCGCATCATTACCGGGTGCAATGCCGCGCTGGAATAAATTAAAGCGATGCTCCACCAGCTTGCTGATATCTCAGCACAACCGAGAGTATTGGCGGGCAAACTGCGCAGGACTAGGCAATGGGTGATGGCTTCCGCTGCTGGTTGCTTGAGAAAGAGTAAACCGCTATGAAGGTCATTACCTGCAATCTGGACCGGAGGATCTGGCGTGATTTGATGAAGAAATCCGGCATGATAAGTCTCATGCATGCCGCTACCAGCGATAAGTAGAGCAGAAACCTTGAGCGGGGCGATATCCCCGCCATGCTGTGCAACATACGAAAAAAAAGCCCGTACTTGCGTACGAGCTCTTCTTTAAATATGGCGGTGAGGCGGGG